>CANQOQ010000011.1 GCA_947625495.1 Candidatus Gastranaerophilales bacterium | reverse complement strand
ATAAATCAAGCTTATCATTCGGAGCAGGAGTTCAAGACCTGAATGTTTCGGAACTCTATATGGACGGTGATTCAACTCTCGGTATGCTAAACGGTGAACTTCACGATACACACGTTGGTGATTTAAATGTTGACGGAAAGGCAAACTTTACAGTTGATTTGAACCCGAGAAACCATCAAGGTGACAGCTTTATTATAGATAATCTTGACGGCAGCGGAAATCTTAATATTTCAGATTTCGGATTCCAAGGCGGAGCCCCAATTGACAGATATATTGATTTCAGACTGTTTAATGCAGATAATATAAGTGGTGATGTTACTTTTGATGCTAATGATAAATTGATTTTCACTCCAATCGGTTATTACGGATTAGAATCCATGGGTGAAGGCAACTATAGAGCATTCTTAGACCACTATAACCCTCAGGTATTCAGAGGTCAGGTTGCAACAATCGCAATGTATACAAGTCAATTACTTGTTGATGATATAGTTACAAACCACTTTATACTCCATAATGACAGACTTTTAGATAACGCTAAACTTGCTAACAAATATGCTGCAGCTTCTGCTCTATTTGCGCCTTACCAAAAAACATACAAAGAAGGCGGACTATGGTCTAAATCCTATGTTTCATTCGATAAAATGGATTTAACTCACGGACTTAGCGTTAAAAACAACATATACGGCATGCTGTTAGGTGCAGACCTTCCTGCTGTTGAACTTAAAAATGATTGGGAATTTATTCCGACCGGTTACGTAGGCTATAACGGCGGACACCAGCACTTTGACGGCGTAAGCATGTATCAAAATGGCGGTCAGCTTGGCGTTATGGGTACATTCATTAAAGATAACTTCATAGGTTCTGTTACTGCTTATGGCGGCGGATATATGAACGATATGGATGTTGCAGGCTTTAATGATACTACAGGCAACTGGTTCGCCGGCACTGCAGCAAAAGCAGCTTATAACTATGAATTGTTTAAAGACTTTACGGTTCAGCCTAATTTGTTTATCGCATATAATGCATTCGGAAAACAAAATTGGGGTACTGATTTTGGTGTAATGAGCATGAACTCGGGCATGCTGAATGGTATAAATATAGCACCGGGGTTAAACTTAATCCTGCAAAAAGATACCTGGAGCTTATACGGAACCGTATCATATATGTACTTCGCCAACGACAAAGTAGATGGCTATGCAGGAAACGTTCATCTGCCGAATGTAAGAATGGATCACGGGTATCTGCAATACGGAATAGGCGGTACAAAAGTTTGGAACGATAGACTTGCTGCCTACGGACAAGTTAATGTACGTAATGCAGGTATAAACGGTATCGGATTTCAGGCAGGTATAAATTATCTGTTTGACTTAAATGATACAGTTGCAAATGTAAAGAACGGAACAAAAGCAGCAGGCAGAGGAATAGCAAAAGGTGCTAAAGCTACAGGCGACGGAATTGTTACCGCCTCCAAAGCAACAGGAAATGCAATTGCAACAGGCGCTAAAGCTACAGGCGACGGAATTGTTACCGCTTCCAAAGCAACAGGAAATGCAATAGCAACTGGCGCTAAAGCTACGGGCGACGGAATAGTCACTGCCTCCAAAGCAACAGGTAACGCAATAGCTACAGGCGCTAAAGCTACGGGCGACGGAATCGTTACCGCTTCAAAAGCAACAGGTAACGCAATAGCTACTGGCGCTAAAGCTACAGGTGACGGAATTGTTACCGCTTCCAAAGCAACAGGAAATGCAATAGCAACTGGTGCTAAAGCTACGGGCGACGGAATTGTTACCGCTTCAAAAGCAACAGGTAACGCAATAGCTACTGGTGCTAAAGCTACAGGCAGAGGAATCGTTACCGCTTCCAAGGCAACAGGCAACGCCATAGCTACAGGCGCTAAAGCTACGGGCAGAGGAATTTCAAATGCCGTTAACACTATTTCAGACGGTACTCACAACACTTACATTAAATTCATAAAACTATTCAAAAAGAAATAGTTAAAATATAAAATAAAAGCTGTATGTATTAATTTACATACAGCTTTTTTATGTAGTATCATATTACTAAAAGGAGAATTTTATGTTTCACGTTATAACCGAAAAAGATTATTCAGAGTTTTCAAGAAAACAAATAGGGGAATACTCCAAATTCGAAAAAGCTCTCGAAGTCGCTCAAAAAGCAGTTGAAGGTAAAGAGGGTTTAAGATATATTATCGAAAAAACCGACGGACACGTCGACAGCTACGGTAATCAAATTGTTACGGTTGTTGCTGAAAGTGAATAAACAGTGAAAATTTGCGAAAGTTATTGTACATCTGTTTGTTTTAACGTATATTCAATAGGTATTACCTATTGTACACTGACTAATGCTTCAAACGGTCTTGGCTGGCCTAAAATTCCCGATGAAGTCTTTGACGGGCAAAATATTGATTGGGATAAATTCTTTATTGAACGTGATAAAGAAATTGAAAATATTAAAAATGGTAATCCGAGAAAAGAATGTTTCAATTGTCCGCAAATTATTGAATCCGATTATAAATATGACAGAAAAATTAAATATATACTGCTTTCACCGTGGCAGATTTGTAACTCAAATTGTATATACTGCCTTGGTCATGTTGAACCCTTAAATCCAAACTCGCCAAGATATCATCAGGATTATAAAAAATTCGTTGAACCCTATGATATGATTAAAATCCTTAAAGATATGACTGACCGCAATATCTTGGATAAAAATGCAAAAATAGATTTCGCAGGCGGTGAACCTACTTTGTACCCTAAATTTAACCAAATTATTGATTTCTTACTCGAAAATAATTTTAACAATATTATTATTCATACAAATAATATTCAATATTCCGACCTCATTGCAAAAGGTATAAAACAAAACGCAATAAGCCTTATGATATCAATAGATGCAGGTTCAAAAAAAATGCACGAAAAAGTTAAAAGAGTTAAATCTTTTGATAAAGTTTGGCATAATTTTAAAAAATACTCAAAAGCTAAAACTAAAGAATATTCAAAAAAATTATGCACAAAATATGTAATAGTGCCGAATGTTAATGACTCAAAAAAAGAAATAGCAGAATTTATTAAACAATCAAAGAAAAATGGCGCTACACACGTCGCCGTTAACGTCTATAACCAGCTTCTAAATGAAATGAATTATGAAGAAAATTTGTTAAATAATTTATATCAACTCGCTGAATTCTTTAAGTCTGAAGCATTGAAAAATAAACTTGAATATGTTTTCTTCCCAAATATTGGCTATGTATACACAAAACTGGGGAAAAAAATGTCATGAAAAAAGCACTAATTACCGGAATCACGGGACAAGACGGAAGCTACCTCGCTGAACTGTTACTTGATAAAGATTATGAAGTATACGGGCTTGTCAGAATGTCCTCAGTTAACAATAAATACAGAATTGAACATCTTTTAAACAATAAAAATCTGCATATACTCTATGGCGACATGACAGATGAAGCAAGCATATTTAAAGCAGTAAAAACATCAAACCCCGATGAAATCTATAACCTCGCAGCACAGTCACACGTCGGATTGTCTTCTAATTTCTCGGAATATACTACAAACGTTAACGCTGTCGGCTTTTTACGCTTGATAAATGCCGTTAATGCTCTTGATTTGGGGCAAAAAGTTAAAATATATCAGGCACTTACTTCTGACATATTCGGTAATGTTGATGATGAAGTACTTAATGAAAATACTCTGGTGCAGCCCATAAATCCTTATGCCTGCGCTAAAGCTTATGCCTTTCTTCTCGCAAAGTGTATGAGACAGCACGGTATGTTTATTGTAAACGGAATAGCTTTCGCACATGAGTCGAAAAGACGCCCTGCCGTTTTTGTTACAAGAAAAATTACTAAAGCTGCCGTTAGAATTAAACTCGGAAAACAGGAAAAACTCTCTTTAGGCAACCTCTCAGTTAAAAGAGATTGGGGACACGCTAAAGATGTCGTAAGAGGTATGTACCTCGCTATGCAGTACCCCCAAGCACAAGATTTTGTCTTCGCTACCGGTAAAACTACCAGCCTTAGAGACTTTTGCAAAAAAACCTTTAAAGAACTTGATATTGACCTCGTCTTTAAAGGTGAAGGCACAGAAGAAAAGGCTTTTGATGCTAAAACGGGTAAACTCATTATTGATATTGACCCTATGTTCACCCGCCCGCTTGAAAAAATGAATCCTATAGGTGATTTCTCAAAAGCACAAAAACTCCTCGGCTGGCATACAGAATACTCAATCGATGACATTATTAAAGAAATGGTTAATCAAGACCTGATTGAAGAAAAATTAAACGGCTAAAACATATTTATCCAAAATATATTTCGTCTTATCCCAAACTTGAAGTATTATCCCTTTTTCTTCGCAAAGATGCTTAAATGTTAAATATAATTCCTTGTAATGCTTTGGTATAGGCGTCTTTTCTAAATCAGTAAAGAGTACATATTTATTGTCTATCATAAACTCTATTCTCTTTATCCCGATATCCGCCATTAAATTTACAAACTTCTTTACCTCTTCAACATTATCGTTGATATGCTCTATAACTATATATTTAACGGTAACACATCCGCCAAACTTAGCTTTTGCATATTTCCTTAAATTATTAACCGACTCCCTGAATTTATCAACCCTCTTTAATTTATAATAAATTTCCCTCGTTGCACAATCCAGCGAAGTTGTATAATCAACAAGATTCCTGTTCAAAAGCTTCTTTATTATCGGCTGATATACAATGTTATTTGATAATATATTAAATCTTTTTACACCTTGCTTTAAAAATTCTTTAACCATCGGTTCAAACTCTTTTAAAACGGAAATATCTCCACCTTGAATACATACGGTTAAATTTTCCCTGTCTAACAGATTCTCCCTGTATAATTCCTTTAATAAAGGCAGCATGTCATAATATTCGCTTTTCATTGGCTTTAAGTCAATTCTGCCCTTAGAATCAAGCATCCTTGCACAATATATACATCCGCAGTTACATTGTGTCCAGTGGCTTATGTTCAGCATATTAAAATTAGGACTTACTTTGTCACTCTGCCTTCTTTCCCTCAGAAAAAAACAACCCTTGCAAGGCGATTTATCTATATTTTCTTCAGTTAACAGACTAAATGCATCCTCTTTTACTTTCCTGAAAGCATCCCAGTCTATTTTCTGCCCCCTGTATTTTTCATAATATACAGGCCCTATCTGCCCGCTGCAACACGACATTATCCTGTCATGAAAACAGGATAATACATTATTTAATTCGTCACAAAAATATTCCTTGCCCATTTTTCCCTTACAGATTTAATACTAAAGCTCTGTCATAAAACTCAAACTCAATCCCCGCATCAATTGAGCGCTCTCTAATGTATCTGAGAAGCTCTTTTACATATTCGGGAACCTCCCCATTCTGCCTTACAAACCACTTCTCCTCAACATCCGCTATTAAATATTTGACCCCAAGCTTATTTACACATAAATCAAACCACTTGTCTATTTCTTCCTTTGTATCATTGATATTCGGAATGATAATGTATTTTACCCCTAAATCAACAGGATTTGCCTTCTTTGCTGCTTGTGCGTATTTCTTGATGTTATTACATACATCCTTAAATTTATCAACTTTTTTTACTTCCTTAAATACCTCTTTAGTACCGGCATCCAGCGAAATGACTACTTTTATTTCAACATCCGGATTCTCTAAAACTTTCTGCGTCATCTTACTGTAATGGATTCCGTTTGTATAAAGCGCAAAAAACTTATTGCCGTATTTCTCAAAAATTTTGATAATATCGTCAAATTTCTTTAATATAGTAGGCTCACCCATGGCAAATGAAATATGTGCATCAGGATTCTTCTCTATATTATATATCTTCTTCTCTAAAAGCTCTTTGAACAAAGGAAATATATCATATCCCTTTATCGTTTTGTGCTCATGTATTTGCTGATATGAAAAACAATAAATGCAATTGGCATTACACTCGTTAGAATGACCTATCCACAACATATCAAGATAATTATCCATGTCAGAATTAAACTGCTCCGATGAACTTTCATCAAACTCCTCTATCCAATGACAACCTTGACAAAATGCAGGAATATTACCTTCCCTCATCTCTTTTACAAGCTTATTCTTAATCTTAAATACTCTTTCCCAGTCAACTCTGTCTTTTGGACCTGTGTATGGAATTATATAATTGTTGTCTCTCTCTTTCGGAGAATGAATTGAAAGATGACAATGCCGAAAACAATCATAATGTATATAAAGCCCATGCGCTAAATATCTGCATCTGTACATCTTTCCCATATTTTTACCTCTCTATCAGATTATATCATGATATATAACTATTTATAAAATTTGGAAGAAATATCTTTAAGTGCTAATATTTATTTATGAAGTATAAAAGCTGCAGGTTATTAGAACACGGAATATATATTTATCAAGACCCGGGTACTCAGCAGATATGTTTAGGTCACTGCTGTAATACTGATCATTTGGAATTTCATGACAGACTTTATATCTATCAGGATTTAAAAAAAGAAGCATTAAATTGGGACTATATTTTCTCAGAAAAACGAAAGTTAAGAGAAAATGCTAAAAAGGGAATTTACCCCGTGCAATGTGACGGCTGCTTTGAACTTGCCGAAAAAAATTGGGATGATGAAGATTATATAAATCACTTGACTGCAGGCCATATTATGAAATGTAATTCAAGATGTATTTACTGCTCGATAGGCAGAATCCCCGAAAGGCATGATAGAGAACAAGAATTTGATATCAAACCTGTTATTGAAGAACTTATTGAAAAAAAATTGCTTAAATTTGACGGCTCTCTTCGCTTCGTCGGTGGAGAACCTACCTTGATTAAAGAATTTGATTGGCTCGTAGATTTATTTTCTCAAAATAATGTTGATGAAATATATGTTCCTACCTCGGCAATAAAACTGTCAAAAAGTCTTTGTAAAGCTCTTGAAAAAGTAAATAGCGCAGCTATCGTCGCAAGTGTTGATTCCGGTACAAAAGAAACTTTTGAAAAGATTAAAGGTACAAAATTTTTCGATATCGTTATGAAAAATATGAAAATATACCTTTCTCATTCCCGTTTGAAAAACTTTGTTATTCTAAAATATATACTGCTTACAGGCTATAATGATAGAGTCTGTGAAATAGATTCGTGGCTGAAAAATTGCAGTAATTTGGGGATTTTGGAAGTTCAATTTGACGCAGAACACTCTGTTTCCTCTTCCGAAACCTGCGAAAATAAAAAATATATTAACAGAACTCTTAATATGCTAAAATATGCAGAAAATAAAGCAAAACAATATAATATTACGCTAAATTCAAATATCGCTTTTATGAACAGGGCAAAAAGAATAAAATCTTCTCAAATTGATTTCTATTTGAAAAATAAAAATCTATATAAGGATTTAAATCTTATAACAGAAAATGCTGATAATAACAGTTTTTATAAAAATGTATATATAAATATTGATGAATTATCTAAACAACAATTGGATGAGATAGACAAATTGGTTCAAAGTGAAAAATTTGCACCTTTTAGAACCGCATTCTTGACCTCAAAATATAAAAATATTACCAAATCACCTGATTTTGAACAAAAATCATTGACACTTTTAAGACTTGGGTTTGATTTGAATTTTAAAACAAATAAAAATAATAAAATCATTGAGGAAATACTAAAAACCAGCGAATCTAAAATTGAGCTGACGGGTTTTAACTTTTTTAAAATACTAAAAAACGGTATAAGAATATGCTGAAAGAACTAATCTTTAATAAAAAAAATATAAAGTATTTGAATTCCCTTGTTTTAGTGTTTATTTTTGTATATATGGCATATAAGTTAAGATATGCAATAGTTGTAAATGACGATATAACTGATATATTGCTTGGAAATGTTAAATTTATACATGGACGTTATTTTACGGAATTGTTTAGTGTATTTATGGTGAAAACTCTTCCTGAATTATTAAAAATACATGTACAGAATTTTGCTTTTGTATCTGAGGGATTAACAAAAGCGGGTTTATTTACATTCGTAATTTTTATAATAGGAAAATGTTTTTCAGGACAAGTTAAAAATCTAAATAAATATAATTTCTTAATATACATTTTCTCATTCTTTCTATTGGTATCCTTATTAAAAGGACTAAATTCAATATTTGATACAATGCAGTTTTTTTGCGGATATATAGTACCATTTCTATTCTTTATACCGCTTTGGCTTAGAATATCAGATTACTATATTTTTAAAAAGAGTCCTACAAAAAAAGATATATTTATATTGTGTATATTCGCGTTATTGACGGGAACGGGAAATGAATTAGTTGCAGCTGTTACATTAGTATTATTATCTTTATTATTAATAGAAAATATAATATTAAAAATAAAGGATAAGAATGTAAAAATAAACGGATATATATATTATCCTCTTATAATATGCTTAATAGCAGTATATATAGCATATAGTGCAGCAGGAACTCAACAACTTCTGGAAGACTGGGGAATTAAAGCTTATTTTAAATTAGAGACAATTCCTATTTTTCTTAAGATGCTTATAAATATAGTATTTTTAAAAAATTTATTTCTTTGGATACCATCAATTATTTGTCTTGTATTTATTAAATATTCAAAAATAGAGAATAAAAACGAAATAATAAAATATGCGATATATACTTATATAGGGATAGTTATTTTTTATCTTTCATTATATTTTTTTGGAGAGACATATGATTATACTCTGGATGAAAACTATTATATATATCCAAGATTTTGGATATTATATAAAATTTTATTGTTAGATTTAAGAATAGTATTATATTGTATATTATTGTATTTAACGGGGATTTTTATAACACAAGAAATCGGTAAAAGAGAAAAGAACATCTTTTTAATTATAATGCTGATTCCACCATTACTGTTTATATTTAATAATTACAGCAATGTGAAAATTTCGGATATAAACAAAAAACAAACTTTATATTTAACAGATAAAGTTGCTGTATTCTATTTCAAACAAGGTAAAACAGCAATATTACCGGCAGATAATATTGATATAATTCTTCCTACATCTAATAATTTATTTCCTATTGATATTAAAAATAATAATTATAAAGATAAAATATACTACGGATTTAAATATCCCCATTATATACAATATGTAAAAAAATATTATAATATTGAAGAACATGCAAATATATTTATTCAATATATAAAGATTTATGTGTATTCAGATTATATGTTTAAAGAATATAAAAATGTAATAAGTAAAAAAATATTTGATAGTTTGTCATTTGATGAAAGAAATATAATTTTAAAATATATAGTTATGTATATGAATGCCAAACAACCTAATGAGTTTCAGGATCATATATTAACGTATAAAATAAATCCGATTAATATACCTATATATTATGCAATGATATTTAAACCTATAGATGAAGCACTGGATGATTTTTATAAAAATGGCGGAGTATTAACTCAAGATGAATTGAATAAAGTCGATTTTAATTTAATAAAATAGTAAAAAAATATAATAAATATAGAATTAATATAAATTTAAATCTTGCTTTTTTGAACAGGGCAAAAAAATTATAATCATTAAAAAATTAAGAATTGGTAAATCTAAAATATGCTAAAAGAATTAATTTTTAATAAAAAAAATATAAAATATTTGAATTTCCTTATCCTAATATTTATTTTTATTTATATGGCATATAAATTAAGATATGCAATAGTTTCTTGGGATGATATGTTGGATATATTGGTTGATTCTTATAGCTTTTATCATGGTCGGTTTTTTACAGAACTGTTTAATATATTAATGATAAAAACAATACCGGAAACGTTAAATATACCAATTCAAAATTTTGCATTTGTATCAGAAGGATTAACAAAAGCGGGTCTATTTACATTCGTAATTTTTATAATAGGAAAATGTTTTTCAGGACATGATGAAAATCTAAATAAATATAACTTTTTATTATACATTTTATCTTGTTTTATTATATTTTCATTTATTGTTCCAACCGGAGATAATACAATATATTCAACAATGCAGTTTTTTAGCGGATTCATAGTACCATTTATATTTTTTATACCTCTATGGCTGAAAATATCAGATTATTATGTTGAAAAAAAGAGTCCTACAAAAAAAGATATATTTATATTGTGTATATTGGCATTATTGACAGGAACAGGAAATGAAATAGTTGCAGCTGTTACATTAATATTATTATCTATATTATTAATTGAAAATATTATATTAAAAATCAAGGATAAGAATGTAAAAATAAACGGATATATATATTATCCTCTTATTATATGCTTAATGTCTGCATATACAGCATATAAATCAGTAGGAACTCAAGCTTTAATTAATGCCTGGAATATATCAATATATTATAATATTGAAACAATTCCTATTTTTCTTAGGATGCTTATAAATATAGTATTTATAAAAAATTTATTTCTTTGGATACCATCAATTATTTGCCTTACAATTATTAAGTTTTTAAGCATAGAAAATAAAAACCGAATAGTTAAATATTTTATTTATACATACGTGGGGATTCTTTTGTTCTCTATTTCATTATATTTTTTAGGTGAAACATTTCCGTATATCTATTATAACCATTATTTATATGCAAAATTTTGGATATTATATAGTATGATATTGTTAAATATACAAATAATACTATATAGTTTATTATTATATTTGATAGGGAAAATTTTAATACAAAAAAATAGCAAAAGTAAAAAGGTAATATTATTAATTTTAATTTTGGTACCTTGTTTAATATTTATATTTAATAATTATAAAAATAGAAATTTTTCAGATATTAATAAAAAGAAAAGCATATATATATCTGACAAGTTAGCAGTTTTTTACTATACTCACGGGTATGAAACAGCAATTCTACCTGCAGAAACTACAAATAATATATTATCAGTTTGGAATGATAACATACCTATGAATATTAAAAATAATAATTATGAAGGAAAAAAATACATAATAGAAAAATATCCTTTGTATGTAAGATATATTTTAAAATATTACCATATTGTAAAAACTGAAAATAATATACCTTTAGATTACACAGTTAAAATTAAGCCTATAGATGAGGCTTTAAATGATTTTTATAAAAATGGCGGGGTATTAACGCAAGATGAATTGGATAAACTAGACTTTTCCTTAATAGAAAAGCAGGATATTAATAATATTAACGGGCTGGGGGATTAGCTACTACTTTAAACCGAAAAGAAAATGCAGTTCGGATTTAATGCGAAGCAGCAAGGGAATTTTTCTGCAATTATAAACTTTATTTTCTATAATAGCATCAGCCCAAGGCTCAGGCTGTAATGTGATACCATATTTTAATGCTTGAGAAGCAAAATATTCATAGCTCTTTATAACTGATTTTTCAATTGCCTGATTTTTGGTATTCATTTTACTCTCAAGGTGATTAACAGCTCTTGCTGCAGTCTTTACGCCAGTTTCATTACATAGTGCAAAAAAATTATCTATTTCTTTTTTATTATCATTAACATTTGGGAAAACAATATATTTTAGTTTAACACGGTCTGATTTATTGCCTGTTTTTTCAACATATTTTTTTATAGTGGATTTAACATCTTCAAATTTATCAACTTTTTTTATTTTTTTATATGTTTCTCGAGAACCACAGTCTACGGATATACAAACAGAGTTGTAATTATCGGCATTAAGCATATCGACAATGGCGCTTTCAAATATTATTCCGTTTGATAAAACTTCCATACGGCAATTTTTTGAAAGAAGCAATCTGACAAGTTCAGGGAACTCTTCAAGCATAGTAGGTTCTCCTCCCATAAATGCTATAAATGTATCTGAATTTAATCTTCCTTCTGTTATTAAATTTTTTATGATAGGGAGCGCATCATAATCAGAACTTTTTTTTATTTTATCGGAATATTCAGAGTGTACGGAACAGTAAAAGCAAGCGGCATTACAGTGTTTCCAGTTAAAAATCGTAATTTTGTAAATTTTACCGTCAAATTCTTTCCAGTCTTTTTCTTCTAACATAGGACACTGCTTGCATCTTTCCGGAATTATTCCTTTTTTCATATTGTCAATAATATCAAGCCTTCTTTTTTCATTCTTAAAGAAAGCATTTTCTTCATTATATGGGATAAATTCAGGACCCTCCCATACTTCATTGCAATATTTAAAACCGTTAAAACTTAAATCAATACTTCCTAATATGTGATTGCAGCATTTATATTGCATTTTGTTCTTCCTTTTGTAAATATTATACCAAAATATCGCATTTTATTATATATTTTAAGTAAGAGGTATTTATGAAAGAGAAAGATTCAATATGTACATTTCCGTTTAATGCAGCACAGATAAGCATGCAAGGTGATGTATATGTATGCTGCCCGCCTTGGTGCAATAATTATTCTTTCGGTAATATTTATGAACAAACTTTTGATGAAATATGGAACGGGGATAGGGCAAGAGAATTTCGCAGACAATTTATTAACAATGATTATAAATATTGTAATTTGGATTTATGTGTTAAAGATTGTTCTCAAAATATAATGCCTTCAGAAATAACACCAAAACCTAAAACTTTTATATTCTGCTACGATTCAACATGTAACGTAAAATGTATATTTTGCCGCAACTGCAATGAGAAACAAGATTTATCTTATTTTGATGAACATATGGATGAAATTATATCCGATATGCTGGAGAATGCTGAAAATGTTGTTTTATCAGGTGTAGGCGAAGCACTTTTCAGCCCGCATTCAAGAAAATTAATAAAACGAATATCCGAAATGTTTCCTAATATTAAATTTTCACTTATTTCTAACGGAATTTTATGTGATGAAGAAAATTTGAAACAACTGGGAATTATTGATAAATTGTTATCTATAACCATTTCACTGCATGCCGTAAAAAAAGCCACTTACGATAAACTTGTTAAAAACGGCGATTTTGATAAAGTAATGAAAAATTTAAAATTTCTTTCCGAGTTAAAACGCCTTGGCAAACTGGATAGATTTATATTAAATTTTGTTGTAACTTCATATAACTACAAAGAGATGGCAGACTATTTGAAAATGGCAGAAGAATTGGGGGCTACGGTCGGATTTTTGGAACTCCTAAAACTTGAAACTAATGAGGATGTTTTTGAAGAGCTTAATATTTGCAATGAAAATCATCCTGAATATAATAATTTTGTAAGGATAATGAAAAATCCGGTATTTCATACAAATAAATGTACTATAAATTCTTACATGTTGAAGTTGAAGAAGAGGAGTTTTTTAAAAAGTTTAACTTTAATATATAATAATTTTATAAACATAAAGAGGAAATAAAATGGCATATTTATCTTGTGAGTTTGTAGAAAACGGAATGTGTTTTATATATGATGCGGCGGTTTTATGTTCGTATTCAATGTGCATGAAATTTGAAGCAATAAAAATAATTGAAGATTATAAAGGTGAGCTTTTTGATTGGGATAAAATAAGACAAATTAAACAGGAATATCGTGACAGATTTGCAAAAAATGATATTCCTCCAATCTGCCAAGGCTGCCCCAGTTTAAAAGTTAAAGACTGGTCCGGAGATATGCAGCTTAAATATATTCTTATTAATCACTGGGAAAATTGCCCGTTAGATTGTATATATTGCCATACGCATGAACGTAAAAAAGAATTAAATAAAATGAAACCATGGAAAATTCTTCCTGTTTTAAAAGACGCACTTAAAAATAATATGTTGAGCTATGAAGGAAACGTTAATATAACAGGCGGCGAGCCCACGGTATTAAAAGAATTTCCTGATTTAATGAAATTTTTCCTGGAAAAAACAAATATATTTATAATGACAAATACTGCGGCTTTTGATTATTCTAAGTGGATAAGAAAAGCCATCGAACTTAAGCGCTCGGCTCCCACAATTTCTCTTGATGCCGGAACCAGAGAAACATATAAAAAAATAAAAAATGCCGATTGCTTTAATAAAGTTATTAAAAACATAAAAAGATATCAAAAAGGTTTAGATCCGATTCGTAACAGTTTGATAGGCTTAAAATTTATTTTCATTCCCGGATACAATGATACTTTAGAAGAAATTCAAAGCTGGCTTAAAATTGTTAAAGATTTAGGCATAACTAATTTACAGCTTGAACTTGAACATCACTGGTATGAAAAAAATAAATATTGTCCCGATAATGTTAAAGAATATATTGAACTGGTTGTTAAATATGTTCATGAGCATAAATGCAACCTCTCATACAGAGAAATTTTAACAACCTGCGGTTATACGGATGTAATAAGATATATAAATAACGGCAGGTAGGATGGAAAATAAGCATATATATTGTCCTAATCCATATATTCTGGCGGAAATAATGCCTTATGGTAATGTATATCCCTGTAGCTGCGGCTGGATTAGGGGATATTCGTTTGGTAATATATTCGAACAGTCTTATGAAGAAATTTGGAACGGTGAAAAAGCACGTGAATTCAGACAAAAACTTTATGATAACGATTTTTCGCTTTGCCCGGGGTGTCAAAACCTTGAAATCCTTGAAGAAATTAACTCTTCTGAACCTAAATTAATTTCCAATCCGCCAGAGCGTATACTATTGGGTTTGGATGAATTTTGTGACGTAAAATGTATTTTTTGCAGAAGTGAAAATTATAAAATAGATACAAAACTAATTCCTGAGGATAAAAAAGATAAACTGCTTGAAATCCTCACTCCGTGGCTTAAAAATGCAAAATATGTTAAAACAAATGCAGTAGGTGAAGTTTTTGCAAGTAAAATTTCAAGAGATTTGATTAAAAATATTGCAGATAAATTTCCCGATATTAAATTTGAAATTATAACGAACGGTATACAGTGCACAAAGGAAAATATTGAAGGATTGAATCTTTTGGGCAGAATCTCAATGATGACGGTTTCTTTACACGCATTTTATGAAGATACTTATAACCAAATTGTAAGAGGCGGAAATTATAAAAAAGTAATAGAAAATATTAAATATTTGTCGGAACTTAAAAAAACAGGAAAAATTGAACGTTTTGAAATTCACTATACCGTTACAAGTATTAATTATAAAGAAATGATTCCAATGCTGCATTTTGTCAGGGATATCGGAGCAAAAATAAGATTTTTGGGGTTAGATTGTTCTAAGGGATGTGAAGATACATATAAAAAAATTAATATACAAAATCCAATGCACCCTGATTATAATAAACTTATTAAAACGGTTCATTCGTCCGAATTTATGAATTCAAAAGATATAGTTATTCAAGGCTGGGAATATTTTACGGGGTTAGAGCCTATATCTTTAAAAGACAGATTAAAAAATAAATTATTCTCCGTTATGAAGTCCGATTCCGTCTAAATCTTTTCCCATAATAGTTCTGTATTGATTAGCGACTCCGTAAAACTGCAATTCTAAACCTCTTTGTTTTGTTTCGGATACAATATATTCATACAAATCATCAATATATTCAGGAATGTTGTTTGAATTTCTGGCTAGCCAATCAGCTTCAAAATCTAAAATAACAGTTTGTATTCCTATTTTTAAAGTTTCTTCAATCCATTTATTTATATCTTCTTTATTGTCATTAACTTTTGGAATAAGAATATATTTGGATCTTACCATATTCTTATTATTACCTTGCGCTTTAACATACTTTTTAAGGGTATTCATAACTTTATCATAGGCATCAATTCGCTTAATCTCTTTATATTTTTGCCTGTCACCGCAATCAACACTGACAGTTACTGACATAGTATCTGTTTTTAATCCGTTTAATACTGATTTTACCGGTTTTATTGCATTAGTATGTACCATTATCAGTCGTTCTTGCTTCTTTATAAAGAAATTAGTTATTTCATCAAATTCTCTTAGACACGAGGGCTCTCCGCCTGAGTATGCAAGTTCTCCGTTGTAATCTATAAGCCCCATTCTGTCAAGTTCTTTTATTATAGGCATGATTTTATAGCGTTTTTTCGGCTTTTCAAAGTCGCTTTGATAACGATAACAATATGTACAAAAACAATTACAATCAGCCCAGTGCGCTATTTGTATCCATTTAAATTTTGTATTGTCATCCCATTCTTGTTCCGTTAAACCGAAACATCCTTTACAGTGCGGGTCAATTATACCGGATTTCTGGTTTTTTCTTACTGTATTTATATTTTCAAGAAGTTCATCCCAGTTAAGTTTTTCTCCGTAATAATCCTTCTTTATGTAAAAAGGTTCAGGTGTGTCAGTTCCCATAAAACAGCAAAACTTGATACTGTTATACTCAAATCTTAATCCGTTTTGTATATTAGAACAACTTATATATTTCATTTTGATTCCCTTTTATGATATATTTTATATTATAAAATAAGTTTTAATTAAGAGGTAGTTTTATGAAGAAAATATTTTCTATTTTAGCAGTTGCTGTAATAGTATTTTTGCTCTGTTTTTATGTTATCTTCCCATCTATAAATGTAAAAAATTTCTCAATAGAAAATTATATAAAAACAACACAATATAGAGAACCAAGCGGTTTAGACTATAAAAATAAAAAGTCAATTATTATATTTGGCTGCGGATATGCAGAAGGTCTCGGACTTAACGATAATCGGACATTTGCTGCCCAATTGTCAGATTATATGAAAAGACCTGTCTATAATAGAGGTAAAGGTGGAGATTATATCCAGCACGCTATTATTCAAGTTCAAAGTCATCAATTGGATGATATTATTAAAAATAGTGAATATGTTATATATGTTCTTCCTGTTATAAAGGATAGTTTTAGATTATCTGTTTATCCCGGTCCATATTTTGATAAATATTTTATTTATAATAAATATTTATATCCCAAGTTTATATTAAATAAGGATAATGAACTTCAACTATATACTACAAAACATACATTTATTGAAGGACATCCGGCTTATAGAATTTTTAATAAATATTTAGTGGAAAAAATAAAAAAAGATACTACTCCTTCCATAGAAGAGAATACATTAATTCATTTTGATAAATTAAATAAAGAATTAAAAAAGATAAATCCGAATATCAAATTAGTTGTTCTGGTATATTGGGATTTATATAATGGTTATCCTGTATTATTTAAAAATATGGAAGAAAAAGGGATAAAATTAATTTCTGTTTCAGATTTAACAAAAGAGAATTTAAATGATTCAAAATATAGATCTGATATAGGACATCCTACAGAAGAAGCATGGAAATTATTGGTTCCATATATTGCTAAAGAATTAAAACAAAAGTAATTATTTTGCTTTAGTAAAAAAATTATAATAAAATTCTGTTATGAATAAAATATGTAAACATCCGTTTAATAGTATACAAATACAAAATACGGGAGAGGTATATTGTTGCTGCTGCTATTGGACGGATTTTTATTCATTCGGCAATATTTTTGAAGAGTCTTTTGATGAAATATGGAATGGTGAAAAAGCAAAGAAGTTTAGACAGCAGTTTATAGATAATCAATTTAAATATTGTAAGTTGAATGAATGTGAGCCATTTCTATCTGATGATAACTTCAAAGCGGATTTAGTTTGTGAATATCCCAAACAGATTGAATTTAGTTATGACAGAAGATGTAATGTCCGCTGTATATTTTGCAGAAATGAAAAAAATAAAGAGGAAGAGGAATATAACAGGCAAAAAGAGAAAAGAATTGAAGAAAATTTTGATTCTATATTTACACCTATATTAAAAAAGGTCCAAACAGTTGAACTAAACTCTGCCGGTGAATTATTTGCAAGCAGACATTCGATTGAAATTGTTAAAAAAATTATTAATATCAATCCTGATATTAAGTTTAGAATTATATCCAACGGTATTTTATTTACTAAAGATATGATAGAAAAACTTGACCTGAAAGATAAAATGGAATCAGTTACCATATCAATGCATGCGATAAGTGAAAGAACTTATGATAAACTTGTTGAGCATGGTAATTTTAAAGCAGTAATTGAAAATGTTAAATATATTGCAGAGCTAAAAAAACAGGGACTAATTAATAATTTACAATTAAATTTTGTAGTAACATCACTAAATTATAAAGAAATGATAGATTTTGCGCGATTTGCAAAAAGTCTCGGGGCAAGAGCATTTTTTATTAATTACCATAGACAGATTGATTCTGATACTTTAGAGAAGGATTTGGATATTTCACTTCCTTCTCATAAAAACTATAATAAACTTGTAAAAATACTAAATAATCCGATATTTAAGGAGGATTCCTGCCAGGTAAATGATTATCTGCTTAAATTAAAACCGAATAAAAATATTTTGCAAAAATTATTTAAAAAATGAACCTTTATCTAATATTTCTTTAATGTATTCCCATATATTTGCTTGAATATTGTATTCCTTGCATTTATCTTTATAAAATTTAAATAAATCATAATAATAGTCAGGAATTTTAAATTCACCTTCAGAAATAAATTCATTGTCACACTGATCAATCATAAGTTCCGAGTTAGTTATTCCGATTTTATGCATTAATTCTATATATTTAGTAAGTTCTTCAATATTATCATTTACTCCTCTTACCAGAATATATTTAAGTCTTAAAAGGATAGGTAATTTAACATATTTTTTCAGATTTTCTATAACATCATCAAATTTATCAACGGTTTTAATCTTTTTAAAAGTTTCTCTTGAACCTGAATCAATTGAAATATTAACATCAACAAATGTTTTATTAGCAATTTGTGCTATTTTAGGAAGATATTTTATACCGTTAGTAGCAATTTCAATACGTTTTACTCCATTTTTAATAAAAATATCGACTAACGGTTCAAATTCATCTAAAACAGAAACATTTCCGCCCTGAAAATGTACATCAAGTTCTTTTTTATCAATTATATCCTGTTTATAAAGTTCTTCTATTATGGGTAAAAGGTCATAGTAATCGCTTTTTTTAGATTTTAAAACAATTTTTCTTTTTGATAAATATTGCTCGCAGCAATAAATACAGCTGCAATCACATTGTTTAAAATGTTTAACTATAATAAGATTAGCCTTTGGCATTTTCTCAAAATAACTTAAAAATAGAGGTTTGGGATTTTCCTTTTCTCTTAAATCAAAACAATCCTTGCATTCTTCAGGAATTTTTCCTTTATCAAGCATTTTGATAATTGAATTTCGTTTTTTTATAATATCTTTTACATTTTTAGGTTCAGGCACATCAATAGAAGGTCCTGTTCTTGTTGCACAGCAGTAAAATACTTTTAGTGCATCAAAGTTTAGTGTTTCATTTAATCTTTTGCAAAAGTACCTTTTTTTCATAAATCCATTATATAATACTTCTATGAATATTTTAAATTTATTTAAGAATAATCACTCATATATGTGTCCCTTGTTAAACACTAACCTGCATTTTGCTTCAAGAGATACATTGGAACCATGCTGCAGTGCAAATATAGGTCCTTCTCTTGTAAGTAATTTGTCTAAAAAAGAATCTATAAAAGAATTTATAAATAGAAAAAAGAAAATAATTAATCTGTTAAAAAAAGGAAGAATTCCCAAAAATTGTCAAAATTGCGTACATTTGACAGATTATAAACCGACAGATAATTTTAAAATAGATAAAATAACGCTTAACCATTATACACAGTGTAATTGTGCATGTATATACTGTACTCAGGGTAACAGAAGTCTTGAAAAAATCAAAGAGGATGAAAATAAACCTGTTTTATATGATGTCCTTAAATTCATTAATGAACTGTATGATAATGATTTAATAGATAAAGAAAAGCTTTATATTGATTTTCAAGGCGGTAATATTTCTTGCCTGAAAAACCATGAAGAAATTATAAATACTTTTTTAAAACGAGGTGTCGGAACTATATATATCCCGACAAATAATATAATTTATATGCCTGTAATTGAAAAACTTTTAAAGTTGAAAAAAGGTGAAATGTGTACGGCATTAGACTCAGGAACAAAGGAAACTTATTTTAAAATTAAACAAGTTGATAAATTTGACAAGTCTGTTGAGAATATCAGGCGTTATATTGAATCTGCCGGTAATGATTCTATTATAATCAAATATATATTGGTTGAAGGATTTAATGATAATATAGATGAATTCGGTAAATTTATTAATTTAATGATTGAGCTGAATGTAAAAATTATTGTATTAGATATAGATTATAGAGATATAATAGATAAAGCATATACTATACCTAAGCATTACTATGAGATAGTTAAGTATGCAAAAGAAGTTTGCAAGAAAAATTCTATTATACTTGGCATTCCGCCTTATACAACAAAAGTACTGGAAAAAGGATATTCTGTTAAATAGAATTTAGACATTGCTTGTAAAAACTAAAGATTTCTACGTCAAATCCTTTAGATTTAGCTCTGTCCACTGTCCAGGTAAGGAAATTATTTATTTTATCGTTAAGTTTATATAAATTATTTCTGGCATAATTGCCGTCAACATCAATTTTTATGCCTTTTATGTTTAATTTATTTGCTAAATTTAAAAACTTATCGAATTCTCTTTTATTATCGTTTATTTTCGGTATAACGATATATTTTAAAAACGTATTTGCCCGTGAGCTTTCGGTTCTTGAGTATAACTTTAAATTTTCGATTAATTTATCAAAAGCATCAACTCTTTTTATCTTTTTATACATATTTTTTGAACCCGAGTCAACGGAGACAATAATACAGGCTTTTCCTTTATCCATTGCATTAAATACAGATTCTTTATATACAACTGCATTTGTTGCGATAGCCAAAAATTTAGAAAATCCTGAAAGAATATATTTTTCAATTATTTCATCACATTCAGGATAAATAGAGAATTCTCCTCCTCCGATATGAAATTCACAGCCTTGTCTTAATATACCCTGTTCTTTTAAATTATCAAGAACAGGAATAATTTTATATGTTTCTTTTGCTCTTTCTTTGGGAGACAAGTCCGTAATACAATAAATGCAATTAAGATTACACTGTTCAAAATGCGTAATATAAATTTGATCTATATAATTGTCTTCATCCCAGTCTTTTTCTTCAAGCTTAAAACAATTATTGCAGCTTATTATGAAATTGCCTTTTTTTTGTTCTTCTCTTCTTTTATTTATCTTATTAAAAAGCTGTTCTTTTTTTATTTTTTGACCCAAGTATAAAAAACTTAAATACGGTGCTCTTGTGTATGAGTCTTGAGGTGCATAGCAACAGGAACATAAATTATGATTGTAAAAACAGAGTCCATGTTCCAATAAATGACAGCTTTTATATTTCATTATTTATTCCTCATATTTCATATAATATCATATTATGTGATAGAATAAAGTTTATGTATAAAGTAAGTGTAATAATTCCTTTTTATAACCAAGAAAAAATATTGTTAGAGCAGGCAATTTATTCTGTTCTTAATCAAACTTTGAGTGATATTGAAATAATATGCGTAGATGACGGGTCGGATGAGAAATATGTTTTTGATATAGAAAAAATAGATTCAAGAATAAAACTTATAAAAAAAGAGCATTCAGGTTCCGGCGAAAGCAGAAATTTAGGTATTAAGTCAGCAAAGGGAGAAAATATAATGTTTCTTGACTCGGATGACTTTTTTCCTGATTCTAACGTACTTGAAAAACTATATACATTAAAACTAAGCGAAAAAGTTAAGATTTCAGGGGCTAAACATTTAATTTTAAATAAAAACGGATGTTTTGAAGAGCCTTATTTTAATTACGGAAATATTGATGAATTCTTCTGTAATAAAATTGTAAAATATAAAGATTACCAATTCCCTTGGTGGTACTGGTGTTTTATGTATAACACAAATCTTATAAAAGAAAACAATATTTATTTCCCTGCATACTTACGATACCAAGATCCTCCTTTTTTTGTAAGAATAATGAATAAAGCGGAGAAATTCTATGCAGCTGATTTTATATCTTATATACATAGAGATTCTTCTAATTTATTTTCATTAAATTCAAAAACTGTATTCCACCACGTAAAGGGAATTGCTGATGTTTTAAAGTATTCTAAAGAAAACAATCTTGATAAATTGTTTAATCTTTTACATAAAACTTTTTTTGATTTTGATGTTAAATTGTTTGATAATATTAAAGATTTAGATGAAAGACAAAAAAACGAATTGATTAATATAATCACCACAATTTAAATAAGTGATAATTAATCATACATTTTATTATATATTTTACTTGAGAGATGGGAATGTCATTTAAAAGATTCCATAATCTTTTGGGTCTGAAATAAAACTGCCAGTATACTTTTTGGATAGCTCTTAAAATATATTCTTCCGTTAAGCCCTCAGGCAGCCAATCAGGTTTAGAAATAAAGGAGTTATTAATATTAAGTGTATATTTATTTTTCAATTTTTTTGATAAATCAGACCCGGGAAGAAGCCTTAAAGCAAAAAAGCCTGCTCTGTCTAATTTTGAATTAACGGCATAGTTAATAGTTTCTTGAATTGTTTCTTTAGTTTCACCCGGAAGTCCGAATATAAAATTGCCCTGTGTTATCATACCTGTTTCAGAAGCTAAATTTATGGAATAATCAATTTGTTCTATTGTTTCGCCTTTTCTGATATTTTTTAAAATTTGATTATTTGCTGATTCTATACCGAAGTCAATTAAATAACAGCCCGACTTTTTCATTAAATTAAGGACTTCTTTATCAACTTTATCTGCTCTGACACCATTAGGTGTAGACCATGGGATTTTAATATTATTTTCCAAAAGTGCATTACAAAGTTCAATTATATAATCTTTTTTTAGAGTTAAATTATCATCGGTAAATTGAAGCTCTTTAATACCGAGATTTTTTATTTGAAACTTGACTTCTTCAATAACATTATTAACGGAACGCTGTCTGATACCTTTGTAAAAATTATTGGAAGAACAAAAGGTGCATCTGCTTGGGCAGCCTCTGGATGTCATAATTATTCCGATTGGATTACCTCTTGCAATAACAGCATGAGGTGAATGCGGATATGAAATCGGCGGAAGCATTTCCCAATCCGGAAATGGAATTGTATCTAAATCCATAACCGTTTCAGCTTTTTTTACAGGGGTTCCGTCCGCTTGAGTTTCATCATTTTTTAAATCATTAAGTGTATAAACTCCTTGTATACCTTTTGTAGATAGATTATTATCAATTATTTTCTTTATAGGTATTTCACCTTCACCAACTACAACAAAATCAGCCTCAGAGTCTTTTAATGTTGTATAAGGCATAAAAGTAGGATGAACTCCTCCCAGATGCACTTTATACTTTTTTTGCATCGATTTTATTTTTTTGCACAAAGTAACGGCTTGTTTATAAAATGCAGTTAAACAGTGAATGCCTATTAAGTCGGGATTCTCTTTTTCAATTATATTTAAAATTTGTTCATCAGATAAGTTATCTCTTAATGCTTCAACTATAACAACATTAGCATTTGTATATTTCTTTATGTATGATGACAGATATAATACGCCAAGCGGCGGAGCTAATACATAAGAGTTAAAATTAGGTATAACATAAAGTACTTTCATAGTTAAAATGTTATCATAATAATTTAAAATTTACTCCATTTTTGATAAAATCATTATATGATTAAAGAATTTTATAATGATAAAGATTTAATAGCGATTGTAATAAGAAGCAATTATAAAAAAGACGGAATTAATTTTTTTACGCCTGAAGATTTTCCTGAACAGATTGCTTATATGACGCATAAAAAAGGTTCTAAAGTACTTGCTCATGTTCATAATAAAATAGACAGAACAGTTACAATTACACAGGAAGTTCTAATTTTAAAGAAAGGAAAAATTAGGATTGATTTATATACTCAAGAGAAAAAATATCTTGAAAGTTGTATATTAAATGAAGGGGATATAATATTTCTTGCATCGGGCGGGCATGGAATTAAATGTCTTGATGATGTTGAGATGATTGAAGTTAAACAGGGACCTTATTTGAAAGAGAATGATAAAGTTCGTTTTAAAGAAATTGAAGATGAAAAGGTTATAATTAATGAGTGAATTTATACCTGTATTTGAACCAAAACTAAACGGCAATGAAAAGAAATATCTTATGCAATGTATAGATTCAGGCTGGATAGGAGCTAACGGACCTTTTGTAAAAAAATTAGAAGATGAATTTTCACTGTTTTGTTCTCAAAAGTACGGATCTTGTGTTTCCAGTGCCTCAGGGGGATTGGATATTACATTACGGGCATTAAAAGATTTATATAAATGGGAAGATTTCTCTGAAGTCATAATACCGTCATTTAATATAATATCATCTGCCCAGAGCTGTATTTATAATAAATTAAAACCGGTATTTGTCGATGCTGAGGATAGAACGTGGAATATAGACATAAATAAAATAGAAGAAGTCATTACAAAAAAAACAAGGGCAATTATATTGGTGCATATATACGGACTTCCTTGTGATATAAACCCTATTTTAGATATAGCCAAGAAATATAATTTAAAAGTAATAGAAGATGCAGCGCAAGCCCACGGTCAAACATATTACAATAAAAAATGCGGAAGTTTCTCTGATATCTCTGTATTTTCTTTCTTTACCAATAAACATATAGCCTCTGGCGAAGGAGGAATTATACTTACTTCAAATGAAGAAATTTTAGATAAGGTTAATTATTATAAAAATTTATGTTTTACTAAAGATAAATTTATTCATAATGATTTAGGCTGGAATTACAGAATGACGAATCTTCAAGCGGCGGTTGCTTATGCACAGTTTGAAAAAATAGATGAAACCCTCAAAACAAAAATTGAACTTGGCAGTAAATATCAGGAGCTTTTAAAAAATATTCCTGCTCATTTATCTTGTCCGAAAACGGAATATGCGCAAAACCACTATTGGATTTTTGGCGTTGTACTGAATAATGATGTGAAATTTGACGCTAAGTATGCTCAAAATAAACTGGCACAAGCAAATATAGAAACTCGTCCTTTCTTTTATCCTATGCATAAACAGCCTGTTTTACAAAAGATGGGAGTACTTGATAATATAAAAAGACCTGTAAGTGAAAATATATATGAAAAAGGGTTTTACATCCCTATGGGGCTAACACTAACTGATTCTAAACTTGAATACATATCAGACAAAATAAAAGATTTATTTAGAAAATCTTAATTTAATAACTTGAAAAAGTGCTTCAAATATAATAAAAGAGTTCATTTTTGACTTTCCTTCTCTTCTTATTTCAAAAAATATAGGAAATTCAAAAATTTTACAACCTGCTTTAATCGCTCTATATTTCATTTCCGCCTGAAAAATAAAACCTTTTGCACTCACTTTATTTAAATCAATTTTTAAAAGAGCAGATTTTGTATAAGTATTAAATCCTTCCAATAAGTCTGAAATATTTGTGCCCAGAATTAAATTAGCCCAAATATTACCTCCTCTTGTAAGTATGTTTCTGAAATAATTTTTTTCATTGGTATCACCGCCCTTGATAAGTCTTGAGCCTACAGCTAAATCATAACCTTCATTTATTTTATCAATAGCCGTTTGGATATATTTAGGATTATGCGAAAAATCGGCATCACAGGTAGTAAATAAATCAAAACCTTTATCCAATCCCCAATTAAATCCGTCTATATATGCGCTTGCTAAACCTGTTTTCGATTTTCTTTCAAGTAAAAATAAATTTTTATATTCATTTTGAAGTTTTTTTACCTTATCAGCCGTTTTATCGGGCGATGAATCATCAACAATAAGTATACTTATTTGAGGATACAGTTCAAATACAGTTTTAACAAGTTTTTCGATATTTTCAATTTCATTATAGGTTGGAACAACAAGCAGATGATTCATAATAATTTCCTGTTATAAAAAAACTCATCCTATAGTGTTCGGATGAGCCTTTTAAACTGGAGGATAGGAGACTCGAACTCCTGACATCCTGCGTGCAAAGCAGGCGCTCTACCAACTGAGCTAATCCCCCTCGGATTACTTACTCATAATATCATGTCATAAAAAAAAATCAACATTTATTTTTATACTATAGTTCTTAATCTCGCTATAACGGTATTTTCAAAATATTTCGATGATGATTTTATTATTTTTAATGCCTGTTTCTTTTTCCCCAGTTTGCATAAATACTTTATATACTCAGACAAATAATTTTCATTATATGGTGCCAGTCTTTTTACAAACGAATAATTAACAAGAGCATTTTCAGAATCATCATTATATTCAGAACATTTTGCCATAAAATATTTATATTCGGGATTTATAACATCTATGTCAGCAGCTTCTTTATAATACAGATAAGCACTCTTGTAGTCTTGGCTGTCATAATAAAGCTGTCCTAATGAAGCATAATATAAATGATTATTTGGTGAAATGGAAATTGCTGTTTTGTAACTTTCTTCAGCTTCTTTTAATTTTAATAATTTTTGTTCAATATTTCCTTTTATAAAATATGCTTCTGCCATATTAATATCAAGGTTTAAAACTTTTTTTATATTTAATTGAGCTTGATTATAGTTTTCTTGTTCATAATAAATTTTAGCCGAAAGGATATAAGAATTTATAAATTTATTATTCAATGTATTTATGTAGTTACAAGTATCCAGAGCTTTTTTATAGTCTTTTAATTTATAACAGCATTTTGCAAATTCATAATTATATTCAATTGAGCCGGGGGTGTGGTTAACAGCTTTTATTATATTATCATAAGCTTTATTATATAAATTTAATTTTAAATAGTATTTTGAAATGGCATAATATGTATAATCATCTTTATCCGAACGGTTTAATATTGATTCTGCCGTTTTTTTTGCAGAAGATATATCATTTTGTTCTGTTGAAATTATTAACTGCAGAGCTAATGCAGGCAGGTATTCATTGTTTAATACCAATATATAATTTATTATTTTTTGTGCATAGTTTAATTCGTTATTAACAAAATATGAATAAGCAAGAGTGTAGTTATATAAAAGGTTATCATGTTCTATATCGACTGCTCTTTTAAACATATCCTGTGCCTCTTTAAGAAAACCTTTAAGCGAATATATAATACCTAATTTATAAAAGTATTGCGGGTTTTTATCGTTCAGTCTGATAGCCATACTATAGTATTTCATTGCATTTTCAACATCGGATTTAACGGAATAAATTTCTGCAAAAAGAAAATAAATTTTATCATTTTCCGAATGTTTGAGTAATTTTTTAAGTATAGATTCTGCCTCTTGATATTTTTCTTGTTCTATAAGCATTTGGGCTATTTTACAGCCTGATTCTATATTATTTTCATCTGCTTCAAACGATTTTTTGAAAAATTCTTGAGCAATGGATTCCTGCCCGTTTTTTGAATATGCCTGCGCTATATAATAATATAAAATTGCTGATTTAAGTTTGTTTGCTTTTTTTAAATATAATTCAATTATTTCTTCAAAACTGTTTTGTTCATATAGGATATTAAATAAGGTTTCACTAATTTTTATAAGTTCAAATTCTTTATTGAAAAGTTTAATTAATAGTTCTTTTGCTTTGTTTAAATCTTTATTTTGTTTACATAAAAGTGCATAGTTATATATTGTTTTATCATCATTTGAGTGGGATTCAAGGATTTGTTCATAAAAATTAGATGCTCTTTCATATTGCTTTAACTTGGTATAAAGAAAAGCCAATTCACTCATTATTTCTATGCTTGAATTATCTATTGCAAAAGCTTTATATAGATAATCCAATGCTTCTTTGTATAAACCTTCTGCCTTTAACTCAAATGCTTTTTTCAAATATTCTCTTATGTCATTCATATAACCATTATATTTTTAATGAATAAATTAGTAAAGAAAGTTTATTAATCAAAAAGATAAATGATTTGATTAATTTATTTAAAATAAAAATAAATTAATATAAAATAATATTATGGAGAAACAATTTGAGATAGTATCAAAATATAAACCTTCGGGAGACCAGCCAAAGGCTATTGAACAGCTTGTTGACGGTTTAAAAAAAGGATATGACTCTCAGACACTGTTAGGGATTACAGGGTCAGGGAAAACTTATACAATTGCAAATGTTATTGAGAAAATGCAGAAGCAGACTCTTGTTATCGCACATAATAAAACTCTTGCGGCTCAATTATATAATGAATTTAAAGAACTTTTTCCCAATAATGCAGTTGAATATTTTATTTCCTATTATGATTACTACCAGCCTGAGGCATATATTCCGAGAAGTGATACATATATTGAAAAGTCAGCTACAATAAATGATGAAATCGACAGATTAAGGCACAATACAACAAGAAGTTTGTATGAAAGAAATGATGTTATTGTGGTTGCTTCAGTAAGCTGTATTTACGGTTTAGGCTTGCCTGAAGAATATTTTAAAGGTGCTTTGAAAATAGAGGTTGGTGACGAAATAGACAGAAACGCTTTTTTAAGAGCGCTTGTTGATATTCAGTATACAAGAAATGATTTAGAGCTTGAGCGCTCCACTTTTAGACCCAGAGGCGATATTATTGAAATCATGCCTGCCTATGAAAAAATGGTTACGAGAATTTATTTATTTGGGGATGAAGTTGAAAAGATTTCAAGGATTAATCCTGTTTCGGGCGAGATAATAGAAGATTTAAATACAACGGTTATTTTTCCTGCCGTTCACTATATTTCGGGTGATGAAGATAAAGAAGAAACCATAAGATTAATAAGGCAGGAATTAAATGAACAGGTCAGAAAATTTGAGTTTGAAAATAAACTTATAGAAGCTCAAAGAATAGCGCAGAGAACAAATTATGATATCGAAATGATAAAAGAAATGGGATATTGCAGCGGGATAGAAAATTATTCACGAATAATAGAAAGACGTCCAAAAGGCAGTGCGCCTGCTACTTTGCTTGACTATTTCAATGATGATTTTCTTCTTGTTATAGATGAATCACACGTTTCCATACCGCAGTTAAAAGCGATGTATAATGGAGATCAGGCAAGAAAAACAGTACTTGTGGACTATGGATTCAGGCTTCCGAGCGCTAAAGATAACAGACCTTTAAAAATAGAAGAATTTTGGTCTAAAGTCGGGCAGAAGATATATGTTTCAGCTACTCCTTCTGAATTTGAACGCACAACATCATCCCAATTGGTTGAACAGATAATAAGGCCGACGGGGCTTGTTGACCCTGAAATTTTTGTACGTCCTACTTTGAATCAGGTGGATGACTTAATAAGCGAAATCAAAAAGACAACTGATAAAAAAGAAAGAGTGCTTACTACAACTTTGACTAAAAAAATGGCGGAAGACTTAACTGATTACTTGAGGCAATTGGGAATAAGAGTAAGATATCTGCACAGTGAAATAACTTCTATAGAGCGTGTTGAAATTCTTAGAGATTTAAGGCTGGGGGTTTTTGATGTCTTAGTCGGTGTAAACCTTTTAAGAGAGGGGCTTGATATACCTGAAGTATCTCTTGTAGCCATAATGGATGCCGATAAAGAAGGCTTCTTAAGGTCAGAAACAAGTTTAA
Source organism: Candidatus Gastranaerophilales bacterium (assembly GCA_947625495.1). Classification (GTDB taxonomy): domain Bacteria; phylum Cyanobacteriota; class Vampirovibrionia; order Gastranaerophilales; family Gastranaerophilaceae; genus Avigastranaerophilus. The sequence continues at coordinate 35,690 of CANQOQ010000011.1, read as the reverse complement.
TACAGACAATAGGACGTGCAGCGAGAAACGTATGTTCCAAAGTCATTATGTATGCCGATAAAATAACAGACAGTATGGATAAAGCTATTAAAGAAACGGAGAGAAGAAGAAAACTCCAGCTTGAATACAATAAAATACATAATATAACACCTCAAACCATTAAGAAACCCATTGAAAACAATCTTCTTCAGCTTGTTGCAAGCTACAGAAATATTGAAGATATTGTTGCAGAAGAAATGGTTGAGAACAACATAACGGAAAAAGACTTGCCTAAACTTCTTGATAATTTAGAAAAAGCGATGAAAAAAGCAGCCTCTATTCTTGATTTTGAACGGGCTGCCGAAATAAGAAATCAGATTAAAAAGTTAAGGAATATGACTTTTTAGCATATCCTGTCATTAAAATCTTCGCCTTTAACCTTTATAATAATATTTGTAACGTCGTTATCGTCAAGAGTTTCTTTTTCAAGAAGTTCTTTTGATATAGCTTCAAGTAAATCTCTGTTATCACTGAGAAGCTGTTTTGCTGTTTGATATCTGTCATCTATTATTTTTTTAACTTCACTGTCTATATCAGCAGCAAATTCTTCCGAGAAATCTCTTGTTGTACCGAAATCTCTGCCCATAAATACGTGTTCTTGAGATTTACCGTATGTCATAGTTCCCATTTTTTCGGACATTCCCCACTGAGTAACCATTTTTCTTGCAGTCTCAGTTACCTTTTCTAAATCTGATGAAGCGCCCGTTGATATTTTATCAATACCGTAAACTATTTCTTCAGCAGCTCTGCCGCCTAAAGTCATTGTAATTTGGTCTAAAAGTTTTGCCTTGCTGACATGTACTTTGTTGTCTTCGGGTTTTGTCCATGTAATACCAAGAGCATAGCCTCTCGGTATAATAGTGACCTTATGAAGTTCATCACAATCTTTAAGCAGTTTTGCTAACAGAGCGTGACCGACTTCATGGTATGAAGTTATTTCTTTATCCTCATCAGTCATAACTTTGCTTTTCTTTTCAATACCCGCAATGACCCTATCTATTGCATCATCAATTTCAGACATATTAATAACGTTTTTATTTCTTCTTGCAGCCAAAAGAGCGGATTCATTTAAAAGGCTTTGAAGGTCAGCACCCGTAAATCCCGGTGTGCGTTTTGCCAATACTTTTAAATCAACGTCTTTGTCAAGCGGTTTTCCTTTAGCGTGAACCGCAAGAATTTTTTCTCTGCCTTTAACATCGGGCAGACTTACCATAATTTGTCTGTCAAATCTTCCGGGACGCAATAGAGCATTATCTAAGATGTCGGGTCTGTTTGTAGCTGCCAGAATTATAATGTTTGTATTTCCGTCAAAACCGTCCATTTCAACAAGAAGCTGGTTTAGAGTCTGCTCTCTTTCATCGTGGCCTCCGCCTAAACCTGCACCCCTTTGTCTTCCGACTGCATCTATTTCATCAATAAATACTATGCAAGGCTGATGCTTTTTTGCCTGTTCAAATAAATCTCTGACTCTTGATGCACCAACACCTACGAACATCTCAACGAAATCAGAACCGCTTATTGAAAAGAACGGAACGCCTGCTTCACCGGCAACAGCTTTTGCCATAAGTGTTTTACCTGTTCCGGGTGCACCCACCAGAAGCACGCCTTTAGGTATTTTTGCACCAAGCTTTAAGTATTTTTCTCCGTTCTTTAAAAAATCTACTATTTCTTCAAGTTCCTGTTTTTCTTCATCAATACCTGCAACATCTTTAAATGTTGTTTTAACTTTGCTGTCAAGCATCATTTTGGCTTTGCTCTTTCCGAACGACAATGCTTGAGAACCGCCGGTTTGTATTATTTTTGCCAAAATTATGAAAAATACAATAATTAACAGAATAGGAAATGCTGTTCCCATTATTCCCATTATTGATGAAGTCTCATTTGATTTTTTTATTTCAACATTAACATTATTTTGTTCTAACATTGGATATAAGGAAGTATCGTTAGCGGGAAGATTAACTCTGTATCTTAATGATGCGGTAACGGTTTCTTTTCCGTCTATATTTGTTTTTATATCCTCATCATAAGGAACTGCCGTTGCCGTGTCATTTTCTATTACAACTTCTTTTATTTCCGATTTTTTTACTTTTTCAAGAAATTCAGTATATGAAAGTATTTTTGTAGATGTTGTAGGTCCTGCAAAAAGCATTGAGGCTAACGCTATTACCAGAATACCTACTATCAGCCATATTCCCGTTGTTTGATTTTTATTCATTTTAATTCCTTTATAAGCATTGTCTAATATAGAAATTATACCATTAAATTTCTAATTTAAGTATGTAATGCTATTTTATTCTTCCGTACATATCTTCATATCTTACAATATCATCCTCTGAAATATAGCTGCCCTTCTGCACCTCTAAAATTTTTAAAGGCTCTTTTGAATGATTTTGTAATGAATGCTTTGCTTGTAATGGTATATTTATGCTTTGCCTTTTATGCAGTGTATATTTTTTTTCATTAAGAACAACGGTTGCATTTCCTTCCAGAACAACCCAGTGCTCCGAACGATGATTGTGCGATTGAAGCGATAATTTATGTCCGGGGGAAACTGTTATTATTTTTGTAAGCCAGCCCTTTCCTTCATTTAAACAGGTATAAAATCCCCAAGGTCTGAATACCGTCTTATGTACATGAGTTGCTTCACTGTGTTTATTTTTTAATTCTTTTACCAGTTTATTTATATTTTTTGCTTTGTCTTTGTCGCAAACGAGTACTGCATCTTCCGTTTCTATAACAACAGTATTTTTCATACCCGAAACTGCCACAAGCTCTTTTGATGAATATATAAATGAATCTTGTACTTTGTCTAATACAACATTTCCTTGGATAACATTATTTTTATTATCTTTTTCTTTATTGTTGTATATTGATTGCCAAGAGCCAAAATCATACCAATTTGTTTCTAATTCAATAAATGCCAGTTTGTCGGTTTTTTCCATAATTGCATAATCTATTGATATAGACGGTAATTTTTCATAATATTCATATTTTATCTTATTATTCTCATCAAACATATCAATAGACATGCCTGAAATTATTTCTTTTGCATATTTATTAAAAGCACTTGTTAAAACTGATGCTTTGGCGACATAAATTCCGCAATTCCAGAAATAATCTTTATTGTTATAATACTTTTCAATTTCTTCGTCAGAAGGTTTTTCAATAAATTTAACTATTTTTCTGGCGTTTTTAATTTTTTCTTTAGCTTGTATATACCCGTAGCCGGATTCCGGATATAAAGGTTTTACGCCAAGTGCAACAATATAATCAGATTTTGCGGTTTCAACAGCTTTTTTTATTGTTTGTTTGAATATATCTTTATCTTCAATCGTAAAATCAACGGGCAGGATAACTAATATTTCATCTTTTGTATCTTCTAAATAATTTAATACAGAAGCAACAGCGGGTGCTGTATTTTTAGACATGGGCTCTGACAGTACAATTGATGAACTGTTATTTTTATTTAGCTGCAAATTTATATCCGATAATTGTTTTATATTTGTTATTGTAATTATATTTTTTTCACTTGATATTTCCTTAGCTAAATTATAAGTATTCATAAAAAGTGAATCAGAACCGTTCAATTTTAGTAGTGATTTTGGATATAAATCTCTGGAAACAGGCCATAACCTTTCACCATTTCCCCCTACAAGCAATATGCACTTCATGTAATTTCTCCGAGTAAAAACTTTGTCTTTTTAATTGTATATCCTAATAATTTTAATGACAAAATGAAAAGATATGTAAAGATACTTTTACAACTTAGACAAATAAATAAAAAACAATATATAATAATCTTAGCGATATTATGCTTAGTTGAGGGGATTTTTTATGAGTGCTTCTACAGCGGAAAAAAGTGAAAATAAAAATTATACGCCTAAAGAGATACGTGAAATGTTAGGCATGGATAATTCTCAAATTCAACAATTATGCAAAGCTGCTGATATTAAGCTTAAAAGAAATGAAAAAGGTCTTACATACTTTACTCAAGATGATGCTAAAGCTCTTTCCAATGCTAAATTTATTAAAAGAGAGGTTACTAAACTTCCCGCAAAAACTGTTTTCCAAGGAAGTAATACTCTTTCTTCTTCTTCCGTACTTAAATTAATGGATACGCTTAATAATATCGAAAAGAATATGACTCAAAGAATGTCTGATATCCTTGATGAAAAACTTGACGGTATGGACGATGTTGTTATGGAACTTATCAGAGTTAAAACTGAAAACGAAACCATGCGCTTTAGAATTAATGAATTAAATAAAGAAAATTATAAACTTAAAAAAGAAATTAATTCATTTAAAAAAGTACCGTTTGGTTTTTATGCTAAGACTTCAAACGATAACCAATTGTTTTAAATAAACTCTATCTTTTCTATATTATTTGAATTCCAATATAGATTTATATTGCTGTTAATGTTGTGATATTTAAGCGGATTATCTGATGCGCATTTAATTGCGTCTTCTATTCTTAGTATTTTTTTATCCGCAAGATTTTTAATAATATCTATAAGGAGCATGGAACTTCCTGCAATTGTTCCGTCTGAGTTAACAAGCTTGCCGTTTTTATTGTATATTGTCTGCCCTGCAAAAATATGCTCCTTTTTGCTGCTGTGAGCTAACGGAAGTGCATCACTTATAAGTATAATTTTTTCAAGCGGTCTATACTTAAATGTAAGTTTTAATACTTCATCATTTACATGCATTGAATCAGCAATAATTTCTGTATAAATTTCATTTGAATTTAAAGCATTTACAATAACGGAAGGATTTCTGTGGTGAAAAGTTCCCATTGCATTATATAAATGCGTAATTTGGTCCATTCCTTCAATATTACTGCTCTCGCTGTGCCCTAAAGAAAGTTTAATATTTTTTGATTTTAAATATTTTATAAATTCACCTGTTATATCAAGTTCGGGACTAAGCGTGACAATTTTAATAATATCATCTTCTATTTTCTTAAATATTTCCGCATCTAAAGGTTGAATATATTTTGTTTCATGAATACCGGATTTTAATGAGTTAATAAAAGGACCTTCTAAGTGAATACCTATAATTTGAGCTGATTTTTTATCCTGTTTTTGTTTCGCTTCTTTTATTATTTCAATTCTTTCTTTTATAATTTCTAAATCATCAGTCATTACGGTCGGGAAAAAAGCACATACCCCGTTTTCTGTCAGATATTTTGCCACTTCAAGAATATCTGAAACGCTGCATTTCATAAAATCAATTCCAAAAGCTCCGTGTATATGTTGTTCTACTATTCCTTCAGATTTAATCATATTACCTCAATGAAGCAATTGCTTCTTTCATACTGCTGCTTGAAAATACATAATTGCCTGCTACAAGAGCGTTAGCACCATAATTTGTACAAATTTTAGCGGTTTTATCGTTAATTCCGCCGTCTACTTCAATTATCAGATTTTTATAGTCCGTTAATTCTTTTATTTTTAATGCGCACTCATCCATAAACTTCTGACCGCCGAATCCCGGTTCTACCGTCATTATCAATACTAAATCCAGCATTTTTAAAAAAGGAATAATTTCTTTAACTTTTGTTTTCGGCTTTATTGATAAACCTGCTTTTATTCCGTGAGATTGAATTTCTTTTATGAGATTTAGCGTATTATTTTTTGAAGCTTCATAATGAAAAGTTATAATATCAGAACCTGCCTTTATAAAATCTTGTATGTATTTTTCGGGGTTATCAATCATAAGATGAACATCTAAAGGTATAGAAGTAACTTTTCTTAAGGCTTTTACAACAGGTGCCCCGATTGTAAGATTAGGCACAAAGTGACCATCCATAACATCTATATGAATCCAATCCGCACCTGATTTTTCAAGATTTTTTATGTCTTTTTCAAGGTTAGCAAAATCGCCCGATAAAATTGAAGGTGCTATTATTATTTCACTCATTATTTTCATCTCCTAAAATATTAAGAGTCTTAAGTGCATTTAATGCTGCAAGCTTTTCTGCTTCTTTTTTTGTTTTAGATACTCCCCTTCCCAACTCTTTTCCTTCATAAAATACTGCCGTTTCATATATTTTCTTATGTGCGCTTCCTGATTCTTTAATTATTTTGTATTCGGGAAGGTCTTTATTTCTGCCTTGAGTGTATTGCTGCAGCAGTTCTTTTGAATTATATATCATAAAAATTTCATTATAATTAATTTCAATACTGTTATAAATCTTGTATATAAAATCTTTTGTATAATTAAAACCTTTAGATTTATATAATGCCCCGAGAAAAGCCTCCATAGCACAGGCTATAATGGATTCTTTATCCCGTCCTCCGTCTTTTTCTTCATGCAATCCTATATTTATGTAGCTATTTAAATTAATACCAACGGCAATTTTAGATAAAAACTCATCACTTACGAGATAGCTTCTTAATTTTGTGAGTTTTCCTTCATCCCAAGCAGGATATTTATCAAATAACAAAGTGCTTACGGATAATCTTAAAACCGAATCACCGAGAAATTCCAATCTTTCGTAGTCAGGTGCAACTCTGTTTTCTTCAAAATTAAAAGAAGGATGGGTAAGGGCTTCATCAATCAGTTCAATATCTTCAACTTGAACGTCTAAATCCGTTAATAATTTTAAAATAGTATTTTTTCTAGCTTGAGATAACATGTAAAACTTTCTCTAAAAAATCGGAAATTAGCGGGAAATTAATATCCGATAGAATAAAATATTTAATATAATAATATGCAACCGGAACCGAGAACAGATAGCTGTCTGCTCTGTCTAAGAAGCCGCCATGCCCGGGAAGGGAATGCCCGGAGTCCTTAACTCCCGCATCACGTTTTATTAATGATTCCGATAAATCACCGAGCTGTGCCATAACAGTTATTATTAAACTAAGAATGAATGATTGATAAAAACTTATTCCGATTAATTTACCGATAATTAAACCCGTTACAACAGCAAAGAAACCGCCTGCCAATGCACCTTCTACCGTTTTTTTAGGACTGATTACGGGAGATAATTTATGTTTTCCGAATCTTATACCGAAAAAATAAGCAGCTATGTCGGTTAATAAAATAACGAAAAATATAAACAACAGAAAATAAAGCCCCTGCTTAAAAGTTATATTAAACAGTGAAACATCATCCCCCATTTGCCTTATGAGACATACATGGCATGGCATCCAAGCTATTAAAAATCCCAATATCGTAGTAGCTACATTTGCAATATAGGGTTGTCTTCCTCTAAATAATACAGCTAAAAAAGAACCTATAACCCCTACCAGTAATACTCCCGGAATTAAATTGTCATAACCTGATGCGGATACCAGAACCATTGCGACTGAAATTATTAAAATCACTTTAAAAAACGGCAGAAATCCTTTGTTTTTTAATATATCAACATATTCCTTTGATGCCATAATTATGAATAATAACAACAAACACAAAAGCCATTTGCCTCCGAGTATTATGCAGGCAAAAACTAAAGCTCCTATTGTGAATCCCGTTATTATTCTGTTTTTTAAAAGTGAATTTAAAACAGCCACTATACTGTTAAAACCTCTTTTTCTTTTTCTGCTGCCAAATCATCAGATATTTTAATATATTTATCGGTTAATTTCTGAATTTTATCCTGATTATCTTTAACAGAGTCTTCTGGCAGATTTTCAGCTTTTTCGATTTTTTTAAGTTCATCGGTCATATCTCTTCTGATATTACGAATAGCAACTTTAGTATCTTCACAAACTTTTTTAACGTCTTTACAAATTTCTTTTCTTTTATCGGAAGTAAGCGGAGGGAAAACTAAACGAACTACAATTCCGTCGCTGTTGGGATTAATACCCAAATCTGCTTTTGATATGGCTTTTTCAACTTCTTTTAATATTGTTTTATCATAAGGAGCGATAACAATTGTTGTGCCGTCCTGTACGCTTACCTGAGAAAGCTGTCTTAAAGGAGTCGGAACTCCATAGTATTCAACCAAAACTTTATCAAGAATCATAGGATTTGCTCTTCCTGTTCTGATAGAAACAAATTCTTTCTTCATCTGATTAATTGCTTTTTCCATTTTGTCTGTACCTGACGCAAACATTGCATCTGTTGTCATTTTAACCTCCTACGTATGTTCCTGTTTCTTCGCCTTTTAATATCTTTATAATGCTTCCTTTTGCCGCAAAATCAAATACCACAATGGGTATGGAATTTTGTTTACATAATGCGCAAGAAGCGGTATCCATTACTTTTAGACCTTTAATTATGATATCATCGTATGTAATATTTTTATATTTTTTAGCATTAGGATTAATTCTCGGGTCATCAGAGTATACACCGTCAACTCCGTTTTTAGCCATTAACATAGCCTGAGCTCCTATTTCGGATGCTCTTAGAGCAGCTGCCGTATCTGTCGTAAAAAACGGGTTTCCCGTACCTGCTGCAAATATTACTACTCTTGATTTTTCAAGATGTCTTATTGCTTTAAATCTTATATACGGTTCTGCTATTTTGTTCATATCTATTGCAGTTTGAACTCTGCATTGAACATCAAGTTTTCTTAATGCACTTTGAAGAGCCAGAGCATTCATAACGGTAGCAAGCATTCCTATATAGTCGCCTGTTGCCTGATCCATACCGTATTTAGCAGAGTTCTTAACGCCCCTGAATATGTTTCCGCCGCCGACTACTATTGCTATCTCAGCACCTAAATTATATGCCTCTTTTATTTCGTTAGCTATCATTTCCAACGGTTTTTGATCTATTCCAAACTCTTGACTGCCAAGAAGTGCTTCACCAGATAATTTAAGCAGAATTCTTTTATATTTTAACTTATCTTCCATATAAACCTATTCAAACATCTGTAATAACGATAAACTAATTATACATTAAATCCTTAATCCTGGCATGTTTTTTTAAATTTGTTGAACTTATATTTTGCAATTAATGCCTGAATCATTCCCATTGAAAATAAAGCAACCGCAAGAGCTATCCAATAACCTTTTAAGGAATAATTAAAATATCTCACAAGAATAAATGCAACAGGCATACCAATAACCCAATACCCGCATAAAACTGTGGAAGAAACAACTTTAGTCATTTTAAATCCTTTTAAAATACCGCCTGTTATAACCTGAAATCCGTCGAATACCTGATACATCGCTGCTATTAATATAAGCGGCAGTGAAATATTTAAGACCTGAGCGTTATCAGTAAATAATTTTATTATTTGAGCCGGAAACAGAGATAGTATCAATGAGCAAAATGCCATAAAAGACACTCCCATAATAACTCCGGCATAGGAGTAATTTTTAACTTCTTTGCATTTTTTTGCACCGTAATAATAAGACACCTTAATCGCAACGGCAGTTGCTATGGCAAGCGGCACCGTAAATGTCGTAGACGGGATAAGCATTAATATATTATGAGCCGCCGATAAAATTCCCGAATCTCTACCTACAAGTATTGTTATTATATTAAATGCCAAAAATTCCAGTAACAATGCCGTCCCGATTGGTATTCCTATCTTTAATATCTGTTTCATATACGATAAATCAATCTTTGACTTGAAATTAATTGACTTAAATATGTATACAAGCATAGCTATTCCCATTAAAGAACGTACGCATAATGTCGCAATTGCTGCCCCTTTTGAACCCATTGCGGGAAGTCCGAAAAATCCGAAAACAAAAACTATATCGAATATCAAATTTACTATAACGGCACCTAATAATAGAAGATTAGGAAATTTTACAATTTCATACGCCTGCAGAAATACTTTTACTCCCTGATACAAAAACATTCCGAACATTGAGAATGACACTATTTTGATATACTGCTTTATTAAAGGCACAAGATGAGTTTCAAATGATAATCTGTCAACAAGAAATATTGAACTATAGCATAAAAGAGTGAAAATTACCGCCAGAAAAGCCGAAAATATTAAACTTGACAGTAAATAACCTTTTATATGCTCCCTTTGCCCCAGTTTATTTGAGAGAATTATTGTTATTGCATCCAGTATGCCGAGTCCGAATATAAATATGGTAAACAGTATGGAATTAGCTATACTTATTGCCGCAAGCGAGTTTATATTATACTTGGATACAATTAATATATCCGTTCCGCCAATTAATATATGTCCTAAATTGCCTATTAAAAGCGGAAAAGCCAGTATTAACAGTTCCAGAAAATAATATCTGTATTTAAAAAGGGGTATAAATAATTTATATTTTTCATATAGATATATTGCGCTGTTGTAAAACTCAACTTCAATGCCGAGTGATTTTGCCGCATTCTTTATATATTCACAAAGTGATAATATTCTAAGGCATTCTCTAAAGTTATTTTTGTTTTGATTATAAAAATCATGTTCAATATCCGCTATTATTGTTTTAATCGAACATTCATGCGCTTTATTCAGCCATTTTTTTATTTCTTCTTTATTATCATTGACTTTGGGGATAATAATATACTTTGAATAAACATTTTTGCTTGATATCTTTGCATATTCTGCAGTATTTTTCCAAACCTCATCATAAGTATAAGTGTTTTTAATTTTTTCATAAATTTCACTGCTGCCTGAATCATGAGAGATAACAAGCTGAATTTTATTTTCCTTTAAACCTCTTTCAATTGCTTTTGAATATTTTATGCCCGAAGAGTGAATAATGATTTTTTTAGCACCTATATCAAGAAGATAATCTATAATGTCATCAAACTCGTCAAGTAAAGCGGGTTCTCCGCCTGCAAACGTTATTTCGCCTGAGGGCGAAAATTCAATTTTTGATAATATTTCTTTTAAAATCGGCAGGGCATTATAGTGCTGAACTCCTCCTTTATATTTTGGGTCTTTTTTTGTATAACAATATTCGCAGTTGGAGTTGCAGTGAGTCCAATGGTTAAAATGAATATATTTTATGACAGGTTTTTCGTTCCATTCTTTTTTCTCAAGATTAAGACATCCTTCACATTTTGGGTTTATTTTTCCTGCTTTATTTTCCTTAATATATTTATCTCTGGCAGAGAAAAAAGAATCAAAATCTATATTGCCGTTTTTAACTTCACAAAGAGGAATAATCCCGCCGCCTTTATGGCATCTGAAGCAGCATAATTCAATATTATCTATTTCAAAATCTATACCGTTAATAAGTCTGTCACAGCTTATATATTTATTCTTGTGCATTTTCTCTCAATTTTTTATATTCTTCTTTATGCAAACGCATGTGTTTTGCTCTGTCATAAAATTCAACATTTTTCATATCGAGTTCTTTTGTTCTTTTTTCGGCATATTCAAGCAGTTCATATAATTCATTGGGAATATTATATTTATTATTTTCATAATAACCGCCTTCAACATCAAGCACCACACTTCTTATACCTGATTTAACGGTTAAATCAAACCACTTGTCCAGTTCCTCTTTTTTATCGTTAAATCCCGGATAGATTATATATTTAGTTTTTGCTTTATATTTGTCAAATGTCTGACTGTCTGCATATTGTTTAAGATTTTCCCACACTTTATTAAAATGATTAACTCTTTTAATATTTGTGTAAGTTTCACTTGTGCCCGAATCAACAGAGACAACAAGAGTAACTTTACCCTCTGCCAGTCCTCTTTCTATTGCTTTTGAATATTTTACCCCCGAGGAATGGACTCTGATATTGTCACACCCTGAGTCAAGCAATAAATTTAAAAGCGGTTCAAATTCAGGAAGCAAAGCAGGTTCTCCGCCTCCAAATCCGATTTCTCCTCCGCCTCTTATTTTTCCCATATCCGCAAGTTTTTTTATTACCGGATACATATTATAGTTTTTGCGTGCATTAAAATAGTCCGATTGCTCATTGGTAAAACAATATTTACATTTACAGTTGCACTGTGTCCAATGATTAAATACCATATAATTTATATAGTCTTCATCATCCCATTCTCGCTCTTTAAGAAATATACATCCTTTACAGCGTTCTAATATAATTCCTTTTTTATTCAATTCACGCATTTTGCGTTTCTCTTTGAAAAATTTGTTCCAATCAATCATTTCACCATGGTAATTATCTATGAGAATCTGTCTGCCTCCGCCTTCGTGGCAATTAAAACAGCACATTTTTATATCCTCATAGTCAACGTTAAACCCGTGCTGCACATATTCACAGCTTACATATTTTATTTTTTTCTGCTTTTTTGTAAAAAATGATTTTAATTTATCGAACATTATTTATTTCCCTTGAGTTTATATTCCCACCATTTACAGCCTACAATGAATTTATATAAACTAAACATTAATACGCATATAATAAAACCTCTGATTCCGTTCTTAATTCCGCCTTTAAAAAAGAACTTTTCTATGAAAATCCAAAGACTTTTCCATGTATGATAGAAAAAATTAATATCTTTGTTTTTTTCTTTCAGCTTTTCGATTTCCCAATCGGTATATGTGTCGATAATTTTGAGCCAGCCTGAAATTGTTCTGTTTTGTATATGAATTATTGCAAGGTCTTTTCGCTTCTTATCTATATAATATATTTTACCTTCTTTAACATAAGGTGTACCATGGACTTGAGGCGGATAGATTACAAGGTTGCGTTTAAAGAACCTTACTATTATGTCAGGGTAAAGAACTTCAAGCGGTTCATTCCAGCCGTATGTGATTCTTGGCATGGCAACTCCCGTATATTGTGAAGGGGATTTTATAAATTCATATAAATATTCTCTTAGTTCTTTTGGAACAACCTCATCTGAATCAATTACGAAAACCCATTCGTTTGAAGCATTTGAAATTGCATAATTTCTTGCAGGGTCAGCGTAGCCTATATTTTCATGCATTATAATTTTGCAATTATATTCTTTTGCAATTTCAAGAGTTTTATCTGTTGAATACATATCACATACAACAATTTCATCAAAATCTTTAACCGATTCAAGACACTCTTTAAAAGTTTTTTCGCAGTTATAAGTATTTATAACAATTGAAATTTTATTTTCCATACTTATTCTCCTATCCACTTTTTAAAAAAGTTTAAACCTGCCGTTGAACTTTTTTCAGGATGGAATTGTACTGCCGTAATATTATTTTGTTCTACAGAAGCGCAAAATTGACCGTTATAATCACAGTATGAACTTATAATTGAGTCATTATCAGGTTTTACGTAATATGAATTTACAAAATAGAAATAATCATCAGATAAATAATAATTATTGTTTGTTGTAATAATTTTATTCCAGCCGATTTGAGGAATTTTTCCTTTTGTGAAGCGTTTTACTTCACCTTTAAAAATACCCAGCCCCTCAATATTTGGAGCTTCTTCACTTTTCTCAAATAAAATTTGAAGCCCGAGACATATACCGAGAAACGGAACATTATTTTGACAGCATTCTTTTATAACGGGAATTAAATTTTTCTTTTCTAAATTCTCCATTGCCTGCTTAAAATGTCCTTGCCCCGGAAAAATAATTTTATCTGCAGTTAATATTTTATCCTTTTCTGAAGTAATTTCATAATCTGTATTAAGAAAAGAAAGCATATTAGCTATGCTTCTTATATTTCCGGCATCATAGTCAACTATTATAACCTTACTCAAAATAGAACCCGTCTTCTTTAAGTCTTCTTATAACTTCTTTCATATCGTCTTCACTTGCGACAATAGACATTCTGAACCAGCCCTCGCCGTTATTTCCGAATCCGTTACCCGGAACCAGTACAATACCTGATTTATGAAGAACCGCATCGGTAAATTCTTTTGATGTTTTGTACTTCGGAGGAATCGGAAGCCACAAATAAAACGTAGCTCTTGGCGGATTAATCTTATCCATGGGCCAGCCCAGTTCTTTAAATCCGTCAACTACTATTTTTTGTTTTCTTTCAAATCTGTGATTTGCTTCAACAATATATTTATCGCCTTCTTGTGAGTTTAAAATATCTGCAGCAGCTTTTTGAATGGGTTTATATATACCTGTATCTATTGTTGATTTTAATTTGCCTAAAATTCCGACTGCATCAGCATTACCGCAAACCCAGCCGATTCTCCAGCCTGTCATTGAATATGGTTTTGAAAAACTGAAAAATTCAACCGCAACATCTTTTGCTCCTTCAATTTCAAATACGCTGTGAGCCTTTGGCGCACCTTCAAACGTTAAATCAATATATGCGGCATCCGAGATTAAAAGAATTTTATGTTTTTTGCAGAAATCCACCGTTTTTTTCAGATATTCTTTAGTACATATTGCGCCTAACGGGTTATTCGGATAGTTTATAATTAAAGCTTTTACTTTATTCTTGTCATAGCCGTCTTTTTCAAGGTTATTCATAACTTCATCCAAGTCAGGCATGTAGTTGTTTTCAGGTGTTAAAGGTATACCGTAGCTCATACCGCCTGAAACTTTTACCATTTCTTTATATGAAGCATACCCCGGGTCTGGAATCAATATTATATCTCTGTCTTTCATCTCCTTTTTAGGGTTAATTAAAGCCCTTATAAGGTTTGCAATTCCCTCTTTTGAACCGATTAATGCACAAATTTCTGATTTAGAATCAAAATCAACACCTGTACGTTTTTTCATATTTTGTGCAATGGATTCAAGCAAATAAGATTCACCTTTTACGATAGTATAAGTGTGCATACCGTCAGCAAGTGCATATTCTCTGATTTTATCCGTAACCAATTGAGGAGGTTTTTCAACGGGCGCTCCCATTGCAAGTGAAATCGGCGCTCTGTTTTTTGCCGTTAGTTCGGGCGCTAATCTTGCGGTATCCATTTTTATTTGAATCATTATATATGTTTCAAGTGATTGTACGTAATCGTTAAATAGTTCTTTCATTTCTTATCTCCAATTATTTTTGTTCCGACTGCCAAGCCCAAGCATTGTGGTTATGGATACTTTCTTGTGCTTCAACTTCCGCTTCATAAAATTTTATTTTGTCATTTCCTTTTAAAAGGCATATTAAATCCCGTAAAACATCTTCCACAAATTTAGGATTTTCATAAGCTTTTTCCGTTACATATTTTTCATCGCTTCTTTTTAAAATTGAATATATTTTGCTTGAACCCGTTGATTCTATCATATCCACCAAATCTTCAATCCAGATTATATCATTTTCATCATAGCTTACCTTTACTTTTATCATTGTTCTTTGATTGTGAGCGGAATACTTTGATATTTCTTTTGAACAAGGACAAAGCGTAGTGACGGGAACTTTAACTCCCAATATAAACCTGTAATCATTACCAGTTAAATCCCCTTGAAAAGAACAGTCATAACCTACGGGAAATTCAATTTTACTTACGGGAGCTTTTTTATTTATAAAATATTTAAATTCAAATTTTACATGACTTGATTTTGAATTGAGTTTTTTTTGAACATCAACCAGAAGTGCTTTAATATCAATGCCTAAGATATTTTTGCTTGAGTAGTCACTCAAAATTTCTATAAATCTTGACATGTGAGTTCCTCTGTAGTTATGAGGAAGCGTAACACTTAAGCGTGCTTTAGCCGAAACTATTTGACTGTCTGCATTTTTGCGCTGAATTATAAGAGGCACTTCAACTCCGTTGACTCCGACTTTTTGAATATCAATACCCCTTTTGTCATTTTGATTTTGAATATCTTTTAGATTATCAGTCGTTTTCATCTTTATCCAATTCATCCAGCGTATTATTTTCAATGGCAAGCAGAAGTTTCAAAGCTGCAATTCTTTGAGTTTTAGGCGGTGCTGCCCTTAATAATTCAATTGCTTTAATCATAACAGGATCTGAATCATACCAGCGATTTCCTTTTCCTGCAAATTCCTTTGTTATTTCATAAATCCTTTCAATAACATCTTGAGCAACCTGTTCTTGCAGTGAAATAATGAAATCGGCAGCAGCCGTTTTCTTGTCATCGGTTTGAAGTTTTAACAATTCAAGCGCCTCTTTTAATATGGGGTCATCATCGTACCAACGTCTGTTCTCGCTCATTTATTACTCCTTTTATCCAGTAATTCAGATATTATTGATATTGTTTCTTCATAAACTTTTTCAATAGGTTGTTCTGCATTAATCATTTTTATTCTGTCAGGATTTTCTTCGCTTAGCCTTTTATATCCGTTTCTTACTTTTAAATCAAAATCAGTACCTATGGATTCCATTCTGTCTCTTTCATCGCCCAGTCTTTTTTGTGCGGTTTCAATTGAAACATCATATAAAAAAGTCAAATCAGGCATTAATTTTCCGGTAGCAATATCGTTAAGTTCTTTTAACAGATTAATATCACGTTCTCTGCCGAATCCTTGATAGGCTATGGTCGAATCTGTATACCTGTCGCATAGTACAATTTTGCCTGCTTCCAAATACGGTTTTATAAAAGTATCTACATGCTGGCTTCTGTCTGCCAGAAACAAGAACATTTCACATCTGTCGGAGACTGTTCCTTCATGATAAAGCAGGATATCTCGTATTTTTTGTCCGATATCTAATGCCCCGGGTTCTCTTGTTACAACAACTTCATAGCCTTTTGAAGTTAAGAATGATTTAACTTTATTAATTTGAGTTGTTTTCCCGCAGCCGTCAGTTCCTTCAAATGTTATAAACAGTCCTTTTTCCATTATAATATATCCCAGCCCGTATATTTCCTTAATACTTTAGGTATGGTAACAGTTCCGTCCTCATTCTGGAAGTTTTCGAGTATTGCTGCAAAAGTTCTTCCGACAGCAAGTCCCGACCCGTTTAGTGTATGAACAAAAACAGGTTTGCCTGTTTCTTTTGAACGGTATCTTATATTGGCTCTTCTTGCCTGAAAATCTCCAAAGTTAGAACAGCTTGAAATTTCTTTGTATGAGTTATAAGAAGGAAGCCAAACTTCAAGGTCAAAGCATTTTCTTGCCGAAAATCCTATATCTCCCGTTGACAGTGCTACTCTTCTGTATGGAAGTTCAAGAAGTTCAAGGATTCTTTCAGCGTTTCTTGTTAATTTTTCATGTTCTTCAACACTTGTTTCTGGCGTTGTTAATTTAACAAGTTCTACTTTATTAAATTGGTGCTGGCGGATTAAACCTCTTGTATCTTTACCAGCCGAGCCTGCTTCTCTTCTGAAGCATGGTGTATATGCCGTCATATACATGGGAAGATCATCTTCATTTAATATTTCGCCCGAATATATATTTGTTACGGGAACTTCTGCCGTAGGTATTAAGTATAAATCTTCATTTTCACATTTATACATATCTTGAGCAAATTTAGGAAGCTGACCTGTTCCTGTCATAGCTGCAGCGTTTACCATTACAGGCGGCATAATTTCCTGATATCCGTGTTCTTGAGTGTGAACATCGAGGAAAAAGTTTATTATTGCACGTTCAAGCTGTGCGCCTTTTCCTTTATAAAGCGAAAATCTTGATTGAGAAAGTTTAACTCCTCTTTCAAAATCAACTATATCTTTTTGTGTACAAATATCCCAGTGAGGTTTTTGCTCAAAATTAACTTTTTTCGGTTCGCCTACTCTTTTTATTTCAACGTTGTCATCTTCCGATAATCCTATAGGAGTTGTTTCATCAGGTATATTTGGTGTTGAAAGAAGAAGGTTCCTTTGCTCCAAATCAAGCTGTTGTTCTTGTTCTTCAAGAGCCTTTATTTCATCTCCCATTTCTTTAACTTCGGCTTGAATTTTATCGGTATTTTGCCCTTGTTTTTTTAACATCCCGATTTCTTGAGACATATTCTTTCTTTTTGCTCTTAATTCATCGGCTTTTGTTTGAACTTGTCTCCTTTTTGTATCAATTGCAATTATCGGGTCAATTGAAAGTTCAGGATTTCTTCTTTTTAAAAGTTCATTTACTTTATCAGGATTTTCTCTGATTATTTTAATATCAAGCATTACTTTCACCTCGTATTCTCTCTTTTGTATTTTATTAAAAACAAGCATAAAATAAAAGTAATTTTTTGATATAATTTACTTACGAGGGAAAACAGAGTGGGAAAAAATTATACAAAAAGAATATTATTTGTAGGCATGCCTGATATGGCATTAGTTTGTTTAAATAAATTAACCGCAAAAGGAATAAACGTGGCGGCTGTTGTTCCGCCTCCGAAAAATGATCCTTCTTATTCTTTAATGGTTAATTTTGCTAAGAAATTAAATCTAAACATAATTGACTATGACTTTGATTTATCAGATAAAGAGTTTCTGGATAAAATCAGAGATTTAAATGCCGATATAGGTGTAGTTGCATCATATAATAAAAAATTTCCAAAAGAGCTTTTGTCATTAACAAAGGACGGTTTTATTAATCTTCACCCTTCAAAACTTCCTGATTATAGAGGCGCAAATCCTTATTCTCACGTTATTATGAATGGTGAAGAAGAATCTGCTATTACGCTTCATTACATGGATGAAGAATTTGATACCGGTGATATTATTTCTCAATACAGATTTTCCATAGATGAAAATGAAACAATGGGAACTTTGTTTTATAGAACTAATGAAATGTGCGCATCTATGCTTTTTGAAGCACTTGATTACTATGAAACCCATGAGTTTCCGAGAAAGCCTCAGCCTAAAGATAATGACTATAAAAAAGCGGAGGCGCTTTCTCTTGAAAAAGGTAATGTTTATATTGACTGGAATACGCCCGCTGAAGATATTGAAAGATTTATCAGAGCTTTAAATCCATATATAGGCGCTTTTACTTCTTACAAGGGCTTTTTACTGAGAATTAATTCGGCTTCTGTTGTCAAAAAAAAGCATAATTTTAAAGCAGGTACTATTGTAGAAGCAAAAAAACATTTTAGAGTTGCCTGCGGAAAAGATATGATTGATATTGAATCTGTTCAGTATGCGGGATTCTTTATTACTTCCGCTTCGGATTTTATTGACAGGCTTAAACCTAAAAAAGGAGAAATCTTAAATAATGGATAAACTTCATTTCGTAACGGCAGGACTCCCTTTATCAAGTGAAGGCAAGGGGTATAAAGAAGGGCTTGATATTATAAAAAATATGGACCTTGACGGACTTGAAGTTGAATTTGTACATGGTGTACGAATGACGGAACAAAACCAAAAACTTGTAAAGTCTTTTGCCGCTCAAAATAATTTAAAATTGACCTGTCATGGCCCGTATTATATAAATTTAAATTCTCAAGAACAGGAAAAAATCGACGCAAGTATTATAAGAATACTTGAAACGGCACGTATGGGCAGTAATATAGGTGCATACAGTATTACATTCCATGCTGCATTTTATATGAAAAATCCTGTTGATGAAGTTTATAAAACCGTTTATAATTCAATGGAAAAAATCTGCAAGATACTTGATGAAGAAGGTAATAATATTTGGGTTCGCCCTGAAACTACGGGTAAAGGGACTCAGTGGGGAACATTAGAGGAAATTGTTGAACTTTCCAAAAACTTTAAGCAGGTTCTTCCCTGTATTGATTTTGCTCATATCCATGCCCGTTCTAACGGAGGGTTTAACACTTATGATGATTTTTCTAAAATGCTTGATTATTGCGCAAAAGAGCTGGGCAGTGATATCTTAAATAATATGCACATACACGCTGCAGGTATTGAGTACGGGCAAAAGGGTGAAAAAAATCATCTTATATTTAATGAAAGCGACATGAATTATAAAGACCTTTTAAAAGCCTTAAAAGATTTTGATGTTAAAGGTGTTCTTGTCTGTGAAAGCCCGAATATAGAAGAGGATACAAAACTTTTAAAAGATTATTATATGAGTTTATAGTATGGATTTAATTTATTCAATTTGCGAAAATTCAAAAAATAATCAGCACGAAAAAAGCAGGTTTATTATTGAATATGCAGCTAAAAATTTATATAAAATAAAAAATTCTGAACTTGAAATAATAAATAATAAACCTAAATTTAAGTATTCAGATATTGAGTTCAGTATATCTCACTCGGAATGTATAGCAGCAGTGTGTTTTGATTCATCTATAGTCGGCTTTGACATAGAAAAAATAAAAAAAAGAGATTATATTGCCATTGCAAAAAGAATGAATTTTCAGTTAAAAGAAAATACAATAGAAGAATTTTATAAAAAATGGACTTTGTATGAAGCTTCTTATAAACTCCAAGGCAAAGTCCAATCTTTTATCTCTCAAGTCTTTTCCGATGATTACATGATATCTGTTGTATCAAATAAAAAACAGGATATAAACTTAAATATTATTTTTTTGAAATAACATAAATTAAATGCCAGCCGAATTGGGTTTTAACGGGTTCTGATACCTGACCGTTAGGAAGATTAAATGCGGCCTGTTCAAATTCAGGAACCATTTCTCCTTTTGAGAACCAGCCTAATATTCCGCCGTCTTTACCTGAGGGGCATTTAGAATATTTTTTTGCGGCATTCATAAAATTTTCAAAGATTTCTTGCTGATTTTGTCCCGTCATTATTTCTTTTCTAATTTCAAGTGCTTGCTCTTGAGTTGGTACAAGTATATGAAGCGCTCTAACCTGCTGGACTTCTTTTGCTTCAACTCTATTATTTACTATTGTTGTCGAATTAAAATCAACAAAAGAAATACTAAAAATTGCAATTAATGCAATTATCAAAGAAAATATTTTTTTCATAATTACTCCTTTTATTTATGCAAATTAATAAATTGATTTTCTCTGGTTATAGCAACCATACCCGAACGAACCAGCTCTTTTACGCCGAGCGGTCTTAGAAGTGCAATTATAGCCATTACCTGCCTGTTATCACCGCTGTATTCAAGAGTGTATGTATCAGGTGATACATCAATTATTTTGGCTCCGAAAATTTCAGAAATCCTGAGAATTTCAGACCTTGCATCATCTTTAGCAGTAACTTTGCAAAGAATCAATTCTCTATCTATACATTTATCGGCTGATTTTGGAAGTTCTACAACTTTTATTGTATTAATTAATCTGTTTAACTGCTTGCAAATTTGTTCTATTACAACGTCATCACCATTTGTAACAATGGTTATACGTGAAAATGTAGGGTCAATTGTAGCTGCGACCGTTAAACTTTCAATATTAAATCCTCTTGTGGAAAACAAATCGCAAACACTGGAGAGAATACCTGCTTCATTTTTAACAAGTACGGAAATTGTATGTTTCATAACTAGTCTCTCCTCTCTGTTTCAGGAGCATTGTTTGACATAAGCACTTCATTTAACGGCTGACCTGCTAATACCCATGGATAAACCATTTCAAACGGTTCAACTATAAAGTCCAAAATAACGGGACCGTCATAAGCTATTGCTTTATCAAGCGCTTCATCTATTTTTGATTCTTCCGTTACTCGTATACCTAATATTCCGTAAGCTTCTGCAAGCTTTACATAATCAGGTGATGATATGTGAGTTTGCGAGTAATGTTTATCAAAAAGTTTTTCCTGCCACTGTCTTACCATTCCTAAATAACCGTTGTTAATTACGGCTATTTTAACTGGAATTTTGTAGTCTACGCAGGTCATAAGCTCCTGAATATTCATTTGAATACTGCCATCGCCTGCAATGTTAAATACAAGTCTGTCTTTATCAGCAATTTGTGCTCCCATTGCAGCGGGAAATCCAAATCCCATTGTGCCTAAACCGCCTGATGTTACAAGTTGTCTGGGCTTATTGAATTTAAATAACTGTGCCGTCCACATCTGGTGCTGCCCGACTTCTGTTGCTATTATCGGGTTCATATCTTTTGTCTTTTTATAAATATGTTCTATAACCGATTGAGGACTCATTATACCGTTTTCAACAGCTCTTATTACTCTTTTTTCTTTCCAAGAATCAATTTGTTTTATCCAAAATTTTCTTAAGTCCTGATTATAAGTATATTTTCCCGTATTAAATTCATTTAACATAACATTTAATACATTTTTGGCATCGCCTACTATCGGGATATCAACGTGTACATTTTTACTGATTGAGCATGGGTCTATATCAATATGAATTACCTGAGCGTCTTTACAAAAACGTTTTAAACATCCCGTAATACGGTCATTAAATCTTGTTCCTACTGCAAACAGTACATCACAATTACTTACGGCAAGATTGGCCCAGTAATTTCCGTGCATACCGAGCATACCTAGTGAAAGTTCATCATCCTGAGGATATGTTCCTATACCCATTAGTGTTGTAGCCGTCGGTATGTTTAATTTTTTCGCAAGTTCCCTTATCTCCATCCAAGCATTGGAATGAATAACCCCGCCCCCTGAAATTATAACAGGTCTTTGAGCTTCGCAAAGCAGTTTTAAGGCACGTCTGCATTGTATCGGGTGTCCTTCATAAGTCGGATTATACCCCGGAAGTACTACTTTATCGGGATAATTAAAATCTGTTTTTGCCGTTAATACATCTTTAGGAAGTGATACTACAACGGGGCCCGGTTTCCCTGTACTTGCGATATGGAATGATTCTTTTATTACTCTCGGCAGTTCACTTATATTTTTTACCAAATAGTTATGCTTGCAGCATGTACGGGTAATACCTACTATATCTGATTCTTGAAAAGCATCGTTCCCTATTAATTTAGAATCTACCTGCCCCGTGAAAACTACCAGCGGGTAACTGTCATAGTATGCGTTTGCGATTCCTGTTATGGTGTTACAGGCTCCGGGGCCTGACGTAACCAGAACTACTCCCGGTTTCCCCGTTATTCTTGCATAACCTTCTGCTGCGTGTACGGCAGCTTGTTCATGTCTTACAAGATAATGTTTTATAAAATCGCACTTATATAGTTCATCATATATATGGAGAATGACACCTCCCGGGTAACCGAAAATTTTATCCACCCCTTCTTTTCTGAGGCACTCCAAAAACATCCTTGCTCCTGTCATTTTCTCGGTTTTTTGAATTTGCTCGGCAGTCATATTTTTCTCCATTTTTGTATTATTTAAATTGTAACCGCATAAAAATTTTAGTGCAAATTTTTAGTCATAAATATTTATATTTATAAATTATTGACTATGTTTTTTGTGAGGTTTACACTAAAAAGAGCTTAAATAAACAAAATTGTTAAGGAAAAGAGGTAGTTATGGCAAAAATTTATTATGCGGCAGATTGTAATTTAAGCCTTTTGAAAGGTAAGACGGTTGCAATAATTGGATACGGCAGTCAAGGACATGCTCACGCTTTAAATCTTCATGAAAGCGGAATTAATGTGGTTGTGGGCTTGTACAAGGGTTCTAAATCTTGGGCAAAAGCTGAACAAGCAGGTCTTAAAGTCGCAACTGTTGAAGAAGCTTCTAAAATGGCTGATATGATTATGATTTTATTACCTGATGAAAAACAGGCTGATATATATAAAACTCAAATAGCTCCAAACTTAAGTGCAGGTAAAATACTTGCATTTGCTCACGGATTTAATATTCATTTTAATCAAATTGTACCTCCAAGTGATGTTGATGTTGTTATGATAGCACCAAAGGGCCCGGGGCATACTGTAAGAAGTGAATATGTTGAAGGGAAAGGTGTTCCTTGTTTGGTTGCTGTATATCAAAATGCTTCAGGTAAAGCACTTGAAATAGCTTTAGCTTATGCGGCAGGTATAGGCGGTTCAAGAGCCGGTGTTCTTGAAACTACTTTCAGACAAGAAACAGAAACAGACTTATTTGGTGAACAAGCTGTTTTATGCGGCGGTGTTACAGCTTTAATGCAGGCAGGTTTTGAAACTCTTGTTGAAGCAGGTTATGACCCTCAAAATGCTTATTTTGAATGTATTCATGAAATGAAATTAATTGTTGACCTTATTTATCAAGGCGGTTTCGCTAAAATGAGATATTCTATTTCAGATACTGCTGAATTTGGTGATTATGAAACAGGTAAACGTATTATTACGGAAGAAACAAAGAAAGAAATGAAAAAAGTTCTTTCTGAAATTCAAGACGGTACCTTTGCCGCTAAATGGATTACAGAAAATAAAGCTGCAGGAAGAGCTCATTTCTTGGCTACAAGAAAATTAAAAGCTGAACATCAGCTTGAAAAAGTCGGTAAAGAATTAAGAAAAATGTATTCTTGGAATGAAGAAAAATAATTAAATATTATTAATTAAAAAAAGAGAGGCTAAATGCCTCTCTTTTTATTGCATTATATTGTCAAGCCCGTATATAAATTCATTGTTATCATTTAAATATCTGACGGCAAGAAGTATACCTGCCATATAGCAGGAGCGCTCCATTGTGTGATGAGCTAGTTTTAATATCTGCCCCGAGGCTCCGAATATTACTTCCTCTGATGCTATATACCCCGGCATTCTGACTGAATGTATATGAATATTGGCTTCTGATTTAGCGCCTCTGGCACCTTCCAGTAATTCTGTTTCTTTGCAGTTCCCAAGTGTAAAATCGGGATTTGATTCCGCCATTAATTGAGCTGTTTTAATGGCTGTTCCTGATGGTGCATCTTTTTTCTGATTATGATGCAGTTCTATTATTTCAGCATTGTTAAAATATTTTGCAGCTTGTTTTGCAAACATCATAAGTAATACGGCTCCCGTTGAAAAATTAGGTGCAATTAAGCAGCCCGTATTATTTTCTTTTGATAATTTTCTTAATTCTTCAATCTCTTTATCTTTTAAACCTGTTGTTCCTATTACTGATTTTATGTGGTTTTTAATATAGGTAAGAGTGTGTTCATATATTGTTGAAGGCTGCGTGAAATCAATTACGATATCAGGATTTTTTGTTTTCATTGCATTTTCTAAATCCGTTTCAATTACTACATTGCATGCTTTTCCTGTTGCAGCAACTCCGATGTCTGTTCCTTCACCTGTTATATCAACAGCCATAACTAATTCAGTGTCATCGGCATTTAAAACTGCTTTAACGACCTCTCTGCCCATTTTCCCAAGCGCACCAACTACTCCTATTTTTATCATTATTTACCTCTCTTTTTTTATTTATTATACAAAAAACTTAAATAAAAAATATTAGTTGTATTAAATTGGAAAATATGTTAGTATTTTAATATAAAATTAAAGGAGGCAAAATGAAAGAAAATAAAATTAACAATATTGAACAACTTGAATCCAAAATCCAATCTGTAGGTATTGATCTTACTATTATTGAAAGTCTTATTAATGTTTTAAATAAATGTATCAGTGAAGATTCAGACGTAAACAGAATTGATACGGAAAACCTTGTAATTATACTTAAACGTATGATTTGTAGTATAATTAATAAATATGATAAAATAGAAGCAATACTTGATTTATAAGAAAATTTTATGAAAAAAACATGCTTTATAATATTTGTTTTTTTATTAGTAATTGCTGCTATTGAATTTTCATTTTATAAAATTAATAAATATTCTTATTTTAAACAGATTTCAACTTCTGATTTTGATTTTAATAAGGATGTAAAATACAATTTTCGGTGCAGATTATTTAAAAATTATTTTAATTCATCTTTTTTAAGACCAGTTGCCCTTCCTACCAATGGTATTGTAAAAAATAAAATTCTTTTGTTCGGCTGTTCTTATGTTTATGGTGCTTCTTTAAATGAAAATGAGACTTTTTCTTATAAATTGGCGAATAAATTTAATGCTAAAGTATATAATAGAGCATTTTCGGGGTGGGGACTTCAAAATATGCTAATGCAATTAAAAGAAACGGATACCGATTTAAATATTTCCTCAATACCCGATAAAGACATAAATACAGTCATTTATATCTTTATAAATGACCATTTAAACCGATTGAATAATTTTTATTGGGGAAATATTTTTTTTAATGTTATTAATTTCAGATATATTTATGTTAAAAATAATACTTTAAAAGTTGCAAATACCAAACCTGATTTTATTCATGGATTTTATATTTTTAAAACATTTCATAATATAGCAGATAAAATCAAAAATTCCAAAAGTAATTATAAAAATAATTGTATTTTAATGTCTGAAATATTAAAAGAAAGTCACGATATTTTAATAAGGCGTTATCCTAACTGTAATTTTATATTTATTGCTTATAACGAAACTCATTCTGAAGAATTTAAAAAAATGGTTGAAAATGCCGGCTGGAAATACTATCAAACGGATGAATTATTAGACGAAAAAATTAATCTCGAAGATGAAATATACCATTTTAAAAATGACACTCATCCCAGAGGAGCGGCATGGAATGTCATTGTTGATGCTATTGCCCGAAAAAAATTAATTAAATCTTGATTTTTATTGCTGAATTTATTAATATTTTAATAAAAAGGAGTTTAATATGCCGCAGCCGTTTAATCAGGGAACGCAAGTAAAAAAAAGATTATCTGTATTGGTTTTTCTTAAAGGAACTACTGCTCCGATAGTTTTATATGTAGAAAATCCTTTGGAACTATATGACGAACTTACGCAAATATTAAAATTGAATTCTCAAACTCCTAAACTTATAGAAAAAAATACGCTTGGACCTGTTAAAAGGGTCTGCATTCAATCAACACAAATATGTGCTGTCGCTATTCAAGAAGAACAGTATATGTAGTTAATTCATATCTATTAGAATTTTTACTGTATTTCTTATTAATTTTACAGACCAGACAAATATTAAAACGGCTCCGAAAACTCCCGTTACCGCATCTAAGTGGATGAAACCAGTAAATTTACCGATAACAAGTGCAAATATCGTTAATATAGACACGAGTAAATCTGATAGTATGTGGTAATATGCGGCTTTATAGTTATAATCTTTATCGTTTTTATCGTGATTGTGGAGTTTCAGGTTTCCTTCCATTATTGATATACAAATATAATTGATAACAAGGGCAAATATTGCAACATATATTGCTTCATTAAATTGAATATCTTCAGGGGTAATAAATCTTTTAACGGATTCAATAAAAATGCCAAGCCCCGTAAGAGCCAAAAATATGGCACTTGTATAGCCTGCAAGCACTCCTATTTTACCTGTTCCCTTCTTAAAATGCAGGGAATCCTTTAATTTTCTTGCCGCAATATAAGCTATATAAGTTAATCCGAGAGTCAAAACGTGAACGCTCATGTGAACGCCCTCTGCCAAAAGCGACATAGATTTTGTTATATAACCGAAAAATATTTCAACCGCCATTGCAAAAATAGTAAATATTATTACAAGCAGCATTTTTCTTTCTTTTTGAACAGATGTTAATATTTTATCCGTGTTTTCCATTTTATTTTGTCTCTGCTAATTTTTTAAATGCGTTTAAATCTTCTAATGTATCTATTCCTATAGAATTATATTCAACTACCGAAGTTTTAATTTTCATCCCGTTATATAAAGCTCTTAACTGTTCTAAACTTTCGGCTCTCTCAATTTCGGGCTGCTCAAACTGTGTCATTTTGAATAAAGACTTTCTTTTATAACCGTAAATACCTATATGTTTATAAAATTTTGCTATTCCGTAATTTCTTTCGTAAGGAATTTTTGAACGTGAAAAATACAGGGCATATCCGTTTTTATCGACTACGCATTTAACCATGTTGGGGTCTTCTAAGTCTTCATCTTCTTTAATTTCTGATAAAAGAGTTGATATATCAGCCGTGTCATCCTCTTTAATTAGTCTTATAACTTCTTCTACGCAATTCGTATTTATCATTGGTTCATCACCCTGAAGGTTAATTATATAAGAAATATCAGGGTATTTCTTAGCAACTTCTACTATTCTGTCACTTCCGCATTTATGGTTTTCGGATGTCATTTCTACATTTGCCCCAAATGCCTTTGCGGTATCAAAAATTTCCTGATTATCCGTTGCAATTATTACCATATCGGCTGATTTAACCTGAACGGCTCTTTCCCATACCCATTGAATTATGGGTTTATTGCATACTTTTATAAGGGGCTTACCTTGAAGTCTTTTTGAATTGTATCTAGCAGGTATTATTATTGCTGTCTTTGACATTTAACTCTCCTTTTGAACAACAAAAGCTATCCACTCTTTTTGTCTCATCTCTTCTTTTAATATTAAATTATTTTCTTTAATCGCTTTTAAAACTACTTCTTCTTTACCTTCAAGTATACCGCTTAAAACAATTTTTGCGCCTTTTTTCATTATTCTTTTTAAGTCGGGCATGATTTGGGCTAATACATTATGCAGAATATTTGCAAATACAAAATCATAGTGATTGGATGGAAGTGATTCAGATATTGCGGTTTGAAAGTTTATATCTTCTTCTTTATTAACTTTAGCGTTTATTTTTTCCGTTTCAACCGCTGTTTCATCATTATCAACGGCATCGGCACTTTTTGCACCGAGTTTTTTAGCGCATATTGAAAGTATGCCTGAGCCTGTCCCGATATCGGCTACGGTTGAATTTATTTCCATATATTTTTCTGCCGCTTTAACGCACAGCTGGGTTGTTGCGTGTGTTCCCGTGCCAAAAGCATTCCCTGGATCTATATATACGATTATTTCATTATCTTTAGGCTTATAACTTTCCCATGTCGGGCAAATTACTATTCTATCGGATATCTTAGACGGCTTCCAGTGTTCCTTCCACTTTTTTGACCAATCAACAATTTCTTCTTTTTTTATACTTACATCCCATGAACCTACATCTTCTTTAAAAATCTCTTTATCAATAAGTTCTTGTCTTTTTAATTTAAAGAAGTTTTTTATTTCGTCCAAATTAATGTTTTCAGCTGTAATATAAGCTTTAATTACGTTTTCACTCGTTTCTATGAGCTCAAGGTTCTTATATTTTTCTTCGGCGGTAATAATACCTTCACATTCAAACTCCGATTGAACGATATCACAAACGATATCAGAGCAAATCGGATTTATTTGAATACATAATTCCCAATATGTTTTATCAATTACTGACAAAATACACCCATTTTCCTAAATTTATTATATCTGTTTTCTTTAAGTTTATCGGGTTTAATTTTTTCAAGTTCTTTAATGGATTCCATAACGGTATTTTTTAAATCTTTTCCTATTGCTTCATAATCGCAGTGGGCTCCTCCTAAAGGTTCTTTTATAATTCCGTCTATAATTTCAAGTTTTAAGAGGTCTTCACTTGTAATTTTGAGAGCTTCAGCTGCAATATCCGCCTTTGAAGCATCACGCCACAATATGGAAGCACAGCCTTCCGGTGAAATTACCGTATAATATGAGTGTTCAAGCATAAATACTTTATCCGCTACGGCTAAACCTAAAGCGCCTCCCGAGCAGCCTTCACCTGTTATAACTGCTATAATGGGAACTTCCATTTTTGCCATTTCTCTTAAATTAACCGCAATTGCAGTTCCCTGTGCCGTTTCTTCGGCTTTCATACCGGGGTATGCCCCCGGAGTATCTATTAAAGTTACAATCGGCATTTTAAATTTATTTGCGTGGTAAAAAAGCCTTAATGCTTTTCTGTAGCCTTGAGGCTGAGGCATTCCGAAGTTATATACAAGATTTTCTTTAGTTGTTTTACCTTTTTGCGTACCTATAATAACAACGCTCTGACCGTCAATCTTGGCAATACCGCCTATTATGGCTCTATCATCCGTGCCTTCTCTGTCTCCGTGGAGTTCTATAAAATCCGTGGTAATTAATTTGACGTAATCAAGAAAAGAGGGGCGATCGGGATGTCTTGCTATTTGAAGTCTTTGAGCCGGAGTTAAATTTGCATATAACTCTTTCTTATATTCTTTTGCCTGTTTTTCAAATGTTTCTATTTGTTCCGTTACATCCATACCTGACGATTCACTTATTTCCTTTAATTCTTGTATTTTTTCTTCTATTTCATATAAGGGTTTTTCAAAATCTAAAATAGCCATACAATCTCCTACCTTTTGTGCAGATTAATAAGTTTTGATATAGTGGATTTTAATTCCGCTCTTGATGAAATCATATCTATTTGACCGTATTTCATTAAGTAATTGGCGGTTTGGAAATCAGCAGGAAGACTTTGTCTTATGGTTTGTTCAATGACTCTTCTGCCTGCAAAACCTATTCTCGCATCCTGCTCGGCAATAATTATGTCGCCTAATGTTGCAAAACTTGCTGTTACACCGCCGAATGTGGGTTCTGTCAGTACCGTTATATATAAAAGACCCGCTTCATTTAGTTTGGCAACCGCACAGCTTGTTTTTGCCATTTGCATAAGGCTTAAAATACTTTCCTGCATTCTTGCTCCGCCTGATGCCGTTACAGCTAACATCGGGATTTTCCTCTTGAGTGCTTCTTCCATTGCAAGAGTGACTTTTTCGCCGACTACGCTTCCCATGGAACCGCCCATAAATTCAAAATCCATAATGGCTGCAGCTACTTCATTGCCGTCAATTTTACCTACGCCCGATATAACGGCTTCATTCATGTTCGTTTTTGCTTTTGCCTGAGCTATTCTTTTTTTATAAGGCTCGGTATCTTTAAAATTTAAAGGGTCTGCGGTTGTAATATCAGAGAACATTTCTTCAAATGTTCCTTCATCAAAGAGCTGATTTATTCTTGTTCTTGCGTTGATTCTAAAATGGTAGTTACATTTTGGACATACTTCGAGATTTTCTTCAACGTCTTTTTTTAATAGTTGTGTATTACAGTTATAACATTTGACCCATAATTTGCCGATACTGTCATCTATTTGCGTTTCTTTGGCTCTTCTTGCAATTTGCATTTCTTTTCTTTGTTCGAACCAATCCTTTATTGTCATAAAAGACTTCCTCCGCTAATCTACAGTGCTTTGCACTTTTTTAATAAATTCATTATACAACAAATATTATCTTAGTAAAATCCTTTACAATCCTTTTTCTACATTCTCTCGGGGGCTGTAACCGCTATAAGATTCATTGCTGATTTTAATATAATTGTAACCGATTTTACAATGGCTAGTCTTGAGAGCATAAGTTTTTCATCATCCACCAACACTTTTGAAAAAGTATAAAATTGGTGGAATGTTTGAGATAATTCCTGCAAATATTTGGTTATAATATAAGGAGTTCTGTTTAATGCCGCAGTAATAACTATATGTTTATATTCTTCCAGTTTTAATATAAGTTTTTTTGTAATTTCTTCCGCTTTTTCGTCTTTAACATCCCACAGAATATTAAAATCATCCTGCTTTAAGTTTTGGATTTTTTGTTCTATATCTTTTAGATTTGATTGTATTTGCTGACCTTCAACCACGTCAACCTTTTCACCTGCAGCATGTCTTAAAATCGAGCAGGCTCTTGCATGGGCATATTGTACATAGAAAACGGGGTTTTCGTCTGTTTTTGATTTTGCTAAATCTATATCAAAATCCAATGTCGTGTCAATGCTTCTCATAATCATCCAATACCTTGTAGCATCAACGCCTACATCTTCTATTAAATCATCAAGGGTAATCATTTTTGTACGTTTGCCCATTCTGACCTGTTCGCCGTTCATAACAAGGTTTACAAGCTGACCTAAAAGCACCTCGAGTGAATCGGGATTGTATCCCAGAACTTCAATAGCTGCTTTCATTCTCGGTATATAACCATGGTGGTCTGCTCCCCAGATATTTAAAAGAATATCAAAACCTCTTTGCAGTTTATTAAAGTGGTATGCAATATCTGCTGTCAGGTAGGTATATGCTCCGTCTGATTTTTTAATTACTCTGTCCTGATCATCCCCGTATTTTGATGAGGCAAACCAAAGTGCTCCGTCTTTTTCATATAAAACTCCGAGGTCATTAAGTTTTTTTATGCACTCTTCTACCTTACCTGATTCGTGTAAAGTCAGTTCCGAAAAATAATTATCAAAATGTGTATGGAAGTTTTCGAGTAATTTTTTTTGAAGATTGAGCATTTTTAACCGTGCATATTTTGAAATGTATTTTAAATGTTCAGGGTTAAAAGAGTCGTTATAATCTTTTTTTATTTGTTCTGTTTTTTCTTTTTCTTCTTTTATAAAATCTTTTGCAATCGGAATTAGATATTCACCCGTATAATAATTTTTTGCTTCTTCTTCATCGGAGGGAAAATCAACGTTAAAATTTAATTCTTTTAAAATTCTTATGTAAAGAGACTTGCCTAGCTTTTGAATCTGGCTTCCCGCATCATTAATATAAAATTCCTGATAAACGTCATAGCCCGAGTACTTCATAACATTAGCCAATGCGCTTCCCATTGCAGCCCATCTTCCGTGTCCTATATGAAAAGGACCTGTCGGATTAGCACTTACATATTCAAGAATTACCTTTTTATTCTCTCCTTTATTATTTCTTCCGTATTCTTCTTTTTTATCAAGAATTTCTGAAACAATTTTATTGAAAGCTGTATTTTTAAGTCTAAAGTTAATAAATCCTGCCGTTATATTAATGTCAAAATCAGTATTATCTATATTTTGAGCGATAATCTCGGCTGTTTTTACGGGCGGCAGTTTTGTGTATCTTGAAAGAGATGATACATTAACTGCGAAGTCCCCGAATTGTGTATTTTTTGGCACTTCTACATTAAGTGAAAAATTATCATTTTCACTCATCTGACCTAAAGCTTTATTCTTAATTAAGTTATTTACCGATTTTGTAACTTTTTCTAAAAAATACTCTCTTAACATATTTTTGCTCTCATAATGTTATACAACATTAATAATAGCAAAAAAATGATTTATTTATTAATTTTTTCTTCGCTGTCTTTCATAAGAGTATTTTTTATGTATTGAGAATAGATGTCAATTTGACATTCAAGAGAATTAAAATTGTTCAGCAAATATCTTAATCTTTCAAATGTATCATTCTCAAGAGTTGTTTCGGTTTTCATGATTTCCTCTGTGTTTTTTCTTTTAAATAATTAATACCACGGTTGGACATTATATAAACTCTTATATTCTGTTAAATTTAAAAATTTCATATAAAATAATGGAACAGCAGACGGCAACATTAAGAGATTCGACATTTTTAGACATATCTATTTTTATATTTTTTTGGCAGATATTTATAAGTTCTTCAGATAATCCTTTCGCTTCCGAGCCAAACATAATAATAAACTTTTCATAATTATAAATGTCTGTATTATTTTTTTTACCTAAAGCGGTTGATATTTTAATATGGTCAGGTAAGTTCTTTTCAATGTCGGATATAGAAGCTATATGCACAATTGGAGTTTTAAAAAAATTACCGGCGCAAGACCTTATAACTTTAGGTGAATATAATTCCGTGCAATTGCCATATAGTATAATGGCATTAATATTAAATGCAGCAGAGCTTCTTATAATTGTACCTAAATTCCCGGGATCTGATATAGAATCCAATAATATTATTTTATTCTCGTTTTTTATATCCTCAACGGATATTTTCCTTTTTTTTGCAATTGCTAAAATAGTACAAGCGGAAGCTGTAGTTGAAATTTTTTTCATATCATCTTCAGAAATTATTGTGTAATTGGAGTTTCTATCAGTTGAATAAATTTCTATAACTTCAATTTTAGTTTTAATAAGTTCATTAACCGCCTTTTCACCTTCAGCAATAAATAAATCGGATTCATCCCTGTATTTCTTCTGGTGAAGTTTTTTAATTTCTTTTATTTTATTAGCAGAAAGTTTAACTATAGAATGCATGCATTAGCCTGCCACTTCATATAGTAATATTTTTCATAATCATTTAGCATTGATAAATCAACCATTTTAATTTCAAACGGGAAATGAGAGAGCGAATTCATAACTATAGTATTGTCTTCTTCAAGTATAGAGGCATAGACTGTGTTTTCAAGGCGAACTCCGTTTGTTCCTTCTTTATAAACTCCTGGTTCAATTGAAAATACAGTATTTTCTAAAATTTTAGTTTTTGAAATGTCATTACAAGAAACTCTTGGCGGATTTTCATGAACTGAAATTCCGACTCCATGTCCTGTTGAATGTGCAAAACTGTATCCTTCAGGTGCTGATTTTTCTATTGTTTCTCTTGCAATTTTATCTATATTATAATATGACGATTTTTTGTTGTATTTATTATAATAGGCGTTTAGAAATGCTTTTAGAACACTTGTATATACTATTTTTTGTTCTTGGGATGGTTCTCCTTTCAGAAAAGTTCTGGTAGTGTCTGTAGCATATCCGCCTTCATAATATCCGCCGTAATCAATAAGCAGAAAATCGCCGTTTTGAACCATTTTCTCCCTTGACGGTATTGAATAGTGTATTATTGAACTGTTTGTTCCTGCGGCTACTATCGGTTTAAAACTTAAAGACATTGCACCATTTTCTTTTAATGATTTTATAAGTGCTTCATAATAGTCATATTCGGAATATATCTTTTCTGAATTTATCATATCATATATTACTTTTAAAGCCTCATCCGAACGCTTAAAACAAGATTTTAAGTGATTAATTTCCGCTTCGTTCTTTACGGTCTTAAATAATTTTATATGACTTGTTTTTAAAATATTTGTTTTGTCAAGTAATCTGTAGTCAGATATAGACAGCATAGAATCGTCTATAAATACTTCGGAATTTTCTATCGACATTAAATCCGAATCAAAGTCTGAAATATCGTATATTTTATAGTATTCGCCAATTTCAGGCAGAGTACAATTTGTATAAATTCTTACTTCTTTTTCATTTATAATTGCTTTTGCCGGAAATACTGAAGAATATTCAAAATCGTATGAACGAAGATTTGTAAAATAAGCAATATCTTCAAGAGAAGTCACAATTATATAAAATTTTTCACCTGCATATTCTTTCAATTGCAGATATTTTTCATCCGCACTTAAGCCTGTTATCTCTTTATTAACTTTGAATATGTTATATTTCGGCTCTTTAATCGTAATTTTTTTATAATCAATAACAGGGTCTGTATGCAGTAATTTTATTGTTGAGTTCTTTTGCTGCAAATTCAGCAAAAGGTTATCGTAAAACTTTTTGGAAGTTTTTTTAGAAACAATTCCAAGTTTAAAATACGAAGGAATTATCTGGGTTAACGCTGATAAAAAAGATTGAGATAACGGCATTTTTACCACTTCTATATAATCGTGGTCAACCTGATTATCTGCTTGTTCGTGATATCTTGTATCAACAAACAAGTATATTTTATCGGGAGTGAATAAAACATCACCGGTTGAGCCTGTAAATTCCGTAAGATGATATCTTGAATTTAATTCCAGCATATTATACTCAACAAGAAATTCATTTGTTGAATTAATTATCATTCCGTCAATATCATTTTTTGACAAAAATTCTTTTAAATATTCAATTAAATTAGTATCCATTAATCTTTTTTATCTGTTAAATAAATTAAGTGATAACCGAATTGAGTTTTTATGGGATTAGAAATATCGCCGACATTCATAGAGAAAGCTGCATCTTCAAATTCTTTAACCATTTGCCCTCTTGTAAAATAACCCAAATCACCGCCGTTTTGTCCTGACGGGCAAAGAGATACTTCTTTTGCAGCACTGGCAAAATCTTTTCCTTCTGATATCTCTTTTTTCAGTTTTGTTGCTTCTTCTTCCGTTTTTACAAGTATATGGCTTGCTTTTACATAAGTAGTCATTTTTTCTCCCTTTTTTATCGGACTTACAAAGTATACCATGTTTATTTATATTAAACAATTTTAAGACAAAAAAATTTTACTATTTTTGAAAGCTATATCTTCAACAATATTATTTTCAGATAAAAATTTGATGTATCTAAATATAATCCGAAAAATGCAAATTCTTTATAAATAAAATGTTTCAATTATAATTAATTTATGAAGAAATTGTATATAGAAACAATGGGCTGCCAGATGAATAAATCTGATAGTGAAAGAATAGCGGGTATTCTTTCGCATTTTGATTATGTCGAAACGGATAATGAAAAAGAAGCCGATTTATTGATTATTAATACCTG
>CANQOQ010000010.1 GCA_947625495.1 Candidatus Gastranaerophilales bacterium | reverse complement strand
AAACAGCCGGTGATAGGAATCGAACCTACAACCTACGGTTTACAAAACCGTTGCTCTACCGTTGAGCTACACCGGCATATTCAATGCTTATTGTATAATATAAAGGACATACTATATTGTCAAGAAAAAATTTTTATTTTTATGAATTTATAGACTTTTTTTCAACTATTTTATATCATAAATCAATAGTTAACCGATTTACTTTATCATTCATTCGTTATTCAATAAAGTAAAAATAAGGAGATTAATATGTCTGAAGTAATTGAAATAACAGATGAATCATTTAAAACAGAAGTAATAGATTCCCAAATTCTTACTCTTGTAGATTTTTGGGCAACATGGTGCGGACCATGCAGAAAACTGGCTCCTCTATTGGATGAATTATCCGAAGAATATAAAGATAAAGTGAAATTTGTGAAAATAAAGGCAGATGAAAATATCAAGACGGCTCAACAATATTCTATATCAGGTGTTCCGTGTCTGTTAATATTTAAAAACGGTAAACCTGTTGAACGTATAGTAAATATTGTACCTAAATCCATAATATCTGCTAATTTGAATAAACATTTATAGAGGAAAAATGGATAACAACGAATATAACAATGACTTTTTAGGCTTCAACGGTAAAATAGGCAGAAAAAACTATATAATTAATCTGCTTATTCTTACTGCCATATATATTGTAACTCTATTAATAAATCTGGAGGGAATAAAGCAATATATTACATACGATTTTCTGTATACAACTTTGTATTTTGTAATTGATTTATTTAAATTTATGGTAATAATTGCTATATTATCGGTTATATACAGAAGAATAGCAGATATTTCGAACACAGATAAAAGGCTGATTACAATATTTATTATACTTTTTCTTTTCCCGTTTTTTTACCTTAACTGGGGTTATTATCTTCTGAATTTCATTCCGCCTTTAGTGCAGATTTTAAATGCAGTTACAATTTTTATACTCCTGCCCTTGGCTTTTATAGTATCAATATCCTTGGCTTTTATAAAAAGCAGAAATTAAATTTTTATAAAGAACCTTTTAATATGCTATAATAGTCTAAATTGTTAAAAAAGGGGAAAATATGCCGAATAAGAAATACATATATTTTGTTGATGTTACAAACAGAGACGGAGTACAAACATCAAGACTCGGGTTAGCAAAACTGCAAAAGACTATAATAA
Source organism: Candidatus Gastranaerophilales bacterium (assembly GCA_947625495.1). Classification (GTDB taxonomy): domain Bacteria; phylum Cyanobacteriota; class Vampirovibrionia; order Gastranaerophilales; family Gastranaerophilaceae; genus Avigastranaerophilus. Next base: position 65,430 of record CANQOQ010000010.1, on the reverse strand, counting down.
ATTTAATGCTTGATGATATAGGTATAACGCAGTCAGAATTTGGCTTTCCTACAACAAGACACGAAATTAATTATTTAAACGGGAATTTAGAGCTTGTAGATAGAGGTGTTATCACCAAAACGAAGCTTTCAGGCTGGATGAGAGGAATAGAAGAAGATGTATTATTGTCCTTTCAAAATGTTCCCAGATTAAAATTTGTCAACTTATCGGTTTCAACGTCCGATCAAATGATAAAAGGAAAGTTTGGCGGTAAAAAAACACGTGATGATATTATTAAATCAACAAATAAAGCACTTGATACAGCCATAGCATGCGGCGCACAAGATATAGGAGTTAACGCAGAAGATGCTTCAAGAAGCGATATAGAATATCTTATAACTTTTGGGTTGGAAGCAAAAAAGCACGGAGCTAAAAAGTTTAGATACTGTGATACATTAGGTTATGACGACCCGATAAGCGCTTATGAAAGAATTTCGAAAATTGCGCAGGCAACAAAAATGGACATTGAATTGCATTTCCATAATGACCTCGGAATGGCGGCAGGCAACTCGGTAATGGGTGCAAAAGCAGCCGTTGATGCGGGAGTTAATGCATATATAAATACCGCAATAAATGGTATGGGAGAAAGGGCAGGGAATGCTGATTTAATTTCATGCCTGCTTGGTGTATTAAAATCAAGCGGAATGCACGGTAAATATGAAATAGACCCCAATATTGACCTGTCTAAAACTTGGAAATTGGCTAAATACACGGCTTATGCTTTTGGTATTCCCATACCTATCAATCAGCCCGCAACGGGAGCAAATGCGTTTGCGCACGAATCAGGTATACACGCAGACGGAGCCTTAAAAGACAGATTAAATTATGAATTATATGATTATGCTGAGCTCGGCAGAGGAGAACCCGAAATTGTAGAAACAGGCAGAATGATTACGACAGGCGAATATGGCGGAATTAAAGGTTTCCGTAACGTATATGAGAAAATGGAAATCGAATTTCAGGATGAAGATGAAGCAAGAAACATTCTTGAACTTGCCCGTTATGCTAATGTTCACACACAAAAACCACTGACCCAGAGCGAATTGAAATTTATATATTATTATCCTGATATAGCGGCAAAGATAATGACGGTAACTCCTTATTATATGCCGACAGGAAACCTTAAAAAGAGAGTTGATAATAACTTTATCACTCAACCGCACCTTTTTGTATAGGAGAGATTATGGGACAAACGATTGCAGAAAAAATACTATCATCACACGCAGGTAAATCAGTTACCCCGGGAGAACTTGTCATAGCAAATATAGATGTAGTAATGGTTCAGGACGGCACCGGACCGTTAGCGGTTAATGAATTTAAGAAATTAAACAAAACAAAACTTTTTAACCCGCAAAGAACAATACTTTTTATAGACCATGCAGCTCCGAGTCCCAGAAAAGAGCTGTCAAACTCACATATAGTTTTAAGAGAGTTTGCAAAAGAGTATGGAGCCGTTTTATCCGAGTCAGGTGACGGAGTATGTCATCAAAGACTCGTAGAAAGTTTTGTAAACCCAGGGGAAATTCTTTTGGGAGCTGATTCTCATACTTGCACATCAGGCGCATTAGGCGCTTTTGCAACAGGTGTAGGTTCAACCGATATCGCCGTTGTTATGGCGCTCGGTAAAACTTGGCTCAAGGTGCCTTCAACCTATAAAATTGTTTTAGAAGGCGAGTTTCAAAAAGGCGTCTATGCAAAAGACCTTATACTTCACTTAATAGGACTGATAGGTGCAGACGGTGCCACATATAAAGCACTTGAATTTACGGGAAGTGCGGTTAAAAATTTAACAATGGCAGAACGTTTCACAATTTCAAATATGGCAGTAGAAGCAGGAGCTAAAGCAGGACTTTTTGAAACAGATGAAAAAACTTATGAATATTTAAAAGAGCAGGGAAGAGAAGATAAATATAAAGAGATAAAAGCAGATTCTGATGCTGTTTATGAACGAGTAATAGAAATTAACTTAAGCGAACTAAAACCTACAATATCCTGTCCTCATACGGTAGATAACACAAAAACAATTGACGAAATGGAACAGGTAAAAATAAATCAGGTATATATAGGAACCTGTACAAACGGCAGAATTGAAGATTTAAGGATTGCAGCGGATATTTTAAGAGGCAAAAAAGTAAAAGACGGTGTAAGGTTAATAGTTTCACCAGCATCAAGGAAAGTATTTCTGCAGGCTTTAAAAGAAGGTTTAATTGAAACATTTGTTGAATCTGGAGCTGCAATAGTAACTACAGGCTGCGGCGCCTGCGTAGGAGTTCATGCGGGAATATTAGGTGACGGAGAAGTTTGTCTTGCAACGCAGAACAGAAATTTTCAAGGCAGAATGGGTAATACATTAGGATATATTTATTTATCATCACCTGCTACAGCAGCATACAGTGCAATAAAAGGTTACATAGCAGATGTCAGGGAGGTATTATAATGGAATTAAGAGGAAAAGCATTTAAATTCGGCGATAATATTTCAACCGACCATATAGCCCCTGGGCGATTATTTCATCTTCGCTCTAACCTGCCTGAACTTGCGAAACATGTACTTGAAGATGCCGACCCTGATTTTGCTTCAAAAATGAGTAAAGGTGATTTTGTTGTAGCGGGAAATAATTTTGGTTTGGGTTCATCAAGAGAACATGCACCGCAAATTATAAAAATTGCAGGAGTCGGAGCAGTTCTTGCTAAAAGCTTTGCAAGAATTTTCTACCGTAACGCAATAAACATAGGACTTTTATTAATTGAGTGCGATACTGATAAAATAAATGCGGGTGATGAACTCGAAATAGACATAAAAAAGGGACTGGTAAAAAATATTACGCAAAATTTAGAACTTCCTATTACGCCTCTGCCTGACGTTATGATTAAGCTTTTGAATGAAGGCGGATTGATAGAGCATATAAAATTACACGGGGATTTTGACTTAGTATAGGAGTAAAAATGAAAACAGTTACTTTGATACCCGGTGACGGGATTGGACCTGAGATAACACAAGCGGTTGTTGAAATATTGAATGCGGCAGGTGCCGAAATTGAGTGGGATACACAAAGTGCAGGTGCTGATGTTATAGAGAAAGAAGGTACACCATTACCCGAGAGAGTAATTGAATCGATAAAACGAAATAAAGTCGCCCTGAAAGCTCCCGTTACAACTCCGATAGGTCAAGGGTTCAGAAGCGTAAATGTTCAGTTAAGAAAATCTCTTGATTTATATGCGAATTTAAGACCATCTAAGAATATAGAAGGAATAAAAACCCGTTTTGACAATGTTGACCTTGTTATTGTAAGAGAGAATACCGAAGACCTTTATGCGGGTATTGAAAGACAAATAGATGAAGATACCGCAGAGAGTATAAAAATAATTACAAGAAAAGCCTCACTTCGTATTGCTGAATTTGCATTTAATTATGCCGTTAAAAACAGCAGAAAAACAGTACATGCAGTATCAAAAGCAAATATTTGCAAGTTAACGGACGGATTATTCTTAAATTGCACAAGAGAAATAGCCGAAAAATATCCTCAAATAGAGTATAAAGAGATTCTGGTTGATAATTTATGTATGCAATTGGTTCAAAATCCGGAGAAATTTGATGTACTTGTATTGCCAAACTTATACGGCGATATAGTTTCCGATTTATGTGCAGGTTTAACTGGCGGTTTAGGTATAGCACAGGGTGCAAATATAGGTGATAACATTGCGGTTTTTGAGCCCGTACACGGAAGCGCTCCCGATATAAAAGGACAGAATAAAGCCAATCCGACGGCACTGTTACTTTCTGCCATAGAAATGCTTAAGTATATAGGACAAAGTAATATTGCAAAAAGAATAGAAACAGCTCTTTTTAAAACTATAAGTGAAAGAATTTATTTAACACCGGATTTAGGCGGGAATGCTACATCTATAGAATATACACAAGCCATAATGAAAAATTTATATTAACAAATGTAACAATTTGTTTTTTCCTTCTAAACATGAATATACATAATGCCGATTATTAAATTTGTAAGGAGAAGGAAAGTAATGAATTTTGAATCTTTAAAATTAGGCTTTAAAAATTACTTGGAAGAAATCAGTCAATATAGCAATAAAGAATATGCTATAGATAATACTGACATAAGTATATTTATGTATGCGAATGAATTCAAGAATTACTTATCCGATGAATTAAATTGCGATGCTTCTATTTTTTCAAAAAGCATTAATGAAATAATGGATATGGAAATAATCAACGGTCAGCTAATAGATATAGAAGAAAAACTTTCCGATATGGAAACAGAGAATGGGCAGGGAGGCAGTGGTAATATAGGAGTACAATATAGTCAAGATATTTATGAGCAGACAATGCCTAATGTTACAGGTGCACAAAACAGCGAAGAAGGGCAATTTGTATTACCTGAAGGCATTGAAGATGAAAATGCACAAATTAATGACCCTGAAATAATAACAAATATCTTAAATGAATTATTAAAAGACTCAACATTTAAAGGGGTTTTAGATAAAGATCAAGACGGAGAAGTTAATGAAGAAGAACTTGCAAATTTTCTTGAAGTAATAAAAGACTATGATAATAACAGTGAAAATATATCAATTAAAGATATATTATCAGCTGTAAAAGATATACAAGACGGGGTATTTGAATTTGCAACAGATGAAGAAATAACCGAAAGACTGGGCGAAACTCCTCAAGCGGATGCTGCATTTTCATCAGGGAACTTTAACATTCCGTCAACATACGGCGCAGCTCAAAATTTATTTAACGGAATTCAGGAAAAAACTCTTGATAATATGACAAAAGAAGAGCTAAATTCTGAACTTAATAAAGCTGAATCCGATTTATCTGACAAACAATCTGTATTATCCGATGCATTAAGCGGTAACTTACCAGAATTAAAAGAATTAAAAGAAATAGAAAATAACGCATATAAAGCATATCAAGAGATGTTAAAATCTGTTGATGTTGAGATGGCGAAAGAGCTTGATAATATCAAAAATTCAATTGATGAAAAAGAATCAGAAATTAATGATAAAGAACTGGAAATATCGCAACAGGAAATTGTAGTAAGTGACTGTGAAACAGCATATAATAATGCAGTAAATAAAACAAAAACTTTAAAAAGTTCACTGGAAGAACTTAAATCTGCTGATAGAAGCGATATGACCCCTGAAGAAATATCAGAATTAGATGCTAAAATCAGCGATTTAGAGGCAAAAATCATTGATTCCGAACGAGATGAAGGAGAAAAGAAAAGTGCTTGGGACGATGCAAAAGAAGCTTTAAATGTTTTAAATACACAAAAAGATGAACTTAAAAATACAGATTTAAGTGAATTAATAGATCAAAAAACAAATCTTGAAGCAGAAATAAGTCAAAAGTATCCTGAAGTTAAAGAAAGCATGGATGCATATAATGATGCTAAACAAAATTATAGCGATGAACAAAACTCAATAATTACAGAAGCAAAAGAAGAAATAAATAAATCAAAAGATTATGTAAATGAAGTTAAAACATCAATAAATAATTACGATAACAAGCAAATAAAGAAAGAATATTCACTAAAAGGTGATGCAGAAGAATTACTTGATTTTGCATATAAATTTTTAGGATATTCTGAAAGTGATGTCGAGTCAAAATGCGGATATGATTTGCCTGACGGATTATGGTGTGCAGCATTTGTAAATTATGTATTAAATGAAACCTATGGTGATGAAGTTCCTGCTTGGTTCCAAAATTGTAACCACAATTCTTGTTCAGAAATATTAGCAGCAGCAAATAATAACGGATGTGCATTTAAAGATGCAAATGATGCACAACCGGGAGATTTAATAATATTCAATACCGCAAGAGGAAATGCACGCCATATAGGAATAGTTGTATCCGTAGAAAATGGTGTTGTAAAGACCATAGAAGGAAACACAAGTTCTCATGTAGGAGAAAGAACATACGAAGTTGGTACTTCAAGAATAAATTCATTCGTAAGAGTAAATTAATAAAATATAAAAAGAGGGGATTAAATAATCCCCTCTTTTACAATATTAATGAGCAATTAATGCCAATAAAACACCTGCTGCAACAGCAGAACCTATAACACCTGCTACGTTTGGTCCCATAGCGTGCATTAGAAGGAAGTTCTGAGGATTTTCTTCCATACCGACTTTATTGGAAACTCTTGCAGCCATAGGAACAGCAGAAACACCGGCTGAACCTATTAAAGGATTTATCTTTTCTTTTAAGAAAAGATTCATTATTTTTGCCATTATAACGCCTGCTGCCGTAGCTAATGAGAATGCAATAATACCGAGGAACAATATTTTTAACGTTTCAATGGTTAAGAAGTGGTCAGCCTGAAGTTTTGAACCGACTGTTAAGCCTAAAAATATAGTAACTATATTTATTAGAGCATTCTGCATAGTATCTGAGAGTCTATCAGTAACACCGCATTCTTTGCATAAATTACCGAAAGTTAAAGCCCCGACCAACGGACAAGCCGAAGGAAGGAATATTAAACAAAGAATAAGAACGACGAGCGGGAAAACGATTTTTTCACGTTTTGAAACTTCACGAAGCTGTTTCATTTGAATTTTACGTTCTTCTTTTGTTGTTAATAATTTCATAATGGGCGGTTGAATAACGGGAACTAATGCCATATATGAGTATGCGGCAACAGCAATTGAGCCTAAAAGTTCCTGTTTAAGTTTTGTTGTAACATAAATTGAAGTAGGGCCGTCAGCACCGCCTATAATACCTATTGAGCCTGCCGCTTGAAGGTCAAACCCAAGGACAAGAGCCAATAACAAAGCTCCAAAAATACCAAACTGAGCGGCGCCGCCGAGTAATAGAGTTTTAGGATTTGCTATTAAGGGCCCAAAATCAGTCATAGCACCTACGCCCATAAATATAATCAATGGGAATAAACCTTTATCAATACCTGCCGCAAAGATAATTCCCAAGAATCCGTTCGGGCCTGCAATTTCTTCACCTAAAGGCATCGGGATATTTGATAATAGTCCGCCGAATGCAATAGGAACTAATAATAAAGGTTCAAACTTCTTTTTAATCCCAAGCCAAAGAAGAAAGCAGCATATAAGTATCATTATAGGCTGGCCGAAATGCGTTAAAAATTGTTCAACGCAGGTTCCTTCAACGCTTTTATGAGCGGTATTTATAAAATTATAAATACCTGTAGAGTTCCATAATTGAGTTAATCCGTCAACTAATTGCATAATCCGCCTCCTAACCGACTGTAGCCATTACTTGACCCGATTGAACTTTGTCGCCTTGACCGACGGATAATGAAGTTAAGGTACCTGAAACGGGAGACTTAATTGGAGTTTCCATTTTCATAGCTTCAATTACCAAAATTTCTTCATTTTCTTCAACGCTGTCGCCGACATTTTTTACGACTCTAAGAACAGCCCCCGGCATAGGAGCTTTAACTTCCGTTCCTTCTGCATTTCCTGCTGCGTGAGAAGTTTCTTCAATACCGTCAGTAATATCAACCGTATATTCTTTTCCGTTAACAACGGCTACACCATTTTGGAGTTTAACTGCAAATTTCTTGCCGTTAACCTTAACCGTGCAGCCTTCTGAATTAGAACATGTTACGGCAGCTGCTTGAGCTTTAGCAGGTTCATTTTTTCTTACTCCGATAGTTCCGTGGCCTTGAAGGAAGGCAATACCTTTTTCTTTGCAAGCTGCTGCTATAAATATATTTTCTTCCGTTTGTTCCAAACCTGCATCGGCAAGCATCTTTTTAGCGGGTTCTATACCCTTATTCGGGTCTTTATCATTTAAGTCAAGAACCGTTTCGGTTGTCGGCTGAAGTCCTAATTGTTCTGCTGCTTCTTTTACAACTTCAGAATCAGGAGTGCATGGAGTTTTGCCGAAATAGCCCAAAACCATTTTCCCGTATCCTTCAGTCATTTTCTTCCAAGGTCCGAACATAACGTTAGCATAAGCCTGTTGGAAGTAGAATTGAGAAACCGGAGTAACGGATGTTGCGAAACCGCCCTTTTCAACAACTTCTTTCATTGCGGCAACAACTTCGGGGAATCTGTCCATTGTTCCGTTATCTCTCATCATCTGAGTATTAGCGGTTAAAGCTCCCCCGGGAAGCGGTGATGAAATAATAACAGGGTTAACTGCCAATGCTTCAGGAGGCAAGAAGTAATCTTTCATACATTCTTTAAATATTTCTTCCGTTTCCAAGATTTTTTCAATATCTATACCTAAATCGTATTCTGTTCCTTTAAGTGCATGCCACATTGAAACTATATCAGGCTGTGCGGTACCGCCCGAAACAGGTTTCATTGATAAGTCAATACCATCGGCACCACCGTCTAATGCAGCTCTATATGCCAAAAGTCCTGTTCCTGCAGTTTCATGAGAATGGAATCTTATGTGAGCATCGGGTCCAAGAATTTCTCTTGTTCTTTTTACCGTTTCATAAACTTTTTGAGGAGCAGATGTACCTGATGCATCTTTAAATGCCAATGAAGTAAACGGAATACCCGCATCTAAGATAGAGCGCAGAACTCTTTCATAGAACGCAACATCATGAGCTCCCGTACATCCTATCGGAAGTTCCATCATGGTAATCGTAACTTCATGGTTTAAGCCGTTATCAACTATACATTGGCCTGAATATATTAAATTATTAACATCGTTTAACGCATCAAAGTTTCTGATTGTTGTCATACCGTGTTTTTTAAACATTTTAGCGTGAAGATTAATAATGTCACGGGGTTGCGAATCAAGCCCTACAACATTTACCCCTCTTGCTAAAGTTTGTAAATTAATATCGGGACCGACAGTTTTTCTTATTGTATCCATCATATCAAATGCATTTTCATTGCAATAAAAGATTGGAGATTGAAATCTTGCGCCGCCTCCGACTTCAAAATGCTTTAATCCTGCAGCAACTGCAGCTTCTAATGCAGGTAAAAAGTCTTTAGTAAACACCCTTGCCCCGTATACGGATTGAAAACCGTCACGGAAAGATGTATCCATAACTTTAATTTGTTTTTTTGCCATTTTCTTTTCCTCTTTATATCTATGTACAAAATTATTTTCTCAACTTAGCAGCTGCAATAGCTATAGCCAATTCCACATCATTGTTGGAACTTGGCATTGCGTTAACAACCGTTTTAACTTCTTCCGGAAAAATCTTATTTAAATAAGCAACAACTTTTCCCATAATACTTACGGCAGCCCAAAGCAGAACAAGAAAGCTGAATACCGTTCCCATGCCCGTTGCCATAAGAGTTAAACCTTCATTTAACATAAAACATCTCCCGTTATTATCTTACATACATTATTATTTTCATCAATTGCAAGCAATAATCCGTCATCATCTATTGCTTTTGCAAAGTAATTTTTCTTTTGATTTGCTTCTCTTATTTGGATATTTTTTCCCAAAAATCCGCATTTTAAGATATATTTATTTTTAATAAAAGAAAATCCGTATTTTACAAAATCGTTATAGTTTTCAAAAAACATATCGGATATTTTTCTGACTAAAACATCCGTATCAAAGTATTTATCAAATAGTACGGAAAGAGAAATTGCCTTTTGATCAATGTTATCAAGAGTTTCCTTTTTAAGATTAACATTCAAGCCAAGCCCTAAAGCAATGCCTTCTATTTTATTGTTTTTCATAACCGACTCAGCAAGAATACCCGAAATTTTGCAGCCATTAACCAATATATCGTTAGGCCACTTAATTTCAGAGTTTATTTTAAATTCTTTTTCCAAAAAATCACATACAACAACCGAAAGATATTGAGTAAGATTTGGGAACGGAAAATCATTCGTACCGAATGTTTTAAGTACAAAAGACATATAAATGTTATCAGAGCCGTCACCAATCCACTTGCGGCTGTACCTGCCTCTGCCCGAAGTCTGATGAGCAGTATAAATGACTGTGCTATCCTCTAAAAATGCCATATTTTCAAGAGCATAAGCATTTGTTGACTCAACTTCGTCCAGTGTTACTATTGAATATTTCGACATGTCCAAATTAACCATAATCAAATTTATAGTATCACAAACAAAATCAATTTAAAATTAACGTATATTACTTAAAGAAGGCATTAATTTTTCAAACATAAATTTCAAAAGTAATTTATTTCTGACAAGCATATTTTTTGAAATACATTCAGTTTTATATTGTTTAGCAATCAATTCAATATTAAACATAGCAGAAATAATAATAATATTTGTATGAGCATATTCTTTTATTAATTTAACCTGTTCAATTAACCATTCACCGGCGAGTTTGGGTTCATAGTCATTTTCCATTTGCAAATCAGTAATAATAAGTGTAAAAGGGATTGAAGTGTTATTTCTTATGATGTCTAAAGCTTGAGAAGCACTATTTGCTATAGTTATTTCAAAAAAATTACCGTATAATTCCTGTATAATTTCTTTATGAAATAATGTCCAAGATTTTTTATCATCAACAATCAATATTTTTTTCATAAGAAAATTATACATAAGTCTAATGAAATATATCAACTTATTAATTTATAATTAACATAAAACCTGTGGAATTATGTTGGAATTAAGATGAATATAAAAACCTATTTTAATGAAATAAAAGAAAAAATATTAAGGATTAACAAATACACAACGAATCCATTGAATTACCGAGATATAAATAATCCCTTTGCATCAACATTGCCCAAAACATACGTGTGGATAGATGAGAGCAAAGAATAAATTAACCGATAACTGCATCAATAATTTTACTAACCGGTTCTTTTGACTCGAAGAAAGAAAGAATCGTATTAACCAGACTATAGTTTATATCTCCGTCTTTTTTACATTTCTCAATAACTTTTACAATAACATCAGTATTAACTTTATTTAAAGAAAGATTCCAAATAATATCAGCCAATTGAGAATCAACAACATTATTTTTTGTCTTAGATAATTTAAGAAGAGATAAAATATCATCCGGTGTAATTAAATTTTTAATTAAAATACTAATAATACCGGCAGCATCATCAGATATTTTATCATCTGAAGGATTTTTAGCTTCGTTCAATATATAAATCAATGTATTGCAGAATTGTTTTTCCGAAAGAGTTTTTTTTGAATCTGATAAATAATCCGATAAGGAAAAAATTGTATCAATAGCATTTTCATCAACTGCATTATCTTTAGTAATTGTTTTATCAATAATATCAGACACAAAAGTTTTATTTTTAAAAGAATATGATAGGTCCAAAATAAGATTTTTTAAATTTTCATTATCGTGTATATATGGTAAAAATTTAGCAATAATATTCCCCGAAATTAAAGCATTCGTAAGTTCAATAGAATTTTTAACATCTTGATTATCAAAATTACCATCTTCATTTTTCTTTGAAGCCAAAATTACAGAAGGGATATCAGCACTAAGCATACCTGCTTGTTTAAAAGAAGAAATAACGTCGATAAAATTTTTATCAACAGCTTCAGATGAATTAACTGCCATATCAGTCAAATTAATAAGTTGATCATAACAAATTCCCATTCGTCTCAATGCAACAAATGTTCTCGGATAAATATTATTAAACTTACCTTCTTTTGTATATTTTTCAGAAAAATCACATAAGATATTATCTTCAATTTTGGAAATAACATCATCATATTTTTCTTCAAGTTCCGAAACCGACTTTCCTTCAAGGGGAGAAATATAAGAAATCTTATTATCTTTATAAATAATTACAGTATCTCCGGAATTAAATACTTGAATATTTTGAGTATTTATAGGATTATTTCTTTCATTTTTTTCATTATCACGAGTTAAATAAAGAGTTTTTTTCATTCTGCAAATTGTCTGGACAGCAGATGAATTTATCCTAAATAAAGATGAATCAGGAGATTTTATAATCAGATTATTCAAAATTTTTAATGCCGAATCAGAATTAATTCCTGCCTTATAAAGATTAAGTATTGAAGCTTTAACGCTATTTTCATCTTCAAAACCCAGATTTAAGAATTTTGAAAATTTTAAACATGACAAATCATCAAGCCCTTTCGACTTGAAGTTACAAGCATTGCTATAATAATTATAATCAATATTTTCTTTAGAATTACTGATTTCATAAAGAATTTGCTTAATATAATTTTCAGAAAAATCGGAATTAATAAGCAATTTAGCTACATTTATTTTATCTTCCGAAACCTGATAATCATTTTCTTTCAAATAATCAATATAAAGGTTTATTTGATTATCGGAATCCGATTTATTTTCGAGATGGATAACAGGAGGATAATAAGCAGAAGGCATAGTATCCTGACGAAATGCTTCAAGAGAAGAAGAAACCGATACAATTTGTTTTTTTATATCTTGAACTTCATTTTTTAAGCCTTCACTGTCAGCTAAATCCTGTAATTTTAAAAGCATTGACAGTTGGTTTTCTAACAACGTTTTTGAGTTAGCCAAATCAGAATTACTTGCATTTTGAATAAATTTATTATATTCATCTTTTAATTTATAATAAGGGCTTTGAAATTCCGAATCATTTTTTAAGGCTCTAATTCCGCCTTTCAAATTCAATTTAAAAATAGACATAAAATTCCTGCCTTTACATTCTCCGAATAAAAAAAATATCGACAAAACTTTTAAAAACTTTAGGAGGAAATAATTAATGACCGTGAACATTTTACAAATATTTACAGCAATTAATATTAAGGAATGTAAAAATATAAATAAATATAGTAAATTTAAAAAATTCATAGAAGTTTTTCAAAAATGGAATCGGAATAGTAAGGAATAAAAAGGAAGGTAAATATGCAAACCACAGAAAAGAAAATTACAATAGAATATAATGATAACGGGAAAGCCATAAATCCGATATTTGATAACTATTCCACAACAGATAAAATTCAAATAATGATTAAAAAAATATTACAAGAGGAAATTCCCCGATTACAGGATAATTCATTATTATATAATTTGGTATTGTACACATTAACAGAAAAGATGAAGACTGTACAAAGAGTTGAAAATGTTTTATCATATATAAAGGATAATAAATTAAAAAAAGTAGAAGATGTATCAATAAAAGATGGAGAAATCAGGATAAAATGTTCGGTTTAAGACATTTTAAATTAGTTAAAGAATTAAAAAATATAAAAACAGATTGGATAAAGTTCTCATCCCAAATTGCTAATAACGTAAACAAAAGTAAGTTACTCAATGCCATTGTTCAAGATACTAAATTTGTAGAAGAAGATTTAAAAATTAGAATAATGGTAGAGGAAATGCTCAAAAAAGAGTTTCCTCAAGGATTTAAAAACAAAGAAACTTATGATTATATAGTAGATACAGCAGTAAGCAAACTAAAACAAAAGCAAATGGGTATTACTTCCGGATTAGAAGAAGTATAATATTTTAATTACCCAAATTGGCAATGATAAAATGTTTTTTTTCGTGCAAACTTAAAAAGATAAATTTGCATAGGAGAAAAAACATGAAATATTTAATTAAAAAGCCGGATACATTTTTAAATACGTTAAATGAAGATATAAATGCTATTTTACAAAAAAGCTTTGATAATTTATTTCCGGAATATATATTTCATCAGGAGATAAACGGAATGGCAATGCCTGTCGATGTAAAAGAGTACGATGACAGATACAGTGTCAAAGTTGAATTACCCGGAATTAATAAAGAAGACATAAATATAGATATTAATAAATCCTACATAAAAATAGAAGCAACTAAAGAAGCAGAAAAAGAAGAAGAGAATAAAAAACACAAGTATCACAAAACAGAATTCAGATACGGGAGTTATTCAAGAACTTTATATTTTCCTTATGAAATTGATGTAGAAAAATCAAGTGCAGATTTAAAGAAGGGAATATTATGCATAAATCTGCCAAAGCTTGAAAATGATAATAAAAAAACAAGTAAACTTGAAATAAACGAGTAAAGGTATGACTAAAATACTCGGAATAAAATTAAACGACAAAATAAATAATGCAGTTAAATTACAATCGATATTAACGGAATTTAACTGCATTATAAGATTAAGAATCGGAATCAATAACAAACAGACAATATTCTGTCCTGAAGGAGGGATAATAATACTGGAAGTCGAAGAAGGAAACAGTTCAATAGATTTAGAAAAAGAATTAACCGATATAGAAGGCATAGAAATACAAAGAATGATATTTTAAGGTGAAATAATGACGGGAAAAGTAGTAATAATAGGAGGCGGGGCAGCAGGTCCCAAAACCGCAGCCAAATTAAGACGTGAAAATGCAGATATTAAAATAGATTTATATACTCAAGAAGATATTATTTCATATTCCGCCTGCGGTTTGCCATATTTTATTGAAAATATCATTCAAGATTACTCTACTTTAATATTAAGAACTCCAGAGGATTTTAAGAAACAAAACATAAATATACATATAAAAAGCAGATGTATAAAGGTTAACACAGAAGAGCAGACAGTACTGATAGAAGATCTTATATCAAATAACAGATATGAAGTAAGTTATGACATTTTAGTATTAGCAACAGGCGCAATACCTATAATACCCGACATAAAGAATATCGGGTTAAAAAATGTATTTACCCTAAGAACAATAAAAGACGGAATAAGAATCAAGGAAAAAATGTTTCAATCAAAACGAGCAGTATTATTAGGCGGAGGATATATTTCAATAGAATTATTGGAAGCATTTGTTCAAAATAATTTAAAAGTGACTCTAATAGAAAAAGATTCGCAAATTTTACGAATGTTTGATGAAGATTTTGCGCAAAGAATAACAGATTATATAATAGGAAGAAATCCTGGGCAAGTCAGTATTTTAACAGGAGAAGAAGCTGTTGAATTTAAGGGAAACGAAAACGGAGAAGTTATAAGTGTACTAACTTCAGCAGGAAAAGAAATAGAAACAGACTTTGTAATTTTAGGGACAGGCGTCAGACCAAATACTGATTTTCTCTTAGACAGCGGAATAAAACTCGGAATAAAAAACAGTATAAAAGTAGGTAATACATTAAAGACCTCGGTAAACAATATATATGCCGCAGGCGACTGCACAGATAATTTCAATTTGGTAACAAATAAATATACCTGGGTACCGATGGGCTCAACGGCAAATAAAGAAGGCAGATGTGCCGCAATTAATATAGCCGGCGGTAATTGTCATTTTGACGGAATATTAAATTCAACAATAACAAAATATTTTGACTATACAATATCAATAATAGGAATCAGTTATAAAGAAGCCATAGAATATGGATTTCAACCCGAATATGCAATAGTAACGAAAAGAGACAAGGCCGGATATATGCCAAATTCAGGTATGATGACATTAAAGTTGATAGCAGATAAGAATACACATACCATATTAGGTATTCAAGGTATAGGTGAAGGCGACGTAAATAAAAGAATCAATACGGTAATACCTGCAATTTTAAGTAAAACCAGGCTGGAGACGTTTATGAATTTGGATTTACCGTATTCACCACCGTATTCTCCAGCCATAGATCCTGTGTTAAATGCAGCTCAGATTATTTATCAAAAGATTAATAGTTAGCGGAAGTTTTTTCATTTTGAATCATCTGTAATAAAACAGCCTGAGCCTTTTTCAATTGAACATCATCCTTAGCTTTAACATTCTCTTCCGTAAGCTTAATTTCAATATCCGGTGCTATCCCCTTTTTATTAATATCAGTACCGTTTGGAGTCAAATATTTTTGAACCGTAATATTTAAGCCCGAACCAAAAGGAGAAAGCGGTTTAACTTCCTGAACAAGACCTTTTCCGAAAGTATTTTCACCTATTAAAATAGCTCTATGATTATCTTTTAATGCACCTGACAATATTTCACTTGCAGAAGCACTACCCTTGTTAATAAGGACTACAATAGGCTGAGCAGAAACAGTTGATCTGCCTGATTTTGCAGTATCTTTATAACCATATCTATCAACTGTGCTGACAATTATCTCATCTTCTAAAAACATATCTGCTATTTGTATAGCATTGGTTAATAGCCCGCCAGAATTTGCTCTTAAGTCAATAATAATACCTTCTTTATTTTTGAATTTAACCAATTCTTTTTCGAAGTCATCACCTGAATTTTTGCCCATAAAAGAACTTATTCTAATATAGCCTATTTTATCATCAAGTTTAAATTCATCCGGCAGTTTAACGGAAATGGACTTAATAATAATTTCATCTCTGACAATATTATAGGTTTTATTAGGCTCTCCTTTTCTTTTAATAAGAAGAGAAACAGCAGTTCCTTTCTTACCTCTTATTTTATCGGCAGCTTTATCAACGGTCATATCTTTAGTAGAAACACCGTCAATAGAAAGGATTTCATCTTCGGGTTTCAAACCTGCTTTTTCACCCGGGGTATCTTCTATAGGTGAAATAACCATAATTTTACCGTCTCTTAATCCAATTTGGACTCCGATACCAAAGAGTGAACCCTTTATGGCATTTTTTTCTTCCTCAAATTCTTTAGGCGGAACAAATCTAGTATAACGGTCATTTAAGCTTGCAATCATTGTATCAATAGCGACATAGGCATCCTCAGATGTTTTAATAACATCATCATATTTATGCCTCCAGCGCTCCCAATCCTGCCCGTTATTAGTCTGATCAACATATTTGGAATTAATTATCTTCCAAACCATGTCATATAATGCAGTATCAGACTGCGCAAAAGCTGTATTGCTTTTATTAAAGCACATACATACAAAAAGTAATGTCAATGTAACTAACGCTGTTTTTTTAAGAATTTCTTTCACAACTCTCTCCTTATTCTCCCTAATTATAATATAAAATTTTATATTTGTTTAATCCCTTACGAGAATTAGACTAAATATATTCAATAAAGTTTCACAAGTTTTTATTAACTAAACATTAGTTAATAAATTTATTCACCTATCTGATGATAATAAAATAAATTCAAATTAGAATCAGAAAAAAGGAGGCATTATGCATTATTTAGACATTGAATTAGACGGACTTGACGCAGATGGTAATGAAAAAAAATATAAACTTTCAGATTTCAAAGGTGAAAATATAATAGTTTATTTTTATCCTCAAGATGATACACCTGTATGTACACAAGAAGCAAATAAATTTAAAGAAGCAATAGATAAATTAAAAAAATATGCAAAAATAATAGGCGTAAGTTCAGATGATATTGAAAGCCATAAAGAATTTAAAGATAAATATAAACTGAACTTTGCTTTACTATCTGATAAAATGAATAAACTAAAAGAAGCATTTAAGGAACATCAGAAACCAGCTTCTCAAATAAACCGCTCTACAATAATACTTGATAAAGAAGGGAATATAATTAAATTTTGGGAAAAGGTGGATGTTGAAAATCATATCGAAGAAATAATAAAATTTTTTGAAAATTAATTAAATTAAAAATTCCCAATAAAATATTGGGAATTTTTATTATCATCTTTTAATACTATATTTTACACGAATATCAGTTAGAACTTTTACATTAATTAAATCATGCAAAAAAGCTATAGCAATAGCATTTGCCCTATCTTTAGCAAACAATTTTTTATAAATATTTTCAAGCATTTTTTTAACAGTACTTTTAGTAACAAAAAGTTTATCCGCAATCATGTGATTTTTAAAACCCAATGCCACGAGAGATAAATATTCAATCTCTCTAGCTGTTAAATACCATTCTTCTTTTTCACTGCCAGATATAAATTTCTTTTTTGTTTTTAATCTCATATAAAATATAATAAGAATCAAAATATTTATTAACTATTGGTCATTTGCCTAATATTTTGAACTTAAAATATAATCCACATTAACTTTTTAACTTCATAAACATCTTATAAAAGTATGAAACTATCAGAAATTGTCAGAAATGTATTCCGACATGTATTAGAAATCATGATTTAACAAATACAAAAAAAGAGCTTTCGCTCTTTTTTTATGTCCATTCAGAAATTTTATATTCCGAAAAACCCCATTCAAGAGGATCACCTCCATAACATGTATTATGACATTGCTTACAGAATCTGCATAACGGTTTTGGAGTGGTTAAAAATTCATCTATTTCCTTTATATCTTTTACATTGGCAATTTTTATATAATCTCTTTTTGTAATAGGAATTTTAACCTTAAAGTAATCACAAAAAGCTTGTATGTGAGCATGAACATAACAATAATATATATTGCCTCTTGCATAGGTAACAATAGAGCGATGAGGGCATGTATCAAAAAGTTTTTTATAGTCTTGCTCTCCCTTTAGATCAAGAATATTTTTACTCCAATCAAAACCATCCTGATGATAGTTGTTATCTATAACTTTATGAGTATTTAAATCATATAGTTTATTTGATTTTACTATATCATAAAATATATTTACTCCGTTTCTTAAAGCAATCTCTTCATATTTCTTATTATCTATATTTATAGGGTATTTTGTAACATGAAAATCAGTATTTGTTTCTTTTATATCTTTCCAAAAATCATCTTTAAATTTATCAAGAATAACACCATTAGATAATATCATTAAAGAAGAATCAGGCCATAAACTACGTGCTTTTTTTAAAAGTTTAGTTAACTCAGGATTTATAGTAGGTTCACCACCGAGAAAACTAATATTCATATTTCTGTCCGGAGCCAACTTTTTTATTTTTTCCATATCTTTTGCAAAATCTTTGTATAATGTATATCTTTTTTTTGCTAAAGGTGCATAACAATCACAATTTCTGCAATTTAAATTACAATGGAAAGATGTAGCACAAGTAAATTCTCTAAAGACACACTCTATATCTTCTTCTTGTATATTATTATGATTATATCCATTATTATACTTATATAAACTATATGTTTTATATAAACCAGCGCCCAAAAGGAAACAAGATAATCCGTAAATAAAATCTCGTCTTTTCATATTATCTCTCCATTTTATCTTATTATATATATATTTCATTTTTTTATCTATTTATTAAGCAATTTAATTGTCAATAAAAATTTCATTGATATAATAAGTAATAAAAGGGGGCGTTAGCGCAGTTGGTAGCGCACGACACTGGCAGTGTCGGGGTCAGGGGTTCGAATCCCCTACGCTCCATTTTTTACAATTTCTTTTTACTCTTTATATAATTCTTTTATCAAATCTACCCCTTTACAGAAAAAACTATTTTAAAATTATAGATATAAACCCGACAAACGCAGTCAATCCAACAAAAAGAGCTTTCGCTCTTTTTTAATGGCGGGACCGACGAGGCTCTCACACCTCCGCTTTGCTTCGGATACAGGTTCACTCGCTTCACCTTTGGTTCAGCGGTTCACTTTGTATCGCTTTCGCTCGTTCTCGCATATTTTTACATAAAAAAAAAGAGCTTTCGCTCTTTTTAAATGGCGGGACCGACGAGGCTCGAACTCGCGACCTTCTGCGTGACAGGCAGACACTCTAACCAGACTGAGCTACGATCCCAACGCAAATTATTATATTCTAAGCAAAAAAAAATTGCAACATATTGGCTCAATAATATTTTACTAATATTTTTTTTACAATATAATTTAAATAAACAAATTAAATACGAGGCTAATTATGAATAAATACCTTTTAGAAATAGGAACAGAAGAACTTGCATATAAATTTATTCCGTCTGCTATTGATCAACTCAAAACGGAATTTACAAAAGCATTAAATGAAAATGAAATAAAATTTGCGGATATAAAAATATATGCAACCCCGAGGAGATTAGCCGTACTGATTGAAGATATTGAAGAGAAACAAGATGATATTGAAAAAACTATAAAAGGTCCAATGGCAGCAATAGCCTATGATGAATCAGGTAATTTAACGAAGGCTGCCCTTGGTTTTGCGAATAAAAACAATATTAAGCCGGAAAATTTATACAAAGAAGATAACTATGTTTGGGCAAAAATTTGCCAAAAAGGTAAAGATACAAAAGAACTTTTAAAGACATTGGCACCTGAAATAATAATGAAATTAAAAGGGACTCATTTTATGCGCTGGGCAGACCTTGATATTAAGTTTCAAAGGCCAATAAGATGGATAGTTTCTCTTTTTAATAACGAAATTGTTGAATTTGAATTGGCAACTATAAAGTCATCAAATATATCGAGAGGCCATAGATTTTCCAAAACAGAAGTTATAATTAATTCACCTGATGATTATTTAAAAGAACTTGAGAAAGCCAATGTTATAGCTGATGTAGAAAAAAGAAAATCAACAATTGTAACACTTGCAAAAGCTAAAGCAAATGAAATAGGAGCAGATATTGTTTTTGATAAAGATTTATTGGAAGAAGTAACATTTATCACTGAATGGCCAATACCTGTTATTTGCTCATTTGAAGAAAAATACCTTGAGATACCGGAAAAAGTTGCGGTTACGGTTATGGCTGTTCATCAAAGATATTTTCCTCTGTATAAAAACGGAAAACTCCTTAATAAATTTATTACAATAAGCAACTATACAGGTGACACTTTTGAAAATATCAAAGCAGGAAATGAAAGAGTAGTTAAAGCAAGACTTGAAGATGCGATATTTTTTGTTCATGAAGATACTCAAAAACCATTAATTTCATATCTTGAAGATTTAAAGGGAGTAACATTTCAAAAAGGCTTTGGTTCTGTATACGATAAAACTCAAAGGATTTGTACGCTATCAAAAACTATAGCAAAAGAAATAAATGCACCTATTTTAGATATAGAAAGAACAGCACTTTTATGCAAAGCAGATCTGGTAACGAAATTAGTATTTGAATTTACAGAGTTACAAGGTTTTATCGGAAGTGACTATGCACTAAGAAGCGGAGAAACAAAAGAAGTTGCACAAGGGATTAAAGAGCACTATTTCCCTCTAAATGCAGAATCTGAAACAGCTCAAAGCATAGAAGGGCAAGTGGTCGGTATAGCAGATAAAATAGATACTGTTGTAACCGTATTTGCTGACGGCAAAAAAATATCGGGTTCTCAAGATCCGTTAGGAGTAAGGAGAGCCACTCTTGGTATTTTAAAAACTGTTCTTGCAAAAAATCTAAATATAAATATATCTAATTTAATTAAATTATCAATTGATTTACTGCCTGTAAATATTGATAATAAAGAACAGTTATATAAAAATATTAAAGAATTTTTTGAACAAAGATTAATAATATTGCTTTCCGATAAATATAAACACGATGTATTGGAAGCATGTATTAGTAATAAAGATGTTTTAATAAATCTAAAAGACTTAATCGAAAGACTGGAACTTGTATCAAGTATAATAAAAAGAGAAAATTATTCTCCATTCCATGAATCAGTAAATCGAATAATAAGAATAATAAAAACTGAGGATAAATTTAGCAATGTAGATACAGCATTATTTCAAAATGATGCAGAAAAAAATCTTTGGATGATGGTAAAAGATATAAAAGAAAATAAATTAACTTTAGAACAATTAGAAGACAAATTATTTTCAATAGTTCCATTTATTACAGAATTTTTTGACAAAGTTCTTGTAATGGATAAAGATGAGAAGATAAAAACAAACAGAATAAGCATGTTGAACTATATAAAAAATGAATGCGAAAAAATAGCCGATTTCAGTAAAATTATAAACTAAAGCGAATCAATAATAGCTTTAATATTAGGGTTTTTAATTTTATTTTGAATATTTTGAATATCAGAAGTTTCAAGAGCATTTAAACTTTTCAAAGCCGATAAAGTTTCACATAAAATAATTTCATTGTCTTCTTTTGTTAAAATATCTTTTAATTTAGGAACAGCCTCTTTAATACTAAATTCCATTATAACTGAAATAACAGATAAATAATTTGTGTCTAAAGCATTGATAATAAAATGTTTTTGTAAATTCCAAAAATCAGCATTTTGCCCTTTTAATAATTTTAGAATAGAACCAATTTCATATTTGGTATCTTTATCTTCATCAAAAATATACTCTTGATTTTCAGTAAAGAGTTTAAATTTTGAAAGAGATTTAAGAAGTATAGAAGCGATAATTCCACAATAGATATTTTCAGAGTTATTAATTTTAATGAGGATTTGAAGGAATTCAAATAATTCAAACTGAAATATATCCGATAACGGCAGGATTTCACCCAAACCGGAAATAATAAAATCTAAAGCCAAAAGGGTATCATACTTATAATTATCAATATTGAACAGTTCAATAAGACTTTGCATATAAGGTATTTGACCGGCAATATTTTCCGGCATTTTAGAATTTTTCATTGCAGTAAAGATATCATTAAAAGGGAAATCACGACCATAAGCATTAAAGAATTTAACCGCTTTTAATTTATCAAATTCATCATCAGATTTTAAGTAACTTAAAGCAATATCAAAAGAGACTTCATCCTGCATTTGCCCAAGAGCCTCGGCAGAATTAAAACTCAAAGCATCATCATCAGAAAAAGCGAGTTTCGATAGAGCTTCTAACGCAACAGTATCCGGAATATAAAAGAAATATTTTGCAGCATACGTTTTTTGAGAAACTGTTCCTTTCTCCAGCAGTTCAAATATAATATCCGTAAGATTTTCATTGGCATGTTTAGATAATACTGAAGCAAAAAAGTCATCATAATATTGTGAATATACTTCAAAAAACTTTAATATATTCATAAAATTATCATTATTAACAGCATTTTCAAGTCTGGAATATACATTTGATCTAACAAAATCGAATAAGAAATCAGTTTTTTGAACAAGCATATTAAACAGTTCAATATCAGAATTTTCGATTAAATAAGAAGCAGCTTTAGAAGCTTTTAATTCATCTTTACCGGTTAAATCATTTAAAATATCATTTAAGTTTTCCATAGTTTTATTATAAAAGTAAAAATATATATTTACAAGAAAAAACCCCGAATATAAATTCGGGGTTTTTATACTTTTTAGAATCAATAATTACTCTTCGGTAGTAGAAGTTGAAGTAGTAGTTGTTGTAGTTGTAGTAGTTGTTGTTTGTTGAACATAATCATTATACAAGCTGCAATCAACTTTTAATTCAACTAAAACATCTTCGTTAGCTTTAGCTTTGTAGTTAACACCTGGAGTTAAGAAACCTGCAATAAGACCTGCACCGGCACCAGAAGGGATACCAATTGCCAAGCCGTCGCCGGATCTGTCATTAGCTGCGCCTACAGGAAGACCTATTGCAGCACCGCCGACTGCAGCACCTGCTACTGTATATTCTAACGGTTTTAACCATCTGTTTTCAGTTAATACGCCTTCATCGTTATTGAGGACTCTAGCTATAAACGGATATTCATTGCCATTTGGGAATACCATTTTGTCAAAATGTAAATAAACTTCAGTATTTTTGTTAATCCATTGTTTATCTTTTAATTCTGCAATTGTTGCATAAAGTTTTGTATTAGCAGGAATAATTAAAGTACCTTCTTTAGTAACAATATCTTTTTTGAAATAGAAAGGAATAACATCACCAATTTGATGTTTAGTAGAATTAAAAGGTTCAACAAAAGAAACTTTAAATACATTCTTAGCTAAGATAATTCTTCTAAGGTTAGTAATTTGAACTCTGTCAACGGCAGTTTTACCATAGTTGTCAAGATGTTCAACAGAAAGAACATATTCTTTAGCTTCTTCTTGTTGGTTATCTTCGTCACCAATAGCATCACCGATATATTTATCTTCAACAAGACCTAAAGCTTTCATAAGTCTTGCAAGTAATACAGCAGCTTCAGCTCTGTTAAGTTCTCTATTTGGATTTAATTCTGTTTCTAAAGGATAATTAACGTATAAGCCGTATTTAATAGCTTTAGAGAATGGAATAGCACCCCAATTAGGAATTTGTTTTGAATCAGAGAATTGTTTTAAAACTTCAGTATCAATTTCAGTATCTTTAGTAATATGACTCATGATAGAAGCTGTTTCAACTTTAGTAATATATCTTTGCGGTTTAAATTCACCATCAGTATAACCATAAATTAAACCGAATTGGTCAGATCTTGCGATATCAGGATAACCGAAAGTAGCAGTAGTAACATCAGAATATGCAGGTTCAGATGTAATAGGAGCTGTGCTCAATCCCAGAGCTTTCAGTAGCCATCCTGTCCAATCAACTCTGGTAACTCTGTCTAACGGTCTATAAGTGTTATCACCATAAACAGGAATAATTTTCTTTGAAACTACATCTTCAATTTCTTCAGCAGCCCAATAATCATCCGGAATATCCGTATAATCTTTTGCCATAGCAGAAGAAAAACCGGTAAACAACAACATCAATCCTAAAAACATTGCTGTTAAATTTTTTCTAATACTCATTTTTACCTCACTTAAACTATTAAATAAAATAAATTAAAATTCCACGATATACAAAGATTATATGTTAAAAGAAAAATTTAGGCAACAAAACTACAGATAATGGTGTAGAAATATTATAAATAAATTTAAAATAATTTGACGAAGAATTGTAATAATTAGTAATATTCTATTAGATAATAGGATTAATAAATGTTTATATTTGGAATTACAATATAATAACAAACAAAAGGAGAAATTTATGCAAAAAAAACATATGCTATACGGAATTATAATAATATGTATACTATTAGCCATAACGGCATTTGCTGTAAGTTATAATAACTTGAAAGTAACTCCTGATAAAATACATGAAGCAACAATAAAACTTAATAAATTGATATCTGAAAACCGGTATCCGCAAGCACTTACGGCATATGACAAACTTATAAAAATGAATTCCAAATTATATAGTGAAACGTCTTATGATGTTGCAAAATTATATTTAAAAAAAGCAGAATTTGCTTTGACAATAGGATTGTATGAAACAGCTAAAAAGAGTATAGATAAAGCGGTTAAGATTTCAGAAAATGATGCTGTTTCGGAACAATTAAAAAATGATATTTTCTACACATTATACAACTACAATTTTTCAACAAATATGTATCATGAAAACTTAAAATTAATTGAATCAGCAGAAAAAGACAAAGTGTTTATGTATGAAAAGCCAAATGTTGAAAACTTTTACGGAATAATATATCTTTCTTTAAAAAACATTCCAAAAGCAGAAAAGCATTTCAACAATTTCAAAAACATAACAGAAGACAAGAAACAATTATTGCAATATTATCAGAATATGACTTATTTGTCTCAAGACAAAAATGACTATAATATGTACCTGTTTTATTTAAATAAAGCCAAAGATACGGTTAATAAATATATGCCTTATGATAAAAATCAAAAATTAAGGAATTTCATGGCTGAAATAACATATTATACTGATTTTGCAAGATATGATGAAGCTTTAGAATTATTAAATAAAAATTTTGAATATTATACAAAAGATAAAGGTTTAAATAATAAACAAGAATTTTATTCAACATATTTTAATATATATAAAGAAAAAAACGATTATGAAAAAGCAGAAGAATATTTAACAAAGTTAGAAGAATTTCAAAAAAATTATCCTAAAAATTCATTCTTACATTTAGATATAATAAATAATAAAATTGATTTATACGGAAAAACAAAAAATGACAAAGAACTTTTTGCTGAATTAGAAAAAGCATTAACTATAATTGAATCCGTTAAAGATTATGTTCCGGCGTTTTACGGAGCGGAATTAAAGAAAGCAGCTGAAATAAAAAAAGAACACGAAAACATTGAAGAAAGTTATGAGTTAATAAAAACAGCATTAGATATTTATACAAAAACTTTTCCCGAATCTTCATACCCCATGTATGAAATTTATAAAGCATATGCTGATATAATTTCATCAAAAGGAAATGATAATGAAGCATTGGAATATTATCAAAAATCATTGGAAATTATAAACAATCTCAAAGGCGGGATTAGTATTGATAGTGCTGATTTATATGAAAATATTGCGAATATATACTCTGCACAAGGAAATAAAAATCAAGCAATAGAATATATAAATAAAGCAATAAATATATATTCAAAAACATACGGAAAAGATAATATAAAAACATACGAAAAAATGTTAACAAAATGTACTATATTAAATAATTTTTCAGAGAATAAAGAAGCAGAAAAGCTTTTAAGCTATATGAAGAAAAATTTTTCAGAAAAGAAAACAGTCGGATATAAAAAGGATGTATATGAACAATTACAATAAAAAGAGGGGATAATCCCCTCTTTTTAAATTAGATATGGTTTCATCAAAATCGAACTTTTGCACCTGTAGAGTTTTGCAAAGCAAAACTCTTACGTCGCCATCGTCCGGTGTCGAGCTGTCTGCTTTTTTGTTTTCGCTTGCTCCGACGGAGTAAAGCTCAAATTTCAAAAGATTGGGCATGAAGAGACTCGAACTCCCACGCTTACGCACTAGTTCCTAAGACTAGCGTGTCTACCATTCCACCACATGCCCAAGCAAAATAAATTTAACATAATAAAAAAATAAGGTCAATAAAGTACGATAAAAATGAACTTGGGGGGATTCGAACCCCCGACCAATTGATTAAGAGTCAACTGCTCTACCAACTGAGCTACAAGTCCGATTTATGTTGTTTATTATAATATAAATAAAATAAACAAAACAGTTATTTTTTTAAATATTTACAGAATTAATATTTGTTGCAAAATTATATTTATTATTATATAATTTTTTCGGCTAGTTAGGTTACAACAAATGGAGAAAAACAATGAAAAAGATTTTCGCAATTTTAGCTGTATTTTTCATGATGAATTCATTTAGTTCAGTAAATGCTGCAGAATATGCCGATGTACCTGCTGATTACTGGGCAAATAAAGAAATTACAGCTGTCGTAGAGGATGGAATTTTAGAATTAAATGAAAATTCGTTCTCACCAGATCAAGAAGTATCAAGATCAGCATTTAATACTGCCTTATTAAAAACATTAGGTCACAGAAACAAAACAATATCAGAAGCAAATCCTTTCTCAGATGTTGTTTCATCAAGAGATGATTATAATGATATTTTAGTATCATCAAAACTTGGTTTAATATACGGATACAATGACGGAACATTTAAACCTGATAGAATTATGACAAAAGCAGAAGCTGCTTCTGTAATCAGCCACATTACAAAGAACTACAAAGGAAATTTAGATTCATTAAAACCATTTACAGATAGAGCATCAATCCCTGCTTGGGCAACACGTCAATTTGCAAAAACAATTGACCTTGGTATTTATGTAAACTATCCGGATGCAAATGAATTACTTCCAAACAAGAACTTAAACAGAGCAGAAGCTGCAGTTTTATTATACAGATTAAAGAACAAAATCAGCGCTGTTCAAGAAAAATATGTAAGCAAAGAAGTTCTTGAAAGTACAGAACATTTAGATGTAACAAGAAAAGCATCTGTAGATGAAGTTCAAATTACAAATCAAAACAAAATTGTTTTAGCAGGCAATATAATAAAAGGTTATTTCTCAACATACTTCACTTCAAAAGAAGCATGTGAAGGAGATACAGTAATATTTACAGCTAAAAAAGATATCTATACAAAAGAAGGTACATTAGTAATTCCAGCAGATACAACAATGACTGCAAAAATTACATCAATTGAACCTAAAAAATGGTGGAATAAAAACGATAAAGTTACTGTAGAATTTGAATCAATGACACTTCCATCAGGCGTTTGCGTTCCATTCAATGCTAATGTATTAAACCACAATGGTGTATTAACAGAAAACAGATGGGTTAAACCGGTAGGATATACATTAGGCGGTGCTGTAATAGGCGGCGGCGCTGGTGTTGGTATAGCAAGCTTCACCGGTCACCATCACTATGGTAATGGTATTGCAGCAGGTGTTCCTGCAGGTGCCGTTGTAGGTTTATTAACAGGCTTAACAACTCCGGGTAGAACATATAAAGCTAATGACGGAGATTATGTTTGGTTAGAATTAACTCAAGATTTAGTAATTCCTAACTAAGTTAAGTAATTTCTAAAAAACTGCCTAAAATTTTAGGCAGTTTTTTTATGCTTGAAATTTTAATATGTTCTTGCTAGTATCTAAGATATAAATCAAATAACATAAAAAGGTGGTGAAAAATAAATGCCTGAAGTACGAGTTGGTGACAACGAAAGTATCGAAAGTGCTTTAAAGAGATTTAAGAAAAAGATACAAAAAGCAGGAATACTTTCGGAAATCAAACGCCGCGAACGCTATGAAAAGCCAAGCATAAAGAAAAAACGCAAATCGGAAGCAGCACGCAAAAGACGTGTTTAGATATAAAAAAAGAGAATCAAATTGATTCTCTTTTTTATTATTTATGATTAACCGTAAATTGAAGAAAATTTCCAATCAAATTTTCATTCCAAACTTGAATATCATTAGGAACATTTAAAACACAAGGAGTAAAATTCCATATATATTTAATTCCTGAGGAAACGAGAAAATCAGTAACATCTTGAGCGAAGGCTCTGGGGACTGTAAGTATAGCAATTTTAACATCATACTTTTCCGTTAAATCGGGTAATTTTTTCAAATCAAAAACATTCTTATCATTTATTTTCATACCGATTTTTGAAGGATTATTATCAAACAAAGCGGATATTTTAAATCCGTATGCTTCAAAGTTATCATATTTGGCGAGTGCAGAGCCTAAGTTTCCCGCACCAACAATAAAAGCCGTTTTAACGGTTTTAAATTTAAGTGTATCTTCAATCAGAAGTTTTAACTCTTTAGCCTTATAACCGACTTTGCATTTCCCTTTATATTTAAGCAGGGCAATATCTTTTCTCACCTGAGTATTATCAATATGCAATAGGTCAGCAATATTTGGGCTTGAAATATACTCAATATTTTTTTCTATATAGTCCGTTAAAATACTGTGATAAAGGGTTAATCTGTTAATAACTTTATCCGATATTACTTTATTCATAATTTCCTCAAAAAATAGGAGGAACGAAATTCGTTCCTCCATATACAGAATAAACTATACTTTACCTTTATAAGCATCAAGATATATTTTCTTAATATCTTCCATCAAAGGATAAACAGGGTTTGCACCCGTACATTGATCATCAAATGCAAGTTCAACTAAGTGATCTAAGTTATCCATAAAGGTTTTTTCATCTACGCCAAAGTCTTTGATAGAATTAGGAAGATTAATTTTCTTCATTAATTTATCAACAGCTTTAAGAAGCAGTTCAACCTTTTCATCATCATTTTTACCGCCCAAGCCGAGTTCATCAGCAATTTGTCCGTATTTCATTTTAGCACACGGGAACTTATACTGAGGGAATGTAGCCTGTTTTTTAGGTGCATCAGAAGCGTTATACTTAATAACTTGTCTGATTAATAATGCGTTAGCAACACCGTGGGGAACATGGTACATTGCACCAAGTTTATGAGCCATAGAGTGGCATAATCCCAAGAAGGAGTTAGCAAATGCCATACCTGCTATTGTTGCTGCATAGTGCATTTTTTCTCTTGCTATAGGGTCATTAGCTCCTTCATTATAAGAACGTTCTAAGTATCTGAATACCAATTTAGTAGCTTCTAAAGCATTTGAATTAGTAAAGTTAGTAGCCATACAAGAAACGTAAGCTTCAATTGCGTGAACTAAAGCATCAATACCTGAAGCTGAAGTTAAGCCTTTAGGCATGCCGTCAACGAAGTTAGGGTCAACGATTGCCATATTAGGTGTCAGTGCATAATCAGCGATTGCATATTTAACATTTGATTCATCATCAGTAATAATAGCAAACGGAGTAACTTCCGAGCCTGTACCTGAGGTTGTAGGAATAGCAACCATAGTAGCTTTTTTACCGAGTTCAGGAATTGAACAGATTCTTTTTCTGATATCCATAAATCTCATAGAAATATCTGAGAAGTTAGTATCAGGCTGTTCATACATCAGCCACATAATTTTAGCCGCATCCATCGGAGAACCGCCGCCAAGAGCAATAATTACATCAGGTTCAAACGGTTTCAAGATAGCCATAGCCTGATTAATAGTAGATAATGTCGGGTCAGGTTTAACATCAAAGAATACTTCATGTTCAATACCGATTTCATCTAAAACTTTAGTAATAGTATCAACGGCACCGGAGTTAAATAAGAATCTGTCGGTAACGATGAATGCACGTTTTTTACCTGCGAGTTCTCTTAAAGCTAAATCGGTAGCACCTCTTTTAAAGTAAACTTTAGCAGGAACTTTGAACCATAACATATTTTCTCTCCTTTCAGCAACGGTTTTGTAGTTCAAAAGATTTTCGACACCGACGTTACCGGAAACGGCATTACCGCCCCAAGAACCGCATCCGAGTGTCAAAGACGGTTCCAATTTAAAGTTATATAAGTCACCAATACCGCCTTGAGAAGAAGGAGAGTTAATTAATACTCTGCAAGTAGGCATTTTTTCAGCATATTTATTAATTCTTTCTGATGTTCTGTCGTCTGTATAAAGAACTGAAGTATGGCCTGCACCGCCTTTAGAAACAAGTTCATAAGCCATTTCGGCAGCTTCATCAAAGTTTTTAGCTTTATACATTGAAAGAATAGGTGATAATTTTTCTCTTGAGAACGGGTCTGACCAGTCTACTTTTGGTCTTTCAACCAACAGTATTTTTGCATTATCGGGAGTTTTAAATCCTGCGAGTTCTGCTATTTTATGAGCAGGCTGACCTACGATAGAGGGATGAGCAGTTCCTCTTTGAGGATCAATAAATGGAAGGTCAACCAGCTTTTTTTGTTCAGCTTTATTAACGAGATATGCACCTCTATAAATAAATTCTTTTTTAACTTCTTCATATACTTTATCAACAACAATAACGGATTGTTCTGATGCACAAATCATACCGTTATCAAATGTTTTAGACATGAGTATTGAAGAAACGGCTGTTTTAATATCAGCGGTTTCATCAATAACGGCTGAAGTATTTCCAGGGCCGACACCTAATGCGGGGTTACCTGATGAATATGCGGCTTTAACCATGCCGGGGCCGCCCGTAGCCAAGATACAATCTATTTCGGAGTGATTCATAAGAGCAGCAGAGAGTTCAAGCGAAGGAACATCAATCCAGCCTATGATATTTTCGGGAGCGCCTGCTTTAACGGCTGCTTCAAGAACCAATTTAGCAGCAGCTATTGTACAATTTTTAGCTCTCGGGTGCGGTGAGAATATAATACCGTTTCTTGTTTTTAAGGCTATTAAAGATTTAAAAATAGCTGTAGAAGTAGGGTTTGTTGTAGGAACAATACCAGCCAAAACGCCTAAAGGTTCAGCTACAATCTTAATTCCGTTAGCTTTATCTTCTTTAATTACACCGCATGTTTTTGCGTTTTTATGTTTATTATAAATATATTCAGAAGCGTAGTGATTTTTAATAATTTTATCTTCAAGAACGCCCATGCCAGTTTCTTCGACAGCCATTCTTGCAAGGGGAATACGTGCCTTGTCTGCAGCGGCTGCAGCAGCTTTAAAAATAGCATCAACTTGTTCTTGAGAATATGTTTCAAATATTCTCTGCGCTTTTTTTACTTTAGAAATTAATGTTTCTAATTGGTCAAGCGTTTCAACGACATCAGACTTATTCAAAGCTTTTTCTAATGCGTCAACATTCTTTTTAGTTTTGGATGTTTTGCTTTTTGTTGCCATAATGTTTCGAATCCTTTCGTGATTAAAATCTCTATTTATAGAAAATCATAAAAATACATGAAAGTCAACGAAAATTAGAGTAAAACAATATTAAAAATATATAAAGAGGCGGTTAAAAAAACCGCCTCTTTCTCTTAATTTCATTTTTATGCATTAAGCAAAAATTTATCAGCATCTTTTGTAGTCATCGGACCATCTTCTTTCAATATTTGAGCGAACTTATCAAGTTTTTGAGTTAAAGAAGAAGAATGACCGTGATTTTTTGCTTTAAGGGCTTTACTGTAGGCATCGGCAATATTTAATCCCATACCTTTATTTAAATTTTGGAAATACTCACGTTCAAAATCAACGGGAGCTCTATAAATCCAGTTTCCTTCTTTAGTATTAGGGGTATTAAATCTGCGCTCGGAGCCTAAAATATCAGGCAAGGTAGCGAATTGATTTTTAGTGGTAAAGAGTTCCGCAAAAACTGCACTTGAAGCTGCGGCAGGAGAATCGTTCAATTCTTGCTTGTTCAAATGCAAATCGGAAGCCAAATTATTTAAATTCAATTGTTTATACTTGATTCTGTCAACTAAACTGTCATCATCATGGGTTCCCGGACCTATAATATATTGACCGGGGCGCATATTCTGATATTTATTATTACCATGGGATTCATAGTATTTAACTCTTCCCCAATTATCAGAGGCATATCTTGTAATATGAATAAGAGTAGCACCTAAATGCTTAACGGCATCTAATGCGTCATAAGAGTTACCGCCCAATAATTCAAGAAATACTTTATCATGCGGTACTTTATTATTATCTGCAGCTCTCAAAACAATATCTTTGATGATTTTTTGACCATTATCAGGAATAACAGGCTGAGGATTGAGTTCAGAACCTAATTTATTACCTTTAGTATCATATATAGGTTTTTTATCATTCCCTACAATAGGTTTACATATCTTAGGTTTAATTAATTGCCAAGCCGCATCAATTCTGACACCATTATAACGTTTAAAGAACAAATTAAATTTGTTATATAAAAGTTCACCGGCATCAGAATTTAATTTATCAAAATTAATAGCAGGTGACCAGCAAGAATAATTATTATTACCGATATCACATCCGAATTCATATTTAGATTTGAAAGCCGAGCGGTGAGCCCATAAATCCTTTTGAGAAAACCCTATTTGACAATCGCCATAGATATCTATACCTTGTTCATTAAATTCTTTTTTAGATTGTTTTTGTTGTTTATCTGCAATAAATTGGACAAATTCTTCAAAATCAACAACGTTATTACCTTTATCATCAGTAACATATTTTAATTGAGCGATTCTTTCGGCATTACCATCTTTTTTATCAAAAAGATACTTATCTATATCCGGCCAAGTTTCCATATCGGAGGAATTATTAGCGACGGCAGCAGCTTCAAACAGAGCATCATTTTCAAGCCAATAGCTGTTTTCTTTTTTAAAACTTTCATATTCTTGTTTTAAAGGCGAAGAAGAATCTAACTTCAAAAATCTTTTATATGCTTTTTGGAGCATGGCTTTTTGTCCGTCAGTAGAAAATACGTTATCATAATCTACGCTGTCATGATTTTGGACTCTATGCATATAAGATGTTTTCAAATCTTTTTCGGACAGAAGATTTTCATAATCATCATCAGCAAGTTTATTTAAATCAATAATATGCATACCGAGAGAAAATCCCGTGCCGGAGTACGGCGAGCGGATATAATTTGATATTTGACCTTGAGGCTGAAGCTGAATAGCATTAACTCCTGCCATAGACTTTAAGAAAGCACCCAATTCTTGTGCATCTTTAGAAAAACTTGTACCAATCCCCGTATCATTTTTTGAAGAAGGAACGCTGAAATCAAAAATGGTAGCTGCCGTTTTATCAATATTCAATTCTTTACGTGCTTTTTTTTGAAGTTTTTGAAACTCTTCTTTTTCAATACTTGTAAGTGCTCTACCAAAAGACACCATAGGGCGCAAATTTGCAATTTTCATGTTATATAACTCCTAAAATAAAGACCATGTATTATAATAACCGTAAAAAAAAATTTTGCTACGTTCGTTACAAATATTTTCATAACAAAAAAAAATGACTGTTAAAAAACAGTCATTTTTTTGTCAATTCCCCAATCCAAAATAAGTCTGTAGTCAGCACATAGTTTTTTAGTCAAGCAAGGATTCCAATATACTTGCATTCTTTATTGCCAGAGCATTTTCCTTAACTCTTTGTTTATGTATATAAGTTCTTAAAGCTTCACGAATAAGTTCAGATCTTGTACGGTTTTCACCTTCTGCAACTTCATCAATTCTTGTTAAAAATTCTTCGGGCATTGAAATCAAAACTCTAGCCATTTTTATATTCCTCATTTTTTGTTTCTTCTCTTACATATATAAAAACTTTCCGGAAATAAAAATTGCATAATTGGTATATACAAATTAAAAAACCCTTATATAACAAGGGTTTTTATCTTTACATTTCTTAATATATATAAATTTTACAGATTTTCATCTTCAAAACCGGGAGAGCGAGTAGAAAGATTTTTATAACCGGGATTGGTATAAACGGCTTTTTTAATATATTTATTGGTGTAATCACCTTTCTCAAAAAGTTTTTTCAGATTATTTTCTCTGGTAACAAGGCTTGAAGGATGATTATAAACAGAAGAATTTTTTTCTGCAAGTTTCATCCAGGTACCTGCTTCAAGAGTCCAGGCAAAAGTTTCTTCATTCAATGAATTAATTTCATCCTGATGAATAGCTTCATGAGCTAAAAGAGCGGCAATAGCCTCGGCAGGCGCATTACGATGTTTTTCATTAATAAAAATGTATAGTCTGTCTTTTTTCTTATCCTTCCACCCCAGAGCCTCGAAAGAAGCATATTCGGGATTAATTTCCGAAAGATTTCTAAATTCAATTTTAACGGGTTTTTGTGTCAAATTGTTGCCCATTAAAGCTCTATATGAGTACTTAGAGATGTTAACAGAGTTCATAAGTTCTAAAGCCTGCATAACAGCACCATCTTTAGTGACTTTTTTATAAATTTTAGAATATGCATCCGTATCAAAATCAGGCTTATTAACACTGAATCCTTTTTTTTCACTGACGGATTGCATTTTATTTTCATCAATTCCGGGTTCTGATCCAACGTACGCATTAACTATAGGACAAAAGCCAATCAAAACAGCGGCAATAAAAATAATTTTTTTTAACTTCATATAATCCCAACTCATAACCGTTACATATTTATTATTACCTATTTGCAATTTAAGGACAATTTTTAATAAATCAATTTATCTGTACCAATATTAAGATATGCACAAATAAAAGGTAAAAGACTAATGTAAATTTAAGTTAAGCTTATTATGTATATAAAACTATACATAAATCCGAATTTAATTTGAATTATTAAGCAGTTTAATATATTCTAAATAAATAGATAGGAATTTTAAAAAAAAATAAAAGCGGGAGCATAAGAGAGTTGGATATGGAAGAACTTAATGAAAATATTTATGTTATAGATTTGAGTAATATAAATACTACTCCTGAAATTATATTTGAACTGAGTTCAATACTTGATACGGATGAAGCAAAAAATAAAAGAATATGTTTAAGGTTGGGTAATGTAGATTTAAATCAAGCTCAAATATTAAGTATAAAGTCATTAATAAACGGAATAGATTCTACATTGTCAAGTATAGAAACGAAATCTGTTGAAACTGAAAAAGTAGCATTGGCACTGGGAATAATTGTATCAAATCTGTCAGCGGAAAATTCGGTAGAAGTTGAGCCAACAATGCCTTATAAAACTATAGATGAACTAAAAGAAGAGATACAGGCACAAGAAGCAGAAACCGAAAGTCCTGAAGAAACGGAAGAAATTGTAGAAGAGAATAATCAACCCCAGACAGTACAAGAAGAGAGTATAGAACCTGAAATTCAAGAGCAGCCGACAGAATCTGAGATAACTGAAAATTCGGAAGTACAAGACGAATTAGAAGTAATTTTCGGAGATTCACCTGCAAAAGAAACATTCAAAGAAATGGAGTCTATGCAATCTTTTACAAATGAAGATAATAAGTTAGAAGATATAGTAGTTCCCGAGCAGGAATATACAAAAGAAGATATTGAGCTTGAATCATTTCCGACCAAGTATATAAAGCAGACAATACGTTCAGGGCAGGTAATAAACTTTGAAGGTAATATTGTAGTAATAGGTGACTGTCATCCCGGCTGTGAAATAACGGCATTTGGGGATATAACGGTATGGGGAGTATTATCAGGGATAGCCCACGCAGGAACAGGCGGAAACCAAAAAGCAAGAGTCAGAGCTTTAAGAATGAACGCCATTCAATTAAGAATTGCAAATTGTTATTCAAGAAGACCTGATTCATTGAATACTATATATATAGAAAAAACAAATTCTTTCACACCGGAAGAAGCAAGAATAGTAAATGGTGAAATAGTTGTATTTAAGATAAATGATTAAGGAGCGGATTAGATGGCAGGCAGAGTAATAGTTATCACGTCCGGTAAAGGCGGAGTCGGTAAAACCACAACCAGTGCCAATATCGGTAGTGCCCTTGCTAAGAACGGACACAGTGTTGTCCTTATAGATACTGATATAGGTCTCAGGAATTTAGATTTGTTGCTGGGATTAGAAAACAGAATTGTTTATACACTTGTAGATGTTGTGGAAGAACGCTGTAAATTAAAGCAGGCTCTTGTAAAAGATAAGAAGAATCCTAATTTATGTTTGCTTGCGGCAGCGCAAACACGTGATAAAACCTCTGTTAGCGCGGAACAGTTAAAGAAAATAACTGATAAATTAAAGAAAGATTATGATTTTATAATTGTAGACTGCCCTGCAGGTATTGAACAAGGCTTCCAAACGGCAATAGCAGGTGCTTCTGAAGCAATAGTCGTAACAACACCCGAGATGTCAGCTGTTAGAGATGCAGACAGAATTATAGGTTTACTTGAAGCGGCAGAAGGAATTGAAAGCTACAAGCTTTTAATAAACCGTGTTAGACCTAATATGATTAAATCTAATGATATGATGAGTGTTGAAGACGTTGAAAATATTCTTTCATGTCAAAAAATAGGTATTATCCCCGAAGATACAGGGATTATAACTTCAACAAACAGAGGTGAGCCAATTATCAACAATGAAAAATCTCTTGCGGGAAAAGCCTATATCAATGTGGCAAGACGAATTAACGGTGAAGATGTACCGTTTTTGGATATAGATGAACCTACCGATTTAATGGGAAAAATAAAAAAATTCCTGTTTGGTTCAAAAAAGAAAGGAAAGGAGGAGTAAATGAAAACACTTTTTTCCGATATCTATAATAAAATAAGAGAACTTTTTCAAATGGAAAAGTCTGAAAATACGAGTGAAACCGCAACAAACAGACTTCAAGTTATCTTAATGCATGACAGAACCAAACTTGACCCTCTTATTATGAACAAGATGAGAGAAGAGCTTATTGAGGTTTTTTCAAAATACGTTGTAATTGATAAAGAAGAACTTGAAATAGGCTTAAAAAATGAGGGCGACGCTGTAGCTTTAATGTTGAATATTCCGATAGTAAGAGCTAAAACAGAAGAAGAACTTAACGAAATAAGAAAAAAACTTCAGGAAGAAGAAGAAAAAGTCAAAGATGATGACTCTGATGATGATGAAGAAGAAACATCCGTTGTAGAAGGTGAAGTAACGGAAGTAGAAATAGAAGAAACGGTTATAGAGGAGTCTTCTGATTCTGATGATACAAAAGGTGAAACCGTTGATGAAGAAAATGTTATAGTTGAAGAAGAAAATCAAAAAGAATAATTTTAAACAAAATAAAAAAAAGAGGGCAAAAGCCCTCTTTTTCATTGCATTCACTCGCATCGGGTGCTTCAAATGCGGGCGAACGTGCCACCGTTTTTTGAACTTTACACCGCTTTTACCCCCCCCCGAAGCAAAATTATAATTACAAACCATATATCAGGACGGGAATTAAGATTAGAGGAATAATAAACTTAAGTACGATATTAAAAATCCGTTGAATCCATATATTATCCGTTACATGCTTATAAAATGACTTAATGCACCAGCCTGCAATCAAACAAATAATAAGAGTATTTATGGGCAGTAATATGTTTGACGTTGCATAATCAAGGAAATCAAAAAAAGTTCTGTTTAATATTTTAAAGTCTTTTAAAATACCAAAGGATAAAGTTGCAGGTATTGAGATAAAGGCAATTATAATGCTGACAATAATTGTAGATTTTTTTCTTGAAATATGGAAATTTTCTATAAAAGAAGCTATAGAAGTTTCCATAATACTAATACCCGACGTTATTGCGGCAAAAAAGAGCAATATAAAGAAAATTACTCCAAAAAGAGAAGGATATGGGAGTTTGGAAAATATCTCAGGAAGTGAAATAAAGACCAAAGAAGCACCTGCAGCAGGTTCTAAGCCAAATGAAAATACTATCGGGAAAATCATAACACCTGCAAGAACAGCTATTAAAGTATCAAAGAAAATTAATGTATAAGCGGATTTTATGATATTAGTATCCTTTTTCATATAACTGCCGTATGTAATAAGAGCTCCCATACCTATACTCAGAGTAAAAAGAGCCTGCCCCAGAGCCGTTAAAATCATACTCTTATTAAATTGCGAGAAATCAGGTTTAAACATAAATTCCAAACCTTTAACGGCATTAGGCTGCATAATGGCAAATATAGCAAGAACTATAAGCATTAGTGCAAAAATCGGCATCATAATATTATTTGCCTTTTCAATCCCATTATTTACTCCTCTATAAGGAAATATAGCAGTCATTATAAGAAATACTAACGTCAGAAAACACGGCATAAATATTTGAGCACTATATGAAGTAAAATAATCTCCAAAACTTTGAGGGATATGATGAGCAAGAAAAATCCAAATATAATTTAAAATCCAGCCTCCCACCACAAAATAAAAACACGGAATCAATAAAACAGTTAATATACAAAGCCATCCAAACCATTTAAAATGCGGATTAATAAGCTTAAAAGCATTAACGGTATCCGTTTTAAATAACTTACCGATAGCAAGTTCACAGCATAAAGGAATTACGCAGATAAAAGCAATTAAAAGAAGATAAGTAATAAGAAAAACCGCCCCTCCGTTTTTACCCATTATATAAGGGAATCGCCAAATATTACCAAGCCCAACTGCACTACCGACAGTAGCAATGATAAAACTGACATGTGAACTCCACTGCGCTCTATCCTTTTCCATACTATCCTCTTTATTTTTACAAAATAAAGATAGCACATTTTAAAGCTTTTGTTAAATTTTAAAAATATATTTTTATGGATTTTAAACCCATATTATTTAAATTAATGAAGAATTAAATATTCTTTAAAAAGAATTTTTTGAATTTACATAAAATCAAAAGGTTGATTTTTAGTTTTTAGCGTTTAATAATTTAAGAGTGAAGCGAGTTTGCTTTATTGTGAAAATTTAATAATGCGGAGTACTCTGCCGAAAAAAATGATTAAATATCATTTTTTGAGAGGTAAGTCTGGGAACCAGACTGCTCCAGAGGAAAAGCAAAAAAATTTAATATCGCGGAGTGGAGCAGTCTGGTAGCTCGTCGGGCTCATAACCCGAAGGTCATAGGTTCAAATCCTGTCTCCGCAACCATATAAATTAAAGACTTTTGGCTAAAAAACCAAAAGTCTTTTTATATGTTTATATAAACATTTCCTATTTGCAGTTATTTTATTATCTTAATTTTTTGTATAATAATATATAACATCAATAAAAAAGAGCAAAAAAACAGAAAATGAACAGATATAGAAGTTGTCATTCCGTAGAAGGAGAATTATTTTTTAACCATTTAAATAAAATCGGTTATTGTTGTATGCTGACACCAACAGGAGGGCAGCCTGTTTTATATGAAAATTATAATGGCGAACTTATTGATTGGGATAATTTTTTTAAATTGCGTGAAGAACATATAGAATTAATGAGGAATGGTTCTTCAATTCCCGCCTGCAAAGATTGTTTATGGATTCGGGAAGATAATTGGGATGAAAGAAAAAATGAATTAAAATATATTTTATTAAATGTATGGGTAAAATGCAATTTATATTGTTCATATTGCTCAAATCATAAAGACTTAAATGTATTAAATAATACAAAAGAATATAATTTAATTCCCGTATTTGAAGATATGATAAAGCGAGGAATAATAAATAGCAATACCAGAATTGACATAGCTGGCGGAGAATCAACTTTAGCTCCTGATTTTGATAATTTTATAAATTTTTTAATAGAAAATAATATTCAAAAAATAAATATAAGTACAAATGGAACAATTTTTTCTAAAAGTATAAAAAGAGGTATAGACAAAGGATTTATCTCAATAATAACAAGTATAGATTGTGCAGATGCAAAAAAATTTGAAATTATCAAAAAGAAAAATTTATATAATGTTGTGTGGAATAATATAAAAAAATATTCGGATTCCAAAATGAATCAAGTTCGGACAAAATATATAATACTTCCGGGGATAAATGATTCAAAAAAAGAAATAAGAAATTTTATTTTGAAATCAAAAATGTGCGGAGTCTCAGGAGTAATATTAAATATAGATTTATACTGGTTAAAAGAAAACTCACAAAACAGTGAAGGAATGTCACATATAATTGAGCTGGCAAAATATTTTGTTAAAATATCGAAATTATTATTAATAGACTATTATATATGGGCACAACTAGAAGATTTAATAAAACGATATAATATTTTAAATCCGGATAAACAAACAGACTTAAGTACCTTAATAAAATAAATCTATATTCAAATTTGTAGTTTATGCAAGACAGGAATTTTTATAATTTCATAAATAATCCGGCACATAAAGTAGATTTTATTAATTTTAGTCTTAGAAATATATCATTGGGATTATTTCTTAATTCTAATATAAAATGATAACTTAGATAATTTTCTTTTTGGGCTAACACAAGCATTTTATTACGTAAAATTTGTTTGTTAATTTTAATTTTTTCAATAAAATTTGCGTTTTCTTTTTTAGTTTTAAGCATATCAATTTTATTTTTGTATCCGGTTATCCTTGCATTTAACTCTTCAGTACTATAATAATACTGTAGAAATTCTTTATTTGATTTCATAGATATTGCTGCATATAATTTTTTCAATGTAGACATGTTCATCATTTCTTCACGAGCAAGCGAAAGGGCTACATTACCATCTACAGAATTAATATTCGACGCAATAGAATTTTTAACTTTATCCCTGTCATAATCAACAATAACAGGCAAATCAGATTTTATTTCTCTGGCTGTATATAATTTATATCTGTTATAAACAGCTATTGTATATTCAAGCAGTTCACGTTTTTTTTCTTTTTCATTAGCAAAGATTTTTATAGGAGAATAATTCTGCGGTTTATATAACGGCTCAGATTTAATAATTTTTTTCAAATCAACGAAAACAGGTTTTAATTCTTTTTCAAGTTCCAATATTCTGATTTTATCTTTAGTATTTTTACTGTATTTTAATTCATAGTATTCTTGAAGTTTATTAATAATATTTTCATCGCTATTAAAAACATAATTTTCAACAAATTTAATATAAGCCTTTGACATACTATTGGGCATAACAGGGGTTTCCATGACAGTATATTTACCGTCTTTAAAGGATTTAATTATTTTATAACTTTCACCCTTTTTAATATTTTCAAGCAAAATTTCTTTTACTAACTTATTTCTATCTTCTTGAGAAATACTGTTCCTTAAAATAGCTTCTTTAGTATGATATAGTTCATGAGTGAGTATTTCGCTTATATTATTTTCGTTATTTTCACTAAAGTTATCGGCCATTATTCTAATAGTATGCGTTTCCGAGTTATAATATGCCAAATCAGCATTGTAGAATTTGAAATTTTCATCCAGCGGTTTGGTTTCAGTTGTACCGTCGGCATTAACTTTATGTATTTCATTATGATAAATTATTTCAAGTGTCGGACTTAAATCAGAATCTAAATTAGCTTTTTTAAGACATTCAACGAATTTATCAGTAATACTTTTATAAACAAGATTATTATCAATTTTTATTTTTTTTAATTGAGTATTTTTAAAAGTTTGTTTGTTATCTACCAAATATTTATACTGCTTTATTTCCGCTTTATTGTATGAAGGTTCTTTTTTTGAAGTATTAGAAGAGGCAGCAGATGCAGTTGTAGAAGCTGTAGTTGAGGCAGTTGTTGATGCAGTTG
Organism: Candidatus Gastranaerophilales bacterium; assembly: GCA_947625495.1. Lineage (GTDB taxonomy): Bacteria > Cyanobacteriota > Vampirovibrionia > Gastranaerophilales > Gastranaerophilaceae > Avigastranaerophilus. Next base: position 23,537 of record CANQOQ010000010.1, on the reverse strand, counting down.
TTGATGCAGTAGTTGAGGCTGTAGTTGACGCAGTTGTTGCTAATAAAATTTTATTAACAGAAGTTGAACGTGGAGAGATACAGGATACTTTCATAAATACTTACCTTTTTCCCAAGTAAAAATGATGATGAGAAAAAATTGTTATTTTTTTAAAAAATATTAAAAAATTTTAAATCAGTGTAAATAGAATTTTGATTGATTATTTCGAGAAGTTGGTTATAAATTTGTTTAAATAGTTTTAAATTTTGAACAGTTTTTTTTTATGAATAAAAACTTTTTTAATTTTACGTTTGTATAATCCACTACATTGCTCCGATACCGCGCAAAATTCCTATCATACCTTCTGCCGCTATATCATTTATAACTTGACCGTCTTTATTAAAATAGTAGAAGTTCATAACGCAAACAGAGATTTTTTTATTTGTCGGTTTTATCCCCAGAAATTCGCCATCGTGAGTTCCCGTTAAATCCCATTTAACTGCAACTTTATCAATGTCTGCTGCCATATCTTTTATATGCCATTGGACATCACTAAAGCCCTCACGCATCCAATGGACAACAGACAGATAGCCTTTGCCTCCGTAAAGAGGCTCAGGGCTTGCAGGGGTGTAAAATGCCGCATCCGGTGCCACTAACTCTTGAGCTAATTTTTCATCAGCGGTATTTATCATTGTTTCAAATTTTTTCATTAATTCTTTATTGCGTTCAATTAAATCCATATTATTTCCTTTGTTTTAACACAACTCGCCATCGCCAAATCCAAACTGTTCTAGGCTTCCTTCTTTAGCTTGAACACAGATATATTGTAAATCCGTTTTTGCTTCCATTGTCCTTGAAGCAGCAGGCAGAACTTTTACACAAGAGCCTTCTTTAACTTGGATTACTTCATTATCAAGTGTCATTGTTCCTTCGCCTTTTAAAAAGATATAGATTTCTTCATTTTGTTTGTGTTTATGATTAAAGGGTAATTTAACACCTTTTGGCATAGAATTAACTGAAATTTCACAGCTTGTCAAACCTAATAAATCATGCAAAAATGCTTTCCCGTTTTCGTATTGTTGCCCGATTTCTTGTATTGTACCAATTTCAACATTTTTAAAGTTTGCCATAATTTTCTCCTTTTTATATTTTTTCTAATAATTTTTCAAGTGTATCCGCTTCAATACCGGATAAATTTTTATACAGCATATCATTTAAGTCGTTTGATATTTTTTCAAATAATGGTTTAAAATCCAATCCTTTTTTGGTTAAAACAATGTATGTATAACGGCTATCCTCTTTTGAAGCTTCTCTTTTCACGTAGCCCAGTTTCTCAAGTTTATCAACTAAAACAGTAACCGTTGGTTTTGTTCTATAAATTTTATCCGATATATCTTTCATAGTCATCTTATTTTGTTCATAAAGACACACTAAAATATCACCATGGCTTGGTACAAGCCCCTTAGCCCCGTTTATTTTTAATTCTTCAATAATAAAACGATTTCCTTTTTCTTGAATTCTTGAAATTAGAGACAGCAAATTTTTCATATAATCATTATAGTTAGATATCTAATTATCGTCAAGAAATTGTTATTTCAAGGTGTATATCTGTTTAGTATCATTAAGAAAAATAAATTATTGACTATAAGTCATTGACTTTTAGTCAATATAATATATAATTAAATTATAAAATTAGCAAAGGTTTATTAAAATGACAAAAAGACAGCAAAATGCACTAATTACAAAGCAAAAATTATTAGATACGGCGGAAGAGTTAATTAAAACTAACGGGTTTAGTTCTTTGAGCGTTGAAGATATAACAAAAATAGCAGGGGTCGCAAAAGGTACTTTTTATGTTTATTTTAAGCATAAAGAAGATATTATTGCTGAAATCTGCCGGGGGTATTTTAAACAAATCGAAGTTAAAATTACAAATACAAAAAACAAAAATATTGTTGAAAAATTAACCATGTTTTTTATCAAATTTATGAATGCAGTTGAAATATACGGAATTAATATTTGCAGAGAATGGATAAAATCGGCTATTGACCCTAAAACTGCCTTTGATAATAACGGTATAAGTAAGTGGCAATATGATTTTAATATGTTAGAAAATATTTTAAAAACCGCAATCAAAAATAAAGAATTAAAGAAAAATATCCCCATAGAACTTTTGACGCATTTAATTATTTCGCAATTATACGGAATGATGACTGTTTGGTGTATGTCTGACGAGGTATTTGAGCCAAAAGAATGGACAAAAAAGTTCAGCAAAATTCAGCTAAAAGCGATATTAAATGATTATATTGAAGGATAAAGAAAGGCAAATTATGAGCAAAAAAGTTTTAATTTTATCGGGAAGTCCAAGAATTGGCGGAAATTCAGATATTTTGTGCGATGAATTTAAAAAAGGCGCACTTGAAGCGGGAAACAGCGTTGAAAAAATCAATGTTGCAAAAATGAAAATAGATTACTGCAGGGGTTGTTATTATTGTGCTAAAAATGGCGGAATTTGTGCAATAAAAGATGATATGGCGCAAATCTTACAAAAAATGATAGATGCAGATGTTATAGTTTTATCAAGTCCTGTTTATTTTTATTCGATTGACGCACAATTAAAAGCGCTGATTGATAGAACTGTCGCTCGTTGGACGGAAGTTAAAAATAAAGATTTTTATTATATTGCAACATGTGCAGATGGTATTGAAGGCTTAAATCGAACAATTGAATGTTTTAGAGGCTACGCCGATTGCGTTCAAGGCGCTAAAGAATGCGGAATAATTTATGGTCACAGCGTATACGAAAAAGGTGAAATTTTAGATAAACCCGCTATGAAAGAAGCTTATGAAATGGGTAAATCTATAAAATAAGGAGAAAATATTATGAAAACAAGAAAGCTTAGAAACATTGAAGTTAGTGCAATCGGAATGGGTTGTATGGGGTTTTCTCATGGTTATGGTGCAATTCCGACTGAAGAAGAATCAATAAGACTTATGCATAAAGCTTATGATTTAGGCTGTACTTTATTTGATACGGCAGAAGCCTATGGACCTTTTGTCAATGAAGAACTGGTAGGAAAAGCCGTTAAACCTTTTAGAGATAAGATAATTTTAACAACAAAATTTGTTCCCGTATTTCAAGAAGGTCAAGAAATTCCGGAGGGCAAGTTATCTAAAAAAGGAGTAACAAATGCCTTGAATGACTCTCTAAAACGCCTTCAAACAGACTATATTGATATTTATTATGAACATAGAGTTCCATTAGATAGCAGGGTTGAAGATGTGGCAGAGTGGATGAGCGAATTTATAAAAGAAGGCAAAATCAGAGCTTGGGGACAATCTCAATCAACGGTTGAACAAATTAAAAGAGCAAACGCAGTTTGCCCGCTATCCGCAATACAATCAGAATACTCTATGATGGAGAGAATGTTTGAAAAAGATGTAATTCCGTTATGTAAAGAATTAAATATCGGGTTTGTTGCATTTTCTCCTATGGCAGGCGGATTTTTATCTGGTAAATATAACAAAAATACAGAGTATAAAGGTGATGACGTAAGAAGAGTTATAACAAGATTTAACCCTGAAAATGTTGAAAAAAATCAACCTTTGCTTGATTTATTAAATGAAGTTGCCCTCAAAAAAGGAGCAACACCGGCTCAAATATCTCTTGCTTGGATGTTACATAAAAATGATTTTGTAGTACCTATCCCCGGTATGAGAAAAGATGAAAGAGTGGTTGAAAACTTGGGTGCTGCCGATATTGTTTTAACTGATGAAGAATTTAATAATATTGAAACAGAGTTAAATAAAATCACAATTTACGGCAACAGAACCGATGAAGACATCCATAAATTAGGCACTGTTAAAGCAATGTAATAAAAACAAACAATATTTTAAAAGCTGATAATAAACTTATCGGCTTTTATTTTTTACAAATTTTCAAATTGGACTATTTTAATCACTTAAATTGAGTGGTTTTTTGTTTTTGAAGTTTAATTATATGTATTTTTCTTAACATTAATATTTCATATAACAATTTTTATTATTTATTAGTTTTAGCTTTTATGTATCATAACAACAGGAGAATTTAATTATGATTTCATTTGGTTCTATGCTTAATCCGGAAAGAAATATTCATTCAAGACATGTAGAAGCAGGACTAATTAACCCTGAAAATAACCTTGAACGTTTGAATGCTAATAAAGAACCAAACCAATTTGGTAAATCAGGAAAGACGGTAACAGATGAAAAACCTTATGAATTTGGGGGAATAGGCAAATCGGAATCACCTGAAGAACACTATGATTTTGGGAAAGTAGGAAAAAGTGAAATTGTTTTTCTTTCCGAATATAATCCGGATGATAGTTTTGGAAGAGCTATGGTTCTATCTAACTCTAAATTAAATACTCCCGAAGCAAAAGAAACTTATAATTGTACTTCTCTATTCTCGGATGATGAAATTGCCGATATTTTAAAAAAAGCAGGCAGACCAAAAAAACCACCTTTTATATTTACCGCTTTTAAGAATGAACCAAAATTTGATGTTTATCTATATAATAACGACAGGTTGATAATAAATAATAAAAATTGGACAAATGATACAACTGTTATATATCAAGACGGAAGTGCAAAGCATATCGGTTCTGAACATGAAATTCAAACAGCTAAAAAAGGTAAATGTGCCGGTATTATTGAAGAAGCTATAAAGCGCTATTTAAATTCCGATAATAGCATTTAAATTTGATTTCAATTTAAATATGTAATTAAGTAATTAAAATGTTTGTATATAAATAAATTTTTACGGAATTAGACAATTTTTCTTCTTCAAATGTTTTATAATTTCTGTATATAAAAAAGGAGTTAAAATGGGTTTAGTAGGTATAAATGCTAATTATCTAAAATATGCAGCATCGCATTCAACAGGATTGGGAAATTTCTCAAAACTCACAGAATATGCAGAAATGAAAAAACTGCAAGAGGCAAATAATTTTAAACAGTATATGGATAAATTCGGCAATCCGTTGTACGAAGAATGTATGCTTCCTGATGGTTTAGCGGATGCTAAAAAAATGTTAATGGGACTTTCTCCCGATGAAATATTCAAAAAAACAGGCATGGTGGTTCATCACCGTGCTGACGGCAAAAAAATTATTGAAGATTATACTTCCGTTATTAACGGCAAAAGCTTTTCTAAACTTGGTGTTGACGAAAATAAATTAATTAAAGATGTTGTAAAAATTTTATCAAGTGCTGATATTAAAGAATCTAATTTGAAAACAACCTCCTCAATTCAAGAAATTATGGGTAATTTACACCTGAATGCGAAAAATCCCTATCTGCAAGATGCAAGCTCAATTAAAAAAATAGGCGGATTTATAAATATTTCAGGCATCTCTGACAAAACAGATGTAATTAATTATTTAAAGAAAATAAAATTGAACCCTAAAATAGCAAAATATGGCGTTGTTACAAACCACGGATTTAACAGAATTATATGATTGCAAAAAAACAGTTTGGTTATTTCGGCAATATAAGTTAATGTAGATATTTGAAATTAATATCTGCAAGATTATTATAGTAGAAAAATCAATATTTTCAAAACGGACTTTTCCGAAATAATCAGCTAACGCATACAGGCTCATTGATTTCGCCTAAGGCTCAATAATTCGCTTTGTAAAACTAACAATAAATATCAAAAAAGCCTTCAAATGAAGGCTTTTAAATGGAGGAGGAGGTGGGATTCGAACCCACGGTACGCTCGCACGTACGACGGTTTTCAAGACCGCTCCGATCAACCGCTCCGGCACTCCTCCGGATATTTTTAGAGGTCTCATCTACCCGTTAAGTGTGACTTTCGGAAAGACAATTACCCTTTTTTCTCGGACAAATATTATATTAATAAAAAAAACTTTTATTGTAAAGCTTTTTTAGTTATTTTAGAATTATAGATTTTTTTCAAGCCAATTTTTTATATGTGATGAAATGTTTGAAGAAAAGAATACATCTTTTTGGTCTTTAAAATACATCAAGACTTCTCTCAAATTATCTGATATGGGTTTATCAAAATTTTCACTCATCCAGAAAAATTCCATATTAACCTCAATAGAAGTACAACCGATTTTTCTGCAGCGTTTCAAAAATTCTTTTACATCTTTCATATTATCGTTAACAGTTGGAATAATCACATATTTTATAGTAACAAGTGCATTTGGATTTTTCTTTTGAGCTTTTATATATTTCTTTAAATTAGACCAAACTGCGTTATAACCTTTAACCCGTTTAATTGTTTCATAAGTTTTTTTAATACCGGCATCAACAGAAACTTTTAATTTACTGTTTCCAAATTCAAGAGCTTTTCTAATGTCATCTGAATATGTAATTCCTGCACTTAAAAATTCAATAGAGCCGTTTATGGAAAAGACAAAATCAATAAGCCATTTAAGTTCACCATTAGGGTATTCAGCACATTCCCCGCCGCCTATTATAAAGTGACAATGCTTTTTAAATAAATTATTATCTTTCAATTGATTGAGTAAGGGGCGTACATCATAAGTCTTTTTTGTATTTAAATCTTTTTTAACTTCGCTGTTTCCGCCACCTGAAATTATACAATATATACAATCACAACTGCAATTGGTTCTGTTTGATACCGATACATCAATAAACCCAGGTGTTTCATCCCAATCTCTTTCTTCCAGAGTAGGACAATCCTTACATTGTTCAGGATAATCACCATTTTTACATCTTTCAATATAGAGTTTTCTGTCATTCAAATATTTTTCAGTATCAATAAGTTCACCGTGATAATTTTCCAAAAACGTAAGCTTTTTATCAAAAGAAGCACAGCAATATGTTAAATCATCAGAATTAATAACCAAATGGGAAAGTGCCCATTCACAGCATTTAAATTTCATACTAAAACCCGTTAAGCTAACTTATAATAATCATAAAATCAATTAAAATATTTATCAATAGTTTTATATTGTTTAAATTTTTCGGCTATCATAGAATAACAAGGCAGATTAACTCCATATTCCTTAGCGAGTTCTAAAACAATAAAGAATAAGAAATCTATTTCAGAGTTTTGACCGATTTTCATATCATGCAAAATGGATGAATAAACATTAGCATCATCTCTTTCTTTATATTTTTCAAAATTAGCATAGTATTCGTTTAGAAAATTTTTATTTATATCAATATTAAGAGCCTTAGCAAGTACTAAAAGTTCATTACATAAATTTTCAAACATAATGCGCTTTTCATCTACAATTTGATTTGCATTTATATCATAATATATACAGCACGCTTCAAAAGGAGAACGTGTAATAAGCCTTTCAAATGAATTTTTATTAAATTCATCAGAATTCATAATTGCAGTATTCATGCCCGATTCAGAGAAATCATCTTTTATTTGAGAAAGAAGCTTATTATCGGCACAGTGAAAAGAATCGGACAAATTAAGTTCAACATATTCTCTCAATTGAAGATATTCGGCATTTTCTCTGTTAAACCACCTGCACTTACCGACGAAATTAGCATCAATTACACAAAGTTTATTTTTAAGTTTTTTATTTAAAGCATATCCGATACCGTAACCGTTAGAAATAGAAAAAACGATTGTATTTTTATGTGAAGCTTTTTCTATTAAAGGCAAAGCCGAAAATATGTCGGGCGTTCTAATACATAGGACTATAACATCAGCTTTATCTTTATATGATTTTTCATCCGTAATTTTAATTTTATAAGTATGTTCGCCTTTAACAGTTGAAGTCAAATGCAAACCTTGTTTTCTGACTGTATTAATAACCGAATCATATTTAGAAATTAAAGTAACATTTTTAGATGCACTATGAAGGAAACAAGAGAATGTAGCTCCTACAGACCCTGCACCTATAATTAAATATTTAAGCTTCTTTCTAAAAAGATTAGCAAACAGTTCCATCTAAATACCCATATATTTTAAATTATTATGGATAATAAAATCAGCTCCGGTTGATTTTTTAATATCATCAATGGAGAATAACGGATTGATTTCCGTTAAAATAAGTCCCTGAGAGGAAACATTAAAGACAGCTCTTTCCGTAACAATCATATCAACTTCCCGATAAGCAGTAAGAGGAAGCGAGCATTTTTTAACTATTTTACAGGAGCCGTCATTTGATGTATGAGTCATAGCTACAATAACCCTTTTGGAGCCGACAATTAAATCCATGGACCCGCCGATTCCGGGGACAAATTTACCGGGGATTTGCCAGCTTGCGATACTTCCTTCAGAATCAACTTCTAAAGCACCTAATACTGTTGCGTCAATATGACCGCCTCTCATAATGGTAAAAGCCATTTGAGAATCATAGAAGCAAGCACCTTCATTAACATTAACGTAAGTTCCGCCTGCGTTAACAACTTTTTTATTATAATTTGGTCCGGTCTGATTTTTTCCCATACCCAAAATACCGTTTTCGGATTGAAAAATAATATGAAGATTTTCATCAACATAGTTAGCGGCCTCTGTTGGAAGTCCGATTCCCAATGTCACAATATCATTAGGTTTAAATTCTTTTGCAATTCTTTTTGCAATAATTTCTTTTATTTTCTCTTTATTCAAATCAGCAATAGAGGCAATCATTAAACTTCACCGCCTTTAACAATATAATCTATAAAGATACCGGGGATTACAACACTATCAGGATTCAGGCAATCAACCAGTTCTTCCGCCTGAACAATAACGGTGTCAGCTGCCGTAGCCATAGATGTATTAAAATTTCTTGTAGTGCCTTCAAACATAACATTGCCGAATTTATCGACTTTAGAACCGTAAATAATGGCAAAATCTGCACCTAAAGGTTCTTCAAAAATAAATTTCTTACCTTTTATTTCAACTGTTTTTTTCCCTTCTTCAAGGATAGTACCAATACCTGTAGGAGTAAGAACTCCACCCAAACCAGAACCCTTTGCGTGAATTTTTTCGACTAAAGTTCCCATCGGATAAAATTCAACTTCAAGTTCACCTGATTTCATTTTTTCGCCCGTAATAGGATTTGTTCCTATATGAGTTGTAATAACTTTTTTGACAAGTCCGTTTTTTATTAATTTCCCCTTATCAACATCCTGAAAAGAGGTATCATTACAAATCATAGTAAGATTACTGATTTTCTGCTCAACAATAGCATCAATAATTTTATCGGGAGCGCCGCAGCTTAAAAACCCGCCAACCATAATTGTCGAGCCATTTTTAATCAGAGATGCCGCTTTTTGCGCTGATATTATTTCTTTCAAAACCTAATTTCCCTTTTTTCTCTTCATAAATATTAACACACTTTAATATTTAAATCAAAAATATCAAGTTATTATTTTTTAAACCGAATATAATATAGGAGTGTAAAAATCGAAATATAAAATGGATTTTAAAGAAATAAAGAATATTAATATAAAAAGGAATATACCGGCTTCTTCCCGCAAAGGAGAGAAAAAAGCTGAAAAAAACAGCTGTAAAAATGAAAAAAACATAAAAAAATCTCCTATAGATCCTAATTATTGGCAAAATAAGACAGGAGTAGTTCAAAAAAATATAAATTTTGGAAGCGGCAACAATTCTGCCGGAGCAAATGAAAATTTAGAAGCACAGAATTATTCACAAGATTTTATAAATCCTAAAACTCATTTATATGATGAAAAAATAAAAGAAAAGAAAGAAGAACTTGATAAAAAGGGGATGTATCCTTCATTGTCAGGAGATATTGTAAAAGCTTGTATTGATATGCAAACAGGTGAATACAGTCCTATTGCCGATGATTTCTTAAACTTTTTTCTGCCTTTGGAAGAAGATTCATTTAAAGGGAAAATCATGGATTTTAAAGCCAGACATAATAAGAAAGCAATGAATCTGCTATTTTTCAAGACAACATATCCCGAATATTTCTTATCTGAACTTATTAACAGCATAAAAAAAGAAGACGGCAGCTTTGATAAACAGAATTTAATATTGTTAAAAAGATTATTAAAAACAGAAAATACCGATTATGATTACAGTATTAATTCATTAGCTTTGTTGTTTAATACATTAAAAGATGACACAGGTATTGTACCTGTTGATAAATTTAAACTTGCAGAAAGAATACAAAGAAAAACAAAATCATACAGTTTAACAGAAGAAATTTATGACAAATTAAATAATTTTCCAAAAGAAACAAGATCAATGATTTTTAGGACTTTCTATGAACTGAAAGGAGACCCTAATTTAAAAAACTTTATAAACAATGTTAATTTTGCATTTACTCCGCAAGGAAACCCCATAAAAGAGAACATCAGTTTGATTAAAAAATTATATTCAAAATTTGATAATATTGAAACAAATGAATCATTTTATAATATGTGTATGAAATCACCCGATACAAAAAATTTCATATATGAATTAGCAAATAAAACACAAAAAAGTAATTGTTTAATAAAACTTGAAGAAATATATAATAAATATAAACAAAAAGATAACAATCTTTCGGAGAGAATAAAAACCGATATAATTACATACGCTGACTGTATAGGAGATATAGATTTATTCTGCGAAATCTATGATTTATGCCAATCAGAAAATAATTCAACAGACAGAGAACTTTTTAGTAAGACTTTAAAATTTATGCAGATAATTAATAATATTCCAAATAATACATATATTCCCGAGCTAAGCGGTAAGCAGTATATTGATATAATAAATCAAAATTTAAAATTATCCGATATTAATTTTAGAGACAAAATCAATTTGATAGAAACATTAAAAGCAGCGAATACATATATACAAAATAATAATATCAAAGGATTTGAGTTTTTAGAACAAACAATTACGGATATTGATTCAGGTCTTAATTTTGAAGATATTTCGATTAATATAGATGAAAATACAAAAAAAAATTTTATTAAAAATGTTTTAAAAACAAAAAATAATTCTCTGACAGAGTTTGAAAAAACAATAACGGAATCAATACCCTTATTAAAAAACATGTCAAACGGTATAAATTTAGTATATTCGAGAAAAGAATTTTTAAACGATTTAAGCTTTATATGCACCGATAAAGAAACAAAAGAAATAATTGAAAATAAAACAGGAATAAGTCTTATAACAGAAGAAAAAGATAATGAAACAATAATAACGGGATATAACGGAATAATAAAATTAAATGAGCTTAATAAAAATAATTCAACAGAGAAGCAAATATACGATATTATGCATAGGTTTATTTGTGAGAACGAAGTACAAACAGAAAACAAAGATTTAAATAAACAACTAAATTATATAATAAAAGCCTTTCCCGAATTTATAAACATAATAGGAAAGAAACAGCACGCAACACACAATTATACGTTAGATGTACACTCATTATTAGTATTGGCAAATACGATAAATAATCCTGATTATATAACAAAACTGAATGAGACCGACAAAGTTCTTATAAAAATTGCAGCAATATTACATGATATATCGAAAAAAGAAAACAAAATTGACAAAGGACACCAAAATCAATCTTCTTTGTATTCAAGAAGTATAATAAAAAAATTATTTAAAAATCCCGAACAAAGAGACAGATTATATGAAATAATACAAAATCATCATTGGCTAGAAGAATATTCAAATACAACAGATAAAGATAAAATTTCAAAAGAATTGGCATTCAGATTTAGACGTCCAAATGATTTTGAAATTGCAAAGATACTTGCAAAAAGTGATTTAGAGGCAGTAAGTGACAATTTTTATAATATGCACAAACATAAGCTTGATGAACCAAATCTTGAAGCTGTTGAAAATAATTTAAAATACTTATATTCAACGGGAAATGCAATATTTACCGACTATTTTATATCAGATAAAGTATCGGATAACAATAAAACAATAAAAGACGGGAAAGAATATACGGTTATAGATTTTCATAATATTGACACAAATGAAGATTTGGGTAAATACGGATTCGCAAACGGATTAACAAAAGAGAATGCGGTCTTTCTTGTCCACATGGTCGATAATTCGAGATTATATAATTCATTAAAAACAACTAAATTACTAACATCACCATATAATGGAGGAGTTTTGTCAGAATCAATCATTACTCCTCAATATAAAAGGACCTACGCCCGCAGAAAATACGGTTTTTTACTCTCCCAAATAAACACAAACATAATCAATGAAGAAAAAACAAACCAGTCCTCCGGTATACAAAAAGGGATTGAAAATGTTTTAAAATTAATATATACAAATACGAAATCCAGATTAAATTTTAAAAAAACATTATTATATAATCTTGGAATAGATGAAACAGAAATTAAAGAAGATGATTTTAGTGAATTTTATAAAAATACAATAGCTTCAAAAACAAGTTTAAATCAAATTAATCCAAATAAAGAATATAAAATAGGACGATACGGGTTTAGCGGAACGGAACTGATAAACGCAATAAAAGAATATCAAGAAAGTTTAATTGATAAAGAAGAACATACACATAACGAAATCATAGGATATACCCCAAAAATACAAGGATTAATAGCAATTGCAGATACAATAAATGAATTGCCCGATGATTTCTTAAAATTTGCTTATGAAAACAACTATCCTATTATACTGATTTAAAAATTAAAACAGTTGCAAAATAAAACATTAGGATATACAATTAACTCATGAACAGCTTTTTGAATACAATTACAGATTTTATAAAGCGCAAAACCTCCACGGGGGGGGGGATTTTTAAACTCTAATTATTATATTCCCAGATTAAGAAATACATCTGTTTTTAATTACGATTTTATGATGAGTCTAAAAGAAAAGGATTACAAAAAATATCTTTGTCAGGCTTATTACATAAAAACAGGTCAAAAACTAAATCTCTGGCATCCTAAAACACTTAATGAAAAAATACAGTGGCTTAAGTTATATGATAATCTTCCCATAAAAACAACTCTTACGGATAAAGTTCTAGTACGAGATTGGGTAAAAGAAAAAATCGGAGAAGAATATTTAAAGCCCGTACTTCAAATATGTAATAATTTTGATGAAATTGATTTTGATAAACTTCCGGATAGTTTTATTATTAAATGTAACCACGGTTGCAAGTGGCATACTATTATAAAAAATAAAACTAAGTTTTTAGAAAATAAGAATTTAATTAAACTTACAAAAAACGAGTTTAAATATTGGATGACACAAACTTTTTTTGGTTTTAGTGATTTTGAAACTCAGTATAAGAATATTAAACCTCAAATAATTATAGAATCTCTTTTAAGAGAAAAAAATAATCAAGAACCGGAAGAAATTGATATATATTGTTTCAACTCTAAACCTAAAATAATCAACATTCACAAATTTGATTCAGAGCATAATTATAAACTTGTATCATCATTCGATGAAAATTATAATTCCATAAATTTAAGATTTAATTATAGAGAACAACTTATAAACAGAGAAATAAATAACAACTATAGGAAAGCATTCGATTTAAGCAAAAAATTAGCAAAAGGTTTTAAATTCGTACGTGTTGATTTCATACAATATAATAATAACCTATATTTCGGTGAAATGACATTTACTCCGCAATCCGGATTTATAGATTTTTCAAGAGAAAATGGATATTGGAATAAAGAATTAGGTAACCTATTAAATTTGAAAGGAGATTAATATGTTAGATAATGAAGAAAATGCAAAAAATTTGGATGACATGACATCGGATGAAATTAACGAATTATTTTCAGATATTATTGAAGTAGTAGATCCTATGCTAATATCTAAATGTTATTGTACGTTTTCATCATACACCGAATGCGGTGCAAGATTATGATTATACCTGCTTATATTAATACTCAAACCTACAATCTTAAAAATTCATTATATATAAGCATTATTGAGAATATTAAAAACGGTAATAATTTTGTTTTAAAAGGCATATCAAGTGTTTTATGGACTTTTATTGTTAACAATAAAAGTTATGAATATATTTTAAATTTTGCTATTGAAAACAAACTTGAAAAAGAACTTTACGGATTATTTTATGAATTAAAAATCAATAATTTGATAAATACAAAGAAAGAATTTCCCTCTTTAAAGACCAATTATTTAAAAGTTATAAATAAAAACAATAAAAATTTTAATTATTTTAAAACTTATATAAATAAATTTTTCCATAATTACAAATTGATTTATATTTTGTCATTAGATTTAAATTACGGATGTAATTTAAAATGCAAGCATTGTTTTACCCCTAAAAATATGAATGAATACCAAATATCATATAATCAGGCAAAAAAAATTATTGACGAAGCCTGTGAAATAGGAGTGTATTGTATATTAATAGGAGGTGGAGAATGCACAATAAACCCAGATTTTCTAAAAATATCAAGATACATTAGAGAAAAGCACATGTCTTTATATATAAAAACTAACGGCATTAAGCTTTATGATGATATTGAATTTTTTAATGAACTAATAAAAATTTATCCGTCAAGCATTGATATAAGTTTATACAGTATGAATCCTCAAATTCATGATTATATTACAGGTGTCAAAGGTTCACATTTAAAAAGTTTGGAAGTAATCAAAAAGCTTAAGGAAAAAAAGATTAATGTATCTATTATGCACCAAATACTAGCATACAACAAAAACGAATATATTGATGTAGAAAAATTTGCAAAAAGTAATGGTATTAATTATATAATTGATAATAAATTTATATATAATCCTGATAATAACAATAAATCAGCAAGATTAAACGGAAAAGATTTGGAAAATTATTATATAAACAATATTGATATAAATAACATAAGACCAAGATTTTATAAAGACAATCAAATTATTTGTACTGCAGGTTTGGATAAGATTTCTATATCTCCTAAATTGGATATATTCCCGTGTCATAATTTTTATTATAAATTAGGCAATTATAAAAATATCTCATTAAAACAATTTAAAGAAGAAATATACCCAAAATTCATAAAAACATTTATCAGAAGTAATTTAAAGGAATGCTTTAAATTTGATTATTGTGATTTTTGTGATTATTGTCCCCAGCATACTTTATACACTTTTATGAAAAAATCCCGAATTCTCTGTGAAGATGCAAAGGCGTACAAGAATGCTTATCTAAAATTAAAACAGTTGCAAAATAAAACATTAGGATATATAATTAACTCATGAACAGCTTTTTAAATACAATTACAGATTTTATAAAGCGCAAAACCTCCACGGGGGGGGGATTTTTAAACTGTAATATCGGGCTCAAAAGAATAAATCCTTTTGATTATAACTTCAAAATGAGTCTTGATGAAAATGATTATGCTAAATACTTGGTTTTTGCATACAAAATTCGAACAATGCAAAAACTAAATCTTAAGCATCCAAAAACCCTGAATGAAAAGATACAGTGGTTAAAAATATATGATAACCTTCCCATAAAAACAACTCTTACAGATAAAGTTCTCGTACGAGATTGGATAAAAGAAAAAATCGGAGAAGAATATCTAAAGCCCGTACTTCAAATATGTAATAATTTTGATGAAATTGATTTTGATAAACTTCCGGATAGTTTTATTATTAAATGTAACCACGGCTGCAAGTGGAACTTTACAGTTAAAGATAAACAAAAATTTTTAGATAATTCGTATCTATTTAATTCAATAAAATTCCATATAAACAATTGGATGAATGAATCCTTTTTTGGTTGGAGTGATTTTGAAACTCAGTATAAAAATATTAAACCTCAAATAATTATAGAATCTCTTTTAAGAGAAGATTTAAATATATCAAATGCAGAAATTGAGATATGGTGTTTTAACGGCAATGTAAAATTTATACAAAAATGCAGAAGTATTTTTGTTAATAAAAAATTTTCTCATAGAAATATCAGTTGTTTTGATGAAAATTTTAACAATTGTGATATTAGCTTTTATTCGACAAATAAAGTTATATATGAAGAAGCCGATGAAATATTAAAAACAGCAAAAGAATTGAGTGAAATGCTTGCAAAAGATTTTAAATTTGTAAGAGTTGACTGGATGATACATAAAAATAAATTGTATTTTGGAGAAATGACATTTACTCCATATTCGGGTTTTATAGAGTTTGGTAAAAATAATAACGAACTGCAGTTAAAACTCGGGGAAATGTTAAATTTAAAAGGAGATAAATAATGGAAAAAAATGATGATGAAGATTTATATGCAGAAGACTTGGATGAAATCAATGAATTCTTCTCTGATATAGTTGAAGGTATAGATGATCCCAGAATTTCAGCAAATTGGAATCTGGTTCCCAAAGGAGCAAGTATGTCGATATGTGAAAGTAAATAGTATTTATATGCGAATCCCCAACTATATAAATACAAGAAATTTTAAATGTAAAAGTTATAATATAAGTTTAATTGAAGATTTAAAAAATCATGTTTTTTATGTGTTAAAAGGTAAATTATCTGATGATTGGCTGAATATAACATCAGTTTGCCGTTATAAAACTACAGATATAAAAAGTTTTCTTTTTAATTTAATAAGAAAGTCAAATAATAATTCTGAAAAGATTGTAATTAAAGCCGATGGCGAAATCCATAAATATGTTAATAAAAAGCTCTCACGGTTATTTTTTGAGAATAATATTATCGGTTCTTTGCATTTAGAATTAAACTATAGATGCAATTTAAAATGTAAACACTGCTTTAATCCTAAAGATATGAATGAATATAAAATAAGTTTTGAACAAGCAAAAAAAATAATAGATGAAGCGCACAAAATTGATGTATTCGGAATAACTCTTACGGGCGGAGAATGCACAATAAATAAAGATTTTTTAAAAATTGCAAAATATGTACGAAAAAAACACATGTCATTATCAATTCTGACAAACGCTCAAAAACTTTATGATGATGAAAATTTATTTAATGAACTTTTAAATATTTATCCTTCGTTTTTTAAAATATCATTATATTCAATGGATTCTGATATACATGATAATATTACCGGAGTTAAAGGCTCTCATTATAAAACACTAAATATA
Source organism: Candidatus Gastranaerophilales bacterium (assembly GCA_947625495.1). Taxonomy (GTDB): domain Bacteria; phylum Cyanobacteriota; class Vampirovibrionia; order Gastranaerophilales; family Gastranaerophilaceae; genus Avigastranaerophilus. The sequence goes on along the minus strand of CANQOQ010000010.1, from coordinate 6,546 downwards.
ATTAAGCGTTTACGAGAAAAAAATATTAGTGTCTGTATCGCCTGTCCTCAGATTTTATATAATACAGATAGCCATAAATATGTTGAACTATATGCAGATGAAACAGGTGCGGAATTTAGCTCCGGCTGCCGTTTTATTTACAATAAAAATAATAAAAACTTAAGTACAAAATGCAATTATAAAGATATAGAAAAGTTTTACTATTATATTTTTGAAAATGCTGAGATTAGAAACTTTGAAAAAACAGACGGAAAAATTTGCGGTGCGGGAAGTTCAACTTTAAGTATCAAACCTGATTTAGATATAACTCCATGTGTAGGATTTAACTATATTCTGGGCAATTATAATACAACATCCTTAAAGGAATTACAGACCAATATTTTACCAAAATTTAGAGAAAAATACATAAAATCAAATCTTAAACAATGTTTTAAGTATGATTACTGCAAATATTGTGAATATTGTTCACTATATCCGACAAATGATAATAAATTTCTCGGAAAATCAAAAATTCTCTGTGAAGATGCAAAGGCGTACAAGAATGCTTATCTAAAATTACAAAAGTTGCAAAATATAAAAGATTAACATTTAAATAACTATTTTATAATATAATTATAAAAAGGTTGTATGATGAGCGAAATTAAAATATGTTTTACAGTTGACAATAATTATGCCAAATATACCGGCAGTGCCGTTGCATCAGTTTTATCCAATGCCAATATTGACGACAAACTGACTTTTTATATTATCAGCTCTGATATTACTGAAGAAAATAAAGAAAAAATAAACAATTTAAAGCGGATAAAAGATTTTAGCATTGTATATATTAAACCTAAAGAAGATGAATTTAGCGAATTTAAGAAAATAAAAACAACGGGGTATCTTCCTCTTACGTCATTTTACAGACTTAAACTTGCTAGTTATATAAATGAAGACAAAATAATATACTTAGACCCTGATATAATAGTAAATACAAGTCTGAAAGAATTATACAATACTAATGTTGAGCAATATTTTATGGGCGCAATAGCAGATATAGGCAGCAAAAGATATCACAAGAGAAATCAACTGAAACAAAAGTTTTATGTAAATTCCGGAGTATTATTAATAAATTTAAAAAAATGGCGTCAGGAGAATGCTGAAGAAATATTTATTAACTGCGCTAAGGACAATCAAAATGTATTTATATTGGGTGATCAGGATATATTAAATAAAGCATTTGACGGTAAAATATTAAAATTGGACAGCAGATGGAATGTCCAAGTTTCAAATTATACTTCACGCTCAAATTATTCATTAAAATTTAACATACTGCACTACACAGGACCGCAAAAACCATGGAAATATGGAGCATATACTCCGTTTAAAGAATATTATTTTAAATATTCAGCTTTAACCGATTGGGAAACACCTGATAAAAAATGGCAAAAAAAATCAAATTTAAAAAGTTATATTAATTATTTCAGACATCGACCTTTGTTTATATTCAGACCGGGCTTTATTAAGGCTGTTTATTATTATATGTTAAAAAAATAAAATAAAAATTTACATTTGAATTAAAAATATAATCATGACAATGCATTTATGATATAATTTTTAAACAAAATTTTGGGATATGGAGATACAAATGTTAAATACGGAGATTGAAAAATCTTCTTTTTATGAAGATTTTAAATCAGGTAAATGGCAAAGTGAAATTAATGTAAGGGATTTTATACAGAATAACTATACGCCTTATGACGGAGACGCAAGTTTTTTAACTAATCCGACTCAGGCTACTATGGATTTGTGGCAGGAGTGCTGTGATTTATTTAAGCAGGAGAGAGAAAATAACGGCGTTCTTGATATGGATACACATATTGTATCAACCATAACCTCTCACGGCGCAGGTTATATAAATAAAGACTTGGAAGTTATAGTAGGACTTCAAACGGATAAACCGTTAAAAAGGTCACTGCAGCCATTTGGCGGAATAAGAATGGCAGAAACAGCCTGTAAATCTTATGGTTATATGGTGGATAGAGAAATTTCGGAAATCTTTACCAAATACAGAAAAACTCATAACCAAGGCGTATTTGATGTTTATACACCCGAGATGAAAGCTGCAAGGCATTCAGCCATAATAACGGGGCTTCCTGATGCATACGGCAGAGGCAGAATTATAGGCGACTACAGAAGGGTAGCACTATATGGTATCGACAGGTTAATTGAAGATAAACAAAATCAATTTAAATCACTTGAAGGAGAAATGACTCCCGATAGAATCCAATTAAGAGAAGAAATTACAGACCAGATAAGAGCTCTTGAAGAAATGAAAGAGCTGGGGCAAATTTACGGTTTTGATATATCAAAACCTGCTCAAAGCGCAAAAGAGGCTGTTCAATGGTTATATTTCGGCTATCTGTCTGCCGTAAAAGAGCAAAACGGTGCTGCTATGAGTATCGGAAGAACATCTACTTTCTTGGATATATTTATTGAAAGGGATTTGAAAAACGGTATTATAACAGAAGAACAGGCGCAAGAACTAATTGACCAATTTATAATGAAATTGAGATTGGTAAAATTTGCAAGAACGCCTGAATATAACGAACTCTTTTCAGGCGACCCCACATGGGTAACTGAATCCATTGCAGGTATGGGTGTTGACGGAAGACCCTTGGTTACAAAGAATTCCTTCAGATACCTTCATACACTTGAAAATCTGGGTACATCCCCCGAGCCAAACTTAACGGTATTATGGTCAAAGAACTTGCCGCATAACTTTAAAGAATACTGCGCAAAAATTTCCATAACCACCTCATCAATTCAATATGAAAACGACGACTTAATGAGAGCCGTTCATGGTGATGATTATGCAATTGCCTGCTGCGTTTCATCTATGGTTGTGGGTAAAGAAATGCAATTTTTCGGTGCAAGAGCAAACCTTGCAAAATGCTTGTTATATGCAATTAACGGCGGTGTTGATGAAAGATTGAAAGTTCAGGTAGGGCCTAAATATCAGCCTGTTACATCAGAGTATCTTGACTATAATGAAGTAATGGAAAAGTATGATGCGATGATGGAGTGGCTTGCAGGGCTGTATGTAAATACTTTAAATGTAATTCATTATATGCACGATAAATACTGCTACGAAAAAGCCCAAATGGCTTTAATGGACAGAGATGTTAAAAGATATTTTGCAACGGGTATTGCAGGTTTATCCGTTGTGGCAGACTCACTTTCCGCAATTAAATATGCGAAAGTTAAAACAATACGTGATGAAAACGGCATAGTTATTGACTATGAAACAGAAGGAGAGTTCCCTAAATACGGAAACAATGATGACAGAGTCGATGAAATAGCCGTAAATATAGTTAAATCATTTATGGGAAAAATAAGAAAACACTATACATACAGAAACTCAATACCTACAATGTCAATATTAACGATAACATCAAATGTTGTATACGGCAAAAAGACAGGTAACACACCTGACGGAAGAAAAGAAGGAGTACCGCTTGCACCGGGTGCTAACCCAATGCACGGCCGTGATACGAATGGAGCTTTAGCTTCACTGTCATCCGTTGCAAAACTTCCCTTCCATGATGCACAAGACGGTATTTCAAATACTTTCTCGATTATCCCTGATGCATTAGGTAAAAATGAAGTATTTATGGGCGATTTAATGGTTAATTTAGATTGCGGATGCTGTGAGAATAATAATTATTAGGAGATTTGATTATGACAACAATGCAGGAAGAAAACTTAATTAATCTTATAGACGGTTACGTTGAAAAGGGCGGACACCATTTAAACGTAAATGTTTTTAACCGTGAAACATTGATTGACGCACAAAACCACCCCGAAAAATATCCGCAGCTGACTGTCAGAGTTTCAGGCTACGCTGTTAATTTTAATAAATTAACAAAAGAACAGCAGGATGACGTTATCTCAAGAACGTTCCATTCTAAAATCGGAGATTGAGAATTAATGAAATTTTTTGAAAATATTTTTTCTGTAAAAAATATTTACACAACAGATAAGCAAAATTTTATATGTAAAAAAAAGAAAGTTATTACTATATTAGGAATAAAGATTTCTTTTGGAGTTAAAATCAATTTTGATTATAGATATATAGCAAATATTGAACGTCAAATTAACTTTTTATTATATGAAGTTCAACGCTTATCTTCAAGTATTTCAGATCAAAAATACCCCCCCCCATCACCAAATGGGAAATTTATACCCAATAAATGTATTTTATTAAGTTATCAATATTGGAAATGCGGAAAACATGGTGCTGCAAATTTAGGTGATCACATTCAAACTATTGCAGTAAAAAAACAGTTAGAAAAACTTTTCCCCGATTTTAATTTTGAATATTTTGACAGGGAAAAAATTAAATATTATGATGAAGAATCGGCATTTACCATAATGCAGGGATGGTTTGATTTTGAAAAATATTCATATCACAATTTTCAACGGAATGGTAAGTTAATTCCAATATTTATCGGAACCCATTATACAGAAAAAGCACAAGATGTTATTTTGGATTTTTTAAATTCAAACCCGTTTTATTTTAATGATTATATTATTGGCTGCAGAGATAAATACACTTGCGAATTTTTTAGAAATATCGGAATTAATTCATATTTTAGCAGATGCCTTACATTAACTTTACCTAAAAGAGAAATAAAAAATACTCAAAATAAAGTTTTTTTAGTGGATATTCCAAAGAATTTTTACAAATACATACCGTCTGAAATATTAAACAATGCGGTTGTTATAAATCAAAAACAATATAAATCCGGAATGTCTGATTTATATTATTTAAATTCCAATGAAGAATTTATAAATGATGCAAATAACTTACTTGAAAAATACAAAAATGAAGCTAAGTTAATTATAACAACAGCTCTACACTGTGCATCTCCCTGTACGGCTATGGGAATACCCGTTGTAGTTATTAATCAAAATAAAGATGACAGACGTTATGAAGTACTTGACAATATTATTAAGGTTTATTCTATTGATGAATTAAAAAAAGGTCAAATTAACTTTGAGCCAAAAGCTCCCGATATAGAAGATTTAAAAATTGCAATGCAGAAAAATTTAAAATTAACAATTGAAGATACTTTTCTTCATAATGTAAATCAAGAGGAATTAAATAATATTAGAAATACAATAGAAAATTATAAAACTTATAAATATTTATTATAAATACGATATAATAAATTTATGATTAATAAAAACGGTAATATTCACTCAATTGAGACATTTGGGACAGTAGACGGCCCCGGTATAAGGTTTGTTGTATTTATGCAGGGCTGTCCTATGCGCTGTTTATACTGCCATAACCCAGATACTTGGGAGTATACCGATAATAAAGAAATGAGCGCCATTGAAATTTTAAAACAGTATGACGGAATAAAAGAATTTTTAAAAAATGGCGGTATAACGGTTACGGGCGGTGAACCATTGGTTCAGATTGACTTTGTTATTGAACTTTTTAAAGCTGCAAAAGAAAAAAATATACATACAGCCCTTGATACATCGGGTATTTTGTTTGACCGTTCCGATAAATACAATGAACTCATTAAGTATACTGACCTTGTTTTACTCGATATCAAACATATTAATAATGAAGAACACATTAAATTAACAAGGCATTCAAATAAGTCCGTTCTTGATTTTGCAAAATTCCTCTCTGAAAACAATATCCCCATGTGGATAAGGCACGTTATAGTTCCTTCAATTACTGATAAAGAAGAATATTTAAAGGAATTAGGCAGGTTTATTTCAACCTTAAAAAGCGTAAAAGCACTTGATATATTGCCATACCACGATATGGCAAAAGAAAAATATAAAAAACTAAATATAGACTATCCTTTAAAATCAATAGCTCCCGCAACTAAAGAAGAAGCCATAAAAGCAAGAGACATCATATTAAATGAATTAAAAAGAAATTTAACTTTATCCTAATAAATACCCGATTATAGGATATGAATTTTTCACAGAGGATTTATCATTGTGATATGGAAAATTCAATTTGGTTTCACAGCTTAAATAAACCTTTTTTAAATCCGCCCGATTGGCTTTTTGCGCCTGTGTGGACGGTTTTATATATTATGATTTTAATCTCGTTTGTGCTTTTTATAAGAAGCGGAATGACAAGAGAAAAAATCCTTCCGTTAACGTTTTTTATAATACAAATGGCGTTAAATCTTGCATGGTCGCCCGTATTTTTTAAATTGCACAGTATATCGGGGGCTCTTTTTATAATTGTTTTGATGTGGATATTTATTCTGCTTACGATAATAGCATTTTTTAAACATTCCAAAATGGCTGCATTATTGTTATTACCGTATCTGTTTTGGGTAAGTTTCGCATTTTACTTAAATTTTAGTTATTTTGTAATGAACTGATTAAATAGTTATAAACATCAACGGTTTGATAACAAATGGGTAATTTTCTTTTTAAAAGGCTTTTAATTGTAATTTTAAAGCTTTTTAAAAGAGCTTCATCAAGATTATTATTTTTGTTTAAAGCTTTTTCGATTTTTTTACG
>CANQOQ010000009.1 GCA_947625495.1 Candidatus Gastranaerophilales bacterium | reverse complement strand
GAATTAGCCCCCGGAAAAGACGGTATGGTACACATTTCTCAAGTATGCAAAGAAAGAATTGATACCATAGAAGGACACTTGAATGTCGGTGATACCGTAACTGTTAAAATTATTAAAATAGATGACAGAGGTAAAGTAAGCTTAACAATAAAAGGGGTAACCGAAGAAGAAGCAGCTAATTGTCTTTAATGATAATGTAGAAACGGTGCTTAATTAAGCACCGTTTCTATTTTTTAGAAAAGGGTATGTTTTGGAGAAAAAATTAAAATATAATTGTATGTTTGGCGGAGGCGGTATCCGCGGAATGTGCTATATTGGCGCTATCAAAGCTTTACAAGAATTTAACATTGAAATTGATTCTGTTGCAGGTTCTTCCGTAGGAGCTGTTTTTGCAGCTCTTTTTGCCGTCGGATATCGGGATGAAGAAATTAAAGAACTTTTTTATGATTTTAATATTAATATTTTCCGAGATATAAATATTTCAATGTTTACAACAGATATTTCAATAAGTAAAGGAGAGATATTTCTTGATTGGCTTAGAGAAAAACTGGAAAAAAAATATTACGGTTCAAATTATAAAAAAGGAAACAATCCAAAAGTACGATTTAAAGACATAGAAAAAGATTTGAGTATACTTACAATAGATTTAAATACAAATACCCCTTATATATTTTCAAAAACAGCCACTCCGGATGAAGAAATAGCTTTTGCAGTGAGAGCATCAGCAAGCCTGCCGGGACTTATGAAGCCTGTTAATAAAGATAACGCCATATTAGTTGACGGAGATTTAATTAAAAGCTGGCCGGCATGGAAAATTTTTGAATCTTTTAACAATTCCGATAACAGACTTCTTGAATTCAGACTTGAAGGTTCAAGAAAAAGTCCTGAAATTAAAAATCCTGTCGATTATCTAAATTCAATTATTAATACTATCTGGTTCTTATCTACAGAAAATGTATTTAATCTTTATCACCAAAACGATAAATATGACTATATTGTTATAGATACAAAAGAAATAATTCTTTTTGATTTTACTATCGAAAAAAGTATAAAAAATGAACTTATAGAAAAAGGATATGAGGATACAAAAAAATACTTTAGTACGGTTCTTCCCGAAAAACAGAAAAACATAATAAATCATTACAAAGAAATATTAAAAAAAATAAATATTTTTAAATCCGCTGTTAATGAAGATAATGTACATAAAGCGATATATATAATCAATGACATATTGGCTGAAATGCCTGATAAACTCGAATTTATCAATAAATGCTACTATACATATTTACTTGAATTAAAAAGTTTAGCGCTTTCAAATATAAAAACAGTCTTTTTATTCCAAAAAAAATTCTCAAATGAAAAATTAATTCTTTATAAAACGGAATTCATACTAAACAGATTAAATGAAAATATTTCTGAACTATATAAATATATTGAAAATTATTGTAATAATTTTTAAATAAATAACAAAAAAATGACAAAATATTTTATAATTGATTTTTATATGAACAAAAAAGAGTGGAGAATATATGACAACTGAAAGCATATTGGAAACAGGAAATAATTCTTTATCTAATCAAAACTATGCTGACGAAAATATTATAACTTTTAAAATCATTGACGGAATTAAAGATATATTAGAGGAAGACAGGCAGCAAAAACAACCGTTGTTTCTTTCCATTGATGAAAAATTACTCATAAAATATGTAAAAGAATTTATGAATAATAAAAATAAACAATTTTTAATAGGAATTACAGGAGAATCAGCCTCAGGAAAAACCACTTTTGTTAACTATGTATCAAAGGCATTAAGAAAGAAATTATTTAATGAATCATATACTTCACTATGCTGTGATGACTATTATAAAGATACATCGGAAGAACTAAAACAAGCAGGAAGTTATGCAAATTTATACAAAACAGGTTTTAGCTTCGATAAACCTGAAGCTATAAATCTTGAATTAATGCGAGCACATCTTATAAGTTTAAAGAACGGATGCGGAGTTAATGCACCGGAATACGATTTTGTTACCTGTGAAAGTATACCGAACAGAGCCTTTAAGAATCCTACAAAAGCAATATTAGCCGAAGGCTTATACGTTTTAGGAGAAGAGCTTGTTGATCTATTTGATATAAAAGTATATGTTTATACCCCGTTTGACAAAATAAAAGAACGATGGTTTACAAGAGCGATTTTAAGAGGAAAGACAGGGGAAGCTGCCGAACATCAGTTTAATGATGTAAATACAACAGCCCAAATATATATAAGACCAACTATGAAAAATGCAGATATAGTTATTAACGGGCTTACATCCGCAGAATATATCGAAGAAATTACAACTAAAATAATCAACCTTGTAAACGATGTTGTAAATTTTTATAAACATAATATGTAACATTTTGTAAAAATTTATAGAAAAAATTTTGTAAAAAATTAAAGTAAAATAAAAAAACTACCGATAAAAATATAAGGTAAATAAAGCGTTTGCGCATAATTAAAAAAAACAGAAGCAAGGTTTTATGAATAAAATACAGGAAGCAATTAAAAAGCTTTCGATGTTTTAGTATTCATGTAGTCTTGTTTCAACCAAAGGAGAATATTTTGGCAAAACCAACGGCTGCGGCAACACTACAACTTCATATAAGTCGGTTAATAAACTTTTTGAACTTTACAAAGGTATATCTGAAGAAAAATAACCCGATTAAATTATTCATAGAAAAAACAACTTCAGCAATACAAGAATTGTTAACCATCAAAAAAAAGCTCAAAAATATTGAACGCCGAATTTATTATGAAAAGTACAAATTAAAAAAGACAGAACTTATTCTGGCGCAAAATTCAGAACATGTGTTTCTAAAAGGAAGATCTCTTAATCAAACAAGGTAAATAATATGGGTTTCTTAGTATCATTTAACAGAACAATGTATTTAACAAATTATCTGCACTCAATAGAGACACGGATAAATGATATAACGCAAAAAAAATTAAATATGACAAATACTATATCAGATTTAAATACGCAAATAAATGATATAGGCGACACGGATTCACCTGCGGTAAAGAAACTGGAGGCGAGAAAAGCTGAGCTGGAAAAATTTGAAAAGCAAATGGATGTAGAGCTGCAAAAACTGCAAACACAGCTTCAGGCTGCAAATACGGAGCAGCAATCAGCCGATCAAATGCTGCAATCAAGTATACAAAAATCATTCTCATATAAAGCGGCATAAAACAGATAATATAAAAGAATTAAAGAGGCAAAATTTGCCTCTTTTCGTTTGACAAATTATATCTTCAATCTACAATAAATTAAATGAAGATTATAATTTCTGAAATTGAAGATAAAGAGAATAAAGAAGAAATATTAAATTTCTCGGAAATAATAGAGGAATTTAATAAAGATATTCCGGTCAGAGCTGAATTAAAAGTTAAAATAACCGACTCAATTATAAGAATAACCGGTGAAATATTTGCGAAGCTGAATTTAATCTGTGATATATGTTTAAAAGAATTTACAAAAGACTTTAATATTAAAGTAGATGAAGCATTTATAAAACAAGGACTAAGAAACAGCTATAACCAAGAGTTTGAGCTAAAAGAAGACTGTTTTATTGAAGATTTAAACGGAAAAAATGAAATAGATATTACAGATTTTGTTTACCAAAGTGTAATATTAAATATACCAAATAAACTTGTTTGTGATATAAATTGTAATGGAGATGAAAATTTAAAAAAATATTTAAAAAAAGAAATTTCTGATCCGAGATTAGAGATATTTAAAAAAATAAAAATAGAAAAGGATAATTAATTATGGCAGTACCAAAGAAAAGAACAGGTAAATCCGCACAAGGACACAGAAGAGCTAATTGGAAAGGTTCAGTACCGGAAACAACAATATGTACAAATTGCGGTGCAACTGTATTAACACATACCGTATGTACGGAATGCGGAACATATAAAGGTAAAGCAGTAAGCAAAAAAGCAGTAAAAACGGAAGAAAAAAAAGACGCTGAATAAAAAATATACGGGGATATAGGTATAGTATGACTAGGATAGCGATAGATGCGATGGGAGGAGACCATGCTCCGAAGGCAATAGTTGAAGGAGCAGTATGGGCTGCGATGGAATATAAAATCCCGATTGAACTTGTCGGTAAACAATATGATATAGAAAGAGAACTTGACAGAATTGATCAAGAAGGGCTTGTATGCTCAATGGGCGGAGGTATATTCCCTCATAAAAGACTGAAAGTTAATACAAAATCACTGGATATAAAAATAACGCATGCTTCAGAAGTAATTGAAATGGGAGAGGCTCCGGGGCAGGCTATAAGGAAAAAGAAAAATTCATCAATCGTTCTGGCTGTCAACGCAGTAGTAACAGGCAGTTCTGATGCTGTTGTAGCAGCGGGTTCAACAGGTGCAGCAATGGGTGCCAGTTTATTTGGACTCGGAAGGCTTCATGGAATAGAAAGACCTGCAATAGCTACAGTTATTCCTACTATGAAAGGACCTTTGGTTTTAATAGATTCGGGAGCAAATACAGATTGCACGCCTGAAATGTTATATCAATTCGGTTTGATGGGTTCGATTTATGCAAAATCAGTTCTGGGCATAAAAAACCCCAGAATTGCACTTTTGAATATCGGCGAAGAAGCAGGTAAGGGTGATGAACTTGCTAAGGATACCTATAAATTATTTGATGAAAATAAAGATGAATTGAACTTTATAGGTAATGCTGAAGGCAAAGAAATATTTTTAGGCAATTGCGACGTGATTGTATGCGACGGTTTTGTAGGAAATGTAACACTAAAAACCATAGAAGGCGTTGCAAGAATGCTATTTTATATGATAAAACAAGAATTTTATCATGATATATTTTCCAAAATAGTTGGATTACTTGTCAGACCCGTACTAAAAAGGATATATGTAAAGATAAACTATGAGGAATTCGGAGGTGCATTACTTCTGGGTGTAAAAGGAATAACGGTAATCTGCCACGGCAGGTCTACGGCTTATGCAATTAAAAATGCCGTAAAAGTTGCATATAATGCCGTTGAAGCAGGCATTAACAAGAGTATTGCATCATATTACGGGGAGATACAATAATGACTATTCCGGTAAAAATAGCAGGTATAGGTTTTTACGTACCTGAAACGGTTATTACCAATGATGATTTAACAAAAATAATAGATACTTCGGATGAATGGATAAGAACCAGAACAGGTATTGAAAGAAGACATGTTCTATCAGGAAATGAATCTACTGTTGATATGGGTATAAAATCTGCCCAAAGAGCTATAGAAAAGGCAAAAATAAATATTGAAGACATAGATTTAATAATTGCGGCAGCAAGTGTGGAGGCACATGCATATCCATCGACTGCTTGTGAAATACAGGCAGCTATCGGAGCTAAAAATGCAGCCTGCTTTGATATAACTGCAGCTTGTTCAGGTTTAATATACTCAATGGGTATTGCAAGGGCATTTATTAAATCCGAATCGGCAAAAACTGTTTTGGTAGTTGCAACTGATGCGGTATCAAGGTGCCTTGATTGGACGGACAGAACAACATGTGTTCTTTTTGGCGACGGCTCAGGTGCAATGGTTCTTACTGTTTCTGATGATAATCAGGATGATATTTTATCAATAGACTTAAAAGCCGAAGGTCAATACGGAAACTTTATTAAAATGCCTATTACGGGAAAAAATTGTCCGCTTGTTGAACCTAATGATGAAGAAAAAATGTATGTAAAAATGGACGGAAAAGAAGTCTATAAATATGTAGTTACAAATCTTCCCAATTATATTGAAGAATGTGTAGCAAAATCAGGACTTAAAATGAATGAAATAGATTATCTTGTTCCTCATCAGGCAAATATGAGAATTATTGAAGCATTAGAAAAACGTTTGGAATTTAATCCTGACCACGTGATATCGAATATTCAGGAATATGCAAACACTTCAGCAGCATCTATTCCAATAGCATTAGTTGAAGCAATAGAATCGGGCAAAATAAAATTGCCATGTTCAGCTATTCTTACCGGTTTTGGTGCAGGTATGACCGTAGGAACTACAGTTGTAAGATTAAGAGAAGGAATTGCATAATGACAAAATACGCTTTTATATTCCCCGGTCAAGGCGCCCAAAAGGCAGGAATGGGAAAAGATTTATATGACAACTCTCAAGCCGCAAGAAATGTTTTTAAAACTGCGGATGAAGTATTAGGTTACGGTATATCCGACTTATGTTTTAACGGCAGTGAAGAAGAATTAATGCAGACAATTAACTCGCAGCCTTGTATTTTAACCGTTTCACTGGCTGCACTGGAAGCATTAAAAGAAAAAGGTAATATTACTCCCGCATGTGCTGCAGGTCATAGTCTTGGTGAGTATGCAGCTTTATATACGGCAGGTGTTGTTGATTTAAAAACAGTCTTGAAACTGATACAAAAACGTGCCTGCTTAATGGACGAAGCTGCAAATAAAACTTCCGGTACTATGGCTGCTGTGTTAGGTCTGGATAATGATACAGTTATTAACATTACAAAAAAATTAAATAATGTTTTTGTAGCAAATTTCAATTCACCGGGACAGGTTGTTATAACAGGTGATAAAAATGAAATAACAAACAGCATTGATAAGTTTAAAGAAGCAGGAGCAAGAAAAGTAATTCCTTTATCGGTATCAGGTGCTTTTCACTCTCCTTTAATGAAATCAGCAAGTGACAGTTTTATTGATTTTGTAAAAGAATTTACATTTAACAATGCAAAGATTCCTGTTTATACAAATGTAGACGCAGAATTAACTATAAACGGCGAAGAATTGAGAAATAAACTTCCTCTGCAAATATGTTCTTCTGTACGTTGGACACAAACAATTAATAATATTATCCAAAGCGGAATAACTGATTTTATAGAAATCGGTCCCGGAAAAGTTCTTGCGGGACTAAATAAAAAAATCAATGCAGAAATATCAACTATAAATATAAATGATTGTGAGTCATTAATTGCCGCAATTTCAGGTACGGAGAAAGAACTAATAAAGGAGTTATAAATATGGCTGATAACAAAGTAGCTTTAGTAACGGGCGGTTCAAGAGGAATCGGAAGAGCATGCGCTATTGAACTTGCAAAATCAGGTTATAATATTGCCGTAAGTTATGCAGGGAATGAAGAAGCTGCTAATAAAACAGTTGAAGATTTGAAAGCCCTTGGTGTAAATGCCAAATCATATAAATTTAACGTTGCGGATAAAGAAGCTTGCGAAAAAGCTGCGGAAGAAGTCTTAAAAGACTTCGGAAAAATTGATGTACTCGTAAATAATGCAGGTATTACAAGAGACGGTTTATTTATGAGGATGTCATCCGAAAATTGGGAAGCCGTTATAAATACGAATTTAAATAGCGCTTTTTATATGACAAATCCGGTAATAAGAACAATGATAAAACAAAGATACGGCTGTATAGTAAACATGTCAAGTATCGTAGGTATAATGGGCAACGCCGGACAGGCAAACTATTCTGCCGCAAAAGCAGGATTAATCGGATTTACCAAATCTTTAGCAAAGGAACTCGGGTCAAGGAATATAAGAGTTAACGCAATAGCCCCGGGCTTCATACAAACGGATATGACAAAAGATTTAGATACAGAAAAAATAACGGAGCATATTCCTTTAAAAAGACTCGGACTACCCGAGGATATAGCAAAAACCGTAAAATTTCTGGCTGAAGATGCACCATATATTACAGGACAAGTTATAGGTGTAGACGGCGGACTTGTTATTTAGTTTACAAATTTGCAAATTTCTATGTAAATAGTATAATAATTTCATAATAAAATAAGTATTAGTTAAAAATGAGGTAGAAAAAATGAGTGACGTTCTTGAGAGAGTAAAAAAAGTTGTAGTTGAACAATTAAGTGTTGATGAAAACATTGTTACTCCTGAAGCAAGCTTTACAGCAGATTTAGGTGCTGATTCTTTGGATACAGTTGAATTAGTTATGGCTTTTGAAGAAGAATTTGGCTGCGAAATTCCTGATGAAGAAGCAGAAAAAATCGCAACTGTTCAAGATGCTGTTAATTATATAGAAGCAAATTCATAATTGCACAACGATAAATTTAATTTAATGAGGGGTGCTTGTAAAATAGTTCTCCTCATTATTTTTAATAAGGTAAATAGGTGAAAAATATGACAAAAAGACGTGTAGTAGTTACAGGCATGGGGGTAGTATCCCCGTACGGAGTCGGCTCTGATAAGTTATGGGATGGGGTAGTAAACGGCAGAAGTGCTGTTTCTAAAATTGAGAATATGGAAGATATGAGCGGACACACTGTTTTAATCGGCGGTGAAATTAAAGAATCTGTTTTTAATCCTATTGACTATTTTGAACCGAAAGAAGCCAGAAGACTTGATAAATATTTACAATATGCAATTACGGCAGCAAGAGAAGCTGTTAAGGATTCAAAGATATTGGAATCGGATATAGACCCTTATAGATTTGGAGTAATTGTAGGAAGTGCAGCAGGCGGATTTCATACAATTGAAAAGAGCTACGCTGATATGATTAATAAAGGTCCTACTAAATGTTCTCCATTTACAATTCCAATGCTTATATGCGATATGGGAGCAGGTAAAATTTCCATAGAATTTGGAGCAAAAGGGGTAAATAAAGCTGTAGTATCAGCATGTGCCACATCCGCACACTGTATAGGCGACGCATTTAGGACAATACAATATGGCGAAGCGGATGCCATAATAGCAGGAGGCAGTGAAGCCGTTATTTGTATGATAGGATTAGGCGCATTCACAGCAGCAAAAACTCTTTCTAAACGTAATGATGAACCGGCTAAAGCCTCAAGACCATACGATAAAGACCGTGACGGATTTGTCATGGCGGAAGGTGCAGGAATATTAATTCTGGAAGAACTTGAACACGCTAAAAAACGCGGAGCTAAAATTTATGCTGAAATTATAGGATACGGTCAAACAGGTGATGCTCATGATGTTGTGGCACCTTGTCCTGACGGCTCCAGCGCTGCGAAAGCTATGGAATTTGCTCTAAATGATGCAGGTATTAAACCTTGTGATGTTCAGTATATTAATACTCACGGCACTTCTACTCATCTTGGTGATATAGCTGAATCTATGGCTATTTCTAAAGTTTTCGGAGACAAAACACAAAATCCGAACTTAAAAATAAGTTCTACAAAATCCGAAACAGGTCACATGTTAGGTGCTTCAGGAGCCGTAGAATCAGTTATTTGTATTAATGCCATAAAAAGCAGTATGGTTCCTCCGACAATTAATCTTGATAATTTAGATGAAGAGGTTGCTAATTTGAATTATGTTGCAAATAAAGCCGAACATACCAATGTAGATATCGCATTAACAAATTCATTCGGTTTTGGCGGTCATAATGCAGTTTTAATTTATAAAAAATATAATTAATTTATAGTTTATTTATATAAAAAAGGAGTATTTTTAATAAATACTCCTTTTTATTTTGTAATATTACTTAATATTTAAAATAGGAATGTAAATTAAAAAGAAAAAAAAAACTTAAATAAAATATGAGGAATTTTAAATTGGAGTATTAATATGACTGTAGGGAATATTGATTATACAAAATGGCAGCCGATTACAAATCAAAACACTGTAAATAGTACAGTGCAAACAAATAATACAAATAATATATCAATTCCCGAAACAGAATCAGATACTTTTGTATCACAATCAGGTGAGAAATGCACGGATGGAAAAGACGACGGAAAAATCGGATTAGGAAGTGCAATATGGAATACAATTAAAGGTGTCGGAAAAACTGCCGTAAATATGGTAAAAGGATGTTTTACAGATGGAGAAGGGAAATTTTCTCTGGGTAAAACATTATTATCAGTAGGTACAGCCGCATTGTGTTTTGCTTTCCCCGGTATTGCTCTGGCAGCTTGCGGAATTGGAGCTGTGGCAGGAGCCGTACAAGTTGGAAAGGGTGTATACAATGCATTAACGGCAGACAATGATGCTGAAGCAAAATTAGCTTGGCAAAATGTCGGAGGCGGAGCATTAACAACAGGATTATCGATTGCCGGAGCTAAAGCAAGTTATAATGCGGTTATGAATACAACTACTGTAGGTGCAACCGCAGCGTTAAAAGAACAGAATCCAAATGCCGGTATTTTACTTAAAGGTAAAGCCTTATTACAAGATATGTGGTCTTCTACAAAAAACAGAGGAAGTAATATAGGTGAAACATTACAATCAATAAATCCGTTGAAAAAAGATAAAGTTACAGCTGATAATCCGACTAACAAACCGGAAACACTTGAAACATCTGTAGAAAATGAACCGAGTAAGTTTTCTAAATTAAAAAGCGAGCTGAAAGATTTAAATGATATGGCTAAATTAGACGGAAAAAAGAGTGCGCCTATTAGAGCCAAACTGGGTGTTATATCCGAAAATTATAAAACTGAATTTGCATCTATTGTTGATTTAATGAAAGAAGATGGAATTATTGACAAAAATCCCGTTAATACTATAAACAAAATAATGGAGATTAAACCGGAGCTTGTTGAAAAATACGGTTATGATAATTTACTTGCAATAATAGAAACTATCATAGGTGCTGAGACCGGAAGTCAATCAATATAACATAAAATATAAAAAGAGGAAGAATTAAATCTTCCTCTTTTATTTTATACAAGAATTAATGTCATCCGACGGTTTTGTTATAGTTTTGATATTAAATATTTTATTTAAGCCTTCTGATAGTACAGGATTTATAATATTAGGACAACAGGTTCCCAAAAATATTTTATCAACCTTTAGATATAACAAATTAAATATATGTGCAATTGTTGAAGTATTACAATCCAAAATGAATACACTAAAATTATTTAATATTTCAGGTTTTCTATCATTTATTAACTCAATAATTTTATAAAGTTCAGAAAAGTCCAGATATGAATTAGCATGCCAGAAATTTTGTCTGTCAGAATCATAACAAAAAGATATTATATAGCTATTTTCGGGACATAAATCAATGAAATTATGAACATAATTATTTTTTTGGGAAAATCTATCAATAAGACCTATTACAAAAATGTGTTTTATTTTTTGTAAATTAAACTTATTAAAAATGTCAGATAAATAGTCATTTATTTCTTCTTGAGAGTATCCGATATCAACTTTATCAACGAAATTATCTGAGTCAAAGCCTTTAGAATCAAGAGCATATTTAATAATAGTCGAAAAATCTTCATTATTAATCTTTCCTATACCATAAGCGGGATATTTATCAGATGTATAAATTTGCCCGCGAATAACATCAACTTTCGGAATAGAACTGCCTGAGACATAAATTGGTCCCGGAAATGATGCAAAATCCAATGTATAATTACCTGATTTATTTTGATAATGACCTGCCAAATTAGGATATTGAGAGAATCTTTTATATTGATGAGCACTTAACATATCTTGGTGGGTATATACGTTTATATTTAAGCCTTTTACGGAAGATAATATTTTTTCTAAATCAAGAAAGTTATTACCTGAAACAAGAATTGCTTTTCCTTTTTTGGCAGAGATTTCAACACTCTTTTCAAAAGCAGGTCCGTACTTTGTTATAATTGTGTCATATAAACATTTCACTATTTTATAATTACACTGAGAGAAATCTTCTATCTTTTCTATCCATTCGTCTCTGGTCAAAGAAGGGATATTAGACGTATTGAGTAATTTTAGAACCTGATTTTTTGCTGTTTCAAAATTTTCTCCAAAATTTTTTAATTGTATTAAACAATTACAAGAATTAAGAACCAAACTGATAATGATTTCATATAAAGCTCTTTTCTCATTGTCCAATTGATTTTTTGAATTCTGTACACTTTTTTCATATTCATTTAAAACTTTAAGGACTGATTCTTTTGATGAATAATCAATATTATCTTCATTAAGCAAAACAGGATTTAGTGAATTTTTTTCACATGCCGAAATATACATTTTTTCAAGTATTTTTTTATTATTATAAAGGTCTTCTATAATTATGAAAAAACTTTCTTTATTAAAATCAAGATTTATAATAATAAGCGATATAAAATCAATAACTTTATCGGTATATTCAGCCATATCAACATCAAGTTCTTTAAGTTTTTCAATATAATAAACAAGCTGTTGAAGTTCAGATAAAAGCATTTCTTTAACGGCAGCAATATATGGGTCATAAGAAAAAATATTGGGAGAATTTGGGCCGAGACAATTAGAATTGTAATAATTAAAGAATTTATTCATAACAAATTACCAATCTTGAAGCATTTCATCCAGTTCACCGGAATTATCGAGTTTTTCAAGCACATCAAACCCGCCGATTCTTCTGCCTCCGATAATAATTTGCGGCACGGTAACTTTACCTTGTATACCATAATAATCACCGAGTTTGTTTCTGTGCTCTTCTTCATTTTCGGTAATATCAATATTTTTATAAGGAATATTTTTGGAATTTAATAGCATTAAAGCCTTTTTGCAGTAAGGACAATAATCTACAGTATAAATAACAACGTCTTTCATATAATCACCATTTTTAAAATACAAGATGATTATGAATTAAACGTATTATCAGGATATCAGACAAGAGAATAAATCAGGCGTTTATTCTTTTTAAAATATCTTCAATATTTTTCTTTTCGTCAGGCGGCAAATCAAATTTAAGATAATCTTCAAAATACTCTTTTGCTCCTTCCATATCATTTCTTGCCATAAAAAGAATAGCAAGTTTTTTATAAGAAGGATGAAAATTTTCGTTACAAGAAAGCGCTTTTAAGTGATTTGAAATAGCTTTATCAATATTATCATTTGCTTCATAAGCTATTGCGGTTTGATAGTACAGAACAGCATTATCAGAAATTTTTTCAAGCACTGTTTCATAATTACTAACAGCGCTGTCATAATCTCCCATTTCAAATTGTATATTTCCCAAGTCCCAATAAGCATCAAGATTATCTGAATCAATATCCAAAATTTCAAATAATTGATCCATAGCTAAATCATAACGGCAATCATCTAAATAGAATCTTGACAGATAATGTTTTAGAGCAATTTCATTAGGCATTATAGTTACTGCATTTTCAAGCAGATTTATTCCGTCAATTATATTTTTGTTTCTGTAGTAGACATCTGAAAGATTAATATAGGTCTGAACTGATTTAGGATTAACTGATATAGCTCTTAAAAAATATTCACAAGCAGAATCATCCTCGGAGAGTTTTGAATAACAAAGCCCGATATTATTAAGTATATTAGGATTGTTAGAGTCAGATTCCAATGCTTTAAGAAAAGCATCTTTAGATTTTTCGTATTCACCCGCCTTGAAAGATTCAAGAGCGAGTTGTAATTGATTATCAGTTTCATTTTCCATAACTTTATATTACAATAAAAGAAAAATATAACAATACAAGAAAGGAATATTATATGTCGGGACACTCAAAGTGGTCAACAATAAAACATAAAAAAGCAGCAGTAGATGCGGCAAGAGGGGTAACATTTCAAAAGTTTTCAAGAGAAATAATAGTAGCAGCAAAAATGGGAGGAGCAGACCCATCGGGTAACTTCCGTTTAAGAACTGCAATAGATAGAGCAAAAGCCGCAGGACTTCCTAATGACAATATTAAAAGAGCTATAGAAAAAGGAGCGGGCTCATCCGGCGCCGATAATATGGAAGAATTGACATATGAAGGCTACGGTGCAGGAGGCAGCGCAATATTTATTGAAGCAATGACCGATAACCGCAATCGTACGGCAGGCGATATAAGAAGCTTTTTCTCAAAATTCGGCGGCAACTTAGGTGAAACAGGCTGCGTAGGCTGGATGTTTAAGCAAGTCGGTTCTATTGAATTTGATAAAGAAACCACGGATTTTGATAAATTATTTGAAGCAGCTATTGAAGCTAACGCTCAAGACGTACTTGATGAAGACGATGTATATAAAGTTATAACGACACCTGAAGATTTCCAAGTCTGCGTTGAAACTTTAGAAAAAAACGGATTCAAAGGCAAATCTGCTCAATTAACAAGAATAGCTGAAAACTCAATAGAAATTACAGATGAAAAAATTGCAACCAATATTTTGAGATTAATGGAAAAACTTGAAGAACATGATGACGTTCAAAATGTTTATTCAAATTTTGATATATCTGATGACCTGATGGAAAAAATAGATATTTAAAAAAGAAAAAGACTTCTATAAAAGAAGTCTTTTCTTTAAATCAAAATGATTTAATTATTGTTGATTACAACCAAAAGCAATAGTAACATTTTCTTTCGGGTTAACAGATGAAACTCTCATACCGTTAGGATCAATCAAATAAGAAATTTCATCGCCGGTATATTGGAATAATCCCATGGTACCTGATAAAGCAGTTCTTGTTACATCAATAGGCGCTTTAACGATAGCTTTACCAACATCAACATAACTTCTGCCGGCAGCTTTAAATTGACCTTGGAATATTTCGCCCGTACCAACACCGATACCGCTTACGGTTTGTTCTACTGCGTTACTTGCGCTAACGATAGCCCCACCTACCGTTCTTCCTACGTTACCTAAAAGTCCGCCAGTCCAAGTGAATGGGAATTCTATTAAACGAGCAACAGGGTTTGGTTTTTTAACTTTATTAACCTGTGCAGTTAATATTTGGTTCGGAAGTTGAGCTTTACATTTACCGAATTTTATTGTGTTAAATGAAAGTTTCAAAGCACCTTGGCAATGTTTTGTAGGTCTTACAACTTCAAGAACTTTACCGTCTACTCTTGAACCTGCAGGGTATTCAACACCGTCAATAGTTACGGCATCTATTGTAGTCGCTGCAAATCTGTCACCTACATTCGCTGATTTTGCACTTATTTCATCATTGAAAGATAATTGAAGTGTAGGGATTTTAACTACTTCTTCACTATGATAGAAAGCTTTTTTAGGTGAGCATCCGCAATCAGCTGAAGTTACTTTATCGTCTTTACTATAGCCTAAAGATACTCTTACACTTTCTAACATAGAAGCAATTTCAGCACGGCTTGCATCTTTGTTTGGAGCAATTGTATCAGGTGAAGGGAATTCAGCCAAACCTCCGGTTTCAAGAACTTTTGCAACGGGAACTTTTGCCCAATTCGGTACTGTATTACCGTCACTGTATTGGCTTAATACTTCATCAGCTTTACATTCATCCATAGGACAATTAATACCTTTAGCCATGATAGAGAATGCTTCCGCTCTTGTTATAGGTTGATTAGGTTTAAATGTATTATTCGGATAACCGCTCATAAGACCGTTTTCAACAGCTTTGGCAATTGTTCTGTTTGCCCAGTGTGATTGAGGAACATCCTTAAACAGATGTGAATCATAAGATGTTGAATCGTTTAAATTAAAGCCTTTAACAACTAAAGTAGCCATTTCAGCTCTTGATATAGGTAAATTAGGTTTAAAAGTTCTGTCCGGATAACCTGCAATAACATTGTTATCAGTTAATACATTGATATCACAGCTTGCCCAATAACCGTCAGGCACATCTTCAAAAGCGCTGACAATAGGAGCTGCCGCACCTGTTACTGCAGAATATTCAAAAGGGGTTATTGTCTTTTTTGTTACATCCATACTTGTGTTTGTATGAATTTGAACGGGACATCCGCAATTTGAATTATTATTATCTACGGGTATTCCCATTCCCATTGGTGTATTATCAAGACAAGGGATTGGAGCTGCTGCACCTGTCATACTGCCATCTTGACATCCGCAAGACGGAGTTTGAGGGCAAGATTCAGCTACAGGAACACCTGAAAATCCCGGCATTGAATCGTCACCTAAATATAAAGCATTATTTCTTTCTCCAACAACCTGATTATTTCCGTATATTGCATTAGGATATGCATATACCTGCTGCTGGAATTTTTTAGCATTTGAAGGCTGAGGACATACTGCACATGTTGGTGTTGAAGGCACCGGACATTGTGCTAACGGCGGACAAGGATTACAATCATCCGCTAAGGGTTTACATGTATCACAGCTCTTTTTCTTTTTTTCACAAGGGTCACAAGCAGCTTTCTTTTGACAACTACAACTATCTATATCTTTATGACATTTAGGACATGTTGCTGTTTGTGGTGTCACAGGAGAAGAACATCCAGACAATGGGCATGCTGCTAAAAGCTCATTTGATATTTCAGTTGCTGTTTCTTGTGTAAAACCTGCATTTGTACCCGCTAATACACCGATTGTTACTACGGCGGCAAGTGTCATTTTGTTTAATTTCATTTTTCCTCCTTGTTAATCAAGAAATGTTACAGGCAATCATTTCTCTTATAAATCATTTTTATATTTATTTCTTATCTTTGAATTATGATATGTTAGAGCCTCCCTATTCATTGCCTTTTTTGTTGATTATTATGGACTATTTCACTCAAGGGCATAATTTGAATTATTATTTTTTTCCTCTGTTTAAACTATCTCGTTTTTTATAATTGTCATCTTGTAAGCCGATGTTTATTTATCTAAAAATGTTAGTATTTAAATAAAGTTACTTGGAAGGATTTATGAATTTAAACGAATGTTGTATTTTAAGATTCCTGACTAATCCTGATGAAATTTTAGAATTAGCGGAATTATTTATTAAAAATATAGAAGAAATTGAAAAAAAATCTTAATTAACCGATAATAAATATTATTCATGATGAGGATATTATATGAATAATTTTATTAATCTTTTATACAGGCACAGATATGATATTTTCTTTTCCATATTATTGTTTATATTAATTTTTGCCTTTTTTATAATTATTCCTAAAGAAGAAACAAAAAATATTATCAATATAACTGAAAATAAAACTTTTGATATAAGGCAAAACATTATTTCAAAAAACAAAAAAGCAAACAAAGATATTGTAATTGTTACGGTCGATGATCCTTCTTATGAATATTTAATAGATAAATACGGCGATTGGCCCATCCCGAGAAGCGTATATGCAGATTTACTGAATTATATACAAGCTCAAAACCCCAAATACGTTGCTTTCGACTTATTGTTTATAAAAACACTTAACAGAATACCCAAAAGCGATGAAAAATTTATCAAAGTTTTTAAAAAGTATAATAATACCTATACTGCAATAAATTTTGACGATTATTCATTTGATTTAAGAATGCCGCCTTTAATTGGTAAGAAATTAAATTCAGAAATAAATTTCGATAAATCCAAAATTAAACCTTTAAAATTTACTAATTGCAGGATGATTATTCCTGAACTAATAGAAGCTACCGATAATATCGGACATATAAATACACCAAAATCTGATGACGGTTTTATCAGGACTGTTCCTATTATTATTAATTATCCTAAATATCAAAAAAACAGTACACAAGAAATTGAGGATAATTATTACCTTTATTTGACTGTTAAATTAGCAATTGATTATTTAAATAAATATGAAAATGCAGGAATTAAAAATCTTATAATAGATAAGAATAATAATCTGATATTAGGCAGCAGAAAGATTCCTTTAATGAATGATGCTCAAACCATTTTAAATTGGTATGGAGATTCAGGGTTAATTGCCGATACTTTTAAATACGTTTCTTTTTGGCAGGTTTTAAAATCACTGGAAGCTAAAAATAAAGGCGAAAAAGAATTACTGCCTAAAGACTTCTTTAAAGATAAAATTGTATATATAGGAACAAATGTATTCTCTTTATCTGATATTAAAACGGTTCCGACAAGCAAATATTTACCCGGCGTCGAGATTCATGCTACTCTGCTAAATAATATATTAGATAATAATTTAATCCATAAAGCATCTTTAAAATATAATATTTTAATTAGTATAATACTTGCATTATCAGCCGCATATACAGTATTTAAAATCCGCTCGGTATCAATATCAGTAATATTATTTTCCTGTTTCATAATGCTGTATTTATATTTTTCAATTTTTGTTATGGAAAAATTTTATGTTTGGATATGGGTAGCAATACCTGTTATCCTTGCTATATTAATATTTATAGTAGCTTATATAATTAAATATTTCTTTAAATCCAGAGATTTTGAATATACATATAAACTAGCAACAACTGACGGTTTGACTGAATTGTATAACCACAGATTTTTTCAGGAACAAATAAGAAAAAATATTATTATATCGGATAAAACGAAAATACCATTCTCACTCATAATAATAGACATAGATTTTTTCAAAAAATTTAATGACAAATACGGACACCAAGCAGGTGATGCCGTATTGAAACATGTTGCCAGAACTCTAAAATCGTGTGTTAGAAATAATGACTTTGTATGCAGATACGGAGGTGAAGAGATGACAATTCTGCTTAATAATACGAATCATAAAGATGCAGTTAAAATAGCTGAAGATATATGCACCTCTATAGCATCAAAAAAATATGCTCTTAATCCGGATTTGGAAGTTAATATTACAATTAGTCTCGGCGTAGCCTCATATCCTGATAACGGAAAAAGTCCTGCTGAGATTATTGAATATGCAGATAAATGCCTTTATAATGCAAAAGAAAACGGTCGTAACCAAGTAGGACATATTTAATTAAACTATTTGTTACATTTCTTTTTATAATGTCAATTTTTATATTTTACATGTTTTATATTGCCATTAGTAAAGTTATAAAATAGGAAGGTATACAGTATATGTCCACGACAGCTTTAAATTCTGTAAATAATAAAAGCAATATTTTTGACCGTCAAAAGACTCCAAAACAAATTATAAAAGAAGAAATTCAACGCAAGAAAAAACTTGAAGAAATCGAGAAAAAATATAAAGCAGGCGAGATTAGCGAATTTGAATATAAAGCTTCTAAATTCCTATTATCAATTACCCCCAAAGATAAAGATATGATGTCTAAAAATATAAATCCGGTTTTTTCGACAACAGCATAGACAGAAAGGTATTTTTTTAAATATGACAATTAATAAAATTAATCCCTATATAAACGCAATTGCCATAAATCAAACTAAAAAAAATACCAGTTTTTATAGTGATAATTCTGTCCATAAAGCTCAAAATCAAATAAAAGAAATATCAAACACATATTATACCCCAATCACATTCGGAAGAAGTTACAAAGAACATAAAAGCTGGGGAGCTGTGATTTCTCCCGACACAAAAGATGTATCGTTCAAAATTCTGACATATCCTGATACAAAAAAAGTTACCGTAACAATATTAAAAAATAACGGTAAAACAAAAAAAGAATATGAATTGGGAAATAAAGGAAACGGGATTTTTGAGACAGAAAATAAAATTCCAAAAGAAGAAGCAAGCCACACAGACAGATATTTTTATACTCTGTATAAAGGAAACGGAGATATAGACAGAGTTAAAGACCCATACTCTTTCAGACAGTTTAAATTATTGGATGAATCAGTATTATATGACCATTCTTTATATGAATGGAATGACGATGATTGGTATAAAAACAATAAAAACAGGATATCAAGAAAAGCAGATAATATAAATCAATTAACACCCGTTAATGCAGCAAGAATATATGAGTTGAATATTGCTTCATTAAGCCGAAAAGGGACATTTGAAGCTGCAAAAAATGCCATAAAACAGCTTCCCGCAATAGGATTTAATGCAATAGAAATAATGCCCGTCGAAAACACATATTCATTTAACTGGGGATATGACGGAGTTGATAAATTTGCTCCGTCCGAACATCTTGGCGGACCGGATGAATTAAAGCAGCTAATTGATTATGCGCACAGTATCGGGCTAAATGTAATTATGGATATGGTGCCCAACCACTTAGGTCCTGACGGAGCTTCGCTCTTACGTACAGGCCCATATATAGGCGGAAATAACTGTTTTGGAGAATCCTTCAATTATGAAGGTAAAAATTCACAATATGTAAGAGATTATATTGTTAATGCCGCTCTTAATTGGATTGATAATTATCACTGCGACGGTTTAAGACTTGATATGACAAAATTTATGAATTCTGACTATACAATGAAACAAATAGCTGCAGAATTAAATTATCATAAGCCTGATGCATTTTTAATTGCCGAAGACTCAAGAACAAATATCAGTATTGATGATGGTGGAAATTATTGGACAAATTATGACGAATTGCATGATAAAAGAGTCATTAATCCTCTTTTAGCTTCAGAATCAGGTGAAGGTGAAAATGAAACAATTCACATTAATGCAATTAATAAAATATCAAAATCTGATACTTCTTTAGGCAGGCTGGGATTTAACAGTGAATGGGATTTTAGTTTCTTTCACGCATTAAATGATGCACTTTATGGCAGTGTTAATTTAGATGATTTAGAAAAAGCTCTTTATTGTTCTCAAGACAAAGTTAAATATATTATGAGCCATGATGAAATCGGCAATTTTGAAGGTACAAGATTAATTGCTAAACTACTTGTTCCTATGCTGCATCTTAATGACAATATTATTCTTAATTCAAAAGACAAAGACAGAGCAAAAGAAATGAGTGAAATGAAAAATATTTCATTTGAAGATGCAAAAAGAACCGTTACACTTCAAAAGGCTCAATTTACTGCAGAAAAACTTGCTATATTGTATTTAACCGGTGAACTTGATAAATACGATACGAAAAATATCACATCAAAAAAATGGAAAAATGCCGTTAATACTGCTTTTGAAAATGATATTTTAAGCCCATTGGGAATAAAATATTTTTCTCCGAAATCTTTTGACAGAATAAAAATAATGTTTGAAAAAAGCTATTCTAAAATGAAAATGGCTATGGCAAGAACATTTGCAACTCCGGGGCCTAAAATGGTATTTCAGGGCGATGAAAAAGCAGATTTGACTCCGTTTAGATTTTTTAGAGAATTTGAATCAGTAAAAGATGAACATTTTCTTTATGTTGAAAAAGGTTATAAAACAGATAAATCCGCCCTTTATGATTCAAAACAGGGAACAATTAAATACTCACAAAAAGGAAGAATATACACAAATAAATTTAAAAAACTTATAGAAGATTTAAATCAAATAAACCGTGAAAATCCGGCATTATATAAAGGTTATTTAATACCTGATAAAACAGTCAAACATTATTTTTCACAGGTTATTTCCACACTCGCTTGCGATAATGAATCCGGCAATCAAATATATACAATAACAAATTTCAGAGATACAAAATACCCCGAAAACTACGGATACGGCTATTATATTACTTTCCCTAAGGGCAAATGGGTTGAAATATTAAATACTGATGACAAGAAATATTCAGGTTCCGGAAATACCAATAATAATATTATTGAAAGTAACGGAGACCAAAATATTCCTATTAATATTTCAGGTAATTCTACAATAATTTTCAAAAAAATTGATTAATTATACTTCTTGATTGGTAAACTGGGCATTCATAAATTCAAAACCAGTCAGTTTTTTATCTCTCTTGGTATAAACAGGTTTAAAGTACATTACCAAAGACAAATCCTGACCATCAGAGCTATGTACACGTTTACAAGCATTTTTAAGGAATATACCTACATTTGTAAAATAGTTTCTTGAAGCGGAACGGGATTCAAAGGAACTGATATTGCCTATTGTTTCCATTGATTTTCCCTTTGCTGTTCCAACAGGTTTTGCTAAACTGTCTATAACATCCGTATCTTTTCCTGTTACCATATATACAACAGGTTTTTTATTATCATAAACGGAATGAACTTTCGGCAATGCTGCATAATCCTTATCATAAGATTTATAAAACTCTACAAATTTTTCATTTTTTATATTCTTAGCAGTTCCGTTTAAATTTCTTACAACAAAACTTTGGCATTTTCTTATATTTTCTTTGTCGATTATACGGTTATAATTACCTGTTTCAGGATTTTTTGCCAAAAATTTTATGGGTATATATGCTTTAAATGACACACAGGACACAGAATTTATCATAATACAGACCTCTTTTTTGATTATTATAAATCACAATATGTTTTTTTTTGTTACAAATCTGAAATTTAATTAACATATATTAAAAAAACGGATAAATATCCGTTTTAATCTTTAATACCCATTACATCAACAGCCTCATCCCAGCCGTCTTTATAAAAATTTTCTTCATCGGGTGCAAGCAATTTCAATAAATGCAGGAAATTACCTACATGTTCTTTTTCGTCCCCAGATATTTCAGTTAAAAGTTTTTTTGACTTTTCATCGTCAATGGAATCTCTTAACTGTTCATATAACTGTATTGCTTCAAATTCCGAAGCAATACTAAATCGAATTGCTCTTATCAGTTCATTCTTATCAAGTTTTCTTTCTGTTTTATTTCCGCTGAACGGTGTTGAAAATTCAGGCATAATTTTCCTCCTTTTTTAATTTCTTTAACATATAAGTTTAAAAAAATTATCGCAAAGCAGGCTATTATACTTTTATTTTAAAATTAAATCCTTTTCTATTATATAATCGGTTTTTTTCTTATGTATATTAAAAGTTACGGGTATTTGTATTTTATTGCCGCAATATTCAACAGTCCACAATTCTTTCCAATACCCTTTAACGTATTTATTATCTTTTTTTTCAACATCATAAGGATAATGAATAATTTGAGTATTAGAAATTCTATGTTCGGTACATAAAGGATTCAACCTTGTTATAATAGGATAAATATCTTTTAAAACCATCATTTGAAGGGCATTATTAGCTATTGATTCACCTTCTAATGGTACATTCATATCATAATTTTGAGCAAAAACATAATTCTTTGCCGATAAAAATATTATTATTGCTATAATTATACTTTTTTTCATATATTATTCTTTTACCAAATATTTTGAATCCTTAATCTTCATGGCATAATAAGGTTTATCTTTTGAGGCTTCTTTCAAGAATAGAACAAATGGCTTATCGAAATAGAAAAATCTGGATTTATTAAAAGCAGGCATGGATGCTCTCATCATACCGATTGCTGCTTCACTTTTAAGACTTCCTCCTTTATTATCCATTTTAAATTTTATTGTCTGCAATACCTGAGTAATAATATAGTTTGTATTTTCTATTTTTTTACCGCATATTTCATCATAAGAAATAAGTTCATTTACATCTATATATGGAATTCTCAATTTATCATTTTCGGAAAAAGAATCCGGTTTTATATTTGAAACTACATAATCATACAATTCATCAAATTTAGAATCTTTATCGGTTCTGAAAAGTATTACATCTTCATTTTCTTTAGTATTAAGTTTAACGGCAAAATCGTTTATTGAATTATAAAACAGAACCTTTACATTTTCTCTTAATAATTCATTATTACTTTTTCCTATACCAAAATATTTAACGATTTCTTTTGAATTATTAAACGGCATAGAAGAGAGTTTTTCAAATTCATTTAAAAAAGTAAATTCTTTCTTAAGCATTACATAAAATAAATATGAATTAGGCATATCCCAATTAATAAGAGACAGAATATCACTTTTTTCTTTAAATTTTTTATATATGTTTTTTTCAATTTCTTTCTTTAATTTTTTAGATATTTCACCATATACCTGATAGTATGAATCTTCCGAAATATCTTCTTTAGAATATAATCTTTTATTTAATTCATCAACAATAACGGGATTACCGCCTTTAAGATTAACAGGATTACCTTTATTTACCTTATCCATAAAATCATTCCAAACCAATGGCAGCGTTATACACCATAGATTTTCTTTTACAGACTGTGATTTATTTACAGTAGTTTTTATATTATCAGTCTGAGATTTTTTATTAAAAAACATAAATGAACACTGTAACACACATATTGTTAAAAATAAGCTCATTATAAACAAAGAAAATATTTTTTTCATTTAATACTCCTGATTAATAAACTCAACATATATTATAAGACAAATAGCAAAAAAATTAAATTACAAGGTTTATCTTAAACGGACAAAGGATAAATATGAAAATAAATTCAATAAAAACCAAACAAACATTTTGCAAAACTCCCGTAATGAAATGCAAAATCAAAAAAACACAATCAAATGAAGAATCTGAATCTACACTATATAAAATGGATTGTCTAAATAAATCTGATTTAGATGAAGTAAAATACAGCAAAATAGCAAGATATATATATTATCCGATGTTAAATGACTCAGAAAATGATTTTCACTACAGGGAATATTACATATTAAAAGACGATAATACAAATGAAGTAATATCCTGCGCACAAACATCCCGCCACTACAGAGCTGATAATGTTGAATACCCCGGATATACAACGCTTATAGAAGAAATGAAAAACAATTTAAAATACGTAAATCCGGAAGAACCCGTATTTGCTTATCTGGCAAATCATGCAATTAACCAATATGACTCTTCATTATCAATCGGTTTTTATCCGCACAATACAAAAAGTCTTAAACATAATAATTTTTCCGAAACAAAAAACGGTGATTGGATAATACCCGAACAAAGATTTTTAAATCTGATTGATAATGCATCAAAAAGGAATCAAATAGAATTTATTATATAATATTTTCTTTAATAGCTTTAACAGCAGCCTGAACACGGTCATCAACACAAAGCTTTTGCAAAATACTGCAAACATGTGCCTTTGCCGTATGGACACTTACAATAAGTTCTTTAGCTATTTCTGTATTACTTTTACCTTTTACAAGATGTTTTAAAACTTCAAGTTCTCTTTCAGTTAATTGCGCCCTTGCATCCTGAACTTCTGATGTTTGTAAAAGCGT
This sequence comes from Candidatus Gastranaerophilales bacterium, assembly GCA_947625495.1. Taxonomy (GTDB): domain Bacteria; phylum Cyanobacteriota; class Vampirovibrionia; order Gastranaerophilales; family Gastranaerophilaceae; genus Avigastranaerophilus. Next base: position 43,384 of record CANQOQ010000009.1, on the reverse strand, counting down.
AACATTCTCAGGCTTGGGAAAGAAATTCAAAGCTATTGAAGAAACTGCAGGATCTAACCAACAAGCGCCTGATGCAACATTTTTTATAACCTCGGATAAAGTTTCAGGTGTTATATCTTTTAAACAATATGCATTTGCGCCTGCTCCCAGTGCTGCTATTACTTCTTCTCCTCTTTCGTGTGAAGTTAATATTATAATTTTAACAGACGGATTCTTTTCTTTTATTTTTATTGTTGCCTCCAATCCGTTTATTCCGGGGAGTCCCAAATCCATTAAAACTACGTCAGGTTTAAGTTTCTCAATAAGATTTAATCCATCCTCCGCATCTTGAGCTTCGCCTGTTACATTTATATGGTCATATTCGTTCAATGCGGATTTTAATCCTACTCTTGTTAATTTATAATCCTCTATTATTACGACATTAATAGTGTCAGTTTTTTGTATAGTCTGTACCATTGGATTTTTACCCCTCTAATTGTCTATTGCTTTATTTACGTACTTATATTAAAGCAATAAGAATAAGAAGGTAATTAACCTGTTGTATAATTTACAACTAGCCGATTTAACTATATTTGGATTTTTTCTTTACACCAATTCCCATAACATCATATAAAACAGTTTTAATTCCGTTGAGAGCAAGGAGTATACCCGTAATTTTACCTATATTGCCTTTACTTGCAAGAGATACAGCACTCAATGCCAATAATGGTAAACATTTCAATACTGTTTTGAAAAATCCGGAAACATACCCTTTTATCTTTGAAAATATATTCAAAACCTGAAAATCATTTTGTACTTCAAACCAAAACTTTTTCATTTTATTCAAAGAAGCACTTTCAACATCAGCAGACATATATTGATTGTATCTTTTGGAAAATCTGTCAGCCGATTCAAGTTCATCCGTTACATAAGCTTTCTCTTTTGCATTTACATGAGAATCATAAACTACAGCAGCGGTTGTTACCGCACCTAATACTTTAGGTGCTATTGACGCCGCTTTACTATTCATTATTTTTTTTATTACTGGAATTACTGCCATACTTACTTACCGTTATTAGTTATATTAATTACTTGTTCTTGTCCGAAGAATAATCCGGCACCTCAATTCTGTTTTGTGATGCGTTTAATAGTGAATCATGTGCCATTTTTGCTTCCTGTCCGTATAATTTATCTGAAGATGCAAGATTATTCAATAATTTAAGTGTATTTTTATCGCCTGCTGCCTCTCCTGAAGCTATCGGACTCATTGCTAAAAGTCTGTTTGATGCAGAAGGATCTTGGAGAGCTATATTTAATAGTGCCGTCAAGGCAGGATTGTTATATCTTGTTTTATCTTCTTCAAATCGTTTTATTAACTCTTTTATAGCTGCTTTTCTTAAGTCTTCCGACGGATTCCTTAAATAATTTTCGAGAGTTTTTATATAATCATCAGTAAGTTCAACTATATATTTTGTTTTTCCGTTATTATTTTGTTCGGGAAGATTATTTATCGGAGTATTGGCACTCGGTTTATCATTTACTATATTATTTGTTAATGACGAAGCTGCATTTAAATTTGTCGGGGCATTCGATGTTTCAGAATTTTGAACACTGCCTGTAGGCTGGGACGGCTGCATATTATTTACCATCGGAACAGGGGCAGTATTTCCTGCCATACCGGCAGGATTATATATATTTATATTAACACCCGAATATTGCGGCATCGGTTGATTCGTATATAATGATGTTTGCGGATATTGATATATTTGATTTGTATATTGAGAATTATTATTTGTATTTTCGGCAGGATTTACCGCAACTGCCGGCATTGGATAGTTATATATCGGTGTTCCTGTTGTTTGTGTATTTAAATTATTTACAATTTCAGACATAACAATCCTTACTTTCATTTATATAAACAATTTATTTAATAAAAATATGCCAGTTTATGTATTTATTTTAAATTTTTGTAACAAAAAAACAACAATGATATAATTTTTTTATGGAAAAGAAAATTATAATCGGATCTGATCATGCAGGATTCAATTTAAAAAACATCTTAATTAAATATTTAAGCGAAAAAAACTATACTGTTGAAGATATAGGCTGTTATTCGGCTGAATCGGTTGATTATCCTTTAATAGCCCAAAAACTTGCAAAGAGAATAGCTGACGGAGAATATAAAAAGGGGATTTTAATCTGCGGAAGCGGTATAGGAATGTGCATAAGCGCCAATAAAATAAATGGTATACGAGCTGTCGTATGCTCCGATACCACATCTGCAAAATATTCAAGACTTCACAATGATACTAATATTCTGTGCCTCGGCGAAAGAATTGTAGGTGAATATCTCGCAAAAGACATCTTAGATACTTGGCTTAATAGCGAATTTGAAGCCCAACGTCATTTAAGAAGAGTCAATCTTATTGAGAATCCTTAGCTGAATCCATTATAATAGAAACAGCATCCTCAACAGATTTTGCATAGGGAATAATTCCTTCTAAATATGCAAAAGATAGGGCTTCTTTAACACTAACGGAGGGATTTGCTATTACAAATCTTCCGCCGTTTTCAGCACATATCTTATATATATCGGCAAATATATATGCATTATCAGTATCAAAAGCCGTAATTTCCTTTAAATCAAATAATATATTTTTTACGCCCTGATATACTACAGAATTTATATTTTTTATTAATTCATCAAAAATTTTTGAATCATTAAATCTTTTTATAACATACGACGCTATTTCATTATTAATGATATATCTGGTAAAAGAAATATTTTTATCCGATTGAAAGGTTGTACTTAAATACTTCAATAGCTTGGAATGCCAAGTTTTATCTTTTTGAATATAAAAATCAATACCGAGTTCATAACATTTATCAATTAATGATTTGTCATCGGTGCCTGAAACAACAACAACTTTTAAATACTGCTCGGATTCGGAACGTTTTTTAACCGCTTGTTTAATTAATTCAAAGCCGTCCTCTGCTTCAGGTATAAATAAATCAACAATTACACAATCAAAACAGGCTTTATGAAGTTCAGATACGGCTTCTTCTTTAGAGCGTGCTACTCTCGGAGAAATCCCTATTTTCTTCAATATCGTACTCAATTGATATATTGACAGCTCTAAATCATCAGCTATTAATATTTTTTTATCTTCAAGTGATTCTATCTTTATTCCTGTTGTAAATGAATATATCTTTCTTTCTATTCGAATCAGAGCTTCAGAAATATCTCTCTGTGTTATTTCTTCAATTGATTTTTTTCTTTCAATAGAAGCAAGTTCTAAAATTTTATCTACCTGTTCATCCGTTATTTCCATTACTAATTGTTTCCTTTCAGTTAATCTCTACTAATTATACTGATTTTTAACACAAAAATCCACACTTTTATTTTTTTGTAGTTTTTCTTATTAAATTTAGGTTAAATTAGTGACAAAAAATATATTTTAATGTTTTAATGTAAATATATAGATTGGGAATTGACAAGCAGTTGGCATGATGAAAAATATTAATATTAAATTATTTATTATTACAGCTTTACTTTTTTTTAATACAACATTTATACTTGCTTCTTCAGAAAGCAATAATCTTGAGAGAATTACCATTAATCCTCTGGAGAATAACACGTTTAATATAAGCTTATATTTCTCTAATGATTTTAATACAAAGGCTTATATTCAAAAAGTTGAAAACGGGTTTTATTATATATATCTTCCTGATACAAAAATGAATGGTAGGAATATAAAAGTAAATTACAAGAATAAATTCGACAAAAAATACTTAAAATTAAAAACCGAAGAAAAACCATTTAAAAACAAGGTAAAAGATTCAAGTTATACAAGAATTGCACTAACAATGAACTCCGATTATTCTTTAAACTTAATATCTAAAAACATAAAAGATTATAAGTTTAATATTATGGAGGATTTTTCAATAAATATATATTCACTTATATTTATTGGATTCTGTCTTGTCTTGGGAATATTGGCAAGGAAATTAGCACAAATATTAAAATCTGATTACAATATGAATTCTTATACTGCATTTCCTTCAGGATATACACCACCAAAACCGGCTGAAAATACAGATGAGGCATTAAGGAAAAATTTCAAATATAATTTGAATAAAACCTCGGTTAAACAACAAGATGAACAGGACCTTAAGCAAAATATAAAAACCGCTGATAATAATTCGTTTAAATGCTTTAATATTCCTTTAAAAAATGAAAATAATTCTTTTCAGGATGACTTTAACAGTGTAATAAAAAAGACATCAGAACTCCTAAAAGAAAAAGCACAGATTATAAAAAACAAATTACACACAAATCCGATAAATGAAAAGAATCCAAAACAAAAAGAAAATATAAATAAAAATTATGAAATCCTTTCCATTATAAAATTAGACAACAACAGAGGTTTTTATCTCTCAAAAGAAAATAATGAAATATTGTTGTATGGATTTATAGGAGGTAAAACTCTACCTTTAAGGAAATTTATAGATTTACCTCAAATAAGTTTACAAGCCAGATTTTATGATAAAAATAAAAAAAATGATATTTTTATCGTCAGAGTAGATTCTTATAAAGCAATGATTGAATTTTCAGATACAACAATTAAAGAATTGGCTATAATATAAAAAATGAAAAGAATCTATTTCTGTTTATTATTTTTAATATTATTTATTTTATTTTTTTTTAATAAAAATAATAAAGAGTCCGATTATATAACATTTTCATCTTGGGGTTCACAAAGTGAAACTGTTATTTTAAAAGAATTAATTAATGAATTTGAAAAAAACAATCCTGATATAAAAATAAAATTTATTCACGTACCGCAAAACTATTTTCAAAAAATCCAGCTGCTTTTTGCGTCCAATTTAGAACCTGATGTTATTTTTTTCAATAATCAAAATATACAAATGTATATAAAAGCGGGATTGTTGGAAGATTTAACACCTTATTTAGATAAAAAGGATTTTTTCGAAGAAGCCCTGAACTGTTTTTCCTATAACGGAAAAATATATGCGATTCCAAGAGACATTTCAACTCTTGTAATTTATTATAATAAAACTATTTTTAAACCTGATAAACCGTTTAAAACCATATATGAATTAAGAGATGAGGCAATAAGACTTACAAATAAAAATCATTTTGGTATAAATTTTGAAGAAGATTCACTATTTTGGGTTTATTATTTGGCTTCTAACGGAGGTGGAATAATATCTGATGACAAATCACAAATAATAATTAACAGTGAAAAAAGTAAAGAAGCCATTAATTTATATTCCGATTTAATTAATAAATATAATGCAATGCCGACAAAATCACAAATAGGAAGTATAACAACAGCTCAAATGTTTATAAACGGAAAACTTGCAATGTATTTAGGCGGAAGATGGATGGTTCCTAAATTTAGACAAGTGTTGGATTTTGATTGGGATATTATGGAATTTCCTTCAACAAAAAACAATAAACTGTATCTGGATTCTTCAGGCTGGGCTGTTTCAAAAAAGTCTGCAAATAAAGAAAAAGCTCTTAAATTTGTTAAATATTTATCCGATAAAACCTCTATAGACAGACTTGCACAAACCGGTCTTATAATACCGGCAAGAATTGATTGTGCATATAATTTAATTTCCCTAGACAAAAATAAAAAACCAAAAAACTCAATTATATTTATCAATATGATAAAAAATACAAAACCAACACCTGCAAATGAAAATTACCCTGCTATTAATGATATAATCAAAGAAAAAATGCAGATTTTATTCTCCGGTAATGTAAAAGATAAAGATGTTTTTAATGATAAAACAATAAAACAATTGGAAAGCTTATTATAATGGAATTTACAGAAAAAATATTTAAATTAAAAGAGAATAAAACCACTATAAGAACGGAAATTTTAGCAGGTATAACCACTTTTTTTACAATGTCATATTTATTCGTTCTAAGCCCTAAATTACTTGAAACAGCAGGAATGGACTTAGGCGCATCTATTACAGCTCTGGGTATTGTTGTATTTATATGCAGTTTATTAATGGGATTAATTGCAAATAAGCCTTATGCGACAGCACCTTTTTTAGGGGAAACTGCTTTTATAGCATATACTCTTGTAAATATTAACGGTTTTTCGGTTAAAACAGTTTTTTCCGCTATATTTATATGCGGTATCGCTTTATTATTAATGACAATTTTTAATATCAGAGAATTCCTCGTTAATAAGATTCCCGATTCAATTAAATTGGCATTTTGTATCGGACTTGGTTTATTTTTTATATTTATTGCTCTTAAAGATATAGGTATAGTCTCTTTTACACAAAATTCCATTCCTATTCAAGCCGGTAATTATACAAATCCGCATATTATTCTTGGTATTATTTGTTTTTCATTAATTATAATATTGGTAAATAAAGGAATAAAAACCGCAGTACTTATAGCAATTGCAATAACAACCATAATAGGAGTTCTGATAAAAGATGTAACACTGCCTTCTAGTTTAATTTCTATTCCAAACAGCATGTCATCTTCTTTTATGCAGTTTGACTTTTCTTCAATACTTAATAAGAATTTTATTTCTCTGTTTTTTGTACTATTTATACTTGTAAATATAGATACTTCAGGGGCAATAGTAAGTCTTGAATATAACAGCGGATTAAAAAATACTAATCTTAAAAAAACAATGATTTCCGATTCTATTGCCGTAATAATATCACCCATATTCGGAACAACAACATCAGGTGCTTATTTAGATTCAATGACAGGAATAAAAGCAGGCGGAAAAACAGGCATTAGCTCTATTACTACAGGAATTCTTTTTCTTATCGGATTAATATTTACCCCCGTAATAATGATTATTCCTCCTTATGCTTATGCACCGGCTCTAATTTACGTCGGAATTTTAATGATTTCAGCATTTAGACATTTGAACTATGATGATATATCAGAGTTTGCTCCTGCAATTTTTACCATATCCGCTATGGTTCTTACTTATAATATTGGCACAGGAATAATGACCGGTTTTTTAATTTACCCGATAATTAAATTACTATGCTCGAAAAAACACGAAACAAATATTATCCAATGGATTCTTTGTCTTATGTCAATAATATTTTTTATTATATATCCATATTAAATTATCTGAACGTAAGTAATTTAAAGACTATCGGTGTTAATACCACACAGATTATATATTAACAAATACAAATGCCGTAAAACGTCTTCTTCTGTATAAAAAATTTAATAATGCTGCCATATTTACCTCTGTTCTTCTTTATATATAAAGTATATATTTTGTTAATAATTGCTTAATAATTCATATTTATTAAGTTTTATTAAATTATATTGAAAAAAGGAAAAAAAATATTAAAGAAAAAATATTCGTATCCGATATATAAAATATATACATATAGACACGTAAGGAGAAAAAGACAGTATGTCAGTTAAATATATTGATACAAAAATTGACGAAATAATTAATACAGAATGTCTTATTTCGGAAATATTAAACAACGAAAGTTTCAACAGTTTAAACAATTTGAAAAAAGAACCGAAAAATAAAATAGAATTAATCAGTATTAACAAAGATTATAATTTAAATGAAAAGGAATTTTTTGAAATAACTGATACAGGAAAAAGAGGTATTCACAAGAATACCGGAATTTATCAGGAAAAATTATACGGAAATTATAAAAAAGCTGTAGAAGAAAGGGATATAGGATATTTAAAAGATGTTCTAAAAAAAGCTGTTGTTTTTAAAGACAATGTTGAAGAAGTCAGGAATCTGATGAAAAACAAAAACTTTATGAAACGATGGCACAAAGATGTCGGAAGAATTAGTCCGTTAAAAATATTAAAAAATACCGGACGAATGAAACAAATTAATATTATTAAAAGATTAACAATAAGATAAAGGAAGCTTTTAGCTTCCTTTTTTTTATGATTAAAAAATGTTATAATCTGAAAATAAAAAAAGGATGATAGTATGAAAAGAATAATAATATTAATATTTTGTGTTGCGTTTATACCATTATTTGCAAATGCAAATGCTGTAATAAATAAAATATATGCAGTATCTACAAATGAACACAGCACTGCTGAACTGTGCAGCAGAAATAAACAAATATCTGTCAGGACTCTAGATACATATAATGTTACAAAAACCTTAGCAGTTGAAAAAAATTCGGATTTAATATTAGAAGTCCAGGAATATATAAATCCCAAAAGAGGGAAAATGAACGGATATTTGAAAATAAAGCTTCTAAAACATTCAATACCATCAAAAGATGATATTTATGAAGATGACAGCGATAAAAATATAAAAGGAACATTAAGATTATCAGAAAAAAAAGATAAAAAAGAGCTGGCAAAAACTGTAGGAATAAGTGTGACAGGTCATATATTAAAGGTTCCGGGATTTTCACAAGCAGTTGCTTTATCAAAGGGTTTAATAAAACCAAATCCGGAACAAACCAGACTTCAATCTGCAGGTCATAATTTATATAAAAGTACACCTTTAACTTATGTTGAAAAAGGTAATGACCTATCAATTGAAAAAGATGCAATCATCGTTCTACATATCAAAAATAATCAATAATGAAAATTTTTCATAAATATATATTTATACTTGTATTAGTTATATATTGTACGGGAATGACCTGTATAGTAAATACTCCCGACTTAGATTTGTGGGCAAGACTTATAGCAGGTCAGCATATTGTTGAAACGCTATCTGTTATAAAGTATGATTTTTTATCTTATATGCCGACTCATATTTGGTATGACCACGAATGGGGAGCAAGTACATTCTTTTATCTCGCACTAAAATACTTTGGAGATTCCGGACTTATAATTTTAAAAGGCATATTGATATCTTTAACAATATTAATGTGCTATAAAACGGTTGAGTTAAGAAATCCAAAATCAACCGTTTCATATAACATTTTATATTATGCAATAATGTTTTTTGCCGTATATAATACATTAGGCTCAACCATAAGGTGTTTATTATTTACATGCCTGTTCTTTTCAATATTTTTATATTTTCTTGAGAAAGCAAGACATACAGACAACAGATATTTAATTATACTTCCTTTTTTAATGGTTTTATGGGCTAATATTCACGGCGGATGTATTAGCGGCTTAGGACTTATAGTAATTTATATTATAGGTGAATACTTAAATAAAAAACGTGTTAGAAATTATATATATACACTTATTGCTTGTATGCTTGCATTATTTATCAACCCATACGGGATAGGTTATGTTAAATTTCTATTCACGGCAGCCTTTATGAATAGGGAATACATCTCCGAATGGGTCAGCCCTTTTCATCCGAAAGTTTTTAAAATTTATATGTACTATAAATATTATTTGGTTACCATGCTGATTTCTGCCGTAACTTATTTAATCAATAATAAAATAAAATACGAAAAACTTGATAAAACAAAAATATTAATACTTTTAACCGTAACAATTCTTTCGGTTATGAAAGTACGCCATCAGGCTTTCTTTATATTTACCGCAGGTACTCTTTTATATGATGAATTTTATTGGTTGTTTAATTCTTTGATTGCATTTATAAGAAAAATATCAGGAATAAAAAATGAAGAAACGATTAAAAATATTATTTTATTAAAAGAGATAATTGTATATATACTTTTAGTTATGCTTTCACTTCCGCCGTTGTTAAATAAAAATAAAGAAATAAAAATAACTGAAACAAAATATCCGATATACGCAGTTGAATTTGTAAAAATAAACGATTTAAAAGGTAATTTATTTATTAATTTTGACTGGGGCAGTTATGCAGAATATAAATTATATCCGAATAATTTAGTAGTAATGGATGGAAGATACGAGGAAGTATATAATCCTGAACTTCTTATACAACTAAAAGATTTTCATCTTGTTAAAAATGACTGGTACAAAATAATCAGAGATTATAAAACAGATGTAATAATACTTGAAAAAGAATATCCTGTTTATAAAGAATTACTTAATCACAAAGATTGGGTTTTAGTATTTGAAAATAATATTACCGGGGTATTTGTTCCTGCTGATAAACTGAAACAACAATATATTATGCCGAAAATTTCTGATAATTATTACAACAAAACTAAATTTGATACAGAAATTAAATTTAAAAAAAGGTGATTTAATTAAATCACCTTTTTAGGAATCTTTTACATTGCTGAGTGCTTTATTAAGTTTTCTGATATATTCATCTTCAGTTCCAAAGCTAAAATCACCTTTAATATCATTAAATATGTCGGAGCCGGTAACACTTTTATAATTTCTTGCCAATTTAGCGAGAGTTTCATCACTGCCCTTTTCAAAAATTCTGTCTATAAACTCATTAGCGGTTAACCATTGACCTGCCGTACCGTTATAAAATTCAAGGCATAACAATTGTATAGCGCTATCATCACCATTTTCAGCTGCATCAATAAGTAAATCGGCATATCTTTCTTGGATACTATTCTGCGTTGAACCTGAAAAATCATCATCTATATCTTTAATAAAACTGCCATATTGTTGATTATATACAGATATAATTTTAACCATATCAGATGACGTAAAATTGGCATCATTAAAAATGGAATCAAATTGATCCTCATCTGTGCCGAAACCGCTCATGGAATCATGCAGCTGTGAAGCATATATTTGAGCATCAGCATCGGACAATGTAACATTAGGATTTTTAACTTCTTGTTCTAACTGTGACTCCTGCTCACCAATCATTCCCTGATTTTTTAGTTCTTCAACCGCTTCTTCTTCGGTTTTTCCAAGAGCCATTAAACCGTCTATTTTTGCCTGTTCTTCCGACGTATATGAACTATTATATGCATTTCTAAGTAACTCTGCATCTTCTTCAGATATAGCATTAATATCTATTAGCCAATCAATTACTTTTTTAGGAGTATCTAAATTTCCACCAATATATTGTGATACAAAAGCCTTTGCTTGATTTTTATCACTAAAGTCATAATTGGAAGAAATATTTACAGAGCCGGACTGCTGACCTGCTTCTTCGGAAGCACCTGCTTCTTCGGATGTACCCGTTTCTTCGGATGCATTGGTTTGTGTTTCAGATACTTCAGATGAAGAGCCTGTTGTTGAAGAACCTGTTGTTGAAGAACCTGATGCTGAAGAACCTGATACAGATGAATCAGATTGATTATCGGAATCCTCAGTTTGTCCTGAAACAGCTTCATTATTCTCTTGTGTTAAATACTGATTAATTTCTTTTTCGTCATATCCATATAGTATATCCCAGACTCTGAAACTTGAAATGTCAACATCAGATTGTACATCATCAAATATGGATAATTCCTGTTTTGATAAAAATTCTTTATTTTCATCTTCATAATTCAAAATATCAAATAAAATACTGACATCATCCTGAATTTCATCAGAAGATTTTCCCGTTGCATTACACATAATTTCAATAAATTCGGTGCGTGATACGGAAGTGTTATCACCATCAAAGTTAAAAACAGATGTACGTTCACTGTCTCTTTCTTTTTCACCAGCATAAATTCGCAAGTTTTTTATAGCCGAACCGATTTTATTTATATCAGCTTCTTCATGATTGCTTAAATATTTTGATACTAAAGAATTAATATCTGAATTTATATCCATTTAACACTCCTTACATTACACATTTAATATATCGACTATTTGTAAAATAATCTTTAGTTTTTGATATAACAAATATGTATAAATGTAACATAATAATCCTTATATTTCGTAACCTGTGATATCTTCAATTGCTTTAATAAATTCAGTATTAGCAGACTTATTATCTTGTATGTAGCGAATCATTTGAGCAATAGCAGACGGAACTCTTTCTTTAAAATCTTTATCGTACGTATTTTTATCGCCTGATTCTTTATTTGTTCTAAATGCACCTACATCATTAACATAACTATATAAATTTTCTAACGATTGAACAGCCACACCCGAACTGTAATCAGTATCTGTTAAATTCAGTGAATTTTTCAGATAATTACTGTATTCCGGCGAATTGTAGAGCAACTCATATAATTGTACAAATTGATTCTTTTGTTCAATTAATGTGTTATATTCATTAAATTGTTCATCTAATTCTGCAGCAGATAAATTATCGATATTAAGATTATTTATTTTTAAGTATTCCGTAAAAGAATCACCTTGCGAGTCATTAACACCAGTATTTTTATATTTAATTTTTTTCATTTCATTAATTGCAGAAGCAACTCTTTCTTCGAAATCTTTGTCATAAGTTTGGGCATTACCTGCTTCTCCTTGAGATTTAAATGCACCAATATCATTAACAAAAGAATACAAACTATTTAAATTTTGTCTTGTAAATCCTGAAGTTGAATCAGAATCAGTTAATTCAAATACATCATCCAAATAACCTTTTAGATTAGAATCATTTTCGAATTCATGATACAGGTTTAAAAATTCATTCTTTTGATTAACAAGGCTCTGATATTGATTTGCATATTCTTGTAATTCTTCAATCGGAGTAGTATTAATATCAATATTTTTTAATTTTGCAAATTCAGCAAAAGAATCATTTTGTCCGTCATTTAATCCGAGTTGAGCATATTGACTCCTTAGTTGCTCATCCTGTGTTAACGATTCTTCATCTGAGGAAATATTTTCTCCATCGTTTTTATTTATCGGAGTTCTAATTTCACCACCATTAGGAGAATATGTAATATTATATTCACCGATTACATTACCGTTTTTATTTTTTTCAGTAAGAACTTTAGATGTTTCTATGCCGCTTTCATCGTATTTTGTTAAATAAATACTTATTTTATCAGCATCAGTATAGATTTGAGTCTGTTCAACTTTATTACCTTTCATATCATTTTGAGCTTTATCATATTTATATTGAACAGTTTCTTCAAAGTCTATTTCACCTTGTTGGTTATAGAGATATTTTTTATCACTAATAGTTTCTTGGCCTCTGTTATTTTTATATATTGTTTCTGAAGTAATTCTGCCTTCACTGTCAGTAACAATTGAAGAATGCTCTTCATAGGTGGAGTCCTCATGAGAAATTGAAAAACTTCCGTCATCATGAACAACAACTAAATCGGTTTCCGGATTAATAATATAATTATTTACATAATCAGGAATATTATTTTCCGAATTATTAGCGGAATTTTCCCCGCCTTCTACGGTTTCAGCACCTTCTTCACCTTCTACGGTTTCAGCACCTTCCGCACTTTCAACTGCTTCTGAATCTTCAGTACTTTCAACATCTTCCGTATTATTATTTATATTATCTATTCTTTCTTTTAATTCCGAGTAATCAGTCTTACCAAATGCATCTTTGGCTTCGGAAACTAAAACATCAACATCAATATTTGCATTTTCATAATTTAATATTAATGCTAAATCTTCCGCCGATAATTTATCGATACCTGCATCTCTTAAATCACCATTTAACGGCGACAATAAATCATTAACCGTTCTTCCGTCGGATAATTCAGTATCTGCAGTAATTTCTATATCATCAGATACTTCCAAATTTATGGCTTCGGTTATTTTATCATATTCATTTGTACCATAGAAATCTTTGGCAACAGATAAAAACGGATTTTCATTTTCGTCATCTTTATGAACATAATTATAAGCTTCAACAAATTTGGACAAGTCTTCATCATCCATGTCTTCAATTTCATCAAAGCATTCGGTCAACCCGTCACCATTTTCGTATGCTTCATCAAATGTATTAATTTTTTCCAAAATATCATCAGCAATATATAATTTAGATTTTATATCATTAATCTCATCCGCATATTCAGGTAATTCCTCAGATAATGATACTCCTTTTGAATCTTCGTAAGAAGATATTACTTTTTGAAGTTCTCCAAGGCTGTTTTCTTGAGATGAAATTAATGAATTTATAAACCTTGTATTACCATTATCAATAGCTTTATCTATATTATCAGATAATAATTGAAGTGTATTTTCATTTTCAGCGGCATCTGAAACCAAGCCGTTAACAATTGCATCGTACTGTGCAGATTCTTCATCATCGTCGTCATTGTATATTCTTCCGGCTTTTTCAATAAAATCTTTTCCGCTTTCTTCATATTTAGCAGCAATTTGTGCAATTGTTTCTGATGAATACTCACTAAAATTCGTATCATCCCAAACTTCATTAGCTGTTTTTTCATCTTCTACACCATTAAGAAGCTCGTCAACAATATTATCCACTTCATTATCAGAAAGTGTAACCTTATCTTGTGCTTTATCTTTATTTTTTGTATCTTCTTCATCAGATTTTTCTATTTTTTTAGCTAACGGCGGGTTATCAATATCAGCAGTTCCGTTTAAAATAGCTTCCGCATCTACTAATACAGCTTCTCCGGCATATACCATGGAATTACTTGGCGTACCGGTTATAGTTCCGTTATCTTCATTTGCTTTCACTAAAGCTTCATATACTTTATCAGCTTCGGGAGTACCCCAGTCAAGTCCGTATATTTGTTTCATAATACTGCTTGGGCAGCTAAATTTATTACTGTCTTTCCATTTTGGTATATCAATGGAATACGTGCCGTCATCATTCAGCTTTATATGTTCATTTTCTTTAAGATAATCCGGTAATCCGTCACCATCTTCATCTTTTGATGATACTGAATCGTTATTTTCAGCTTTTTCCGATTCTTTGGTATCTATTGCATCATTATACGCAGATAAATTATCCTGTATTTGTGATATTTCCGCATCAATTGGAGCAACAGATTCTTGCTCTAAATTTTGTAGTTCTTCTTTAGCTGTATTATATTCGTCCAAAGCATTCCTTAAATTTTCCGCATTAGTGTTATCAGATTCAGCAGCCAAAATTTGTTCGGTAACTTCGGAAATTTGTTCATCTATTAAAGCTTCATCATTTTCCAGTACGGCCATTGCATCTTCTGCTTCTTTTAATTGTTCATTCAAAGAAGCAAGTGCTTTTTCTGATGCAGACTTTTGTTCTTCCAGCCTTTCTTTTTCATTTTCATATCTTTCTTTAGCCGCATTATATTCAGCTTCATTCAGAACCATTTCACCTTCTTCATTCTCTTCCATATAATCAGATTCGGAAGGTTCTTCAAGACCGTCTAAATCACTTTGAATCTGTTCCAAATTTGCGTTTTCATCAGTAATTGAACCGTTAAGACCATCAATTACACCTTGTTGTAATTCTATTTGATTACTTTTTTCTTCTTTATCTTCTTTTAAGTCATTTAATGATTTTTCTTGACCTTCCAATACAGTATCACTGTCTAACTCATTAAGAGCAGTTTCATAAGCGGATTTCTTTTCTTCAACATTATCTTTTTGTTCCGAGATTGCATCTTGAGCATTTTTCTTTTCTTCTTTTTTTGCATTTAAATCGGAAATTGCCTCGCTTCTTCCCGCTTTAAGTTCATCAAGAGATTCATTACCCGTCAATGATACAGGAGCAGTAGTCGGGGTATAGTTATTATTTGAAGGTGTATCACTTTTATTTGAGGTGTATTCTTTGTTATTTGCATAGTTATCGCTGCTGTTAGAAATCATATCCCCTAAAGCTTTATTATAATCGGAAGATGAAATTGAAGAACCGTCATTGTCAAAGTCTGCCAGTGCTTCCATAGCTTCCAAATAATCATTCTCAATTTCACCTAACTGATAATCTACTTTACCTTCAAAATATTCTTTGGTTTTAGATTTTAAATTTTTTAATTCATCGCCTTCTAATACATTATTACCATCGGCATCTGCTTCTTTAAATATTGAAGTAAAGTCAGCTTTTATATTTAAGTCTTCATCTTTAATACCTAAATCTCTTATATAGCTTTTAAATAAATCATACCCCTTGCCTGTTTTATCAATGTTATTTCCCGACATAACAAAACTCCTTATTCGTACATACTTAAGTATAGAATTCGGAATAATTTCAAAAAACTTTAGAAAAATATAATAAAGTATTAATATATATTAAGAAATGTATACAAATAAAGCTTTAAGAAATTTCACATCTGTTTGAAATCATTTCCCAGCATTTTTTAGGACATACTGCAGCGCAAATACCGCAGCCGATACATTTATCATCACAGGCAGAGTATAATTTATTATTTTCTACTATGGCACTATTAGGGCAGTTATTTAAACATACCTTACAATCAATACAGTTTTCACTATTCCACTTAGGAATTCTTACTCTGCCCTCTCCAACGGCAGGCATCGGAAAAACTTTAAAATCATCATGAATAAAATCACCGAAAATACCGCCTTCAATCCAGTTATTTTTTCTGAATTCAGAAGCTGTTATTCTTTTTTCTTTTACGTTAGAAGGAAGCGGAATTATTTTTTTCCATTCTTCAAAATTAATTAATTTATCGTATAAATCATTATGATTAATTTTATTTAAAAAATCTTTTAAACCGTTTTTCAAAAATTCTATATCATTATCGTCAAGATTTTCAATTTTAACACAATCTGCAACATTTAAAATATTACCTCTTACATATATGGTACCACCTACCATACCGACACAAGAGCGGCTGCCGAGAACAGACTCGTATCCTTCACAATCCCAGCCGCAAATAACACCAATACCGCCGCCCATAAATTCAAACGAAAACGACCCCGTATTTTTAAGAACCCAGAATTCGGGCAGTTCAAATTTAGGGTCATGTTTCATAAGTGCGCCCGAGCGTGTTCCGACTCTGCCCGATACATATATTTTACCGCCAGCGGCACAGTGTGCTGCAGTATCACCGCAGTCGCCGTTTACAACTATAGTTGCACCCGAATTAAGCCAACCCACATCGGCTGGAGCTGAACCTTCAACATATATATTTGTATGGGGAAGCGCCATTGCACCGACTCTTTGTCCGGGATTTGTAATTTTAAAATTTAATGATGATATTTTATCGCATGCCCAGGAAGAACCGCCTATATTATGCTGACCGCACGCTTCAATATCAAAATCAGTATACCCTTCATCAATCTTAGAATTAATTAACTGCAGGAGTTCCTGAGTGGACATTCTTTTATTATCTGTTAAAGTTTGTATTTTTACCGTTTCATTTTTCATAATTACATTCCAAAATTAACATACATACTGAATATCTAACCTGTTTGCAACGTGTTTATCAACAGTTATAAGGGCGTCAGACCTTCCTATAGGGAGTGTTGAGTTTCCGACAGGACCCATGAGCTTTTTAAGTTCAATATCGGTTGCAATAAAATAATTAACAATATTTTGGGCAACAGCATCGATATCCAGTCTTTTTGTCAAACATAAATCCTGAGTAGCAATACCCGCAGGACAAAGTCCAGAGTTGCAGGCATTACACTTACCCGTATCATTTCCTATACACCCTGCAATTTCAAGAAGCATTCTTCCCGTAAAAACGCCGTTTGCTCCGAGGCAAATAAGTTTAAACGCATCAGCGGCAAAGCTTCCCGTCTGACCGAGTCCGCCGCCTGCAAATAAAGGAATCTCGCCCTGCCTTCCCTGATGAACCGCTGCAAGATAGCAGTCTCTTAATTTTGATGTAATGGGGTGTCCCGTATGGTTCAAAGATATTTCATGTGCAGCGCCCGTACCTGCTGCTAAGCCGTCTATAAAGAAACCGCCCACGATATTATAAGGATCTCTTAAAAGGTTATTATAAACAGATACGCTTGTAACAGAAGCAGCTACTTTTATTGCAACGGGAACTTTAAAATTAAATGCGGCATTCATTGATAAAAACATCTTCTGAACGCTCTCTTCAATAGAATATAAGCCTTGATGTGTAGGAGGACTTAACAGGTCAGCTCTTGGTACTCCTCTTATTTCCTGCACGTATTTTGCAACTTTACTTGCCATTAAAAGTCCGCCGTCACCCGGTTTTGCGCCCTGACCGATTTTTATAAGTATACCTGCAGGGTCTTCGGTCATATCAGGCATTGCCTGAATAATTCTGTTCCAGCCGAAATGTCCCGAAGCTATTTGTAAAATCATATATTTTACATATTTTGATTTTAAAAGTCTCACGGGGATTCCGCCTTCTCCCGTACACATTCTGACAGGCAAACCCATAACTTCATTTAAATATGCGGTAGCTATAGCCATTGCTTCCCACATACGCCATGAAACCGCACCTATTGACATATCTCCCATAATAACCGGATATATCCACCTGTTTGGCGGCAGCTGATTTGACAGTTTCATTTCCCCGTTTTCATTATGAAGGTTCAATTTATCTGCTGATAATATTCTGCCAAAAGGAGTTCTTAATTCAAACTGATGACGGGCAGCATCCAATGACGGGTCTGTCATCTGGGAGATTCTGCCCACTTTTATTTTATCAAGAGTTCTTCCTTCCGTATTTAAGTTTGAACGACCGCCTTTTTTAAATGAATCAGCTTTTGCCGCTCTATATCTGACAGAATATTTGTCATTAAAATTTCTAACAGCTTTTATGGCACCATTGGGGCATACTCTTGAACACATTCCGCAGCCCCTGCAATAATTTTCAAGTGAAATTTGCTGTTTAATTACCAAAACTTTATTAAAAGACGGTTTTTGAAGCCCGTTAGAATGTATTCGTCTGTTTTCAATAACGGGTTTTATAGCACCAAAAGAGCATACAGCACTGCACTTACCGCATTGAATACATTTTGATTCGTCATATTCAATAATCCAAGGCAAATCATCCAAATGTAATTGATTTATTTTTACTGCATCCATCTTTCCACCGTCAAATCATCATTTACTATTATTGTTTCTTTTTCATTCGGATAAATATCCAGAGAAGTATCCCTATCAGGTAATACATCATTTATACCCGTAACTTCAGATGTCATAATTACGGTTTCATCGGTTCTTCCGACAACAACAGGTCTTAATTTTTTAGAATCACATACACACATTAATTTCCCATCGGGAAGAACGCCTAAAATTGTATTAGGCCCGTTTATTTCAAGGTGAGATAAAGATGCTTTTATCCTTAATAATACGTCTTTGTCTTCTCTTTTCTCAATTTCTTCGTAAGGAAGAGGTGTAATTGTGTGTTTATAATATTTTAAAGGCCAATTTAATATTTTATTAACATAGTGAAGTGTATATAAAAAGCACTGTGAATCCGATTCAAAACCTATGTATGCTTTATATAAAGACTGTTGATAATCTCTGTTTTTTTCAAAAAAAGTATTTTCACCGTTTGCCAGAATTGTATACCCTTCCAAGAAAAACGGATGAGCAGCATAACGGACAATATCATAATTTGTATTTTGTCTGCATTGTGCAGTAATAACTTTTGCGCACAACTCCTCATTTTCATCCCACAAACCAAAATATGTACCGATATCCTTTGGGCTTCCTATTTCTTTTAATGTAAGAACATCGGGCCAAAATGAATACATAAAACCTGAATTATCTTCATCCAATTCTTTTCTTAAAAGCAGAGCAGTATCAACAAGAAGCTCTTCTTTTTCCTCTTGAGTCGCATATTTATGACTTTTAGGATATTGAAAAGTTTCAAAAATATAATTCGGCATAGGTTCAATTTTTAAGCCTTTTTGATGATTAATTTCAGGTGTCCATTGCAGAACACGAGTAAAACCGAGATTATGGAGTATATCCTCGGCTTTTCTTGTACCTTCAACGGTAGCTGCCATTGATAGAGTAGGCAAATCTTTGTGTGCAGCAAAAATCCCGCCCAAATCCTGCATTACAAAAGCAAAACCTGAATTATCATGTCCTTTTTGCTGTGAGCGCATTAATTTTAAGGCTATCGACGGGTGTAAATATTTTTTTGATTTTATTGCACCTATTCTGCACATATCACAGTTATTTTAAGTACTTTACAAGATACTTGTCAAGAAGTATTTTATTTTAATTATTAAGTTATATTAACTTTAAAAAAATAAAAAAAGCAATTTATAAACAAAAAAAAACTTTATATATGTGTGAATAATATCAGAAAGGATATAAAAACAAAAAAACAGAGGCACTGTTAAGAGAAAAATAATCATCCTTTTCAGGCGAAATGATTAAAAAATAATTTTTTTTACTCTCTCTCTTAATATCCTCGTGTTTATTTGATGTTTGCAAACTCTGCAAACATTTTTTTTGCGTATTTGGATTTTTTATAATATCATGGAGTAACTAAAGGATAGGGGGGGGGAAAAAAATAGAATATACCATGACGGATAATCCATTAATTTCGGTCTTTATTCCTTATTATAACGATGAAAAATTTTTAAAAGATGCTATTGACGGCGTAATAAATCAAACATATAAAAATTGGGAATTATTCTTGTTCAATCATGATTCAACTGACAATTGCCCGATAATAGCTCATTCATATAAAGATGCCAGAATAAAGCACGTAAATGCCAAAGAAAATTTAGGCGGAGGAAGCGGATATAATCTCAAGATAACTTTACCGTTAATGAAAGGTAAATATGTAAAATTATTGTGCGCAGATGATATTATGAAGGAAGATTGTCTTGAAACTCTTGTTGATTATATGGAAAATCATCCTGATAAAGATATGGTATTCGCTGATATGGATTTTATATCGGAAAACAGAGAAGATTTGCACGTAAAATGGTCTGAAGATATTCCTAAAGTAAATTTTAATAATGATGAAGAAAAAACCCTTTTGGCTTTTTTCAAAGGGTACTCTCATTTGGCATACCCCACGGCAATGGTGAAAAAAGACTTTTTCGATACGGTTATCCCCAATGAAACTTTTGTAATGCTTTTTGATGTTCATTTATGGGTCAGTGCATTAATAAAAAATAAAAAAATAGGTTTTATAAATAAATCAATAATAGATTACAGAATTTCAGATTATCAAAGTTCAAGTATAAAAAATGCACCAAAAGCTTGTAAACAAGGTTGGTTTGAATTATACGAGCTGCTCCCGATATTTTTTGAAATAAAAAATGTTAATTTGGTAAAAAAACTTTGTCCCTGTACATATTCAAAACTTCTTAAAGAAAATGATGTTGAATTTATTCCGTTTATAATTGCATATTTTTATGCTTCTCTTACTTATTACCATAGATTTGATTATTTTAAAGACCAAATTCCAACAAGAGAAATTATCGGAAATCAGAAATTATATGAACTCTTACAAGATGAAAATATGAAAAAAAAGCTGGAAGATAAATTCGGATTCGGAATAAAAGAATTTAGAGAAATTTATTCATATTTATTGCCAAAAGAGAAAGAAAATTGGAAAGAACACATTTATAATAAACAAGCAAGAAATCTGTCTATACTTCAATGTATATATATGTTAATAAGAAAAATAGTTCCGAGAATCAGATTTTCAAAGAGAAAAATACAAAAACAGAATACTTACACAGTATAAAATTAATTGGAGATAAATATGAAATATTACGATGTAGCAATTTCTTTAGGTCAATATTGTATAACTTCAACAGCATTGAGAAGATGCAAATTACAAGATATTTCAATGGTATTTGATTGGTCAGGAGGTGTTATTCCTGAAAAGTGCGGCAGAGGCGGACTTGAAGGCAAAGTAGATCTTATTTTAAACAATTTTGAACATTTTTTTGAATATGAAGATTTACAAAATCGAGGCAATAACAAAGAAGATGATTTTAAAAATCTATGGATTGTGAACAAAAGAACAGGTCTGCAATACAGACATGATTTCCATTCCAGTAAAACTATTGAAGATTCGTATCTTGAAGTTAAAAATAAATATGACAGAAGAGCTAAACGCCTTTTAGAAGTAATTAACAATTCTCATCGTATTTTATTTGTTTATATGTCAAGAGAAGGTAACTTTGAAAATGAGTTTTTAATTTTACAGCAGGAAAAATTACAAAAGAAGTATCCTGATAAAATTATCGATTTTTTATACGTTATGAATAACAGTAACTATAAAATTGACAAATATGATATGTACCAAATCACACCGCAGGTAATAAGAATCGACTGTAACTTTATTTATCCGACAAGTACTGTCAGTCCTGAAGATTGGAACGGAAACACAAAATTATATTATCCTATATTAGAAGAAAACTTTTTTACACCCGCTACAATCAATTTTATCAGAAAGAAATTAACAGCTCTTGAAAAAGACTTTAACAGTGAGATTTCTATTTCCGCAAAATTAAACAAGAAATTATCAGATTTAGAAATTACCTTTAACAATAAATTAAAAGATTTTTTCAAATTATACAAAATTAGGCATATTATTTATTTTAAGTATTATTACTACAGATTTATCTCAAATCTCTTTGTGTGGGGGGGGGTAAATTAAAATATAAAAATAAAAAATATAAATATAAATTTTTAAAATCAAAATTAGAAGAATATCTTGGTGAAAAAAATTAACAATATAAAACGTACATAAATATTATAAGGCAGAAAATATGAAATATTATGATTTAGTTATTTCTTTGGGAGAGCATTGTGCAACCAGTAATGCATTAAGAGCATGTCATCTGCAGGAGAAAACTCTTCCTTTTGACTGGTGCGGAGGTGTTATACCAGAAATATGCGGTAAAGGCGGACTTGAAGGAAAAGTCGATTTAATAATCAACGGATTTAAGGACTTTTTTGAACTTGAAGACCTTGATAATAAAGGCAGAAATACGGTAGATGATGTAAAGAGCTTATGTGTCATAAATAAAAGAACAGGTTTGAGATACAAGCATGATTTTCCTGCGGACAAACCGATAAGCGAAGTATATCCTAAGGTTAAGGAAAGATATTTAAGGAGAGTGGAACGGCTATACAACTCAATTAATAAATCTAATCGTATTTTATTCGTATTTTTTGCTTATGATATGGGATTTAAAAATGATTATTTAATTGAACAGCAGGTTAAACTTCAAAACAAGTACCCCGATAAAATAATAGATTTCTTTTATATTGTTAATAATCCCAATTATCAAATTGATAAGTATGATTCAACAGAACTGACTCCAAACGTATATGTAATCTATTGTAATTTTATTCATCCTACAAATCCCGCAATCCCTCAAAGATTTAACGGAAATACAAAACTGTATTATCCTATTATAGAAGATTTATACTACACCCCCGAAACCGTAAACTATATGCGCAAGAAAATTACCCAGATGGAAAATACAATTCGGAATACACTTCAAAATACCCTTCCAAATACAATAAAAAATACCTTAAAAGAATATTTTAGTTTATACAAAATTAGGCACATAATTTATTTTAAGTATTATTATTACAGATTTATCTCTAATCTCTTTGTGGGGGGGGTAAATTAAAATATAGAAATAAAAAATTCAAATACAGATACTTAAAATTAAAATTAGAAGAATTTGAAAAATAAATCATTTTTACATATATTATTTTCTATATGAAAAAATTTATAATTAAAACATTAGGCTGTAAAACGAATCAGGTGGAATCGGCTTTAATTGCTGAAATTCTTATTAATAACGGTTTTTGGGAAACTGATAGAATACAAGAAGCTGATTTTTATATATTAAATTCCTGTTCCGTTACTCATATTGCGGATAGTAAAAATTTGTCTTATTTAAGACGGGCAAAACGGGAAAATCCTGACGTAACAACTGTTATCACAGGATGTATGGCTCAGCTTAACAAAGAAGATTTACTAAGTTCAGACTTTATTGATGTTGTTATAGGTAATTGGGAAAAAAATGATATAGCGGATATTTTGAAATCAAAATGCAATTATAAAGTATCGGATATATTTTCTCATGATGATTTCAGATATAAAACGCTGCACCAAACAAGCAGAACAAGAGCCTCGGTTAAAATACAAGACGGCTGTAATAACAGGTGCAGTTATTGTACAATACCTTTTGCAAGAGGTAAAAACCGTTCAAATTCAATTAAAAATATTGTAGAACAAATTAACATATTTGCTGATGAAGGATATTATGAAACGGTTTTAACGGGCATTCATATAGGACAGTGGGGGCAGGATTTTAAAGATAAGAAAACTCTTAAAAATCTTATCGAAGAAATTGAAAAAACAAATATTAAAAGATACCGCTTAGGTTCATTAAATCCTCTGGAACTGGATTACGATTTTATAGACTTTTTATCAAAATCAACAAAATTTTGTCCTCATTTTCATTTATCACTGCAATCCGTATGTGATAAAACTCTTAAAAATATGAACAGAAACTATACATCAGAAGATATAAAAAATCTTGTTGACACTATAAATTCCAAGTTTAAAAATGCTTTTATCGGAAGTGATATCATAGTCGGATTTCCTGATGAAACATGTGAAGATTTTGAAATTACAAGAAATAATTTGAACGGCATAAATTTAAGCAGAATACACGTATTTCCATATTCGAGAAGAAAAGGAACAATAGCAGATAAATTGCCTAATCAGGTTACTCAAGAAGAAAAAAAACGAAGGGCCTCTTTAATTCAGCAAATATCGGATAATAAATTAAAAAAATTTTTAACAGACAATTTAAATACCGAAAATGAAGTAATTATAGAAAAAAAACGAGATAAAAAAACGAATCTATTGAAAGGAGTTACAAAAAATTATATTAATGTACTCATTGACGATAAAGATTTATATAAAGATACCAAGCAAAAAATTATATTAACAAATATTTTTGATAATGAAAAAATGCTTGCAAAAATCGTAACATAACAACATCTTTAATTTACAATGATAAAAGAATTGTGATAAATTATAAATGTAAGTTGGGATAAAGGGATACGGACAAATGCGTTATGTGCCTTTACATGTGCACAGTGAGTACAGTTTACTGGATGGGGCAATCAGAAATAAAGAACTGATTAAGTTTGCTCAGGAAAATAATTTTGAAGCCGTTGCCGTTACCGACCACGGGGTTATGTATGGTGCCATAGAATTATACAGACTGGCAAAAGATGCTCAATTTAAGATTATTTTGGGCTGTGAATTTTATGTATTACACGGTGATATTACAAAAAAGGACAACACAAACAGAGAACTGTATCACTTGGTATTACTTGCAAAGAACAACACAGGATATCAGAACTTAGTTAAACTGGTAAGTATAGCACACATAGACGGATTTTATTATAAGCCCAGAATCAACAGAGAAATACTAGAAAAGCACTCTGAAGGTCTGATATGCTTATCCGCCTGCCTTCAAGGAGAACTTGCGCAGAATGTTTTGTACAGCAGCAGAGAAAACGCCGTTGAAACGGCAAAATGGTATAAAAATCTTTTTAAAGATGACTATTATATAGAACTTCAAGACCACGGACTTGATGAGCAGAAACGCTCTAATCCGACTTTAATTGAAATAGCAAAAGAACTGGATATCCCGCTTGTTATTACAAATGACAGCCACTATTTAAGAAAAGAAGATGCTTCTTGGCATGATACGCTGCTATGTATTCAAACAAACGCTTTAAAAGAAGAAGAAAACCGTTTCAGATTCCATAACAATGAATTTTATGTAAAAACACCTGAGGAATTAAGAGAATCATTTAAATGGCTCGACAGTGAAACATTTGAACAGGCAATAGAAAATACGGCCGTAATCGCTGATAAATGCCACGTTATTATAAAAATGGGCGAAAACATTCTGCCTTCATTTGACGTTCCTTCAAATCATACTATCGCATCATACCTTGATTTTCTTGTAAGAAAAGGACTTGATGAAAGGTATGAAACAATTACACCCGAGATAGAAGAAAGATATAAGTATGAACTCGGCATTATTAATAAAATGGGATTTGATGCATACTTCTTAATAGTATGGGATTTTATAAAATATGCAAAAACACACGGGGTTCCCGTCGGCCCCGGCAGAGGCTCCGCTGCTGGCAGTTTAGTCGCATACGCCCTTGGTATTACAGACTTAGACCCCATAGAGCATCATCTTTTGTTTGAAAGATTTTTAAACCCCGAACGTATAAGCATGCCTGATGTCGATATAGATTTCGGCGACGGCAGAGAACGTGTAATTGATTACGTAACGGAAAAATACGGAAAAGATAAGGTCTGCCAAATTATTACATTTGGCACATTGTCAGCAAAAGCTGCAATAAAAGCCGTTGCGAGAGTAATGAACCTTCCGTTTGAAATATCAAACAGAGTAAGCCAATACGTGCCGTCTGAAGTCGGTATGACAATCGGCAAGGCACTTGAAGTATCTCCCGACTTGAAAAAAGTATATGAAGAAGATGCTCTAATCAGAGAGATTATAGATGAAGCAATAAATATTGAAGGGATAAAACAAAATACAGGCATGCACGCAGCAGGTGTAATAATATCTCATCAACCGCTTGATGAAATAGTTCCCGTTCAGTATGCAAAAGAAGGAAATGTAATAACGGAATACCCTAAGGAAGACTGCGAAAAAATCGGTCTGTTAAAAATGGACTTTTTGGGACTGAAAAACCTTACAATCATTGTACAAACGCTAAATATGATAAAAGAACGCCACGGCATAGATATTGATATAAATCGAATACCTCTGGATGATGAAAAAACTTTTAAAATGCTATCGGCGGGTGATACGGATGGAGTGTTCCAGTTAGAATCATCAGGCATGAAAAAACTTGTAAAAGATTTAAAGCCTACCGTTTTTGAAGATTTAGGCGCTCTTGTTGCACTCTTTAGACCGGGGCCATTGGGTTCTGGAATGGTAGAAAACTTTGTTGAAAGAAAACACGGAAGACAAAAAGTTACTTACGCACATCCCTTACTGGAAAATAT
The DNA here is from genome assembly GCA_947625495.1 of Candidatus Gastranaerophilales bacterium. GTDB lineage: Bacteria > Cyanobacteriota > Vampirovibrionia > Gastranaerophilales > Gastranaerophilaceae > Avigastranaerophilus. Next base: position 16,690 of record CANQOQ010000009.1, on the reverse strand, counting down.
ATTAAAAGATACATACGGTACAATGGTGTATCAAGAGCAGATTATGCAAATATTTCAGGTTCTTGCCGATTATACACTCGGCGGTGCGGACGGAGTACGCCGTATAATGGCAAAAAAACATCCCGAAGACTTGGTTAAACTTGAAGGCCCGTTTATAGAAAAATGTATAAGTAAAGGCATGAGACAGGAAGATGCAAAAGAGCTGTTTGATCAGATAGGAAGTTTTGCAGCTTACTGTTTTAACCGTGCTCACTCTGCCTGCTACGCTTTTGTGGCATACCAAACAGCTTATTTAAAAGCACATTACCCCGTTGAATATATATGTGCAATGCTTTCAAATTCAAAAGACGACCTTGAAAAAATACAATTGTATATAACCGAAGCACAAAAATCAGGTATAAAAGTACTGCCTCCGGACATCAATAAATCTAATTCAGAATTCACTCCTGACGGTAATAATATCAGGTTTGGGCTAAATTCCATAAAAGGTATAGGAGAAGCCGTTCTGAAAGAAATTGAAGAAGAACGAAAAAAGAACGGTGAATTTAGGTCTATTGCCGATTTTACTCAAAGAATTAATCCTAAGTTCATTAACAGAAAAGCAATGGAAAATTTAACAAAAGCCGGAGCTATGACTTGTCTTGAGCCTTCAAGGAAAAAACTGTTTAATAATATAGATAATATTCTAAATGCCGCTGCAAAAGAAACTCAAGCAAGAGAACTAGGGCAGGTAAGTTTATTTGCGGGATTAACAGGCAACTCAACAGGAAACAGTTACCAAATGCAATCTTTTGAACTCTTTGGCAGTGATGAAGAATTCACCGATAAAGAAATACAAGAATTTGAAAAAGAATATTTGGGATTCTACGTAACCAGCCACCCGTTGGAAGCTATAAGAGACAAACTGCCCTTTTTAACCACTCATAATATTAATGAGCTTGAAGATATAGCAAACGACACTTATGTTACCGTTTGCGGACTATTAACCTCAGTAAGACAAATAGCTACAAAAAAAGATCCGACAAAATTTCTAAAAGCAGGAAAAATAGAAGATTTAACAGGCGAAATAGATTTTGTTGCATTTCACAAAACTCTGCAAAATTATAATTCCCTGATTGAACAAGAAAAAAAAGTTATAATATCAGGTAAATATCAAAAACGTGATGAAAATTCGGCTCAAATAATAGTTGAGAATGTTAAACCAGTTGAAAACAGTAATATCGTTACTATTACACTGACAGATGAAATCCCGTTTGAAAAGCTTATTGCAATAAAAGATTTGATTGCAAATTTTAAAGGAACCGACCCGTTAGTAATAAAAACTACGGATAACGGAACAGAAACAAAAATTCTCGCAAATTCCAATTTCTGGATTAATGCATCAAATGATATGACCCAAACTCTTGAAAAACAATTCAACGATTGCATTAAAATATCAGTTAACTCGCTTGAGTAGAAGCCTCTGACGTAATTTTAAAATCAATATTTTTACCCAAAAGAGAATATTTTTCATAAGCAGCTTCAGGATTTTTTCTTGCCTCATCAATTTCTTTTTCCAAAGAAACAAAAAGCTCTGCCAGTTTTGGGTCAAATTGGACACCTGCCCATTTTTTTATTTCAGATATGGCAATTTCATGAGGAAGCGCCTTCCTGTATGGTCTTGTAGAAGTCATAGCATCATAAGTATCAGCTAAGGCTATTATTCTTCCCGCTATCGGGATTTCTTCACCTTTTAATCCGTCAGGATACCCTGTTCCATCCCACTTTTCATGATGTGTTTTTACCCATGAGGAAATAGTTTGTAATTTTTTTATGTTTAATACAATTTTAGCGCCGATTGTAGGATGTGATTTCATTACTATGAATTCTTCATCAGTCAACCGCCCATTTTTACACAAAATACTTTGGGGCATTGCAATTTTTCCTATATCGTGTAAAAGTCCGGCTATTTCTATATCTTCCAAATATGTTTTATCAAAATTCAATTTTCGTGCCAAAATCATTGAATATAATGTTACCCTTAAAGAGTGGCCGTTTGTATATGCATCTTTTGCATCCAGTGAGTTTGAAATTGATCTGATTGTTTTATAAAACAAATCTCGTAGTTCATTGTATAACATTTTATTATTACTGGATAAAGAATATTTAGTAATACCTCTGTCAACGGCTATTTTAAGTTCTTCCGGTTCAAAAGGTTTTAGAATATACTGAAATAAATCACAATCATTTATCGCTGAAACAAGAATATCAGTATCAACATGTCCTGTCAGCAAAATTTTTATTATTTGAGGATTTGTTTCACGTACTTTTCTTAAGAATTCAGTACCTTCCATTTGCGGCATTTTTTGGTCGCTTACTATTAATGAAATTTGATCCCCGTACTGTTTTACTACCTCTAATGCTTCCACACCGCTGTGTGCGGTTAACAAATTATACTGTCCTCTGAATGTTCTCTTTAAAAGCTGTAGATTGTTTTCCTCGTCATCAACAATGAGTACAGTATATTTATCTTCTTTATCTAAGAAGCTTAATACTAAATCTAAACTTTGATTTAATTCACAGGAACTCATTAACTATCACCAAACATACATTGTCTGAATCGACTTCTTTCTGACTAAACTTTATTTAATTATATCATATTTTTACAAAAGTTAACAATAGATATAATATACCTAAAATTAAGAAAATAGAATATAATAAGTAAATGCTGAATAAAAAGAAAATAGTAGTTGTAATGCCCGCATATAATGCGGAAAAAACATTAAAACAAACATATAATGAAATATATAAAGAAATCGTTGATGAGATTATATTGACCGATGATAAATCTATAGATAATACTAAAGATATAGCATTGGATTTAAATATAAAAACAATAGCGCATTCTGAAAACAAAGGGTATGGAGCGAATCAAAAATCCTGCTACACGGCAGCTCTGCAAACTGATGCGGATATTATAATAATGCTTCATCCTGATTATCAATATACACCTAAGCTAATACCTGCAATAGCTTCCATGCTGGCATTCGGAGAGTATGATGCAGTAATAGCTTCAAGAATGTTATCCAATGCTCTTGAAGGCGGTATGCCGTTATATAAATATATAGCAAATAAATTTCTCACAGCATTTGAAAATCTGTTTCTCAGGCATCATTTGTCAGAATACCACACCGGTTTCAGAGGATTTACAAGACAAATACTTGAAAATTTACCTCTGGAATCTTGCAGTGATGATTTTGTTTTTGACAATGAAATGCTTGCTCTTATCTGCTACTATGGATATAAAATAGGTGAGATAAGCTGTCCGACTAAGTATTTTCCGGAAGCTTCCTCTATAAACTTTTCTCGCTCTTGCAGGTACGGTCTTGGTGTCTTATCAGTCAGTCTGAACTATTTTCTTGCAAGAAATAATATCTTTAAATCAAAAATATTTTCAGATACCGCAAAAAAACTTGATATTAATAAAGAACTTCCCTACTATATAAAATCTAAATTTTAGTAGCGAGTGAAGGTGCAATGGCAATAAATTGTCTTACAAGTTCTTTATCCCATTGTATACCTGCGCCTTCTTCAAGAATCTGGCAGGCTTTTTCTACACCAAGTCCTTTTCTGTACGGTCTGTCGCTTATCAGTGCATGATATGTATCAGCTATAGCAACAATTCTTGCCGCAAGCGGGATTTCTTCACCTTTTAATCTGCAAGGATAACCATTCCCATCCCACTGTTCATGGTGATATTTTACTATCGGAATAAGATCATGCAACAAAGGATTCGGTTCTAATATTTTTTCAACACCTATTGACGGATGCTGTTGTATTACTTTAAATTCATCATCTGTTAATTTGGAAGGTTTCAATAAAACATCTTCAGGTATGCCGATTTTACCAATATCATGCAGCAATGCTCCCAATTTTATTCTTTCAATTTCCTTATCGGGAAGATTTATTGCCCTTGCTAAAGCTACGGAATACCTTGAAACAGAAGATGAATGGTCTTTTGTATATTTATCTTTTGCATCTATTGCACTTGCTAATGAGGTTACAACCTCTATCAAGTGATTTTGAGAAAGTATATTTTCGTTCTGGAACTGTTCTACCAATGCTTCTTCAAAATTAATACCAAGCTGTGAATGTCTTTTTGCCATAACAGTGGCAAATGAATTCAAAGCTGCATCATCCCAGAAATCATAATCCTGTGTAGAAACAATCGTTGAAATACCGTTTTTATATCCTTTTGTTTTTGATACAAGAACAGCCTGCTCAGCTAAAATCAATAGTTTTTCTTTGTCCATTGAATCATCGGGATATGTTGCAATACCTACGGATAGTTTATTAACCGGTCCTATATCATCAACAAGACAGCAAGATAAAATATAGGTCAAATACTCAGCCATATACTTGGCTTCTTCTGCATTTGTATTTCTTAAAATAACAGATATTTTATCACCGCCGTATCTTGCCGCTATATCATGCTTTTTTATATTTTCATTAATTTTATTCGCTACAACTTTTATTACTTCATCACCTTTTGAATGACCGTATTCTCTGTTGATTTGACACATATCGTTTATATCAAATATAAGCACGGAAACTTTTGTTTTACTTGAATCCGCATAGGACAGTTCCTGAGACAGCAGTTCATGAAATCTCCTGTGTGAATACAGATTTGTAAGCCCGTCCATATTTGAACTCTGAGTTACTTTTTCCAATAGAGAATCGTTTTCTACCAGCAATCCTAATGTAGATGAAGCTATTTGATATAATATTATGTGATTATATATATTATAATCGCTGGCTATTGCAACGCATATATTTTTACCCTTATTTACTATGGGAATAATAACTGAAGGTACATTTGTCAATGAAGGAACATTCAAAAATGAAGAATTATTTGATATTAACATTTGTGATGAATTTATGGCTTTTATTATTTCATTTTCAGTGTCATTCATAAATACTTTAAATGAATACACATTAGAACCTTTATCCAATAACTTAATGTTAATTGTTGAAGATGTATCATTTATAATTCCCAACGCAGTGTATGCACAGTTTAATCTGTTCATAAACAGATTGTGAAATGAATTTAATGTATCTTTTAAATCTTTATGGTTTTTGATTATGTCATTAATATCCTTCATAAACTCGACATAATCAATTGCTCCGTAGGATTTTTCCGTATGGTGAACAAGCCCGTTTGTTAATTTAACGGGATTCATTCCGCTGCCCAAAACATTTATTTTGGCTATTAAGCCGCTGTTATCTATAGGATTCGTTATTTTTTTTGATTCGGGAAGAGAACTATCTTTCGGATATATCTTAGATATTTTAGTTTCTTTTTGCATTACTTTTTTCCAATACGTTTTATTATAAATCTATAAATTGATTTTTTTGCTTTTTTGTAAAAAATTGTTACAGTTCTATCTTAACATATTTGACTTATTTTTTAAATAATAATAAAAATATTACACTTAAATATCTGCCGCTATTATACTTGCGACTTTTTCTGCAGCATGGGATACATTTAATTTTTGCTTAACATTTTTCAAATATTTTAACATTTCTTCTCTGTAATTTTCGTCATTTAAAATTTTTAAAATATATTCGGCAATTAAGTCGGATTTTGCCTTCATCTGAATTAATTCCGGAACTATGTCTTTATCGAGAATTATATTGGGAAGTGATACCCTTTTTATACACCTTACAAGCCTGTAGATAAAATATAAGAACCATGGTCCTTTATAACTGATAATCATAGGTGTTTCATACAGTGCAGCTTCTAAAGCAACCGTTCCCGAAGCCAGAATTAATGCATCGGATACAGATAAAAGTTCATAATTTTTTTGTTTTAGTACCTTTATATTTAAATCTTCATACTCCTTTAAAACAGGAAAAATCAAATCATCATTTATTGTTGGCGCTTGGCAAAGTGCGAATTCCACATCATTATATTGTTTTTTTATTAATCTTGCAGAATCCAAAAACAATTTTAATAAATTATTAATCTCAAAAACTCTTGACCCCGGAAATATTGATATTAGTTTTTTATTTTTATCAAAACCAAAGTTTTCAAAGCATATATTTTTATCTGATTTCTCGGGCAGCTGGGATAATAAAGGATGTCCCACAAATTCAACTTCTATCCCTTTTTTTTCATACATTTCTTTTTCAAAAGGGAATATAGCAAGAACTTTATTAATATGTTTTTTAACCGTATTTATCCGCCAGCTTCTTGAAGCCCATATTTGAGGCGGAATATAATAATATATTTTAAAACCGTATTTTGAAATGACCTTTGACAGATTTAAATTAAAACCGCCATAATCAGTTAGAAGCACCATATCAGGCTTATATTCATCCTTTAAGTATTTAGCAAGCCTTTTCCCTAGTGTAATATGATTCATAATTATTTTAAAATTAAACCCCATAGCAGACATTTTAGAATGATCACAAAACAACTTTACACCCTGTTTTCTGAGATTTTCGCCACCTACCGCTTCAATTTCAATATCGGGATTAATTTTTTTCAGCTCTTTTACAACATCCGAAGCATGTTTATCCCCTGAATATTCACCTGTTATTATAAATAATTTTTTCATACTGCCATTACAATAATATTATTTTTATCAGCATACTCAATTGTTTTTTTATGATCAACAAGAATGGTTTCATTTGCTTCAACAGCAATAAGTTTTGCTTTATATTTTTTCATTGTCTTAAGCGTATTTAATCCGAAAGCGGGAATATCAAACCTTTTATCTTGATTTGGTTTAGAAACTTTAACAATAACAGAATCTTTTTTGCCTAATTTACAGCCGCGTTTAATACACTTATCTGTACCTTCAATAGCTTCAATAGCCATAATCATTCTGTCTTTAATAACAACAGACTGTCCGATATCAAGTTCACCCATTTCTTTAGCAATCTTGTATCCGTATTCAACATCTGATATCATAGCTTCGGTCGGCTGTATTTTACCGAGAACACCTCTCGGAACCATTAAGTTCTTAATAAAAATAGTCTGGTCAAGAACAGTAATCCCGATTTTGGCAAGCTCATCAACTAAAAACAGCATTATTGCATCATCATTTAATCTTTTTGCTTGTTTTAAAAATTCAATTGCCAATGAATCAAATCTCGGACGTTTTACAACAAGGCTTTTTGAAACTTTGCCTATAAACGTTAACTGTTTTATTTTCTCATCCAATAAAATGTTTTTTATTTTTAATACTTCACCGGGAGCACAATCATATACTTTAGAACAGTATTTTTTAAGGTCATTTTTGTTATCAGACGACAAAGAAACAGCAATTACTTCAAAACCGTTATCTCTTGCATTTTTAGCAAGCTGAACAGGGAGCTGTCCGTTTCCCGCTATTAATCCTTGTTTATTTTCTAACTCTAATGACACTTTATTCCTCTATATTCTTTTATATTATTTTATAATAAAAATTATTTTTAAACGTTTTCTAAAGTTTTCTTCTTAAATTCAATTAAGCATTTGGCAAGTTGGTCAGGACAGCTTGTAGGTTTTGAACCGCATGTAATACCTTGAAGCTTAGAAATAACGGAATCAATATCCATGCCTTTTATTAATTCTCTGATTCCCAGCAAATTTCCGGAACAACCGCCGACAAATTCAACATCATAAATTTTATTATCTTCAATAACAACATTAATCATGGCGCTGCATGTGCCTTCCGTTTTGAATTGTATAGATTTTAAAGCCATTTTTACCTTCTTTCAATTAATGCGGTATATGTTTTAACAATGTATATATTATCAATGACATTATTATACAGCAAGGAATTGTTAAAACCCAAGCTGTAACAATATTCCCTATAATATTTGTTCTTACTGACGAACCCTTTATAGCTGTACCTACGCCCATTATTGCAGTTGAAACAACATGAGTCGTACTCAAAGGAATACCGGCGACTGAAGCAAGTAAAACAATTGAAGAAGCCGAAAAATCCGCAGCAGCTCCAGATATAGGCTTTAATTTAATTATTTTGCTGCCCATCGTTTTTATTATTTTCCATCCGCCGGACATTGTCCCAAGTGCCATTGTTATTGCACATGTCAATTTAACATATATAGGTATATAAAAATTATCAGGCTCCATTGTAATCAATCCACCCGTAACAAGCGCCATTGTTATGACACCCATTGTTTTTTGTGCATCATTCAATCCATGACTTAATGCCATTAATCCTGATGCAAATATTTGAACCCTCTTAAACCGCCTGTTAATAACATCAGGTTTAATTTTATAAAACAGTCTTAAAAAAGAACACATAACAAGGAATCCGACAGTAAATCCGACAACAGGAGAAGCAAACATAGGTACAATAACCTTTTCTATAAGAAGAGTAAAATTAATAGGATCTAATCCTGCATGAACAAATGCAGAACCCAAAAGTCCTCCGATTAGAGCATGTGAAGAACTGGAAGGAAGACCAAACCACCACGTTATCAGATTCCATATAACAGCCGTAATTAAAGCACATAATATTACCTGCAGTGTTATGGTATCAGAAGATATAATTCCGGAGCCTATTGTTTTTGCGACATTTACTCCGAGTAATGCGCCCGTACACTCCATTGTTGCACCATATAATACAGCCTGCCTCGGTGATAAAACCTTTGTTGATACCACGGATGCTATCGAATTTGCACAGTCATGAAATCCGTTTATATAATCAAATGCAAGCGCTACTATTATTACAGCTATCAATAATACAGTTGTTGTAATCATTTTCCTACCCGATTCTCACTAACTTAACTTTAAAACAACACTAACAACCGCATCGGAAACGGAATAACACGAATCCAAAGCACTTTCTAAATCTTTGTGTAAGTCTCTTAATTTTATAACATTAAGTGCATCATATTTTCCTGAAAATAAAGCTTCTGTTGCGCTGTAGAGTATTTCATCGCCTCTTGTTTCTATTTCTTTCATTTTTAAATTTCTGGCAGTCATGTCTGAGATTGTAGGTTTCTTAAAATTTGAAAAAATTTGCTCAAGTTCATTTGTAGCCGCTATTAAAGTTTGTGCCTGATGCTTCAAATTATCTGTGTAACATTCTAAATTGTATACTTTTAAATTTAAACAAGCCTTGGTTATCTTTTTGGTAATTTTATTTAATAAAGACGATATTGTCTGTATATCTTCTCTGTCAATCGGAGTTATAAATGATGTATCCAAAACCTCGAGAGTTTTTTTAATATTTTTATTACTTGCATGCTTATATTGTCTTGCAAGTGCAATATGTTCTTCATTTATGCCTTCCTGCATAATTCTGTTAAATAATTCCGCCGCCTGTTTACAGGATTTTGTACCTTCTTCAAACAGTGAATAAAATAAATCATTTGAAGGTGGTAATATATATGACATAATTCCGCTTATTAACTTTGACATTTTTTCTCCTTTTCAACAAAAAAACAATGCCTTACGCATTGTTTCATACTAAGTTTTGTTTAACTAATTCTTTTCTTATTTTATTTAAACCCGATTGTATAATTCTGGAAATTCTGGATGGTGAAAGATTAAATTCATCAGATATTTCTCTTAATTTTTTATCGTTGAAGAACTTATACTCGATTAATTCTCTTTCTCTGGGCGGCAGATTTTTTATTGCAGCCTTAATACTTTCACTCAATTCATGAAAAAGAACTTTTTCTTCCGGATTTCTTTTTACGTCTCTTATCTGTGTAGGATTATCACCCTCCGCCATTTCATCAACGGAAAGAATTGTTTTATAAACCGCTTCTCTTATATTATCTTGATTTTCCTCATCGACATAAGATTCTTGTCTGTTTTTCAAAACATACCACTTATATCTTCTTCTCACTTCATTTCTGATTGCCCATTTGATTGCAGTTGATATGTAAGACTTATTGTAGGTATCAGGCGGTACATTTGCACATAATTTATGAACAACCTGAGTTCCTATATTTTCCAATTCTGAAAAATCAATCAAGTGTTTTGCGGATAATTTTTTGTACTCGACCTTTGCAAGCGTTTCTATCAGTTCATGATAGTCTTTTATATTAAATTTTTTTACCGTATTATTATCTGTGCTCATACCCTAATCTGATAACTCTCCACATGATTTATTTTACATTAAATAAAAAAAATTTTACATAACATAAACAGATTTAATATATTAATTTTTGTAAACAGGTCTTTTACTATGATATCAAAGAATTTTAGAACAAATGTAATATTAAAAATTAAAACTGTTTTATCAAGATAGCAATTTTTAAATTTTAGATGATTTAGAAATAATGTACATTAGCACATGTTAATAGTAATTTAGTATTAGTAAGGAGTAAATGATGATACAAGCACCAAATTTACAATATATAAATGCTCAGCAGCCTACTGAAGCAAATTATCAACAAGGTGCAAATAATTATGTTCAAACTCAGCCGGCACAAAATTCAGGTACAATATATAACTATCCTACAGGAAGCTGTTATGCTCCTTTAGGTCAGCCTCAATACAATGGTGTAAATATTGAGATTATAAATCCGCAAGGACAAGGAATTGCTCCGCAAGGAAATATGACAATCCCTGCTAATTATTATATTCCAAACCAAAATTCACAATATAACGGTGTAAATACCAGAATATTAAATCCTCAAGGACAAACATTTACTCCTCAAGCTGTTTCTGTAACACCGGAAATTCAAACGCCAGCAGCTCCGGTACCACAGCCGCAAATTCAATCACAGGTTCAAACGGAAGCTCCTCAAGCAGCAGCTCCGGTAGTTGATACTCCTATGACTCCCGATACAACTCAAACTCCAGAGTCTTTTGCAGCTAAATTAAAAACTGATGATTTAAAAGCACAAAAAGCGGCTATTGAAGAAATTGCAACAATAATAAGAAATGATGATACATTAGCTCCTTTGCTTCTTGATACTCAAATATTCGATGCATTAGTTGATATTATTAATAAAGATACTTCTTCACTTGAAGGTCCTTCTCCGGAAGTTCTTGAATTAAGACAAAAACCTGAAAATGAACTATCGGAAGAAGAAAAAGTTAAAGCTACAACTCCTTCTCCTCTTGAAGAAGCTGAAATCAATAAACAATGTTCTTTATATACCATCGCATTTATGCAGGAAAGATTAAATAACGAACTTGAGAAAAAGAATGGCAAAGCTCTTGAACTTAGTGAATTACCTTATATTGATTTAGTTATTGATACCGCTAAATCTAATCAAAATCCAAAATTAAGAGTAGGGGCTTTAGCTGCTCTATCACATATCCAAAGACCAGAATATAAAGATGATTTGAAAACTATCTTCGATCTCGCTAAAACAGATGAAGATGTAAATGTCCAAGAATCAGCAAACAAAGCTCTTGAAAGACTCAATTCTATATAATTAATAAAAAAAACAGGCTCTTAATAGAGCCTGTTTTTTTTATACTTTTTCTATTCCCGCAATTCTGGGATCTAAGATTCTTCTTCCCACATTCTCAAATTCTATCTGACAGAATAATATTTTATTACTGTAATTAGCAAAACCTTCAACTACCCCTTTACCGTGTTTTGGGTGATATACAACATCTCCGACTTTAAAAGGAAATTCTTGCATTGATGGAGTTTGAGACATCTCTGTTTCATATATCGGAATCTCTTTTGTATTATTTAAATTAATTTTTTCTTTTAGCTTAGGAGGAAGAATTTCATTTTCATTTTCATTTTCTAATTCTACTTCCTTATTAGAAATTTGAGCTTCGTTTTCACTGTCATTTACGCTATAATTGTCATTTATATCTTGAACTTCATCTTGAACATCTTCCTCTACTTCTTCTTGAATTTCTTCTTGAACATCTCCTTGAACATCTTCTTCTACTTCATCTTGAATTTCTTCTTTTACTTCTTCTGATGCATTATCTTCTTTAGAAATATTATCATTCTCTTTTGTTTCGTCATCAATATTTATATCTGATTCAATATTATCGGAAGAATCATTGTCCTCATATTTTTCAACCGGTTCAGCTTCCTCATATTCTGTGTACTCTTCAATATCTGAATCATCATCTGAATTTTCAAGAATATATTCTTCTTCATTTGCAGTATCTTTAATATCAGAATCATTATCAATATCTAAATTATCAATATTATCGCCATTTTCAGCGTTTTCGTCATCTTCATAATTTTGAATATTATTTTCATCTGACGTAATATTTTCAGCAGAAGTTTTTTGCGCATTTTCCTCAACGGGATTAAACAGCTCATAATGAATTTGTTCTGCATCAATATCTGTTACGGTTTCTGTTTGAGGATCAGAATTATATACTTCTTCATCAAGAAAATCCAAATCGGAATCGGTTAAATCATCCTCTTCAATAATTGTATAATTGTTAGGGATATATTCCGATGTTAATTCCTGTACAACAGCCTCGGTCGGAATTACCGTTTGAGAAGAAGATAAAAGTTTATCAACATCTTTTTTTATTTCATATTCGATTAAATCATCTGCGGTTGAGTCCGTAAATAATTTTAACTGAACGGGAATAGGTAAATAAAGAGTAGTCTGACCGTACAAAATCATTTCATCTTCATTAATACGTTTTAATAAAACCGTATATTTCTCATCTTCATCCAATATAGAAGAAGGTCTGCAAAGAACCTGATTTCTGCATATTGATTTTAATATTTTTCTTGAAGGCGATGTATATGTTGTTGAAATAACGGGGGTAATATTCGTATTTCTATACAGATTAATTATGAATTTTTTATCCGTCTTAATACCTTCAAGAGAAACTATAAAATAGCATTTTTCTTTTAAGAAATTACATACGGTCTGAATAATAAGTCTATGCCATTTATCATGTATATTAGATGCATCAATAACAATCGTTTTTGATTCCTTCAATGCAGAGTTCAATACATCAAATTGAGCACTGTTCTCTGCAAAAAGACCATCTTGACCATATTCCCACAATTTGTTTCTGAAATACATTAATCCATAACTAGGTGATGTTATAAACTCTTCATTTACCACCTTTTTAAACAGATTAAACGGGAGAAATTTTTCATTTAATGTACTTATATATTCTCTGACTTCAAGAATAATACTTTGTATTATTGTTTTTTCTTCTATAGAACAATCAACAGTATCATAATCCAAAATAGTATTAAATGCTTCAATATTAAGAGGAAGCTTAAAATCAGAACCGGCTTTCAATCTTATACAATTATCAATATCATATTTTCCATCAAAATCGATTAAAATTACATTTTGTTTTTTATTTTGTAACTCTTTTAAAATATTATAATTTATTGTTTCTGTTTCATCGTCTCTGTCAGATTGAATATAAAGGTATTCATTCAAAAAAGATATTGAAGGTTTTACATAATATGCAGGATAATTAGAAAGATTTCCGAAATAAATATTTATACCGGTTCCTTTTATAAATTCTATAATTTCATCTGAATTGATATATAAAATTTTACTGTTTTTAGCCGGAATATAACCGTTATATAAAGATACATTGTCTTCTTTGTCAATAGAAAGGGCAAGTCTGACAGTAGACAAATTAGATTCTCCGGAGTCTGTTGTTTGGGTAGTTAATATTTGTGCAATAAGTTTTTGATTTGAATCTTCTATTAAAAGAAAATCTGAAGGCAAAAGATGATTTTCTTCCGGATTATATAATATTTTTGCGATATCATTTTTTACTTCGAAAAGCTGCATTTTAACCCTCTTAACTACAGACACTATCAGTCTATTCTAAAATACTTTTTTATTATACATAGTTATATTTTTTATCACATCATACGCACGCTGTAGGAGTTATATTTTGTTTAATATAAAATATAATTATGAATTTGACAGATTGTAATTATACAAGACTTATTGAGTATGAACGAAACGGACTTATTGAGCAGGTTCATTTCGGAATAATATTATATATGAATAAAGAAAAAATCTTGTATAAAATAGGAGATGACAAACAATATAAATTTTATCATCGTTCGTGCATGAAACCGTTACAAGCTTCTTTATTAACGGACTATAATCTCGATATAAAATATAATCTCTCGGAAAAAGAAATTGCAGTTGCCTGCGCATCTCATTGCGGTGATTTAATTCATCAAGAACTTGTTTTATCATTTTTAAATAAAATAGGTTGTGAAGAAAAAAATCTTTTATGTCCCGAGCATCTCCCTTTAAGTAAAGAAGAACAAAAGAGATTGATAAAAGAGAATCTGCCCGTTAGGAAAATACATAATAATTGTTCAGGCAAACACGCTGCAATGTTAGCCGTTTGCAGACATTTGAATTTCGATATTTCAAATTATAAAGATATAAATCATCCTTTAACAGAAATAGTAATTAAAAAAGTATGTGAATTATGCAGGATAAAAGATAATGATTATATATTAAGTAAAGACGGATGCGGACTTCCGGTTATTGCTACAAGTCTGGAAGCTTTAGGAAAAGGGTTTCTTAATTTATTCACAGATAAAAAATACGAAAAAATTACCTATGCATTTCTTAATAACCCTTTAATAATAGGTGGAAAAGGCAGGTTAGATACGGAAATAATCAGTGAGAATAAAAACCTTATTGCAAAAGTTGGGGCGGGAGGTTTATGTGTTGTCGTTAATCTTAATACAAAAGAATGTTTAGTCGTTAAAATCGCAGATTCTAATATGGAGGCAAGAAGTTTTGCCGTTAAATATCTGCTTAATCAGCTTAATTGGTCAAATATCGAAATTAGTAATAAAATTCTTACTCAGGATAATGAACCTGCAGGTTACATAAAACCATGTTTTAACTTAAGCAAAAGTACCGAATGAGTCTTCTATATTCTTACTTATAGTTTGCTTAATGGAATCAATTTCTTTTTCTACGGCACTTTCTTGAGTTTGAACCTGTTCCAAACGAAGTTCAAGAACTTTATCTTTCTTTTGAATATCAGCCATAGCTGATTCATATTTTGCTTCTGCCGCTGCATCATCAGATGTATCGTAAATTTCTGATATTGCACTACTGCCCTGCCATGTTACAGAATCCCATTTGTCTTTTTCAGTTGTTTGCTGCAATATCCATTGGCCTGAGGTCAGCATTTCTTGTAAATATTTTGGATCCGTAACATTTTTATCATATAAGAAGTGTTCATTTTCACTTTTTAGATTATTGTTAATATTTGTTTTATATTCAACAACAGTAGAGGAATCATGATTATTTTCTTTATAATATTGAACTAAATATTCCATACCTTTTCCCGCTAATTCATCAGCTTTTTCAGCATCAAGATCAGGAAGATATTTACCGATAAATTCTTGGGCAGATGAAAAATTAGATACTACACTTTCACCTTTTTCGTTTTTAGAGGTAACATCAATAGAACCAGCTTTTTCAGGCACTACAACATTACCGTTTAAATCAACGATTCTCATACAAAGACCGTTAAAAGGATCTTGAGATGTAATTATATCATAAGTCAATTGCTGGTTATTAGTGCCGTCAACTCCTGGTAAATTAACTTTCAAAACAGTATTATTCATTGCATCATTATATTCGTCAGCAACAGCTTGTGTTTCATTTGACAAAGCCAATCTTTGCTGAGAAATTTGCTGCCCCTCATAAACCAAGTCGCTCATTCTTGCAGTAAGACAAAGATAACGTCCCTGTGATGCTGCCAGTCCCATAATTTATACTCCTTAATTATTTTATGTATTAATTATGTCGGCAATTTTATCAAATTTCTTTAATTTAAATTCTAAATTTATTAACAAATGTTAACAGACTAATTAATATCCCATCTTCCGCATGTACCGCCCCAGCGGGCAATAATTTTATCGGTCTTGTTTTTTAGGTCAGGCTGGGTTACTTCGCCTTCAACAATAGTAATTATTTCACAATTATTAGAACATCCGCTGCACTGATTTGTATACGAATTAAATGACATTTCTCCGACACTGAAACCTTTAAAAGATGTCTCTTTATTATTGAATTGATGATTTTCCATGGCTAAAAGAGCCGCACCTATAGCACCCATAGTCTGGTGGTTATCGGGAACAACAATTTTTGTGTTTAATGCTTCTTCAAATGCTTTAACCATGCCTGTATTTGTTGCAACACCGCCTTGGAACGTAACAATCGGAAGTATTTCCTTTCCGAGTGCAAGATTACTGAGGTAATTTCTTACAAGTGCCTGACATAAGCCGTATAATAAATCTTCAACGGGGTAGCCCAATTGTTGTTTATGTATCAGGTCACTTTCTGCGAATACACCGCATCTGCCTGCAATTCTTGCAGGAGATGAAGATTTTAGAGCAATTTCGCCAAAATTTTGTATGGGAACATTAAGCCTTGAAGCCTGCTGGTCGAGAAAGCTTCCCGTACCTGCAGCGCAAACGGTATTCATGGCAAAATCGGTAACTATACCGTCTCTGAGTATGATTATTTTGCTGTCTTGTCCGCCGATTTCAAGAATAGTCTGAACCCCGGGGACATAGGTACTTGCCGCAACAGCGTGCGCCGTTATTTCATTTTTTATTACATCAGCTCCAACAAGTGCACCGGCTAAGTTTCTCCCAGAACCCGTCGTTCCGACACCCAATACATTATATTGCTCTTTTGCCTGCTGCAATATATGTCTTAATGATTCTTGAACGGCAATAACAGGTTTACCCGCCGTTCTTGTCATATAACC
>CANQOQ010000008.1 GCA_947625495.1 Candidatus Gastranaerophilales bacterium | reverse complement strand
GTCGGGGATGTCAAAAGGAACTTCATCGACTATACAGACAGGCTCATTTTTCCCAACCTTCTCATAAGGCAAATTATCGGAAGCTTAAATATAGTAAAATAATGGGAATTTTTATGCTAAAATCATGTAAAACTAGGCAAAGAAGGGTATGAAGAAATTAACTTTTGCAGAATATTATAATATTAATCCAGATATTTTAAATAAATATGGGCAATAAATCCATGTATTGCATATGATTTACTTTTATTTGTAGTTCCCTTTCTTATTTTTGCAAGCGAGAAGAAAGAATATAAAGACTTGACTTACACGCCTCTATTATTAAATATTTGATTTTTATTAGATATAGAACCAACAGTAAATATAAATTCTGGCAAATTTAAACATTGGTTTGTATTTTCAGAAATAAAACAAAATTCTTTTGGGTATTCTGAAAATGGTAATGATGGTAAATCTGGTGCAAAGAAAATGGGTTGTGCGTTAAAGAATAATTTGGAGAAAATATTTGATAGCTATGGGGTCGATGAATTAGAAAATGTTATTCATTTATCGGAACTGAATATTATAGAAAAAGGTATTGGTAAAGATAATATTAGTGATTTTACTACTCAGTTAATTTTTGAGTATTTATTGGAATATACACAAACATTTACATTGAAATATATTTCAGAGAATAAAAGGGTTAAGAAAACTATCAACAACGCCTATTTTAATTATGAATTTAAAAGATGGCTTCCAAAGGAATTTGTATTACCAAAATATGGAAAAGATTTTATGTTACTTATGCCTAAAGATATTGTTGTAAGGGAAGAACTTTGGATAAATAAAGAAGATATGCTGGAATCATTTGAGCAAATACCAATCGCTATATCTAATGTAGAGTTAAGAGATACTTTGAGTAGTTTCTATTATCAAGCACTACCACAAGTAAAGAAAAAAGATGGGACAATAAGAGAACCATATAAAAAAGAAAAACGTGCAGCTGCAGAATTAACAATAACAAAGAATCCTATCGCAATAAAATCTATATTAAAAGCAAAGAAGATAATAAGGCAATTATAGTAGAAAAAAATTCTCGTCTTATGAATTTTGAAATAAATAGAATATCCTCAGTAATTCCTCGTTTAGCAAATGAATTAGCAGTAATGTTAAATAAAGAATTAATCGTAAAGCCAAAAACTAACGATAGTTATTCTGAAAATATCAGTAGAATTTTGTATTTAAAAAAAGTTATTGAATGCCAGGATGGTTATAAATTATTTTATGACAGTGATGGAAACGTAATAAGAAGGGAAATTGATTTACAAAAGTATTTTAAAGCGGTTTGGTATGCAACAGATTTCAATGTGGATTCGGGGAAGTAAACAACGGCAGAGGTCCGGTTGATTTTAAAGTATCCTATGGCAAAAATGATCAAACAATTATTGAATTTAAATTGGCAAGTAATAATCAAATAAAAGATAATTTAAAAGAACAGGCTGAAGTATATGCTGCAGCTAATGATAATCCTAAAATAATTAAAGTTATTATGTTTTTTACATATGAAGAAGAAAAAAGGATAAAAATTATTTTACAAGAACTAGATTTACATAATAAAAATAATATTATTTTAATTGATGCACGTAACGATAATAAATTATCAGCCTCTAAAGTTAAAACTACAAAATAAATTATAAATATGGTATTTTAAAGGGGATAGTATAGAAAAATCAGATATATTACTGCTAGATTATGAAAATTCAAAAGATTGGCTTGTACAAAAAGACCTAAGACTGGATATATAAAATTATCCTAAAGCATTACTAATATCTTTATCTGTAATTTTTTGTTGGTTCAACAATCTATATTCATATTTTGTGAACCAAGAATTAAAATAATTTATCATCCACATGATTTTTTCTTTTATGTGGTCATTCTCCTTATTCTTTTTAAGCATTTCCAAAAGACTTATTTTAAATGTAACATCATCAAAAGATTCGCATAAATTAAAAATATTCAAAAATAGTTTTTTATCTTTGTCTTGCATAAGATAATAATATTTATTTGCCTCATCAGTATCTAATTTTACAAGAATCCTTGGAACATTTGCCACTTTTTCTTCTAAATGCACAGCTTCAACTAGAGATTTACCATAAACAATCTTATCATTATGGAAGAATTCACCTTCTACTATTGCTCCTCGCATTAAATATCCAAAACGCAAAATTTCATTATATATGTTTGCTACTGTATTAAATAATGTTGCAATTTTATTATCTCTTCGCTCCTCATTTTCTTTTAATTCAATAGCTAACAATATATTGTCTGAGAATATTTTTATAAATATTTTTTCTTTATGTGGAAAAATTCCTCCACCCGATTCTTCAATAGCATCCTCCATAAACATATTTAAGTGATTTAAAAAACTAAAATCATTGTCATTGCATATCTTGTTTGTTGCACCAAGTATATCAAGATATGCGATAATATGATTTGAAGTTTTATAATTCGTTGATGGAAATCTTGCAAAACCTGTTCTTAAAACCATTTTAAATCCTTATTTTGTTTAATTATATCAAAAACATAGTTACTCAAAAGGTTACTGCAAAGGTTACTGTAAATCGTATTTGTGTTGCTATGTAAAGATTTCAATGCTTTCTTTATCCTTTCATGCTAATGTTGTGTGTCGAAGGAGGTCGTATGGAAAAAGTCGGATTAAACATTACTCCAAAAGAGTTTAAACAGTTGAGTAAGTGGGCAGAAAATATTTATAATACAGCAGTTGTTATTGATTATTTTGTGACAAATAAGCCTGAAATTGAGGAATGCTACAATCTTGCACCAGTAATTAAACATTTACGAAATGATGCTGATGTTTTAAATGCATTTTTCATTGACCACGAAAAGGAGGTTGAAGAATAATTTGTGTTCAAACCTATTTCAAATGTTGTTCAAAAAGTGTTCAACTCGCCGATTAAGCCGGATTAAATTCATTTTATATATAAATCCTCGTTTCCGAATGTTTTTATCCAAAAATCGGCTTTTAGAAAAATTATTTTTCGTAGCAAATTCCCAAAACACTTTTTTCAATTTCACTGATAGTTTCCTGCGATAAACCTTTTGGTTTTGTTTCAACCATTTTTCGTTTTTCTGCTGCGATTTCATCCTCGTAACCTTTAACGACCTTAAGCAGATTAAAAATCTTCATTGCAAAATACATACGGGCAGATTCAATCTTTTTTCCTATCGCCATATCGTTTTTAATTGATTTTAAAAGCACGTACCCTAATCTGAACAAGTCTTGGTGCAATGATGATTGGTTCTTGATAAATTTATATTTCTTTTCTTCCCAATTATCAGCCTTTTTCCAACGGTATAACGTTTTTTCGTTTACTTTTAACTTTTTTGCAATTTCACTTAATGTCATAAATTTTTCAGCATAAAGTTCTAATGCATCTTTAGCTAATGCACGTTTTTTCATTGTGATATATCTCCTTTTCAAAATAATAAACTTAGGACATACACAGGATAACTCTGTTTCCCAGAAACATCAAGTCCCAAATGTTTCTGTATGATACAATTTCGAGATTTGGAGTTGAAGTTTGCCACTGAAAGAGCGATGAATGGTTTAGCTTGAAAGAAGCATACTATGATTGAAATCGGTAAAAAGTACAGATTAAAAAAACTAAAAGGCTGGTTTGAAAAAGATAGCGAAGAGTTTACAGTTCTGTGTTTTGGCGAACACAATATTGTCGGCTGCGTTGCACCGGATGGAGAAAGATATGTATTTAATAAAGATTTTTTTATTGATCCTGATAAACCGAATGAAATATATGCTGATATTAAAATAATAAAGGTTAAACTATGGTTGACAAAGATTACAAGCTATATGGAACAAAGATTTTAAACTTAAAAACACAAGAAATCGGCTTATTAATTTGTTTATGGGAAAACAAATTTGCTGATAAAACCGTTGATTTTGCAACTTGTGTTGATAAAACAGGCAAACGATACAATATTGAACTTGATAATATAAGAGGGTTTGAAGATGATTTTGAAAAATAATTTTAATTAAATTTTTCAATAAAATCTTTTATTTTAAGCATAAGTCCTTCTTCATCGTCTTTATATTGAATACGAACTATACCCGATAAATTAGATGGGATTTGGACTCCATCTTCAACTATTAGTAATACATGTTCTCTATCTAATTTTGTAGAAAATCTGGCGGCCTCATCAACTACATTCTGTCGTGGCATATCTCCCTCATCACTTTCAATCTCTTTCATTAAAGTAAAAATACCTAATTTTATATTTGGATCGTTTACAAACTTTTCTATTTCGTCAGGTATGATATCTCCACATCTATTCTCATCTTCAAAATATCTCGGCTTTATTTTCAAAACATCTGACAAGTACAATCCTATTCTTGCCCATATTAGATTATGTCCATGACCTATAAATATTTCAGTTTGATTATTTGTATAGTTAATAAACTGACTATTCATAGACGAATTATCTATTTCATTTTTAATAATTCTAAGCAAGCTTGATGTCGCACCAAATTGATATGGATTTATTAAACCATTATAATTTATTAAATGAGATATGCTATTTTGGATTTGATCAGAGTAATATAAATTATAATCTCTTATCTCCGAATTTAGAGTCCTTAAACTTTGAATAAATAGATCAATTGGAATGCTTGTATTATTACGAAATTGAGGAATCCCAGCATTTATTGTTCCACGAATTTGTTCCAATAATTGTATTGTTCTATCTAGGTTTATTTTGATTTTTGATATATCTGCATTACTAACCTTCATCAGCAAAGAAGTCCTCATCAAGCTTTTTAATTTCAATAGTGTTTTTAGGTTGAACACCAACATTGTGTTTTATCATTAATTTTGTTAATTCGTCTCCATTAATTAGTCTTATGACTTTGCCCTGAACAGATGCCGCTTTTTGTTTTGCTCTTTCATCAAAAAAGCTTGTAGTTATAAATACACCTTTGCGTACTGTTGAACAACCAAGTGCTCCTGCAAAGTTTTGCATTTCTTTTTCATTAACTTTATTGTCGGAATATCTTTTTGCTTGAAGATAGATTTTTTCAAGACCTAATTCGTCTTCGTCAATAATCCCATCAATACCGCCATCATGACTCATTTTTGTCATTGATCCAATTCCGTAGTTCATCTTCTCCATTAGCTGTAAAACTATTCTTTCAAACTTAACAGGATCTACTTGTTTTAGCTTTTCTAATAATTCATTTTGAAGATTATCA
The DNA here is from genome assembly GCA_947625495.1 of Candidatus Gastranaerophilales bacterium. Taxonomy (GTDB): domain Bacteria; phylum Cyanobacteriota; class Vampirovibrionia; order Gastranaerophilales; family Gastranaerophilaceae; genus Avigastranaerophilus. The sequence continues at coordinate 63,205 of CANQOQ010000008.1, read as the reverse complement.
GAATATAAAGCCTGTGCTTTAGATATCATTTCATCTGGTGTTTGAAATTCATTGTTTTCAATAATATTTACGGAATCATAGCTTTTCTTATTTTCAATATTTGAAAAATCAACAAACGATGGAAATTTCTTTAAGTATCCAATATTTATTTTGTTACCGGTCTTATTTTCTTGAGCTCCTGCTTCACTGATTTTATAGTAACCTCTCTTCGGTCTATCTAATAATCCTGCTCTAAACAAATAATAAACTGCCCAATTAACACGATTGCGAAGAATTGTTTCAATATTGCTTGGAATCATTTCATTTTTATCTTCTTCGGACAAATTAAATAATTCAGCAATTTCGTCTTCTATATCACGCGGACGCAATTCTACATTTTTCTTTTCATACAAGTTTAAAACAGGATTCATTAATGATTGAAAATCAGGTACAGCCATGTCTAACTCCTTTTTCTTTTAGGGTATCACAAACATGGTAAAAATATTTTGAATGGTTATAAAACGGAGGTTGAATTAATTTGGCTTTTTATCCATTCCATAATTACTGAAACAAGATAATCTTGTTCGGACTTGGTTAGTTCCCTATGTTGAGGAAATTTGTGCCATTTCTCTATGCAACCGCGACAGCAGGTTGCAGTTGCGTGTTGAGCAATAAAAACAGGATGTCCTCGCATTGGAGTTTGTTTACCGTCATTAATAGGTTCAGCCGGAGCAACTCTATCCCTAATAAAATCACAGGCATGAGAATAAATAGTATCAAGTCCTTTCTCCTTGATGTATTCAAGCTCTTTTGCTCGTAGTTTAAACTTGCTCCTAAATTTTGATTTTAATAATCTGTCGAAAATTTCCATTCTATTTTATTTCAACTGCTGGAACTGTCTTCATAACACCATTTTTTGCTTCATATTGATAAGTACCAATTTGTTTTGCACATTTTCCCTTGGGAATAGTTATCTTTTGCTCATCATAAAAATGAGCATTTTCATCTCCCAGTAATAAAATCAAAATATCATCTAGTTCTAATGATGAATCTAACTTCTTTTTTGTATGAGCTAATGCAATATCAGGCCCAAGTGTTTGAAATATCTCTATATTTTTTGTTGAACTTATGCATGCACCATCTTTTTCAAATAAGGTTAGACCAGGATAACCTCCATTTGATTGGCTGGTTACACCAATAATAAAACTAATAATAAATTCAATTAATAATGTTGTGATCATACCTGCAATGAAAATGAAAATATTTTTTTTCATAATATTTGCCTCCTTTTAACAGAAATCATCAAAAACATCGCCGCCAGTCCATTCTCTTCCACAAGCGATTGTATAATATTTATCCGCACCGTCTTCTTTAAAACAACTACAATATAGTGAATGATAACACCTACCCTCGTTAACAGTTATTGTTGTTATATGCCATGGTTTTACGCTATTCTTATTTGTTTGAACTGTTTGTACTATTATTGTTTGCTTATCACTATTGTATTCAAATTTTGTAATTTCAGATGTAAATATTTCACTTTGACATAATATTTTTCCAACTTCAAGGTTTGATAAATATTCTTCAAGAACATTTGTTTTTGCTACAGATGGACAACAAGGAAATTTTGTAGGTGTCCACCAAGTTTGATAAGCATTCGCAGTTAAGGATTCTTTGAAAGTTTCTTCATAATAATTGTTTATTAAATCACAATTACTTTGTTCTGCTTGAGGTGGCTTAAAAACCCATTCACCCATATTGGTCGTTATTTTTTTATCCTTATCTTGCATATTAGATATTTTCAATAATTGTTCATATAATTTTTGATTTTCTTTATCTATTTCGGATTCTTTATTTAGCCATTGTTCTTGTCTTTTATGAAAATTCTCTGCTTCTTCCTTTGTTGTTGGGCGCATCCAAGATGTATCTTGATTTTTGCTAGTATATTTATGTAATTTTTCCCAATTGTTTTTCTTTAATTCGTCTATTGAACAACCTGTAATATACTGTAATTTATCAATTGTATTGGGGTTATTTAAAATATTTTCTTCCTTTGTAATCCAACGTAAATTTTCAGGTCGATTGTTTTGTTTATTAGTATCAATGTGATCAACTATATATTCTTTTGATAGATTCTCACCATGAAAAGCCGTCGCTATAATTCGGTGGATTCCTTTACTAGCAATATACAAATATCCGTGGTTCCCTACTTTACCAAATGTCCACTTATTATCAAGTAGTCTTGGCTTTGCACTATCTTTGGGATATCGCATTACAGCACCATTATCTCTAACGCAGTATTTTTCTCCTTGATATACACATTCCTTTTCTATTTCAAAATCATTAATATCAATTTTGGACATTCAGTATACTCCTTTACCTATTTATTATACTTAAAACATAATAATTATAATAAATAAGGTAGGTCATAAACGGACATAATAATTAGAATAGAAAATAAACTTTACATTCTATTTTTTTTGATACATCAATTGTATTAATGGAAGTATTCTATGAAACTAAGAATCATATCTGACATACATTGCGATATTAATTCAGGGCAAAATACAAGTTTTAATTTTGCTCCGGATGATTTTGTAATCTGTTGCGGAGATGTTTCCGGAGATAGACTTACCTCTGAAAAATGGATAAATGATAATCTGAAGCAGGGAATTGTTATAGGTGGAAACCATTTAGGGTACACTCATTCAACTTATGATAAAGAAGAGTCATTAAATTTATCTATAAAATATCTTCAAAACAAATTTTCAGGACCTATACATTTTTTAGAAAATCAGAGCATTGTTATCGACGATATTTGTTTTATAGGTTGTATTTTATTTACCGATTTTAATTTGTATGGAAATACTGACGGGTGCAGGTTTGTAGCACAAAGATATTTAAACGATTTTAGAAATGTACAAGTATACGAAAAAGGGAAATTAAGGACAATTTCTACAGAAAATCAATTGAATTTTCATAAGAAAAGTATTAATTTTATTGAAAAAATTTGTCGAGAATACAAGGATAAAAAAATAGTTGTAGTAACGCATCACGCACCAAGTTTAAAAAGCATTTCCGAAGAATATAAAAACGATTTATTGAGTGCTGCGTTTGCAAGTAATCTTGAATATTTATTTGAAAGATTTGCGAACATAAAATTGTGGTGCCACGGACACGTTCACAGTTCTGTTGATTATAAACTTGGAAGTGCAAGAATAATTGCTAATCCTCTGGGTTATGGTAATGAAAATGTAAATTTCAAAAAAGAGGGAGTTTTGATAAATACAGATTATATATAATATACAAATTTACATTTTTACAGGAAAGTTATAAAATTTGAAAATTATTATCTAATTTTTGAGGCAATAAAAAGTTATATCTGCTTTCAAAATCAGTCAGTTTATAAAAACCTAAATTTCTGCTAATTATATTTATTTGCACGTTTTTATCAAGCAACAGCTTTATGTGGGTGTTCAATAATATGTCAAAATGGTCTATTTTAACGTCTTTAAAAAGTAATCCTTTTTGCTTTTTTGGTATTTTATTAAATAGGATATCAGGGATTTTTAATGACCTAATTTTATATTTTGCTCTAATGTTTTCGATATTTTCTTTGTTTTTGAATTTGCTGATATTTACGGTTTTATCGCTAAAATTAATATCTGTATAATATAGTGCTCCAAGTTCAGCTATATTTATTCCTGTTGCTAAAATCCACAATTCTTGAATTTTACTTTCGTCTTCAATTATTTTTTGAATTTCTGCATTTGTTAAAACTCTATTTTCTAATGACGGTAAAATTGTTTCTTGTGTTGAAAATAGGAGGTGAGAGCTACTTGAATATTTTTTCATAATTTTTTGAAATGTACTTAAAAACCGTTTTATACTTGCAACGCAGTAACCTTCCGATAACATTTTACTTTGGTAGTTAATCAATGTTTCCTGTGTAATATCTTTAAATTTATATTTGCTAAAATACTGATATAGATGATTTTTGATATAACCCTTAGCACATATTGAATATTCATCTTCTTTATATTCAATTATTTTTAAATAAGCATCAAGTGCATCTTTAACTTTCTCGTATGTAATTTTATTGGTTTCATTTGAAGATATTTTGTTAAGTGCAGGAAGCTCTAAGCTTTCGCTTCGTCTTTTTTTAATATATTCCGCTGAAAAGTTTTTAGTCAAAGCTCTTCTAAAAGATTGGATACTTGAAATTTGTTCGTTTGGATGTCTGCTTCTTAATATTTCCCAAGCGATTCTGACAGAATAATTTTTAGGTGTTAAATATATTTCTTCAAACTCTTTTAATTGCTCTTTTGTTATTAAACTTTTGTGCTGCGACGGGGTATAAGATTTCATCAAACCTAATAAACCGTTTCTTGCGTAAGATGATTTCCATTTTATAAAAGTGCTATAAGCCATTTTGTATTCAGGATTTTTCTTTGCTATTTCATTGAGCATTTTTGAAGTTTCTTTAAACGAAAGTCCGCTTGTTAATCTGAATAAATTTAAGCATTTTATAATGTGGCGTTTATTATATTCTGCGGCATTTTCGAACAGTTTTTGTTCTTCATTGTTATCTGATAATAGTGTTGTTATATCAAAACATAGTGAGGGCTTAGAATGTTTAACTTGCTTATTTTGTTGCCGTGTTTCAATTTGTGGATATGAAACAATATCCGGAACATAAGCAAATTCTGTCTCAGAAATTTTGCTTAGCACTTTTTCTTCTATCAATTCTTTTAATACTTTTTGAATTTCATCTTCAGATAATTCTAAAATGCTTGCAATTTCATCAAAATTAAACCTACTCAGCTGTTTGCACAGTTTCTTTATCTGTTGCTTCATCGTTTAAAATCTCCTTAATTATAATTTCATCAATAGAATTTAAGCCATTTGCTTTTGCATAACATTCGGCTTTATTTATGATTTTTACTATCTGGCGGAATCGGTTAACATTAGCACAAATGCATTTTATGGCACATTCAGTCATTTCAATTTCAGATAATTCTTTAACAATTCCAACTATATCGTTTTTAGAAAACGGCTTAAATTGGACGATTTCAGAAAGTCTGTCATATAAGTGCTTAAACCTTTTTATTCTTGATTTGGCATTCGACATCCCCACTAATACAATAGGGACATTCGTTTTGTCGTGAATGTCCCTTAAAGTTTCTATTGCCCTTGAATCTATCGCCAGATAATCGACTTCATCAACTATTATCACTTGTGGTTCGGTTAGCAGGTTTCTTATAATGATCTTGAAACAATCTGCCAATCGCCCGCAAGCCATTTCACCCATCTCGTCCATAATTTCATTTAATAACCACCGAGCGGTCATAAGCTGAGTACATCGAACAAGTATTGCATTATTCTTAAATGCCCACCAATTTATGGTTTGAGTTTTGCCAAGTCCGGGCTCACCATAAACTAAACCCATACCGGGAACTCCTTCCGCTCGGTTTTGTAAGTTGTTCATCATCGTGATAAACCGCTTTACATTGTTTGTTTTTACAAAAACTTTTTTCATATCAAAATTCCTATTTCTGCTGCTATTACCATTAATATTAATCACTTGTCTGAGCAGAAATTGGAAGTCTTTTTGTCTTTATGTGTCTGAAATTACACCCTAAAGGCTGATCCCATTTTATCAATTTCGGATTTGTTTAAACCTAATTGTTTTGCAACATTTTGCCAATTTTTAACAATACTTTTAAAATCATTTATGATTTGCTTTGCCTCATTAGTTTTCAAATCGAAATACTCGCAAACGGAAAGAGCAAGGTCTATATCTTGTGCATTATCTGTTTTAGTAATATATGTTGATAAAACATTTTTGTTATCAGGACTAGGGTTAACATCGTATAGTGGTGATAATTTCCAACCATGAGCTCCAATATATAAAAATCCATGGTTTCTTAAATGGTCATCAGTGTTAGAAATTAATATTGAAAATATCATACGTTTCCAGAGTTCAATTAAATCTTCTTTTGTATTAGAACCGTATTGTCTGATAGCATCTGCAATATCTAAATAACTATGTATTTGAGTGTCATTATCGATAGCATTTAACATACTCATTGCAGATAAGAAAGGAATTCTAACTTTGCCAAATCTATCAAATCTTTTTAGTAAAATAACATTCTTTTTGCCTGCTTTTTGTATAGACCATTCTTGAACATTTAATCCGCAAAGACCTGCAAGAGTAAGTGCAACACCTTCCCATAGAACATTGTTTGTAAAATCATCTTTTTTAGGAAATTTTGCAATACATAAATCCCCATTTTTATCAAACACACTTGCTTTTGGTCTTGCTCCGCCTAACGACGAGCCTGGTGCCAAAAGAAGTTGTAAATCACTTTCTTTTTCGCTGCTTTCAATTATTTTTTCAGAAGCAGCCAACAGTTTTACTAAATCAATTAATGGCGGGATTGCTTTTATATTGCTTGGATATTGGAATTCTTCGCTATCTTGCGTTTTAAATCTTAAAGCACCCTGCCTTGCTACATCATTTACAAAAAGTAAATAGTCTATTTCATTTAATGTTCTTGAACTTCTGTTTTCTTTTTTTGCAAGCTGATTTTCGTATCTTCGCATTAAAATTCTACCCCAAGCGTCAGGAGCACTATCTCCAAATGAGCCAAATAACGGCATTTGTCTTGTATTAACTTGTTTCCCTTTCCCAAGATACAATCCGGGTTCTAAAGAAAATGATTTATTGTTATTTATCCAATCTCCGGAATACTCAAAATCAGAAGTTTCTTTACCTCTTGAAAAATGCGACCAAAGAGTTCCGACAAAATAATCAATACAATCTAAATTTATGTATACTAATACTTTTTTATCTGCCATTAATTAAATCCTTCAAATCTTATTATCTTTCTTATATCGTACTCTTTTGGGCAAGTTTTCTCTGTCAAAACGTCTGCCTAATTCATCCTTATCCGGATTTGCCAAATCATATAAGTTATCTATAAGTCCAAGCACGAACATAACTTTAGCATAAATGCCCATAGAAACGCTATAGTCGCCTTTTTCAACTTTTGATAAAGTTACATGTGTTATTCCGGCACGTTCCTCAATCAAACTCATAGTAAGAGAACGCTTAATTCGGGCATCTTTCAGATCTGCACCTAATTGTTCTATTGCTTTTTTAACAGGTATCGGAATTATTGATGTCTTTTTCATTTTTTGCACCTAAAATACATTATAATATATTTTATATTTCTTTATATATATTATAATATATTTTATATAAAATTTCAACCATTGGCAATTACATATTTCTGCACGAATTTTAATTAAGAATAAATTTCTTTGTATTCATCTGATTTTATATAGTTAGTTAGCCATTCTCTGTCCTCTTGACAAATGCAACCGTTTTGCATATGCCATTCGTAGCGTTCGTAAGTGCTTTTAAATATCGGCCTTGCAACAATTGAGGTTTTAACTTTCGGTTCAAAATTCTGTTTCGGCATTAGTTCAGGTTGAACTGTTATTTCTTTAATCGGTTCGGGTTCAGGTAATCGGATGTTTTGCATTAATTCTTTTTCAAGATAATCCATATCCTCTAAATTGAAATGCTCTCGAACAGCTTTAATTGTTTTCTTTCGGAGCTTCTGCTGTTTTTCAATTTTTTGTTTATAGTCTTCTATATCTTTAATGTCGCCCATCTGATAAGCAAGCGGATGAGTTTCTGTAATACGACTTGCCTTACAGATAAATTCGCCCTTTATTGAATAGACTTTAATGTACGATAAATCAAACAGGCTGTACTTTATAACCGTTTTTCCTTTTATTCCGTAAAGTGCCTCGTCAAAATAATCGGCTTTCAAAAACCTGATTCCGTTTCTGCCTATACTCTTAACAACAGTACCCATCATCAAATCGTCTAACGAGTTTTCGTCAATATTTTGCGTTTCAATTTCATTTAAGACTTCTTGAATTGTTTTATCTTTAGCATTCGGGCAAGGCTGAGAATGTTTATATTCAAGCCATTTCTCTATCATTTTGAGGGCTTGTTCTATTGTCGGGGTAAATCGGCTTGCCGGCAGAGGGCTGAAGTCAGCTTTGCTGCGTGCCCGTTTATCGCCGGCAAACAAGAGAGAATATTTCTCATGAATATTTTTATGTAATTTTTCATTCCGCATAAGGTAAGCTGGCTTGTTTTCAATGTTTGTCCCGATGTAGCTCGGAATCAGTTTTTCAAAACTCTCCTGAAAATCCAAAAAGAAACGTTCGATTACCTTAGCACGAGCATTGTATGGAGTGGCATAGACAGGTTTTATTCCGAGTTTGTTGTAAACTCCTGTAAACCCGAGTTCTTCAAACTTTTTATCTCCGTTAAAGAATTTGCTTTTGAATGCCCTGCCATTATCCTGATAAACGTATTCTGGGATATGATCCATTTTTAAAATAGCATTACGCAGGGCAGACGCTATATTTTGCGTACATTCTTCAAGCATAATGTCGTAACCGACAAGTCCGCCTGATTTCCAATCCAAAAAACCGAGCAAAGTCGCTCGGCAGGGTTTGCCTGTAAATGGGTTTATTACTTGAAAATTGAGCATATGCCCATCGGCTACAAGCACTTGCCCTGCCTTTAAAAGTGCTGCATTTCTAACTATAAAAGGACTTACTTTATCCTTTAATGCTTTTTCGCCATCTCGGGCAAGTGTCCATTTGTCAAAATTGTTGTCCCTGAACCATTCTGCATATCGCCTAAATGTTATGTCTTTTGGTAAAATCTCCTGACCGTGTTCCTTTAAAATGTGCTTGGTAAGGGATATTGCCTTACCTATTGAAAACGCACTAGGAGAGAGCAAAATCTGTATAAATATTTTTATCTGTTCTTCGTTTAAAGTTGTTCTATATTCCTTTCGGGTTGAATATTTGTATTGTCCAACAAGTGCAGTCCAGTCTTTATTATAATTTAAAAGTGCTCGCCATCGATAAAGTGAACCGATTGAGACTTTACCCAAAATTTTATAAATTTCTTCTTGGAACATCCCAGTATTATATAAATGCAAAAATTCTTTATCGGGGATATTTTCACCCGTTTTCAACTTATTCCTTTTGTACTTTTTCCTAAAATCAAGCCAAGAATAAATCAAGTCATACTTAGCAAGTGCAATTTTTCTTTGGTTTTCGGATATTAGTTTTTCTTGTTTTATGTTTAAGTTTGAAAGTTCAATAATCTCCCTATCACAAGTTTTATAATCATCATAATATTCTTGAAAATATTTGAGCTGAAGCTCTTCTTCAAGAGTTGATAACTTAATCTTATATGTTTTACCTCCGCGGATATTTTCAACTTTGTATTCATACTTATTTTGATTAAGTGCAAGCCTAACTGCTCTTCGGGTAATGTTTTTCAATTTCGCTAATGTCTCAACATCAATCCAAATATCGCGATTATTAATGTATGTCATAGAATATCCTTATATATTATTAATGCTACTGTATGTTAGACTGCTTACTCTCAAATTGGAAGTGTTTGAGAGGGAAATGTGTTGTTTTATGTTCAATTATATCTGAATTTTAAACAGAAAATTTTATAAAACAGCTTTTAAACACCTTTTAAACGCAATTTAAACACAGTTTGAATTTAAAATTTTGCAAAAATCTGCGGTTTTCTCTCAATTCTGCTTCCGACTTTAAGGATTAAAATTAATCTGATATTTTTTACACTTAGTTTTAGAAAACTCCTTATTAAGTTTTGGAATTTTTTTTGCCAAAATATTTATAAAATAAAGGCAGGGAAACGATTTCCCACTTAAAAATTTACTTCCGACTTTCAAACAATAATTATTTTTCAATTACCTCATTTTGTAAAAATTCAAAAAATTCATGCAAAAAATTAACTATTTTTGTGAATGCCCAAATGCCAATTATACCAACTTTTGAACGATATTGAACAAAAAAATAAAACAAGGGTATATAAATAATCATATTAACCGTTAAAAATTCACTATTTTGTCCATTGCTAAAATTCAAACACACAGGGCAAATTCAGTAATATCAAGAAATTTATTGAAAAATTTGCGGATTTTTCTATCCTAATAACCGGACATTTGGGAGATTTCGATTACCTGATTCTCCTTTTGAGGGAAGTGGCTCAATCGCCCTTATAATAAACCTTTTCGCCGTTTAAACAAGCAGACATTAATTTTAAAACTCTCTATTAAATGATAATGTTTGGTTTTTTCTGGAAATTTGTGTTACTTTTTCTGTAACCTCATGTTACTTTACAATCGGCTTTTTTATTATTCATTCGAATTTTCTAATGTATCATAAACTTTTGAAACTATTTTCCAAGTGCCGTTAATTTTATTCATAATTAAAAAGTCCGTAAATTTATATCCGTGCCAGTTATCTTCAATTACTCTGACTGTTGCGATTGTTTTTTCCAGCGATATAACATCAACTCTGGCTGTATAGTCAGCTCCGACTGCACCAAATTTATCAATAGTATCATAAAACTCTTGAATTGAGCCTGATTGATAAGTTTGTTCGTTTAATTGCCCAAAAAAACAGGCCTTATCATAAAAATACGGTTTAACTATTGAGCTATCACCCTTTTTTACAGCTTCTACAAATTTTCTTGCAACTTGTTCTACTGCATTAAATTCTTTAATATCATCTCTCATTTTTAGCCTCTTTTCTGTTAACTTTTATTATGTTAAATTAACGGTATAATTTTTACAAGTACGGTAATAAAGGTAACTGTCTATATGCAAGAAAAAGATTGTTTAAAAAGTGTAGAAAGTTTTGATAAAACAGGGTTTTATTATACCATGTCGCAAATAAGCGGCAAATTCAAATTAACCGTTTTATATGCAATATATAGACACAAAGTCATAAGATTTAACGAACTTCAAAGATACTTAAATATGATTTCACACAAAACTTTAAGTAATACACTTAAAGAGCTTGAAAATGATAATCTTGTGAATAAAAATATTTATCATCAAATACCTCCCAAAGTCGAATACAGCTTGTCCGATAAAGGAAAATCTTTTATTCCTGTTCTATATGCTATGTGCGATTGGGGTGAAAAATTTATAAAGTAAAAAATTCAAATAATTATCAGAGTTTTTGAAATTTTTATTTTAAGTTTTTTTAAAATCATTTATATAATAGCAATTTTTTTTAACTTTAGTTTTTTATAAAAATATGGAAACTCAGAAATTAAGTAACGGAAATAGCAATTATATTAATATTATAATGCAGCAACGCCAAAAGCCGAAGGAACAAAAAATTCCTTCAAAAACAATAAAAGAAGTATCTGTTGCAGTAGCTATTGGTGTGTCGGCAGTGGTAATAGGAGGCTTATTATTTAAAAATAAAATTTCTCCTAATATTTTAAAGTTAAGTGAAACAATTGATTTTAAAGAAGCTACGACCCTAAAAGAAGCAATAGAATATGGTACAAAAAAATTAGGAATTAAAAAGTACAAAGGCTTTGAAGAAAAAGATTTAGATGTGTTGAATTGGATAAATGAAGGTTTGACTTTATGTGCTAATAAAGCAAAGGATAAAGGTCAAATAGTTATGCCAAAGAAAATTTCTTATTATACAGAACAATATTTTAACAATGAAGGTTGGCAAGAGTTGGCATATATAGGACCTTTCGGATCTTTGAATATATCAAAAAATACTATATCGGATTTCAAAAATGCTGCAGTAAAAATTATAAACAGTTATGAGGGTTCTCAAGAAGCCAAAAATAAATTAATTGAAACATTGAATTTCAAAAAAGCATATAGGATATTTATCGCTGCGGCAAATAAAACTAATAAAAATACTTTATCATGGAACAAAGGAATATTTTCAACGATTACACATGAGATGGGGCATTTGCAGCACAAATTTAACGTCAGAGATTTTCATTTCTTCCAATCACTGGGAACAGAACAGGAAAGACCAAAAAAATTGGCTAAAGGCGCTGAAGAACTGTTAAAATTATTTGATTCTAAAAAGGATGTTGCTGCAAAAGTTTCAACTTATGCAAAAGAATCACCTTGTGAATTTGTTGCCGAAGTTTATTCTCAATTGGCTCATGGACTAACTTTAGATGATGATGTTATGGACTTATATCAAAAATTGTTCGGCGTCTAAGGGTATTTTAATGATTGGTTTGTTATATACAGCCTGTTTTACAAAAATGTAGTTTGATTTTTTATGAATTTATAATCAGTTGTCACAATCTTCATTTTGCTGGCTTGTAATTCTCACTTCAATGTGGTGCTTCGCTTTGAAATACTAATTGATTTGTATAATTAAACTAAGTGTATCTTTACAAAAATAAGATTTACTTTAATCAAATTTATTAATATAATTAATTAGTGAAGAGGTTATTTAAATATGTATGAATTTTCTGTTCCTATGCCTTTTAAAAAGAATTTAATTGATGAAATTGAATCAATTAACCATAAAATAGAGAAAAGCAGAATAATGACTATGTATTTTGCTCTTCATGCCAATTGCTCAGGTAATCCCGGATTTGGTCAATCCAGAACAAATCATCAGATTGTTGATATTAACTATTGGTTGGATTTAATAAAATATACGATTGATAAAGGATTTGATTTTGTTTATCTCTTAAATTCTCCCAAACCTTTTATGGTTGAGAGTAAGTTTTTTGATATTCAATTGGAAATGTTAGATAAACTACTAAAGAAATTAAGCAGTATAGGATGCAATAAATTAAGAGTTTCTAATCCTCAGTTATTAAGATATTTAATTCAAAATTATCCTGAGTTTAAAATGTATGCATCTACATCATTTGAATATAACCAATTAAGACAGTATAGTTTATTTTTTGATATGTTTCCCGAAGTTGTTGAAGTAGTTCCTTCTTATGATTGTAATAAGAATTTTGAACTGCTTAAAAATTTAAAAAAATTAAATCCTGAAATAAGTATAGAATTAATGGTAAACGAAGGATGTATAAAAAATTGTCCTTTAAGAATGTTTCATGCTCTTTCAGTTCCTATACTTATTACAAATACTCTAAAAAATCGGGAAAACGATTTTGTATCCAGATTTTTTCATACTTTATGCCGTAATAAAAGCGGAAGTATATTTGATAATATATGCAATCCTACATTAATATATCCCTGGGAACTTATAGAATATTCAAAAATAGGTATATATAAGTTCAAACTTGTCGGAAGAAATTCTACTTCTTTTAAAGAAACAGGAAATAAAGAAATATATGAAATTTATTTAAAAGGAGTTGATTCTTATAAAAAAATTGAAAATGAATCCTATGGAAATTTAAATAATCGTTGTCGCAATGTAAAAATAAAAATAAAAGATGTAAAACCTTATTTGCCCGATATCAAATATTTTCAAAAGAATGGACATTTATGTGCATCAATCTGCGGAGTTAAATGTAATTATTGTGCAAAATGTGCACAAGAAATGGAACGTAATGTTAATATTGATTTAACTGATTAATAAGTGTATTATTTTATTAGCGGATTGTTGGAGCATTAAGGTGATAGATTTAGAATTTCAGCTGCAAAAAGAGCGTAAAATAATAAAAATGCATACTGTAATAAAGACAGTAACAATAATAATGGCGGTATTGGCTCTTTTCTTTGTTAATTATATTTTATCTAATGAATTTATTTCAGTAAAAAAATATTTTGGGTAGTTTGTAATGAATACTGTGTTTATTCTTAGCATAGCTAAGATGTTTGCTTTGTAATTCTCACTTCAATGTGGTGCTTCGCTTTGAAATACTAATTGATTTGTATAATCAAACTAAGTGTATCTTTACAAAAATAAGATTTACTTTAATCAAATTTATTAATATAATTAATTGGTGAAGAGGTTATATAGATATGTATGAATTTTCTGTTCCTATGCCTTTTAAAAAAAATTTAATTGATGAAATTGAATCAATTAACCATAAAATAGAGAAAAGCAGAATAATGACTATGTATTTTGCTCTTCATGCCAATTGCTCAGGTAATCCCGGATTTGGTCAATCCAGAACAAATCATCAGATTGTTGATATTGACTATTGGTTGGACTTAATTAAATATACGATAAATAAAGGTTTTGATTTCGTATATCTTTTAAATTCACCCAAGTCATTCATGTCTGAAAGTAAGATATTTGATATTCAACTTGAGAAGTTGGACAAACTGTTAAAAAAGCTTAAGGATGCAGGATGTTATAAATTAAGAGTTTCAAATACTCAATTATTAGGATATTTAATAAAAAATTATCCGGAATTTAAACTTTATGCATCAACGTCTTTTGAGTATACTCAATTAAATCAATATAGATTATTTTTTGAGCTGTTTCCTCAAGTTGTTGAAATAGTTCCTTCTTATGAGTGCAATAAGAATTTTGAACTTTTAAAAAATTTAAAAAAGATTAATCCTTATATGTCAATTGAATTAATGGTAAATGAGGGATGCTTAAAAGGTTGTCCTTTGAGAATGCATCATAATTTTGCAATACCTCTTGTTTGTACAAATACATTAAAAAGCAGAGAAACAATTTATACGCCTAATTATTTTTGTATTTTGTGTCATAAATGTACGTCCAATGAAAAAATATTTAAAAGTTTATGTAATCCAAATTTAATTTATCCTTGGGAAATAAAAGAATATTCAAAATTGGGTATAAATAAATTTAAACTGGTTGGAAGAAATAGTGATGATTTTATTGTTACGGGAAATAAAGATATATATGAAGTATATTTAAAAGGAGTGGATGATTACAAACAAATAGAAAATGAATGTTATTCAAATTTAAATATTTATCATGGAGATGTAAAAACTAAGATAAAAGATATAAAGCCATACTTACCGGATATTAAATATTTTATGAAAAACGGGCATTTGTGTTCATCTGTGTGCGGAGTTAAATGCCACTATTGTGATAAGTGTGCTGAAAATATAAAGAAGAATGTCATTATTGATTTGGATAAATAATAAGTGTATTATTTATATAGTTTAGTTTTGGAGCGTAATTGTGATAGATTTAGAATTTCAGCTGCAAAAAGAGCGTAAAATAATAAAAATGCATACTGTAATAAAGACAGTAACAATAATAATGGCGGTATTGGCTCTTTTCTTTGTTAATTATATTTTATCTAATGAATTTATTTCAGTAAAAAAATATTTTGGTCAGTCTGTAATGCAGACTGCATCTAATATGAGAGGTAGAATCATAAATTCACTGGGTGAACTCAGATTACTTTCTTTAAAACTTTCAGATTATACTGAAGATTATACCGAAGAAGGGGTTACGATTTTTTTATCAAGACATGCATCTGATCATGATTATTTAAGATTATTTTTTGTTTATCCCGACGGAAGAAAAATAGTATTGCAGCGAAACGGACAGAAGGTAGATTTACCTGATATATCAGGACTTCAAAAAGCTATGTCTAAAAAAGCAGATTTAGTTTCCACAAGTCATGATAATTCTGTTACTTCAGGATATATTAAAAATTTTGCAGTTCCCGTTTATGGTAAATATAATAATCTTAAAGGATATATCGGGGCTCAAATTGAGGCAAAGGCTTATTTAAGAATTTTAAAATTTAACAGCTATGATGAAAATGGTATTTCTGCCGTTATTGATTTAAATGGCAACTATATTATTAAACCTGTTAATGCCGATTTAAAAGTAAATAATTTTTTTGATAATAATATTAAGTTTATTGCTTTCAATAAAAATCAAATACAAAACCTTATTAAAAATAAAAAAAATGGTGTTTTTGTATACAGTGAAGGTATGACTAAGTATATAGCTTCTTTTTCTTATATTATTTCTGATTCTTGTATACTTACGGTTGTTCCTCTTCATGTTTTAATGCTCCATATTGATAAAATACTAGCTTGTATTCTGGTTATTGTCGTTTTAATAAGTATTCTGTTATTATTTCTTACTTATTATTCAAATAATTTATTTAAACATAGTGAACAAATTATATATGATATGGGATTTATTGATGATATAACCGAACAGGGAAATAAAAATAAATTCAGACTTGCTGCAAGAGATTTGCTGGATAAAAACAGTGAGGATAATTATGCCGTTATATCCGTTGATATTACAAAATTCAGAGCAATTAATGAATTATACGGTATAGAGCATGGTAATAAAGTTTTAAAAGATATATTAAATATAATCAATAAAAATCTGACAGAGGGCAGTTTTAGTGTTAGAGATTATGCTGCTACGTATATTATTTTATATAAGTATATTAGAGAAGAATCTATTGTTAAAGAATTTATACAAAATCTAATGCTTGATATTTCAAAATATTGTCAGGAAGAAATGGCTCAAGGGACTTTAGGTTCGGAAAATTCTTTAAAAACAGCTCAGCTTAATCTCTCTTTTGGTATCTATTTGGTCAATGATAAATCTATGGATATCGATTCAATGTGTGAAAAAGCATACATTGCAAAGCGTAATGTTAAAGATGAGCTTATTGAAGTTTATAAATTTTATGATGATGATTTAAGAGCTAAACTGCTTAATGAAAAGAATATTGAAGATGAAATGAATACGGCATTAAAAGATAATCAATTTAGTATGTATTTACAGCCAAAATTTTCACTTCTGACCAATAAGTTGGAAGGTGCTGAAGCTCTTGTCCGTTGGATTCATCCTCAAAAAGGCATTATTCTTCCGATTAATTTTATTCCGATTTTTGAAAAGAACGGCTTTATTCTTGAAGTTGATAAATATATTTGGAAACAGGCTTGTATTTTCTTATCGGAAAGAAAAAAATCAGCAAAAAATTTATTTCCTATTTCTGTTAATGTTTCAAGATTACATTTAAATAACGATTCATTTATAAGTGAGCTTCATTTATTAACGCAAACTTATAATATAGAGCCTGAGTATTTAGAGTTAGAATTAACAGAAACTGCTTGTTTAGATAATGAAGCAAGATTTATTGAAATTACAAAAAAATTGAAAGAACTCGGTTTTACTATAGCTATTGATGATTTTGGAACGGGATATTCTTCATTGAATATGCTCAGATATCTGCCTGTTGATGTATTAAAATTAGACAGAGGTTTTATTAAAGATACAATTAAGAATGAAAAAGGGCAAATAATAATAAGAAATATTGTTAATTTAGCAAATGAATTAAAAATGGTAACTGTAGCTGAGGGTATTGAAACTGAGGAACAGGCTGAATTTTTCAAGCAAAACGGATGTAAAATAGGTCAAGGTTATTTGTATGGCAAACCTGTTGATACGGCTGAATTTGTAAATTCGTTTCTTAATACGCTTCAAGATGATTCTGTAAATAAGTAATCACTGTAAACTTTTTAATTCTACTTTTACATTATTATTATTTAAGTTGCCGTTAATTTTAACTTTGAATGTTTCAGTTTCGTCTTCTGTAGCATTTATAGGCGGTATTTGTTTTATTTTATCCATATATAAATATTTTGTATTTTCTTGTTTGAAGATTATTTTCATAATAAAAGAAAGAGGAATAAATAGTATTTTTACTTTTTTCTGAGCTGTTTTATTGTAATTTCCCCAAATTTCAAGTTTTGCATCTTCTCTGTTTATATCATAGTCACCTTCTATGAATATTGAAAGGAATTTTTGTTTGGAAAACAGTTTAACATCATTCAGTTTCTTATTTAAAATAACAAATGAACCGTTAATATCAGAGCTTAAGGCTTTTGACTGAGAAATATCAATATTTATAATGTCAGAAATTCTTATTTTGAGTGGTCTATCGGTTTTTTTAGAACGTTTAATAATGAATTGAGTACTGCCTAGTTTAGGCAGATAACCGCCTTTTATTGAAAAATCAGCTTTAGCGTTTACATATTTAAGATTATCTTTTGTTTGTGCAGTTAAGTGTGCATTTGCTATTCCGGCTATTTCGTCTTTTAAATTAAATACCATATATGCAACTCTATCTGAATCTATATTATTTGCCCAAAATTCAACATTAGAAGAGTGATTAGAAATATTATATTTACCTTTTGCTTTTAAATTACCGTTAGCAAATTGTGCCTGAGGTATTGTAAAATCGACGATATCATTTTTTAGTTTTCCGAAAATCTCAATGTTTTCAACTTTAATTTTATCTTTTGATACTTCATTTATTTTGATAAGTCCTTGCTTAACAGTTAAGTTAATTTCTTCTGCCGCTTCTTTTAACTTGGAGTTGATATTTTTTCTTTTTTTATGTTTTTTGTAGTTATTTTTTATTGTGTATTTATCTAAGAACAAATAAATATTATTTATAACAATATCGGATGAATATCTGTTAAGCATATTAATATTACTTTCAAAGTCTGAATTAAGATATTTACCTTTAGCATTAATATCCATTATCAATTCATCAGCTTTAACAGAAGCTTCTTTAACAAGAAAGTCTTTATAACGGGAATCCGTAAGTATAAATTCCCCCGTCAAAATTTTCTTATCAAAATCATATTTTAAATCACCGTTAAAGAATCCGCCATCAAGTTTTTCACCAAAAGAACCTGTTACACTTAACGGTGCAAATTCTTTTGTTTTACAGGTAATGTATTTGGGTTCTAATTTCCCGTTTATTTTTTCTATAAGCCCGTCGCCTGTTAATATTTTATCTATTTCTTTTCCGTTTTGAGTTGAATAATCAAAAGATTTAATATATAACTTATCGCTATTTTTTTCTGTTCTTACATATAATCTTCTGTTTTTATCAGTTAAGCCTAAACTGGCTTTTTTGTAAGTTAAATTAGCTCCTTGTTTTATTTTAAGCAGATAAGTAATTTTAGGGATTTTGTCTTTAATAAAGTAGCTCATTCCTGCATTTACACTGCCGTCTATTGTAATATCCGAAATATATTTTTTTGTAAATGAATTAGTTAATGTTGTGTTCACAAATCCTTTTATTACTCTATTTTTCGGGTTGTAATCTGTTAAATTAAAGACAGTATTTATATATTCACCGCCAAAAAGTCCGTCGGCTTGTGCATTTATCTCGTTCCCGTCAAAAAATACAATAAAATCTTTTAAGTCGATTGGTATATTATATTTGACAGTTTTTGCATGAAGTTTTTTCATTAGGCATTTGCCTGTGATATCTCCCTTTTTTAGTGTTAAATCAATATCATAAGTGCCTGAAAAATCGTAGAAATTTTCGAGAAAATTTTTATTCGGATTTTTTAGTTTAAGAAAATTCAAGATAAAAAGTTCAGTATCTCTTACCGGTATATCTTGTCCTTTTATTTTAAATTCATATTGGTTATTTACCGTTTTACCTGTTACTTCAAGTTTTGAATCACCAATATCCCCTAAGTTTAAGGTTATTTCTGTCAAATTATTTATTGTATCTTTTTGAGTTTTTATATTTTCTATTGTTATTTTTTCGTTATCAACATTTAGTTCTGATTTCTTTATTTCTATATAAGGAAGGTTATTAAAATTAAATTTTGTATTATTTTGTTGTTTCTTTTCAGCGGATAGTTTTGTCATTCCTTGTTTATCGATATATAAATAGTCAATTTCTATTTTATTTAATTGTTTTTTTACGGGATTAAAATAAATTTTTAAATTATCGGCATTTAAAATTTTTGTGTTTTCTTCAGCTAAATAGATATTTTTTATTAATAAATACGCACTTAAATTTTTATATGTTTTTAATTTGAGTTTATCGGTACTTAATTTTAAACCTGTTTTGTCATATATTAATTTTTCAAGGTATGAATTTACTTTTACCGAATTTACAACCAAAGGGAATACATATAAATAGGAAAAATAAACACATAAAATTAAAATAAATGTGCTGAATATAAATGTAAATAATATTGATTTCTTTTTCATAAAATAAGTATATTATAATTATGATATTTTAACATAATATTAAATAAGAGCCAACAATCATAATAAAGCTTCCCGTTAGTTTATACATAATATTTTTTTCCATAAAAAATTTGGCTCCCAATAAAACGGTAACGATAGCGGAAAGTTGAAATAAAGCAAGTGCATATCCTACGTTCATTCTTTCAAAAACAAAATTTGTCGAATATTGCATTAACCCTAATAATAATCCTGTTATAAACATTAAAGCCATATCTTTTCTATTCGGAATAATAAATTTTTTATCAGATATAAACATCAATATGAGCGACCAAAAAAGTCCCATAAAACACCAGAAAATAAAACATATTTCAACGGAAGAAATTAAGATAATTTTTTTTAAAAGGACTGCTTCAATTGCGGTTAAAGTCATTGCGGTAAATCTTAATTGTATATCTTTTCTTTTAAAAACATTAAATGAGGGTTTTTCTTCTTTTGAGTATAGAATAAATTTACTTCCGTAAATAATTAAAATCATCCCGATTATACCTTGAACAGAAGGTATTTCTTTTAGGAAAATAAAAGCAATAATAAGTCCTATTACGCTTTTATAGGAATTAATAGGACCAAGCACCGATAACTCACCGATTTTTACGGCTTTTATCATGCATATCATTCCTGTAGTACATAAAATTCCGCATATTAATACTAAGCTTATAAATTCATTTGTGTAATTAAAGCTTTTTATAAGATTGATTTTAGATAAACATAATAAACTCAAAAAAAGGTAAGAGTAAAAGTTAATAACAATTGCACCTCTACGGACTGAAAGTTTTTTCTGTATAACTCCTGCAAGCGGATTTGAGCATATTCTGATGATTATAAAAATAATAAGAATTATGTTTTGCATAAGATTTAACGGCTTTTATCAAGTATTGCTTCAATTTGAGAGCAGGTTAAAACATTGAGATTTTTTTCTTTTGCTGAACTGTCAAATTTCTTATACAAGTCAAAATAATACAACGGAACATTTTTATTTCCTGCAAATTTGTATTTCTCATAATCAAAATCAAGACGTACATTAATTATTCCTAAATTTTTAGCAAGTTTTAAAAATCCTTCAATTTCATTTTCGTTATCATTGACGTTATCAACAATAATATATTTTAAAGTTATCAATTCTTTTGCGTTTTCGGAAATATTGATATAATTTCTGATATTATTGACAACTTTGTCAAAACAATCTACTCGTTTAATTTTAAGGTAAGTATCCCGATAACCGGAGTCAAGAGAAATAACTAGTCTTAATTTATTGTGAATAAAACCGTTTTCTATTGATTTACAATATTTGATTCCTGAGGTAAGGATTTCAATTTGACTGTCTAAATATGAAATGAGAATAGCGAGTAACTCTTCAAATTCGGGAGAAATGGTAATTTCTCCTCCTGACATATAAATAAGAGCGTTTTTTGAGAGAATTTCTTGTTCGATAAGCTCTTTAATTAAAGGAAGAACTTTATATTTATAGCCTCTTTCAATTTCCGCATAGGTGCAATATGTGCATTTTGCGTTGCAAGACATATTGTTGTGAAAATATATTTTTTCGATTTTGTTATAAAAATCCTGAGGCTTCTCTTTTGATAAAAAATCGTTTATATCACAGCAGTCCTTACATTCTTCGGGAATTAATTCTTTATTAAAAGGCGAGTTGATTTTTTTAAAAATTTCTTTTCTTTTCTTGTATATATAGTTCCAATCAACATTTTCTCCTTTATAATCATTATAAAATATAGGCCCTTTCACATTGGTGCAGCAAGCTCTAATATCATCATAAAAGAAATGAAGAGAGTTTTTTAATAGGGGGCAGTTAAAATATAATTTTTTTTTGAAAAAACTAAACATCTATGCAAGCACCTTTATATTTTCTCTTGAGGACGACAGATAATCTATATGCTCTTGTTTTATAACTTCTCCCGGCATTAACAGAGGAATCCCCGGAGGATAATCAGCTATTACTTCCATACATACTCTTGAAAGTGAATCTTTTAATTTTATTTGTTGAGATTCTTTATTCCAAACTTGAGAAGGAGAATATCTTACAGTTGGTTCTATAGGAACAAACGAATTATTTTTATCGTCATCAGAAAATAATCTTATATTATTTTTACAAATTTCAATAATTGCCTTTTCAAGTTTTTTAAGTTTATTTTTTGTAGTTCCCAAGCCTGTTAAAAAGAGAACTGATTTTTCATTGGCAAGTTCATCTTCTATTCCGTATTTATCAAAAAGAATATTAGAAAGTTCAAAACCTGACATATTAACTACTTTAAGCAGAATTTTGGTAATATCGTTATTTTGAGAATAAACTTGTACATTTGCGGTATTTTTCATACTTCTTATAAATCTGTTGATATTTTTTACAAGCTCAATTATTTTAGATTTTCCTTTATTTGAGAAAAGATAATAAATAGAACTTTCCATATTAACTAACAGGGGATAAGAAGGAGAAGTAGTTGAAATAAGATTAAGTGCATTTTGGATGTCATCAGGATTAACGGTTGAATTTTTTCCGATATGTAAAAGCGCACAAGGGTTGAGCGCACCTGCAGTTTTATGAAGAGATTGGACGGTAATATCGGCTCCCATGGTAATTGCAGGTATACCGAGCGCTCTATGAAAATTCCATAATGCGCCATGGGCTTCATCTACAATTAATTTTATCTTATATCTTTTGCATATATAAGATATTCTGTTAATATCAGTCATAGCTCCTTCATAAGAAGGATTTGTTATAAAAAGAGCTTTTATGTCTTTATTGTTATCAAGAATTTGGGCTAAATTATTATAATTTATTGATTCAAAAATACCCCATTCAGGGTTATATTCAGGCATAATCCAAACAGGAACGGCGCCTGTTAAAACAAGTGCATTATATACTGATTTATGACAGTTTCTTGCAATAAGAACCTTATCTCCTTTATTAAGAATAGCAAACATTGCAGCTATTATGCCTGATGTTGAGCCGTTTGTTAAAAAGAAGGTTGATTTTGCTTCATATATTTTTGCAGCATTATCCAGAGTCTCTCTTATAATTCCTTTAGGGTCAGACAGATTATCAAAACCTTCAAGTTCGGAGTAATCACATTGAAAAAATTTTTTTCCCAACAGTCTTATCGAATCAGGACTAATAAACTCACCTTGAGAATGTGAAGGTGTCGTAAATAAGGTCCTGTTCATTTTTCTGTATTTTTCAATATAATTAATAATAGACATATTTTTATTATAAAATGAAATATATGCATATACAAAATTATTAAATTATATAACAAGGCGGTTATGGATTATTTAAAGGCACAAGAAAGAGTTGAAGAACTAAAACGTTTAATAAAGGAGAATAATGAAGCATATTATGTCAATGATTCTCCTAATATAACTGATTTTGAGTATGATGAAATGTTTAGAGAGCTGAAAAGAATAGAGGAAGAATTTCCTTTATTAAGAACAGCAGATAGTCCCACTCAAAAGGTTGGAGATAAGATTTTAACGGAATTTAAAGAGCATACTCATAAATACAGGTTATACAGTCTTGATAATTCAAATAATTATGATGATTTAAGAAAATGGTATGAAAGAATCAAAAAGGAATATCCGCAAGAGCAGGAAATAAACCTTGTGGTAGAACTGAAAATAGACGGATTATCCTGTGCGCTTACTTATGAAAACGGTATATTAAAAATTGGTGCAACAAGGGGGAACGGTATAGTCGGTGAAATTATCACGGAGAATATTAAGTCAATAAAGGGAATACCTCAAAAACTTTCTAAGCCGCTTAATATAGATATTCGCGGTGAAGTATATATGCCTGTTACTTCATTTGAAAGATTAAACGAAGAGAACAGGGAAAAAGGTTTAAAAGAGTTTGCAAACCCGAGAAATGCAGCAGCTGGCTCTTTAAGACAGTTAGATTCAGGGATTACCGCACAAAGAGATTTGCATTTCTTTGCTTATACTTTAATAAGTGAAGATAAATCTCTGTTTTCATCTCATCATGAAGCTTTAGATATACTAAAAGAACTCGGGTTTAATGTAAATCCAAATTATTCCTTGGTAAAGGGAATTAATCCCGTCATAAAAAAATGTGAATATTGGGAAACAGAGAGATTTAATCTTGACTATGCCACGGACGGAATGGTAGTGAAGATAGACGATATATATAAACAAAATGAGCTCGGTTATACTTCAAGGGCGCCAAAATGGGCGACGGCATTTAAATTTCCGCCTGAAGAAGTATGGACAAAACTTGAAGATATAGAGATAAGTGTAGGAAAAACAGGTGCGGTAACTCCGATTGCCGTTTTAACTCCTGTACAGCTCGCAGGTACTATTGTCAAAAGAGCAAGTTTGCATAATTTTGATGAAATAGAAAGGCTTGGTATAAATATCGGTAATGAAGTGCTGATAAAAAAAGCTGCCGAAATAATACCAAAAGTAATAAGGAAACGTGAAAATGAAGATAAAGGAGTATTTTTAGCTCCCGGCGTTTGTAAATTTTGCGGCTCTAATTTAGTAAAACCTGAAGGTGAAGCTATATTATACTGCCCAAACACAACAAATTGTCCTGCTCAAATAAAAGGAAGAATTATTTATTGGGCGTCTAAAGAAGCAATGGATATTGACGGAGTCGGTGAATCCCTTGTAGAAAAGTTATATGAAGCAAAATTAATTGAAGACTTTGCTGATTTATATAAATTAACAGTTCAAGATTTAATGAAGCTTGATTTAATAAAAGAAAAATCATCAGATAACATATATAATGCTATACAAAGTTCTAAGAATCCTACAATGACAAGATTTTTAACCGCATTAAGCATAAAACTCATAGGAAAAGAAACTGCAGACTTAATTGCAAATGAATTTTCCGATTTGGAAAGTATAATGAATGCTGATATTGATAGTCTTGTTAAAATTGACGGAATAGGAGATAAAGCGGCAAAAAGTATTGTAGAATTTTTTCAAAGCGATTATAACAGAAAGATATTACAAAAACTTAAAGATTACGGAGTAAATCCAAAAGGAAGTTCCGTAGTAAAAGAATCTGATATATTTGCAGGTAAAACATTTGTTATAACGGGTACACTTTCAAAACCGAGGCAGTTCTTTGAAGAAAAAATAAAAAAACACGGAGGAAAAGTATCCTCAAGTGTCAGTAAAAAAACATCATATGTACTTTTAGGAGAAAATCCGGGGTCAAAATTTGACAAAGCTTCTTCTTTAGGTGTTATAATACTAAATGAAAGGGATTTTGAAAAATTATTGCAGGGTAATGAGTAATATGAATAAAAATTTTAGGATAATTACGATAAACGGTGTCAGAGGCATTTTTGCTGCAATTTTTGTGGTAATAGGACTTATTGCAGGGTTTATAATTTCTCCCGGCTGGGTTTGTATGAAATTATGGAATTTCATATTTTATCAATCAAATGTAGTTGCTATGATGAATCTTTTTCAGGGAATAATGTTATGGCTTATAGTTGCTTTGACTTTATATGCTTTAAATAACAGAAGGGCATTGATTGGATTTGGCTCGTATCCGTATCCTTCTTTAAGCCCCGAACAAATTAATGATATTATGGATCGTGCAAGAAAATCAGAAGCTAAAATTATAAAAGAATTTGAAGATTTTAAGGCTAAATCTGAATCATCGCAAGAGTCTGATAATAAAGATGTGAATATTAATACTGAAAATCAAACTGAAGAAGTAAGGAAATAACAATGAAAAAGTATTTTGTGTATGTTATTTTAAGTTTAATTTTATTTGGCGGAATATGTGTCAAAGCTGAATCAGAGGTAAAAAATTCCGGATATATCTCATTAAATGCTTCAAAAACTAAAGAAGTTGAACCTAATTTTGCAAGAGTGTCATTTGCAGTTGAAAATACCGCAGATACCGCTCAAAAAGCAGCTGAAAAAAATAATCAAATATCATCGGTAATTATAAATGCACTTAAATCAGTTTCGGATTCATCTACTGATGTAATTAAAACAAATAATTTTTCCGTAAATCCCGTATATTCAACTTCTGCAGGGAAACGAGTAATAAAAAATTATATGGCGGTTAATTCTGTAACAATCGAAACAAAAGATACGTCAAAAGTTGCTTTATTTATTGATACAGCAATAAAAAACGGAGCAAACAGAACAAACGGGCTTTATTATTCCTATGAAAATGATAACAGTGTATGTCAGGATATTTATCCTTCCTTGTTAAAGGATTTAAGGACTCAAGCTAATTCAATAGCAAAGGCCGCAGGAACTGTTGTTACAGGAGTAAAACAAATAGGAGCTTCCTGTTCAACAAATATGTCTGTTTCAAACGGCAGGTTTTACAGTGCTAAAATGGTGATGGACTCAGCTAACGAAGAAGCTGCTATATCCACTCCTGTCGAAGCAGGCAAAGTGAAAATTAATGTTTATGTTAATGCTGATTTCTTTGTAAAATAGGTAAATTATGATTAAACCGAAGAAATCAGTTGAAAATATGACGGGCTATTTTGTTCCAATGTATGAAAAGGATTGGGACATTAAAATTGACAGTAATGAAAATAACTATGGACCTTCTCCAAAAGTTATTGAAGGTATAAAAAACATAAATTATAAAAATATAAGTTTTTATCCTTTTTATGGAGAATTATCCCAAAAAATAGCAGATTATCAAGGTGTATCCATTGATAATGTTAAAGTTACAAACGGTGCAGATGAAGCTATTTCCGGAATTATTCAAACATATCTTGAAGAAGGTGAAGCCCTTCTTACTCTTGATGTTTCTTTTGAAATGCCTGTTATATACACTCTAATCCAAGCAGGGAATATTATAAAAGTTCCGTTTAAAGAAAAATGGGAATTTCCTTATGACGATTTTATGTCTAAACTTGATGACAGCAAAGTAAAAATCGTTTATATTGCTTCTCCGAATAATCCTACAGGCAGCATAGTTGATAAAAAATTTGTTAATGATATTGCGGAAAAATATCCTGAAAAAGTAATTATTATTGATGAAACATACGCAGGATACTGCGGTATTTCAAATAAAGATTTGGTAAAACAGTATGACAATATTTTCATAGTAAAATCTTTTTCAAAAGATTTTGCACTTGCAGGGTTAAGACTCGGATATATTGTAAGCAGTAAAGAAAATATTCAAAATTTAAAGAAAGTTATATCTCCCTATAGTGTAAATGCAATTGCAATGAAAGCAGGAATTTTAGCGCTTTCTGATATTGATTATTTTATAAATATCAGAAATGAAATTGAAGATTCCAAAAAAGAACTTAAAGACTTTTTTGAAAATTTAAATGCGAAAGTATATGATTCTTATGCCAATTTTCTGCTTATAGATTTTGGGCAAAAAGCTCAGTACGTATATAAAAAACTCGAAAAGAAAAATATTTCGGTAAAAATATATAAAAAAGGACATCTGTTAGAAAATCATATAAGAATGACTATTCCGACAAAAAATGCTGTCGAAAAAATTAAAAAAGCACTTCAAATTAAACCCAATCTTGTTTTTGATATGGACGGAGTTTTAGTAAATGCAACCAAATCATACAGGATTGCTATTGAAAAAACTTATGAAAAATATACGGGTAAAAAAATTAACCCAATTGAAATACAGAATGTTAAAAACATGGGCGGAATGAATAATGATTGGGATTTAACAAAATATTTAATTGAACAAGAAGGAATATCAATTTCTTATGAACAAATGGTTGAGACATTTCAAGAATTTTATTGGAATGATGGTAATGGGTTGATTAATAATGAAGAACCATTATTTAACCGTGAATTTTTTGAAAAACTGACCGAAAAGTATAATCTTTCCATATTTACGGGAAGGTTGAAGCAAGAAGCTATGTATGCAATAAAAAGGTTTAACGCCGAAGACTTATTCTATCCGATAATAACAACTGATGATATACCGCAGGGAAGAGAAAAACCTGATCCATACGGATTGAATTTAACAAAAATGATTACAATAGGTAAGGATTACTATTATTTTGGTGATACCGTAGACGATATGAAAGCGGCGAGTGAAGCAGGCTATTATCCTGTTGGAGTTCTTCCTCCTCAGGATAAATCAGACGATTTGAAACAAAAACTAAAACAATTTGGCGCAAAGAAGGTTATTAATTCTGTAAATGAATTGGAGATTGAAAATGAGACAGTCCTGCAAAGTTAGAAAAACAGCCGAAACCGAAATTCAAGTTGATATTAACTTGGACGGAAACGGTAAATATAAAATTAATACGGGAATTAAGTTCTTTAACCACATGCTGGAACAGTTTGCCTGTCATTCGGGATTTGATATAGATATTAATGTTAATTCACTTGATAAAGATAATCACCATATTGTCGAAGATGTTGCAATTACGCTTGGCGAAGCTTTTATTGATGCATTGGGCGATAAAAAGGGTATAACAAGGTATGGTGAGAAAATTCTGCCTATGGATGAAGCATTAGTTTTAAGTGTAGTTGATATATCGGGCAGAGTTTTTTCAAAAACCGATGTCTTGCTTAGAGATGAGAAGACATCTGATTTTGAAACGGTTATATTGCCTCATTTCTTCTCGAGTTTTGCGCAGGCGGCAAAAATGACAATTCATATTAAAATGCTCGACGGATTCGATACTCATCATATAATAGAGGCTGTTTTTAAATCTTTTGCAAGAGCATTAAAAACAGCTGTCAGCACAGATAACAAAAATAGTGATAAAATACCCTCTACCAAAGGTGTATTATAACAGAGAAATAATCCCCTCCGCTGTTAATTGTGCGGAATTTTGATTCTGCCCCGTTACAATGTTGCAGCTAATTTCTACGTGTTCACTCCAAGGTTTATCAGCTTTAAAAATTCCTCCAAGCTCTTTTATTTTATCTTCAAGTGAAAAAGGCATAAATTCTTGCATTTTAACAATTTGTTCTTCTTTATTCGTAAATGCCGTAATAAATTTATCTTTTAAAATAGAATTGCCGCAGGAATCTTTTGCCGATAACAGCCCTGCAATACCATGGCAGACTGCTGATATAACTTTATCGTTATTGTACATATATTCAACGATTTCTTTTAATTTTTGGTTGTCGGTAAGGTCAAACATAGGCCCATGCCCGCCCGGAATAAAAATCGCATCAAAATCTTTGTAATTTATATCTTCCAGCTTCAAAGTATTTTTTAGTTGTTTTGCGGGTTCGTCCCATTCAACGGGGTTTGAGCAGGATAAACTGTTTAAATCAATAGGAGATTCTCCTCCAATGGGGCTTGCTGTTGTAATTTCATATCCCGTAGCTTCAAATATTAAATATGGAACGCTGAATTCTTCAAGCCAAACACCGGTTTGTATATCATCATTTATATCCGAAAAATTTGTTGTGACGAATAATATTTTCTTAGTCATATTAACCTCTTTTTTAAGAAGTTAACAAAAAGTTATAAATATTATATCCGCCTTTTAGGCAAATTATGAAGCTTCAAAAAACTCACTCCAGAATTTTATTATTTCATAAGGATATTTTTTTAACTCAAAAGAAAAATAATCTTTTGGTCTGTATGGTCTTCTAAGGAGCTTCATTTTGGCTTCTTTAGGTGTTCTGTCAGCCTTTTTTTGATTACATTCTTCGCAGCAAGCAACTATATTTTCCCAAATATCAGGTCCTAACCTTGATTTTGGGAATACATGATCAAGAGTTAATTTATCAGGCGGAAATTTTTTCCCGCAATACTGGCATACAAATTCATCTCTTACAAGTATATTTTCACGGCAAAAAGGGAGCTCTTTATATGGAACTGCCAGTTTATAAGTTAATTTTATAACTCGGGGTATTAATATATTATCAATTTTTATCATGTTATCAATATCATTTAAAAGTCTGGCATTAATTGCTTTTCCTTTCATAATAAGAACCAATGCACGTTTCCAGGTGCAAATATTTATTGGTTTATTATCTTTGTCAAGCAATAAAACTTTTTGCATATTAACTCCTACAATTGTAGTATTCCCGTATTAAGTAAGGTCTAAACAAAACAAATGATGTTTATGTAATAATAAATTTGTGAAAAATAATTTATTTGAGATATTTAAAATATTTTTTATAATAGGAATCCAGCTTTTAGGAGGCGGATATGTTATTGTTCCGCTTCTAAAAAAATATCTGGTTGAAGAAAGAAAATGGATAACAGAAGAAGAACTCATTGATTATTACGCAATGAGTCAGTGTATTCCTGGGATTATTGCAGGTAATATAGCAATTTGCTGCGGGTATAAAATAAAAAAAACAGTTGGTGCCGTTATGGCTGTTGCAGGAGTTATTGTGCCGTCTTTTTTATGTATTATTATTCTAGCAAATGTTTTAATAAATGTTGTTGGTAATGAAATAGTCCAAAATGCATTCTGGGGTATAAGAATAGGGGTAATAGTTTTAATTATAATTACAATTAGAGATATATGGTCAAAAAGTGTAAATTCAAAGTTCAGCTATTTATTATATTTTATAATATTGGCCTGTTTAATGTTGTTGACAATATCTCCTGCCTTAATAATACTGCTGTCTGCTTTAATAGGAATAATTTATACAAAACTAAGAGGAGAGAAAAATGATTAAAATATATTTTCTCTTAGCTTATGAATTTATGAAAATCGGTGTTTTCGCAATAGGCGGAGGATATGCCGCATTGCCGTTTTTGTATTATATACAAGAACAATATAACTGGTTCAGCCTTGATGAACTGACGAATATGATTGCAGTTTCAAATATAACCCCGGGACCTATCGGTATAAACATGGCAACGTATACGGGATTTACAACCGCAGGGATTTTTGGTTCAGTAATTGCTACTGTTTCGATTGTATTTATTCCTTTTTTGTTTTGTGTATCTATAATGAAAATAATAAATAAATATAAAACGTGCAGTTATATTAATGATGTATTTCTTGGTTTAAGACCTGCCTCTTGTGCTTTATTAACATCAATTGCATTAAAACTTTTATATACAACCTTATCGAATTCAAATAGTGCATTTCATTTCCCTTTTAAATTTGATATTTTATCAATTGTTTTATTTCTAATTCTTATAATTCCGTTTTCATTCATGCGAAAGAATCCTTTGTTGGTAATATTATTTGGAGCAGTTTGCGGGATAATTTTAAAAACGTTATATTAAGAAATATTAACAAAATTATAAAATGAGTAAATTCGAAAAACAGAAATGTTTTTATATAAATGTGGGTAGATAAAGGTTAATATTTTATAGTGGAGGTTAGTTATGACAGTTGGTTTTCAAAATGGAAGTTATATGAATGGCGGTGTAACAGCAAGTGCATTTACAAATAGTGGAACGATTACTGCCGCAGATTTGTATGATACTGATTATTTAGATAATAAATATGATTACAATGATACAAAAGAAGGATATGAAATAGAATATGCAGGTAGAGATGCTGCATTAGATTCTAAAATTTCAAATATTTGTACATATCTTGAAAATGGCAGAGAAGATAAAGCATTGAGTGCTTATCAAGAATTATTAGCTGAAATTTCATCACAGGAAAGATATGCTCAAATTTCACAAAATGATTCTCAGTTAAAGGCAATA
Source organism: Candidatus Gastranaerophilales bacterium (assembly GCA_947625495.1). Classification (GTDB taxonomy): domain Bacteria; phylum Cyanobacteriota; class Vampirovibrionia; order Gastranaerophilales; family Gastranaerophilaceae; genus Avigastranaerophilus. The sequence goes on along the minus strand of CANQOQ010000008.1, from coordinate 31,773 downwards.
GCAAAACAATTAATAGAATCCCATTTAGATGAAGGTCAAACTCTTGAAGAATATATAAGAGCAAATACAGCAAACAGTTTTGAAAGAGGTTTTGAAATCAATTGGGACGGTGATAAATATCAAGAAGAAGATTTATTAAAGGAAATATGTGATCTTGATGAAACAACATCAACTGACGGACTGAAAAAAGCAGGCGGTGCTGCATGTAAAGTTCTCGGTGTAGTTGGTGCTGTAGCTGCAGGTATATTATGCCCGGGTCCGGGTTGGGTAGGATTGGCTGTTGGAGCTGTCGGTGTTCTTGCAAATATCTTCCGTAAATAACATAAAAAACTTATATAAAATTTAACCGAAACACAATAATAAAAGGCGGAAATTAATTTCCGCCTTTTTCGAGTTCTTTTATTTTTTCTTTTAAATCTTCAATTTCGTATTTTAAACGGTTTAACTGGCATGTAACGGGGTCAGGAATTCTATTGTGCATTAACTGACCTTGGATTAGCAATTTTTGTTTAACAATACGTCCGGGGACACCTATTACCGTAGAATTTTCAGGAACATTATCTATAACAACGGAACCTGCACCGATTCTGGAGTTTGAACCTATTTCAATGTTGCCTAAAACTTTAGCACCTGAACCTACAACAATATTATTACCAAGTGTAGGATGACGTTTCCCATGTTCATTACCTGTTCCGCCAAGTGTTACTCCTTGATATAATAAGACATCATTACCTATAATGGTTGTTGCACCTATAACAACACCCATCCCGTGATCAATAAAAAATCTTCTTCCTATTCTTGCCGCAGGGTGAATATCTATACCCGTTAAAAATCTTGAAATATTTGATATGCACCTTGGTATTAAAGGTATTTTCCAGTAATGAAGTTTATGTGCAATTCTATGAAGTATAAGTGCATGTAAACCTGGGTAGCATAATAATACTTCAAGAATATTTTCGGCAGCCGGATCTTTTTCGTATATTGTCTGAATATCTTCTTTTATCTGTGAAAATACTTTTTTTACTAATCTCATTTATATGCCTTTTATGTATTTTCTTTTCCCGTATTGTATAACAACAGGAAGCATTGATTTTTCAATAATAAAAGCAGGATTTGTTTGTTTTAGGGAATTAATTTTTATTGCACCTGAAGCAGCTAAACGTTTAATTTCGCCTCTTGATAGTGATTTATCAAAACCTGATATAAAATCTATTAAAGAGATATTATCATTTATTTTTACTTCCTGAATATCATCGGGAATTTCTTTATGTTGAATGACTTTGATAAAATTATCCTGAGCTTCATCAGCTTTTTGTCTGCCGTTATACATTTCGGTAATTGTATAAGCAAGTTTCATTTTAATATCACGAGGATTTAATGTTTTTAAATCTTCTTCTATTTTCTTTAAATCTTCATTTGATATTTCTGTAAGAAGTGCATAATATTTTATAATTAAATTATCGGAAATAGACATCAGCTTGCCGTACATATCTTTAGGTGAATCTGTAAGGCTGATACAATGCTCTGGGAATGACTTAGACATTTTAACAATACCGTCAGTACCTTCTAAAAGTGGCAGCAGCATAACCATTTGCGGATTCTCTTTTCCGTATGCTGATTGTATTTCTCTTCCGAGCAGGTTATTAAATCTTTGATCGGTTCCGCCGAGTTCAATATCAGCATCAACAACAACTGAATCATAAGCCTGCATTAACGGATAGAAAAATTCGTGAACCGAAATGGGTCTATTTTCTGCATATCTTTTTGCAAAATCATCTCTGGTCATAATTTGAGCAACGGTAACTTTAGAAGCAAGTTTAAGCATATCAACAAAATTGAGGTTAAAAAGCCAATCGGAATTATTTCTTATTTCGGCTTTATTAACATCAATAACCTTTGATATCTGGTCAAAGTACGTTTTTGCGTTTTCCTCGACCTGTTCTTTAGTAAGGCTGGGTCTTGTATCTGATTTACCCGATGGATCACCAATCATAGCAGTACCGCCGCCGACTATTAAAATTATTTTGTGTCCTAAATCTTGAAACTGTTTTATTTTTCTCATAACAACGGTATGTCCTAAATGCAGGTCAGGTCTGGATGGGTCCATACCAAGCTTAACTCTTAACGGTTTATTTTCTTCTTTAGATTTTTGAAGTTTTAAAGCAAGTTCTTCTATTCCTCCCGGAAGTACTTCTGCACCACGAGAAAGCATTTGAGCTTGTTTTAAAAATTCTTCTTTTATTTTTGTTGTTTCCATAATTTATTCCTTTTGATGTTTTTTTAATTATTGCAAAAACATGCAAAAAGCACAAAAAAGTCCGGTAACTAACCGGACTTTTTTAATTGGTTACTTTTTAAAACTATACTAATCTAACATTAGTAGCAGCACCTTTTTTTGTCATTTCGACTTTACCTTCTCTTGCTAACCAGCCTAAACCAAGTTCAGCAAAATTAGCTTTCAGGTCTAAATCTTTTTTCATTTTAGTAATGGTTGTTTCCCCATTTTCATTTAAATAGTTCCAGATTTGTCCTGCTGCTTCACCAATCATTTCCATCATTTATATCTCCTTCTTGTCCATGCTATTAACATTTTGTGCATGTGTAATATAATTAGTATAGAACAGTTTTTTAAGGATGTAAAGATAAAAATGCAAAAAGGAAAAGTTTGGAAATACTCTGATAATATTGATACTGATGTAATTATACCTGCAAGATATTTAAACACTTCTTTGCCTGAAGAGTTGGCTAAACATTGTATGGAAGATACGGATTTAACTTTTTCAAAGGAGGTTAAAAAAGGTGATATTATTGTAGCAGGTGAAAATTTTGGCTGCGGAAGTTCTCGTGAACATGCTCCGATTGCAATTAAAGCTTCAGGTATCAGTCTTGTAATAGCGAAAAGTTTTGCAAGAATATTTTATCGTAATGCTATAAATATTGGTCTTGCTATTTTAGAACATAAAAAACTTCCTGACGAATGCATGAAAGGTGATATTTTAGAATTTGACTTGGCTAAAGGTACAGTTAAGAATACAACAACCGGAAAAGAGTATGAATGTACAAAATTTCCCGATGAAATACAAAAAATGATAAATTCGGGAGGATTAATCAATTACACAAAAGAAAAATTAAAGAATTAAAAAAGCCCCCAAAAGGGGGCTTTTTTATTCGGAAACCGTTTCTTTTTCAATTTGCGCATCGGTTCTTATTGATGCATTTTTTGAAGAACTCATTTGTTTTTCTTTAAATTTTTTAACTTGTCTGCTTAATTTATCAGCAACCAAATCAATACTTGCGTACATAGATTCGGCACTTTCTTCAACTTTAACCGAACCGGATACAAATTTACATAATACTTCAGCTGTGTGGCTTTGAGCGACGGAAGGATTTTTAATTACGTTTAATACGATATCAATAGACTGAATTTGATCGTAGTGATTAACAACTTTACCGATTTTTTCTTTTGCATAAGCCTTGATAGCATCAGTAATTTCAATGTTACGCCCGTTAACATGAATGTGCATTAATTTTGCCTCCATAAATCTTTACTAGAATATTATACCCTATTCATGGCAAGATTTAAACATGCACATAAAAATTAGTTTTAAAAAGTAAAAATATATAATATAATTATATATGGCAGTGAAATAGGATAAATATGACAGAGTATTCGATTGGAATAGATTTAGGCGGAACAAAAGTTTTAACCGCATTAGTAAATACAAAAAACGGTGAAGTTCTTTCTTATATTAAAAAGAAAACAAAGAAGGATAAGGGCCCCGAAAAGATAGTTCAAAAAATAATTAATTCAGTAAATGAACTTTTAGAGCAAAATAAAATTACAATAAAAGACATAAATAATATAGGTATAGGTGCTGCAGGTCAGATAAACAGAGACAAGGGAGTTATAATAAATGCTCCAAATCTTGATTGCTCCGATTTAAAGATTAAAGAAATAATAGAGAAAGAATTTAATAAAGAAGTATATCTGGCAAATGATGTTGAGATAGCTACGATAGGTGAGTTATATTTTGGTGCCGGCATGGGTGAAAAGGATTTTGTATGTATTTTTGTCGGAACGGGTATAGGTTCAGGCATAGTACAAAACGGGCGAATCAGATACGGCAGTACAGGAACCGCAGGAGAAATCGGACATATAATAGTTGATATGGGCGGACGTTCATGCGGATGCGGTGGCTGCGGATGTTTAGAGGCGTATGCATCAAGATTGGCTATTGAGAAAAGAATAATCGGAGCATTAAAAAAAGGCAGGAAATCAGATATAGTTAATTATATAAAAGAAGATAAGCCTATAAAAACAAGTATGATTAAAAAATCATTAGATAATAAAGACGAACTTGTAATGCAGATAATTAATGAAGCTTCCGAGTATTTGGCATCGGGGTTAGCATCCGTTATTAATTTTTATAATCCTGAAAAAATCATACTCGGCGGCGGTTTAATGAATGCGATTGATTATTTTTATAATCATGCGGTAGAAATTGCGAAAGTAAAAGCGCTTCCTATTGCAGGAAATAAGATAAAATTTGAGAAAGCAAAACTCGGTGATTTCTCAGGTGTAATTGGTGCTGCTTTATTGTCTGAGTATAGAAAAACAATAAAAAAGTAATTATATACTTGACGATAAAAATTATTGATGTTATTCTATGTTTGTTCAAGGGCTTGTGGCACTCTGCCGAGGAGAAAACTGAATGTTTTCGACGAGAGGTAGGTAGCGCAGGAGCTACCGCAGCATAAGTCCTAAATATAAAATACAAGGGCTTGTGGCACTCTGCCGAGGAGAAAACTGAATGTTTTCGACGAGAGGTAGGTAGCGCAGGAGCTACCGCAGCATAAGTCCTAAATATAAAATACAAGGGCTTGTGGCGCAGCGGTAGCGCAGAGGACTCATAATCCTTTGGTCGTAGGTTCGAATCCTACCGGGCCCATTTTTATTTAGTAATTTTATTCTATGGTCTGTATATTTTGTATTATTTATATTATTATTTTGATTGTTAAAACATAAAAATCGGAGTAGTTTATGTTTGAATTTTCGCCGTTAAATAAGACATGGATTATAGATGTGGATGGAACCATTGTAAAGCACAACGGTTATTTAATTGACGGTTATGATACATTGCTTGACGGGGTAATTGACTTTTTTTCTTCTCTTTCAGATGATGATAAAGTAATATTATTAACGGCACGAGAAGATAAGTATTTAGAGGATTTAAAAGTATTTTTAAAAGAAAATCAAATAAGATATGATTATCTTTTATCGGAAATGCCTGTAGGTGAGAGAATTTTAATAAATGACAGGAAACCTTCGGGATTAAATACTGCTTATGCTGTTAATAAAAAAAGAGATGACAAATTAAGTATAGAATATCATATAAACAAGGATATTTAATGAAAATTTATGAGTATATAAAATCAGAGAACAGAAGAGAATCTAAAATACTCGGACTGACTATATATGAGCAGTATTCTGACTACAAAACAGGAAATAGGACTCAAAATTTTTTGAACGGTTTTATTTCAACTTCTAAAGTCAGTGATAATTATGAATATCATATTGAAAAAGAAGTAAAAATTGCAGGTAAGTCTTTTATAAAGAGGGTATTAAACGATAATGAATATGTATGGTATTTTACGGGGATACCAATTAAAAGACTTAAGCTCGCATATTTTTATAAAAAGCATTATTTAAAAGGTGTTAAAGAAAGATATGATGATGTATACATACTTGATGCAAACAGCGGAGAGATATATCTGTTTTTAGTTTATTTCTTAAATGCCTATATGAAAAAAAACGTTTCAAAAAAAGTTCTGCTTGTTGCAACAAAAAAATATCATATAGACTTAATTGAAACAATATGCCCCGAAATACCTTATATATTCAGAAAGAAACTCAGAAAAAATATTAATGCGGATAAGTTTAATTATGACGGAATAAATTTTTATATGGTATTTCAGCACAGTCATTTTAAAAGAATTGACAATGAACTGCATAAAAAGAATGAAGATTTAAATTATTTTAAAGCAATAAAAGAGCGTTTAAACATAAGAGATTCCGAAATTGAGATGAGAAAAGTTGTTATATCTGAAGATATAAGAAAATCAGTATACGAAAAAGTAAAACAAACAGGTTTAAACATAAATAATTTTATATTTGTTTCACCCGAGGCAAATTCCTGCAGAAATTTACCTGAAAATTTTTGGAGAAACTTAATAAATAAATATAAAGAGCTTGGGTATGATATATATGTAAATCTGACAGACGGCAAGAATATTTTTTCGGGAGGGGAATATAAAAGTATTGATTTATCCTATAAAGAAGCATTTGTACTGGCAGAGCTTGCAAAGAAAATTGTTGCATTAAGAAGCGGGCTTGTTGAATTTTTATTGCAGACAAATGTCCCTATGGATATTTTATATACGGAATTTTCTAACAGGCATTTATTCGATGATATTACGTCAGAGTATGTATTAAAAGGATTCTCATTAAAAAATTTACCATATATAAATAAAGATATAATAAGGGAATTTGTAATTTCTGATAATTCTTATGAAGAATTATTACCGCAGTTATGTTCATGAACAATGTTCTTGATATAATTACAAAATAGAAAAAGGAGTCAGAGTTGAAAGTTGTAATTCTTGCGGGCGGTTTAGGCACGAGGTTGTCAGAAGAAACAAGACTAATTCCCAAACCAATGGTAGAGGTTGGCGATAAACCTATTTTATGGCATATAATGAAGATATATTCTTATTATGGGTTTAATGACTTTATTGTATTAACGGGATATAAATCACATATTATAAAAGATTATTTTGTTAATTACTATAACAGGTATTCTGATATAACGGTTGATATGGCAAATAATACCGTAGAAATACACAAAACCAGACATGAACCCTGGAAAGTTACAATGCTTTATACAGGACAAGACACTATGACCGGAGGAAGGATAAAAAAGGCAAAAGACTATATAGGTAATGAACCTTTTATGCTTACATACGGCGACGGTGTTGCGGATGTTAATATTAAAGACCTTTTATATTCTCATAAACAATCAGGGAAAATAGTTACAATGACAGCTGTTCAATTGTCGGGCAGGTTTGGTGCGCTGGTTATAAAAGATAATAATATGATTACATCTTTTATGGAAAAACCAAAAGGCGAAGAGTCCTGGATAAATGGCGGATTTTTTGTATGTGAACCTGAAATATTTGATTATATACCTGACGGTGACAACGTAATATTTGAACGTGAGCCATTGGAAACGGTTGCTAAATTAAATAAACTTCACGCATATAAACACAGTGGTTTTTGGAAACCAATGGATACACTAAGAGAAAAGACCGAGCTGGAAAAATTATGGGTTGAAAAAAAAGCGCCCTGGGCTGTTTGGCTCTAGTATCTTTTACCATAAAATTTTTGAGATTTTCATATAAGGAGAGAAAATGAATTCTATTTTAAAACAAGATTTAGAAAAGATTTACGAGGATATTAAATCCGAGTCGGTAAAGTTTAAAAATTCAAACATATTTATAACAGGCTGCTGCGGGTTCTTAGGTTATTATTTTCTGCATTTCTTTAACAGATATAAAGAAGATTTAGGTATAAAATCAATTGTTGCGGTTGATAATTTTCAGGTAGGAAAACCTCATTGGCTTAATGAAATAGTAAAAGACGGCAAAATTCAGTTAAAAGAATTTGATATTATTGACGGTGATTTATCAAAAATTCAAAGAGATAAGTCGGATTCATTTGTAATACACATGGCTTCAATAGCCTCTCCCGTATTTTACAGAAAATATCCGATTAAAACACTTGAGGCTAATATCTGGGGATTAAAAAGACTTTTAGATGACTACAAAGACACATCTTTAAGAGGATTTTTATTCTTTTCAAGTTCTGAGGTATATGGTGATCCGACTCCGGAAAATATCCCCACGCCTGAAACCTATAGAGGTAATGTTAATACAATAGGCCCGAGGGCTTGCTATGATGAGTCAAAAAGATTCGGTGAAACTATATGTTATGAATATTCTAAAGAGTATAATCTTCCCATAATGATGGCAAGACCTTTTAATAACTATGGCCCCGGCATGAAATTGGGCGACAAAAGAGTTCCTGCCGATTTTGCAAAAGCGGTAATTAATAATCAGGATATCGTAATACTTTCAGACGGAAAGCCTACAAGAACTTTCTGTTATATATCAGATGCAATAACAGGTTATTTAAAAGTTCTTTTATACGGCAAATTTGATGTGTTTAATATCGGTATTGCAGAACCTGAAATCTCAATACTTGAACTTGCAAAAATTTATGAAAAAGCTGCTAAAAAGTTATTTAATTACTCAGGGACGGTGCAGTATCAAAAGTCCGAAGAAAATAATTATTTAACTGATAATCCGAACCGCAGATGTCCTGTTATTGATAAGGCTAAAGCTAAATTAAATTACAATCCTAAAGTTTTTGTTGAAGAAGGTGTAGAAAGATTTCTTCAATATATAAATGAGGAGGGTTTGAAATAATGATTACCGTTATAGGGCTTGGTTTCGTAGGATTAACTACGGCTTTAGGGTTTAGTGAAAAAGGTCTTAAAGTCTACGGGTTTGATATAAATAAAGAAAAAATGAATTTAATTCAAAATAAAAAAATTCCTTTTTTTGAAAAAGGATTGGATGAAGTACTTGATAAAAACCTTAATAATAATTTTATACTCGCTTCATCAGTTGAAGAGGCGGTTAAAAACTCTAAAGTAATTATTATGTGTGTTGGTACGCCGTCTGATGATAAGGGAAGAGCTGATTTAAAATATATAAAATCCGCTCTGGAGTCGATTTTAAAAGCTTCGGACAAGTCTGATAAAAAAATTATTATAACTAAATCAACTATTCCTCCATCAACAACAAGAAATGAAATAATCCCTTTTATAGAGAATATGGGCTTTAAAACAGGCGAAGATGTATTTGTTGCGAATAATCCCGAATTTTTAAGAGAAGGTCATGCCTGGGATGATTTCATTAATCCCGACAGAATTGTAATCGGAACCGATGACGAATATACAAAAAAAGTAATGAGCGAAATATATTCAAAATTTAACGTGCCAATACATTTTGTGACATTAAATACGGGTGAATTTATCAAATATCTTTCAAATACATTCCTTTCAACATTAATAAGCTATGCAAACGAAATGTCTATGATAGCGGATTCAATCGGCGGAATTGATATAAAATCCGCATTTAAAATATTCCATGAAGATAAGAGGTGGTTCGGGAATCCTGCCAATATGCAATCATACGCATACCCCGGGTGTGGTTTCGGCGGCTACTGTTTGCCTAAAGATACTCAAGCTCTTGTTCAAAAGGCTAAAGAATATAATTATGATGCAAAAATACTTGACAGTGTTTTAAAAGTTAATTCGGAAATAAAACCGCATTGGATAGATAAAATTAAAAAAACAGTTTCGACTGATAAAAATATTACTGTTTTAGGGTTGTCATTTAAGCCTGAATCTGATGATATAAGACAGACTCCCGCTTTAGAAATTATTAAACTGCTTCTTGAAGCTGGTTATAAAAATATTACAGCCTATGACCCTATTGCAAATGATTTATTTGATAAGACTTATAATCTTCCCATAAAATATTCAAAGTCATTAAATGAAGCAGTGAATGCTTCTGATACTGTTGTTATAGCTACGGGATGGAAGGAATTTAAAGAAAATAAAAACATTTTCAGCAAAAAAAATATTTTTGATTTAAGATATATATTGTAGGGTATGAGAGGCGAAATGAAAGAAAAGTTATTAAGGAATCTGGTTAAAAAAGCTGCAAAAATTTATTATGACAATGTATACGGAAGCCAAAAAGAATTAAAATATATTCCGCCGTCAGGGAAGCTGCTTGGATTTGAAGAACTTTCAAATATGATAGATGCTTCACTTGATATGTGGCTTACTGCCGGCAGATTTAATAATGATTTTGAGCAGGAATTTGCAAAATATTTGGGAGTTCAGCATTGTTTAACCGTAAATTCAGGTTCAAGTGCTAATTTGGTTGCACTATCCGCATTAACTTCTTATAAGCTTGGCGACAGGCAGGTAAAAAAAGGTGATGAAGTTATATCTGTTGCGGCAGGGTTTCCTACAACCATTAATCCTATTATATTGCTCGGTCTTGTTCCAGTCTTTATTGATTGTGAGATAGGAACCTGCAATATTGATGTTAATAAAATTGAAGCAGCAATCACTCCGAAAACTAAAGTTATAATGCTTGCTCACACAATGGGTAATGTTTACAATTTAGAAAAGATACAAGAACTCTGCAAAAAATATAATCTCTGGTTAATTGAAGATAACTGTGATGCACTGGGTGCAAGATACAAAAGTAAATTAACGGGAACAATAGGCGATATTGGTACATTCAGTTTTTATCCCGCACATTTTATAACAATGGGAGAAGGCGGTGCTGTTGTTACCAATAATCCTTTATTAAATAAGGTAATGAAGTCATTCAGAGATTGGGGCAGGGACTGTTGGTGCGAACCCGGGCATGATAATACATGTAATTGCAGATTTGAACAGCAGTTTGGGAAATTACCGTTCGGTTATGACCATAAATATGTATACTCTCATCTTGGATATAATTTAAAAATTTCTGACTGGCAGGCTGCAATCGGACTTGCACAGCTTAAAAAGGCTGATTCTTTTATTCAAAAACGCCGTGATAACTTTAACCTTTTATATCAAAAACTCTCTGATTTAACAAATTATTTGATATTGCCTGAAATTGATAAAAATGCTCAGCCTTCTTGGTTCGGTTTCTTGATTACGTTAAGAGAAAATTGTAAATTTACAAAACAACAAATGGTTGAATACTTGGAGAAAAACTCTGTGGGTACAAGACAGTTGTTTGCAGGTAATATACTGCGCCAGCCATCGTTTGTTGAAAATAAAATTCAGCTCAGAATAAACGATTCTGCACTGTTATTATCAAATGAACTTACGGAAGAACACTATAAAATGCTGCCTAATACCGACTATATTATGAACCATACATTCTGGGTCGGAGTTTTCCCAAGACTGGGTGAAGTTGAAATTAATAAAATTTCGGATACCATTCATAATTTTATAAAAGAGAATATTTAATGAAAAAAAGAATATTATTAACAGGTTCTAACGGCTTTATAGGGAAAAATATCAAAGAAAGTTTCCTTAATGAAAAGTATGAACTTATAACTCCGTCAAGTAAAGAGTTAAATCTTATTGATACGGAGTGTGTTGATAATTATTTTAAAGATAAAATATTTTATGCAGTGCTGCACGCAGGTACAAAACCGGGGCACAGAAACGCTAAAGACCCTACAAATTTATTCTACTCAAATGTCAGAATGTTTATGAATCTTGAAAGACACAAGGATAAATATGAAAAGTTTATAAATTTCGGTTCGGGTGCTGTTTATGATGTAAGTAAAGATAATTTTAACGTTAAAGAAACCGACATATTTAAAAATTTCGGTAAAGATGACCATAGCTATTGCAAATATGTAGTGCAAAAATTAATCAATAACTTAGACGGATTTGTTGATTTGAATATATTCGGAATTTTCGGCAAATATGAAGATTGGGAAATAAGATTTATTTCTAATGCTATATGTAAGGCAATGTATAATCTTCCGATAACTTTGAGGCAAAACAGGAGATTCAGCTACTTATTTGTGGAAGATTTAATGCCGATTTTGGATTATTTTATTGAAAATGATGCAAAATATAAGTCTTATAATGTTACACCTGACTGTTTTGTTGAGCTTAAGCAGATGGCTGAAATCGTAAAAGAATTATCAGGCAAAAATATTCCGATTAATATTGCAAATGAAGGCTACGGGCTTAATTATACGGGATGTAATGACAGATTAAAAACAGAAATTAAAAATATAAAATTTACTAAAATTGATGATTCTGTTTTAAAATTGATAAAATATTATGAAAGTATAAAAGACAATATTAATAAACAGTTATTAATGAATGATAAATAATTTGGAGAATATTAATGAACTATTTAGAAAAGAAAATGGTAGATACATTAAAAGACCTAAAAGAAAATCATTATGTGCTTGGGGTAAAGGCTGAATTTGAAGCTGAAGGAACAAGGCTGGAAGAAGCTTTAAGGTTAAAAGAAGTAGTAACAAAATCCGGTTTGGAACTGACAATTAAAATCGGAGGCGGTGAAGCTGTAAAAGATATGTATGATGCAAGGACAATAGGTGTTAATTGTCTGGTTGCACCCATGATTGAGACTCCTTATGCTCTTAAAAAATATGTTAATGCTACAAAGTTTGTATTTCCTGAAGAAGAAAGAAAAGATATAAAGTTTTTAATAAATATAGAGACAATAACTGGATTCAGAAATTTGAGAGATATTACAACATCAACGGATTTTTCCGACATAACAGGAATTGTATTGGGGCGTGTTGATATGACCGGTTCAATGGGAATGACAAGAGACGATATTAACTCACCCGAAATATTTAATATTGCGGAAATAATGTGCAGGGAAATGCTAAAATATAATAAACAAATGATTATAGGCGGAGGTGTTTCTGCACATTCTCTTCCTTTCTTTAAGAAATTGCCGGCTAATTCTTTAACTAAATTTGAAACAAGAAAAATTATTTTTGATGCTCAAAATGCTATAAAATCGCCCGTAGCTGACAAAGGAATATTAAAGGCTGTCGGTTTTGAACTTATGTGGCTGAGAAATAAACGTGAATTTTACGGTATGATTTTCAGAGAAGATGAACAAAGATTAAATATGCTTGAATCAAGGTATAAAAAACTAATTGAAGAAGCCGGCGGAGTTTATGCATAGTTTTAAATCAATTCTAGATTTAAGTAAAATAAAAAATTTCATTTTTGATTTAGACGGAACCGTTATAGATTCATCCTCAGAAGTGTTGAGTTGTCTTAAAAAAGCTTTTGATAAAGCAGGTATAAATACTGATGAAAAAAGATTTACATCTGATGTTATTGGTCCTCCTTTAAAGGATATAATAAGATTATTAAAACCTGATTTAACCGATGAAAATGTAATATGTGAGTTAGTTTCATATTTCAGAAGTTTTTATGATTACAATGTTAATGACATAAGTGTAATGTATAACGGGATATTTGATGTTTTAACATTTTTAAAAGAGAGGGAATGTAAACTGTTTATTGCCACTTTAAAGCCTAAAATTCCTACAATAAGGCTTATTAAGAAGTTTAAAACAGAGAATTTTTTTGAAGATATTTATACTATTGACAAATTTGGCACTAATATAACAAAAAAGGATATGATTGAGGATATAATAAAGAAGTATGACTTAAAAAAATCCCTGACAGTTATGATTGGTGATGCAAAGAGTGACATAAAATCGGCAAAGGAAGCAGGAATATACAGTATAGGTGCATTATGGGGGTATGGAGATGATAAAACTTATCTCATAAATGAAGCTGATACCACTTTTAATAAACCTTTTGAAATTATTGAGGCATTAGGTAAAAATGATTAAATTATCTGATTATATAGCGAAGCGATTAAAAGAAGTATATGGAATAGACAGGTTTTTTATGGTCTCAGGCGGCGGAGCTATGCATTTAAATGACAGTCTCGGAAGATATATTCCATATACGGCTAATCATCATGAACAAGGATGTGCAATAGCGGCTGAGGGTTATGCAAGAGTTAATCAAAGGCTTGCAGTTGTTAATGTTACAACCGGCCCAGGGGGACTTAATTGTTTAAACGGAGTATTCGGGCAGTGGACGGATTCTGTTCCCGTTTTATATATTTCAGGTCAGGTTAAATATGCAACTGCAATGTTAAGCTGTAAAGAAATCGGCTTAAGACAATTAGGTGATCAGGAGGTGGATATAGTAAGTGTTGTTTCTCCTCTCGTAAAATATGCCAAAACGGTAACTGATCCTAATGAAATAAAATATCATTTGGATAGAGCAATATATGAAGCCGTAACAGGAAGAAAAGGTCCTGTTTGGCTGGATATTCCTATGAATGTTCAAGCTGCAGTTATTGATGAAAATAATTTAAAGGAGTTTATTGCTCCCGAAGAAAAAAAATATGATTTAAAAATAAATGAAGTAATAAACAGGTTAAAATCGGCAAAACGTCCTTTAATTGCTGCAGGTCACGGGTTAAGACTTTCAAAAACGGAAAAAGAATTTTTAAAGTTTATTGATTCAACTGATATCCCTGTAGTTACCACATTTAATTCAATGGACATACTTCCTTCAAATCATAAAAATTATTGCGGAAGGATAGGAACAGTCGGACAGAGGGCGGGGAATTTTACTCTTCAGAATGCCGATGTTATTCTGTTTTTGGGAACGAGAAACAATATAAGACAGATAAGTTATAACTGGGAAAATTTTGCTAAAAATGCATTTAAAATAGTTGTAGATATTGATGAGAAAGAACTTGAAAAACCTACATTAATTCCGGATTTAAAAATCAATGCTGATTTAAAGTATTTTCTTCCGGAACTGATAAGAGAGTTCCCTTCTCTTAATACTAAAGATTGGTTAAAGTTTTCCAAAAATCTTCTTGAAAAGTATTCTTTTGAAAATACAAAAGAATACATCTCAAAAGACGGAATAATCAATGTATATGATTTTGTTAATACTTTAACATCAACTATGGATGACAATGATATATTTATAGCAGGTAACGGCTCGGCGTGTGTATGTTCACATCAGGCTGCGGTTGTTAAAAACAACCAGCGTTTTATTTGGAATTCGGGTGATGCGTCTATGGGTTACGATTTACCTGCGGCAATTGGAGCTTGTTATGAATCAGAGGGCAGAAACGTTATTTGTTTGACAGGTGACGGCTCTATAATGATGAATATACAAGAACTGCAAACGATTAAATATAATAATCTGCCTATAAAAATATTCATTATAAATAATTCGGGATATTCTTCAATAAGACAGACTCAGAGAAATTTCTTTTCGGGTCACATGACAGGCTCAGGGTTAGACAGCGGGGTAAGTGTTCCTGATTTTACAAAACTCGCTCAAGGCTTCGGTATAAAATCCGTTAAAATTTCTAATCCTTTAACAATGAAAGATGAAATAAAAACTGTCTTAAATTCGGATGAACCTGTTATCTGTGAAATAATGGTTGAAAAAGAATATGCTTTTTCTCCCAAACTCTCATCCAAAAAGCTTCCTGACGGAACAATGGTTTCACCAAGTTTGGAAGATATGTTTCCGTTTCTTAGCAGAGAGGAATATGAGGCTAATATACTAAAATAACGATAATTATATGGAGGTATTAATGAATCTGGAACTAAAAAATATTAATTTTTTCAAGATAATATTTACAATAGGTATTATATACGGACATACAATACAGCATTATATGATGCACCAATATGCCAATTTACCTTTTTTTCAACATTTAATAAAACATACCAGTTATAACTATAACTATTTTGTTGAAATGTTCTTTATTATTTCAGGATTTTTTATGTTTTTTACTTTTGCAAAGAATAATTCATTTAAAACACTTCTGGTTAATAAGATTGCAAGATTGTGGCCTGTTCTGATATTCTGCATATTGATATTTTATATATTATCTTTGTTTGATATATGTTCTTATGCAAGGTTTGATAATATATTAGCGGCTTTCTTCCTGAGTGATGCATTAGCCGAAGCTCATGAAAATATTGGTGTATCCTGGTACATTAATGTTCTTTTCTGGACGTTTATAATGTATTACCTTTTATTTAAAATTGTTAAACCTGAAAACAGAATCCCTGTTGTTTCTCTTATCATATTTTTTGTATATACAATATTGTTTAATAAAGTTGATTTATATGCTTCGCCAAAAATCTACGGGGGGGGGGATTTTAACATTCAGAATGCTTAGAGGCATTGCCGGCATGGGGCTTGGCTATTTAATTGCTTCTTGGTTTTCACGTTGGAATTTGCCAAATAAAGTTTCTCTTTCTCAAAAAATTTTAGTAGGTATTGTTGAATGTTTTCTTTTATTTTTGTTATATAAATGGACTGTTGTAAAAACAATTCCCTATTTTCTTCCTATTATAATTTTGGTATTTACTTCTTTATTTATGCTTTTCTTAGCAAAAAGAGGTTTTTTAAGCAGATTACTTAATAACAATCTTTTTTATTTGCTTGGTAAATATGCGTTTAGTATATATATGGTTCAGGAAATATTTTTTAATATAAGCAAAAAATATATCTGGCCGAACCCTGATTTTGGAGTTGTAAACTATCCTGCTTTAAATATATTTGCTAATTTATTTATGACTTTTATATTTGGAATTATTGTTTATTACATAATCGAAAAGCCTTTTTACAAAATTATTAAAAAATTATTCAATACATAAAATTAATGTATTTATAAAAATTATTTACGGAGAAAATTATGAACTTGGAATTAAAAAATATAAATTTTTTTAGAATATTATTTACATTAATAATTATATACGGACATACCATACAGCTTTATATAATGCCTCAATATGGTAATTTGCCTTTTTTTCAAAATTTAGTTAAACATACAAGTTTTAATTACGGCTATATCTGTGAATTTTTCTTTATTATTTCAGGATTTTTTATGTATTATACTTTTTCGAGAAATACTACGTTTAAATCATTTATTGTAAATAAAATAGCAAGATTATGGCCCGTATTAATTTTTTGTATACTGATTTTTTATATATTATATTTATTTGATATATCTAATTTTGAAAAATTCGGTAATATATTGGCGGCTTTTTTCATAACACAGTCGTTTGTTAATGTTCATGCAAACATAAATGTATCTTGGTATATAAATGTTATTTTTTGGACTTATATATTATATTTTTCATTATTTAAGATAATTAAACCCGAAAATAGAGTCAGCGTTGTTGCTCTATATACGTTTTTTGCATATACAATATTATTTAACAAAGTTAATTTATATAGTGCGCCTACAGTGTGGGGGGGGGGATTTTAACATTCAGAATTATTAGAGGCATTGCCGGCATGGGGCTTGGCTATTTAATTGCTTCTTGGTTTTCACGTTGGAATTTGCCAAATAAAGTTTCTCTTACCCAAAAAATTTTAGTAGGTATTATTGAGTGTTTCCTGTTATTTTTGTTATATAAATGGACTATAATAAAAGTTATTCCTTATTTTCTCCCTGTTATAATTTTAGTATTTACTTCACTATTTATTCTATTTTTGGCACAAAGAGGTTTTTTAAGCAGAATGCTTAATAATAATATATGTTTTCAGCTTGGTAAATATTCCTTTAGTGCTTATATGATTCAAGAAATATTTTTTAATATAGCTAAAAAATATATATGGCCGAATCCTGATTTTGGGGTTATACACCATCCTGTATTGAGTATTTTTGCCGTTATATTTTTAATATGTATATTTGGGGTTATTGTTTATTACATAATTGAAAAACCTTTTTATAAAATTATTAAAAATTTAAACAAATAAAGTGTATATTTTTTTTGTTTTTTGTAAAATAAAATAATGAAGTTATAAAAAAGAGATATTAAAAGTTATGAATTTGGAACTAAAGAATATTAATTTTTTCAGAATATTATTTACATTCGTCATTATATACGGTCATATAATTCAGCATTGGATGATGACAAAATTCGGGAGCATGGAATTTTTTAAGCATTTATTAAAACATACCAGCTATAATTTTGGATATATTTGTGAAATGTTTTTTATTATTTCCGGATTTTTTATGTTTTATACTTTTTCAAGAAATACTACATTTAAATCATTTATTGTAAATAAAATAGCAAGGTTATGGCCTGTAATTGCATTTTCAGTATTGGTTTGTTTTATACTTTCTCTTTTGGGTATAATTACATACGATAAATACGGAAATATAACCGCTCTTTTATTTTTATCTAACTCTTTTATTATTAATCATAATAATATAGGTTCAGCATGGTATATAAATGTTCTTTTCTGGACATTTATATTATATTTTACATTATTTAAGATTATTAAACCTGAAAACAGAATTCCTGTTGTAGGAATTATTGTATTTATTGTGTATTCTATACTGTTTAATAAGGAGCATTTATACGCCAGTCCTAAGCTGATGGGGGGGGGAATTACATATTACCTTCTTAGGGGCATAGCGGGTATGGGCTGGGGTTATTTAATTGCCTGCTTATATTCCTCTTGGTCTTTATCATCTGTTGTTACTCTGCGCCAAAAGATTTTTTACGGTATTTTGGAATGTTATTTATTATTCTTGATATATAAATGGACAATAGTAAAATCAATTCCGCAGGCGGTAGTTATTTTAGTTTTTCTTTTTTCTGTGTTATTCATACTGTTTTTAGCTCAAAGAGGTTTTTTAAGCAGACTGCTAAACAATGATATATGTTTTAAATTCGGTCAGTACTGTTTTAGTATATATCTGGTACAGGATTTTATGTATCAGATTTTATATAAAGTTTTATGGAGTAATCCGCATATAGGAGTGCTTAAATATCCCGTGTTAAATATCTTTTTGGGAATGCTTTTTGTAGGTATAGCAGGTATAATTGTTTATTACATTATTGAAAAACCATTTAAAAATATTATAAAAAAATTATTCCAATAATATAGTTAATTAATTTTGTCTTTAGTAAAATATTATTTGGGATGAAAAATAATGATTAAAGACAAACTGCAAATATTCATAATAACATATAACAGAGAATTTTATTTAAAGAGAACTTTTGAACAAATTTTTGCACAAAATTCTCCGATAAAAGATTTTGATATTACAATTCTTGATAATAAATCAACTGACGGAACTTATAAATTAATTGAAGAGTACAGAAAAAAGTTTCCTAATATTAAATGTATGATTCATAACAGAAACATCGGTGGAAATGCAAATATAGCCAGAGCATTTGAACTTGCTTCAAAAAAATATGTATGGGTGTTATGTGATGACGATTTTTATAATTGGGATAACTGGAGCGAAGTTGAAAAAGCCGTTAATGAAGATTATGATGCAGTAGTAACTGCTCTATACAACATTACTAACAAAAATAATATAAGTGATGTTATCTTTCAGCTTGTTTTCCTGCCTGCAGGAATTTATAAAGTATCTAATATTAATGATAACGTTATGAAAAATATTTATGATAATTTGCAAAATATTTTTCCTCATCTGGTATTGCCTATATATCTTGTAAATAATAATAAAAAAATATATGTTTTAAATAAAGAAATTATAACTGAAGGCTATGAATATGCAAATTCACATGAACATATTGATAAATCGGATAATTCATTAATAAGAGGTTATGATAAAGATGAGTTGTTTGCTGTTACCCAAAATATGAATTGGCACATCGGTTATGTAAATACTCTGACGCTTATGAATGATAAAAAAGCCGTTATGAACGGACTTAAGTCAGCTATGACTTATAAACCTTTAAAAACCAATATATTTGATGTCGTAAGGTGTGTTGTATATAATTCAATGAGAAACAAAAAAAGCTATAATTTATATTATGATTTTTTCAGCCGTGTTAATATGCCTGTAAAATTGTTAATGATATATTACAGATACTTTCCTTTCTGCTTTTATAAAACAGAAAAAAGCATAAATATACAAATTTGTAATAAACTTAAATTTAAATTAATTCCAAATATATGGAGAAGAAAACAAAAGTAATATGATAAATATAAAAAATTTAGAAGAAAAAATATACAATAATCAATTTGTAAAAAACTATAAAAGAATGTGGCCGTATGTAAAACCATTTTGGGGAAGAGCATTAATGTCTGTTTTAATATCAATCCCGATAGGTTCATTGGATGCTGTAATTGCTCTTTCTTTAAAACCTTATATGGATTTGGTTATGGTAGAAAAAAGTGTACAGTCCCCTTGGTATATTCCGATAGGAATTGTTGCATTTACAAGTATTCAAGGAACTTTAAATTATTTGGCTACATACTTAAATACATGGGTGGGCGGTAAAATAACTAATCTTTTAAAATATGATTTGTACAAAAAAATGCTTACTTTTGAACCGAGCTTTTTTAATTCAAAAAACTCCGGAGATGTAATGTTTATGTTTAATAATAATGCAGATATTGCATGTGCCGGCTTGTTAGATAACTTAAAAGTTTTTACTCAGCGGTTATTCTCTTCGCTTTCTTTAATATGTGTATTATTTTACAATTCATGGCAGTTAGCTCTTATTGCGGTAGTAATTTTAGCTTGTGCATTCGCTCCTGTCGGTTCCGTAAGAAAACGTATTGATGCGGTTATGAAAAAAACCGTTCAAGCTGATTCATCTATTTTAACTGTTTATAACGAATCATATTCGGGAAATAAAACAATTCTTTCCTATAACTTGGATGAATATATGAAAGACAGATTTGACAGTGTACTTAAAAATATATTTAATCTAAGAATAAAAATGATTCAAAGGACATCGTGGTTATCACCTATGATGCATGTTATAGTTTCCGTAGGTATAGGTATTGCCATAGGTTACGGTTCTCATTTAATTCTGTCTCATAAAATAAGCTCGGGAAATTTTGTATCATTTATCACTGCCCTTATTATGCTGTATTCACCCGTTAAAAATATCGGTAATAATTTCAATCAGGTTGCTTTTTCTTTTTTGGCAATTGAGAGAGTATTTAAAATATTAAATACAGAACCTAAAATCAAAGATTGTGAAAATCCTGTTGAATTTAATTGCAATTATTCTAAAATATCAATTGAAAAAATGAACTTTGAATATATAAAAGGCAAACCTGTTTTGCAAAATATAAACTTAGAAATCAAGAAAGGACAGACTGTTGCATTTGTCGGGAACTCCGGAGGCGGAAAAACAACTCTGGTAAGTTTAATCCCAAGATTCTATGATGTAAAATCCGGTGCTATTAAAATTGACGGTATTGATATCAGAAAAATTTCTCTTAAATCGTTAAGACAAAATATTGCGGTAGTTTTTCAGGATAACTTCCTGTTTTCAGGAACGATTAAGGAAAATATAATGCTCGGTAATGAAAATGCTTCGGAAGAAGAATTTAAAAAAGCAATAAAAATGGCATATTTAGATGATTTTATAAAAAGCTTAAAAAACGGAGCCGATACTCAAATCGGTGAACGAGGTATATTACTCTCAGGCGGACAAAAACAAAGAGTTGCTATTGCAAGAGCTTTCCTTAAAAATGCACCTATTATTATTTTGGATGAAGCTACTTCTGCTCTTGATAATAAAGCTGAAGCTATTGTTCAAAAGGCTATTGATAACCTTATGCAGGATAAAACCGTATTTGTTATTGCTCACCGTTTATCTACCATACAAAATGCGGATAAGATTGTTGTAATTAATAAAGGTAAAATGGTTGAATCGGGAACTCATGATGAACTTCTTGCAAAACAAGAAGGTGCATATAAGTCCTTATATGATATGCAGTTTAAAAAACTGTTGGAATCTGAAATTATTTTAAATGCTCATTAAAAAAGCTTTCTATTTTATCAAAAGGAATTATATCCGTTTTGTCATATAAATCAGTATGGGATGCGTTTTTAATGATTAAAAGTTCTTTATTGTTTCCTTTTAATTTTTTAAATGCATCTTCACTAAAGTATCTGCTGTGAGCTTTTTCTCCGTGAATCATAAGAACTGCGCTTCTTATTTCAGGAGAAAATGTTAAAATAGGTTGATTAATAAAAGACATACATCCGATGACATTCCAGCCTTCATTAGAGTTTAAAGAGCGTTTATGATAACCCCTATCGGTTTTGTAATAGTCATAGTAATCTTTAACGAAATAAGGTGCATCATCAGGAAGCGGGTCAACAACTCCTCCTGCTCTTTTATAAAATCCGTTTTTATAATCTTCAGTTCTTTGTTTATTTAGATTTTCTTTCATTTCATAGCGTGCATTTTCGTCGGTTTTGTCGAAGTAGCCGTATGCATTTACTCTTGACATATCATACATAGTTGAAGTAACAGTAGCTTTAATTCTGGTATCAAGTGCGGCAGCATTAAGAGCCATACCGCCCCAGCCGCATATACCTAATATGCCGATTCTTTCGGGGTCGACATTGTCTTGCACGGATAAATAGTCAACTGCTGCCATAAAATCTTCCGTATTAATATCAGGTGAAGCCATATATCGAGGTTCTCCTCCCGATTCTCCCGTATATGAAGGGTCAAAGGCTATAGTTAAAAATCCTCTTTTTGCCATTTCTTGAGCGTAAAGTCCCGATGATTGTTCTTTTACGGCACCGAATGGTCCTGATATTGCTATAGCGGGAAGCTTCTTGTTGTTTATTCCTTTCGGAATATACATATCTGCAGCCAATGTTATTCCGTATCTGTTATGGAAGGTTATTTTTTTATGGTCTATTTTATCACTTTTAATAAAAACTTTATCCCATTTGTTATCTAATTTAATATTTTTTGCTTCACTCATATTATAACCTCCTAAAACTATAGTTAAAATTAAACTGAAAATTAAGATTTTCTTTAACATTTAAACCTCGATTTCTTTAATTATTTTAGCAGGATTTCCAACTGCAATGCAATTTTTTGGTACACTTTTTACAACAACACTGCCTGCACCTATAATAGCACCATCTCCTATTTCAACACCCGGTAAAATAGTACAGTCTGCTCCTATCCACACATCATTACCGATTTTTACACGATTTGGAGTTAAATTCCCTCTCTTTTTAGGATTTATATCATGGTTCAACGTAGCAATAGTTGTATTATGACCTATTAAAACATTGTTTCCGATAAATATTCCGCCCTGATCCTGAAATCTGCAGCAGGAATTTATAAATACGTTTTTGCCTATTGTAATATTTTTCCCGCAGTCAGTATAAAACGGAGGAAATATTCTGAATGTTTTATCAATCTTTTTCCCTGTTAATTTTGAAAATATTTCAATAATTTCTTCGGGTGTATGATATTTATTATTTAAATCTGTAGTAATTTTTAGCGCTTCCTGACTTAATCTGTTAAATATATCAAATATTTCGGAATCTATTGTTACATGCCTTCTTTCAGACATTGCTTTTCTAAAATCATTTATATTCATAACTATACAAACCCTAAACTAAAAACGGAGAAGGGGGGATTCGAACCCCCGGCAGAGTTGCCCCTGCACAAACGTTCCAGGTTTGCACCTTAAACCACTCGGACACCTCTCCGTATCCTTTTAGTATTTATAGCAAAGAATTTCTATACCGTCAATAAAATTTTAATTGTTTTTCGTTTCTTTAAACAATTTTTCTAATTGTTTTATCATTATTGAATAGTATTTTAATTCGTAATCATTAGCCCTGTATAAGATTTTTAGTATACTGTTCCTTAAAATATTGTTTTCAATATTTAGTTCATTATCAAAATCTTTCATACCGACACCGAGGACTTCCATAATTTTGACAAAATTTTCAAACATGGGATAATGTATCCCTGTTTCTATTTTGGATATCTGTTTTTCAGTTAATCCTACTTTCTCGGCTAAATCGTTTTGGGTCATTCCCCTTAAAATTCTGAATTTTTTTATTTGTTCACCTAATTTGATTTTTGTATTTTTCATTTCTTTGTCCCAGACACATGTAGTATTATCCTGCATTACAGCCATAATTAAAACATATTCTAACGCTAATTTTCATTTTTTTTATTCCGCCTTTGACTATTATTATCGGCATACCGAATTATCTTTTATTTGTTTATTAGGTTATAATTGTTTTATGAAAAAACTATTTATAATTTCGGCTGTATTTATTATATTTGGCTGTGCTTTCATTTCATTCAAAAGCACATCAGTATTTAAAATACTTGACGTTAATTCTCCTGTAAGTATTTATATTGATTTAAATAAAAATTTTATTTTTGATGAGAAAACACCTTTTTTCTATGACAATATATTCTTTGTTAAATCATCCGAAAATTATTCTGATGATGTTATTTTAAAAAATCTTACTTTTGAACAAAAATTTATTTTGGAATATATGGCTTATGATTATGCAAAGTCACTCTTGAAAAATAAATTTATTAGTTTAAAAGATGATGACATTTATATTAACGGTAAAAGTTATAAAAATTTGCTACTCACTTCAAATTTATTTTTCACAAATGATTCTATTTCTAAAGAAAAAATTATTAATAAAGCTAATTCTCTTGATATTAATAGTTATTATATTCTTAATTTAAAAAGTAAAAAAATTCATAAGCTTTCTTGTGAAAACGGTATCTCATCTAAGAATTATAAATTAATTAAAATAAGCGAGATAAATAAGTACGCTAAGGCTAAATGTTGTTTTAATAATGATAATAAAATTAAAAAAAGCTTTGAAAATCATAATATACAAAAAGTGTATATTAAAAATACTTTTTCATCAGATAACATAAGTATTTATTTCTTAGATTTAAATTCAACCTTTAAACCTGATAATAAATGCCGGACAAGTGCCTGTAAAACATTGAAAAAAGAAATAGACAGCGCTAAAAGTTCTATTGATTTTGCAATATACGGGTTTAATAACCAGCCTGTTATATTTAATGCATTGATTAATGCAAAATCAAGAGGAGTTAAAATAAGGTGGGTTTCTAATTATGATAATGACGAAAATAAATATTATCCCGATATCGAAAAATTAAAAACGGTCTTTCCTGATTTTAAAACTAATCAATTTTTTCAGTCAAAAAACAAATCAGGAATAATGCATAATAAATTTTTCATCTTTGATAATAAAAAAGTTTTTACGGGAACTGCCAATATTACTTCTACTGATTTATCCGGATTTAATGCTAATTATTCGGCTTTAGTTAATAATTCTGATGCGGCAAAAATTTATACGGCTGAATTTGAGCAGATGTATAACGGTAATTTTGGCATAAATAAACATGAAATTCCGAATAATTCCGTTATTATAAATAAAAATACTTACTTAAATATATTATTTTCGCCGGAAAATAATATAATCAATAATTACATTATAAAATTAATTAATAATTCAAAAAATTATATTTATATTTCAGCATTTTTTATTACACACAAAGGAGTAGAGGAAGCCCTTAAAAAAGCAAAAGCAAAAGGTGTTGATATAAAAATTATCAATGATGCAACTAATGCCCGTAACAGATATACAATTCATAAAAATTTAAGACTCGCAGGAATAAAAGTTAAAACCGAAAACTATGCGGGAAAAATGCACATGAAAACTATGGTTATTGATGATAAATATTCTGTTATCGGTTCTATGAATTTTACTTCAAGCGGGAATAAGAGAAATGATGAAAATGTAATTGTTTTTCAAAATAGTGAAATAGCTAAATATCTGAAATCAACATTTATATATTTATGGAATAAAATACCTGATAAATATGAAAAATTTGACCCAAAAGCAGAATCTTTAGAATCTATAGGTTCTTGTTATGACGGCATTGATAATGATTTTGATGATAAAATTGATTTTGCTGATGAAGGATGTGTTATAAAAAAATAATTCAAATTTTTTCTTTATCTTTTAAATATTTTTTATAATTTTTCTTTTTTGTTTTTTTCGTTTTATTTTTCTTTCCGAAATTTTCAGGATTTTTTAAAACGGACTTTTTGAATTTTATATCTGAATCTTTAGTTCCTACAAGCATGGAAACAATTAGCATTGTATTTTGTCTTAATGCATCATAACCGATTGTAACTCTTGCATAATCCGGACCAAAACTTACAAGGAATCTGTTTTCTTGGAACAGGTCATCACTTTTAACATCTCTGTTCATGGCAAGAGATGCGAGGTATCCCAAAGACAAATACTTACAAACCTTTAAACTTTCAACAATAATAACATTAGAACGTCCGTAACGATATCGGTCAAAACTAAACGGAGTTTGTCCGGCTCCGGCTGTTTGCATATACATTAATGCCTGAGTCCAAGGACCTATTTGTGTATTTAAAGACGGACCAACTCTGAATAATCCCAGAACATCGCCTGTCGTATAAACGCTGGCCGCCGTTTGAGCTACCAGACCGGTGCCTACTTTTATATTACCTTCTTCATTTGAATATCTGTATAAAGGTTTATATGTTTGCGTCATCCATCTGAAACGCCATTCCGCATCACTTAGGTCTGTATGTCGTTTGAGGTTGTCAACGAATGCACCTGCCGAATACATTTGTGAAAATGTTAGTTTTAAATCTTTTACATAATCACTTCTTGTATAAGCTAAATTTGCAGAATATTTAGGTTTCCTGTAGCCTAAAAACCATTCATTTTCATTTGTTAATCTTGAATAATTTAATGTTAATCCCGGTGCCAGTCTTTGTCTGCCTCGTATTAAAAATATATCTCTTGACGTGCCGTATGCAACTTCCGTCATATTATTTTCATTTCTAAATCTAGCTATACCGCCTATTCCTAATTTACTCTTATCATAAGTTAAAATAGGAGCAAATTTTAAAGTGGAACCGCCAGGAACATTTAAAACAACGGCAGGGCCTATATGTGCCCCCAGTAAACTTTGAGAACCGATTTCGGGGAAATTAGATTCTATTACGGTATTTTTCTTGTTTGATACTATTCTGGCTGACGGTATCGCCGCTATTCTCAGCTTCTTTAAATATAAATCCGCATTCTTTATTGTAATTACTTCGTGGTCTTTTTTTGAATCTATATATATTGTTTTTGCTTTCAGAGAATATACTCCCGAAGGAGAGTTCTTTTTATCTTCAAAAGCTTTAGACATAACACCGCTTTGATCAACATAACTTGCAAAAGAATTAGCTCTGAATGATAAAACTTCATTACTTAATACTTTGGCAACTCCGTCATACTCCTCTATTTTATCGGAATAAACAAAGGCCTCTTTTGCACTTAATTTTATATCATCCGTATTTGTAATTGGATTTTCTATCCAGCCTTCAGGTTTATTCAAATCAAGTTTAATAAAATCACCCTCGGTTACTGTTCCGTTTGATGTTAATACAACATCTTCATTTGCTTTTAAAATATTTCTGTCATAATTAAATACTATTTTATTTGCGGTTAGTATAGTACTTTCTTTTTTAAATTCAACTTTTGCATTTCCGATTGCTTCAACTTCATATCTGTCAGGATAATATTCCATATAATCAGCAGAAAGCTCGATTTGCGGATTTTCAACTGCCGTTTTATCAGCTTCAAGATTCTTTTTTCTGCGTCCGAAAAACGGAAGTTTGTCTTTTATTGAAAATTGCTCATTTTTACTTTCTGAGGATTGTTTATAAGTTTGGTTATATGAAGGACTTATAAAAGAATTTTTTTTCTTTAACTCTAAATCTTCAAGCTTTTCTTTTTCTTTTTCCTCTTTTTCAAGTTCTCTGACTTTTTGTTCACCGGTTAACTCTTTAAAAGCTTGTTTTTCTTTATTATTAACTTCGACTTCATTATCACTTTCATCTTGTAAGACAGATTCTTCAATATCTTGTTGTTGTTCGATATCAGCCTCTTTATTGTTTATTTTTTCTGCTTTTTTTTCTTTTCGTAAATCAAATTTTGATTTTATAATTCCTATAATGGAATTTTTGTCTTCATTTTTATCTTCTTGTTCTGGGACATAAGTCGGATTTAACGAAGAATAAAAAGGGTCGACACCCAGTTCAGGATAAAAATCCATAGCTTTTGCCGAATTTATTGATATATATATTAAAAATAATATTAAAAATATCTTTTTCACTTCTCTACCTATAAATATTTGTTTGGATTTTGATGATGACCGTTGATACGAACTTCAAAGTGACAGTGAGGTCCTGTAGAATATCCAGTTGAACCGACATAGCCTATTACCTGTCCTCTTTGAACATATTGTCCTACAGATACATTCTGTCTTGACATGTGAGCATATAATGTAGTTGTTGGTTTACCTGTGCAAGAACCATGGTCAAGTATTACAACTTTTCCGTATCCTCCGTACCAGCCTGAATATATTACTTTACCGGAGTTTGACGCTTTAATGGGTGTACCTATCGGTGCTGCCAAATCAAGTCCGGTATGGAATATTCTTGTTTTAAATATAGGATGTACTCTCCATCCGTATGGAGATGTTACTCTAGCACCTGCTACAGGTCTTAAGAATCCAGAACCTGCCACTACATTACTTCTTGCTGTTGAATTATTAATTATTGATGTTAATCTGTCAGATAATCTTTTTAATTCTCTTTCTGAACGTTCATAGGCTTTCTTATCCTTTTGAATCTTTTCTATCATGTTTTTATTTTGTTTGATAGTTGTTTGGATAGTGTAATTTTCTTTATCCATTACTTTTATTATTCCGGAAAGCTGTCTTTTTTCATTTTCCAGTCTGTGTTTCATTACAGCAATTCTTCTTGCTTCATCCCTAAGATTGCTCATTTTCCTTTTATCGGATTGTATTATTAAATTTTGATAATAAACTCTGTCTAAAAATTCTGTTATACCCGAAGTTGATAAAAATAAATCCAAAATAATTGAATGCTGATTTTTATATATACATCTTATTCTTTCGGCAGTTTGTTTATTTCTTTTGTTATATTCAGCCAGATAGCTGTCTAATTCTTTTTGCAGGCTTATTATGTTGCTTTGTTTTTTATTAAATTCCTGTTTTGATTCCTGCAGTGCTTTTTGATTCTTTTCTAATTTCTGCTGATTTCTGCTCAATTCATTTGTTTTATTCATTTCCAGTTTTGAAAGTGCATTAATTTTTTGTCTTATTTCTTTTCGCTGCATTTCAACGTTTTTTACTTTTTGCGAGTTAGAAGTTGCAGCAAAAATTTCTCCTATGTTTAAAAATAGGAAAGTTATACACAAAACAAATACTTTCACTCGCTTTGAATTCATTATATTCCCTGTTTTAACTGATTACCAGAAACAGCATTGAACCTAATGTCCAAAGTAAAAAACATATTACTATTGCTGATATTATTATTTTTCTTTTTTCTCTAAAAAATTCCATATTATATCCCCAATTTACATTGTAGTACTAATATAATTTTAACCTAAAAAACAAACTAGACAAATATATTAAGGAGTTTTTAACATTTTATTCTGTAGATTTCTTTTTCTGTAATAATTATGTCACATTTTTCATCAAAAGAATCAGGATAAATACTGTCAAAAAATAAATCTGAATATGTAAAGATAATTTTAATCGGGTTATGTTTCAATGTCTTAAGAAATCTGTCATAATATCCTTTTCCCCAGCCGATTCTGTATCCGTTTTTATCGGCAGCTAATGCCGGAATAATTATTAAATCAATTATTTCAGTTTCTACGGGTGCAGTTTGAGGCTCTTTTATTTTGTACTTATTTTCTATTAATTTATCTTTATTGTATGGACAAATTATAAGATTATCTTTTTCAATTTTTGGCATGTACCAATTTTTAGTTTTATCATTGAATAAGTCATGAGTATAAACCTCGTCTTTAAAAGAATAATAACAGCATATATTTTTAGCACTGTAATATTCATCAAGCTTTTTAAAGTTTTTTATTATTTCATTGCTTAATTCTTTAATATTAAGTTTATTTCTAGTATTTTTTGCAAATTCTCTTAATTGATTTTTCATAATAAAATTAAACAAAAAAAAGGACTTTTAATAAAGTCCTTTTTTATATTAATAAATATATTATTTTATATTAGAAAAAGTCCAAGCATCACTTGCGGGAGTTGTAGCTGCCTGATAATCCGTATCAGAAACTCCGCCCTCGTTTGAACCGTGAGCAATCGGTTTATAAAGTCTGTTATAATACTCAATAACCATTCTGTCAGAGTTAAAGTATGATTCGGCAGTTCTTATTGCCTGTCTCATCATAATTGCCCATTTTGTTGTGTCGTTATAGTATGTAGGAATTATTTGATTTTCAATAATATCCATCATACATTCATAGTCTTTTTTATGTCTTTCTTCCCAAGGAATGTTGTCGTCAAGACCCGGGTATTCAATGGTATAACCGTTAATTCCTGGGAAAGTACCTTCAACAGCCCATCCGTCAAATGTGGATAAGTGAAGTGCTCCGTTTGCATTTGCGCTCATACCTGATGTTCCTGATGCTTCAAACGGTCTTAACGGTGTATTTAACCAAATGTCAGAAGCACGTTTCAATTTCCCGCTTAAATCAAGTTCATAACCTGTAAGTACAACAACATTTTTCATAGAATATGAACTTCTTAAAATCTTGTTAAACATTTCCTTTCCGATAACATCATCGGGGTGGAATTTACCTGCAAAGATTAACTGAACTTTATTTTCATTTAATAATTTAAGGATTCTGTTTTCATCCATAAATATTAACCATGCACGTTTATAATCCGCAAATCTTCTTGCCCAAGTGATAGTTAATATATTCGGATCAAGTCTCTTACCTACGGTATTTGCTATATATTCAAATACTTCTTTTTTCATCTCTTTTTTTGCTTCAAGCAGAGCTTCGAGATTATCAGTTTTCATTCTGTTATCTTGCCAGTAGTGGAGATTTACGGCATTAGTAATAGCTCTAATCGGGCATCTGCCTTCAACCCAGCTCCACATTTTATTAGAAACAAGACCGTGAAGTTGAGATACTGCATTTGCTAATCTTGACATTCTGAGAGCTGCTACTGTAAGTGAGAA
The DNA here is from genome assembly GCA_947625495.1 of Candidatus Gastranaerophilales bacterium. Classification (GTDB taxonomy): domain Bacteria; phylum Cyanobacteriota; class Vampirovibrionia; order Gastranaerophilales; family Gastranaerophilaceae; genus Avigastranaerophilus. The sequence goes on along the minus strand of CANQOQ010000008.1, from coordinate 1,105 downwards.
TTGCTCTCCGCCTAATTTAACCGCTTCTTCTCTTGAACGTCCCGCAAAAAATCCGCCTTTAAGCAAGTTATCTACCCAGTGTACTTCGTTACCTGCTGCAACGGGAGTATGTGTCGTAAATACAACTTTTTCTTTTACTTTGTTTAAGTCACCGTTATATTGATTTAATAATTCAAAAGCTGCAGGAAGAGCATGTCCTTCATTTAAGTGTACACAATCAAAATTATAGCCTATCTTTTGAAGTAGTCTTATACCTGCTATACCAAGAACTGCCTCTTGGGCTATTCTTATTTTTTCGTTACCGTCATATAGTTTATGCGATATGGATTGTGCCCACTCTGAATTGCCTTCTATATCCGTTGTTAAATAATATACAGGGCATGTATTGAATATTTCAGGTTCAAGTTTGTAAGCTTTTACCTTTACTTTTTCCCCATATATATCTACTTCGACTGTTTCATTTATATCTGTTAAAAAGTCGTAGTGTTTTCTGATATATGCAACTTCTACGTTGCCTTCGTGATTAATTCTCTGATTGTAATAGCCGTATGACCATAACATAGTTACGCCAACCATAGGCATTTGAAGATATCCTGCAGAAAGCATGTGTGATCCTGCCAAGAATCCTAAACCTCCTGAATATGTTGCTATAGATTGATCAATTGCTATTTCCATTGAGAAATATGCTACATTTGGTAGTCCCATTGGTTCTCCTTTTATAATCTGAACATTTCTTACCGTCTAATATCTTATACCAACAAGATAACAAAAAAGCAACTTTTTCTCTATAATTTTTTTATTTTTTTGACTTTTCTTATTATTAAATTCTCGCCGAAATTCTTGTTATTATTTGATTTATGTATATAATAATTATATTGTTTTAAAGTTAATTTTTCTGCGGTGAGGTTAAATGAAACTGGCGGTTTTTGATTTTGATTCTACATTAATGCAAGGTGAAACTCTTGAATATATTGCAAAAGAGTATAATATTGAACCTTTAATGAAACAAATTACAACAGAGGCAATGGAAGGTAAAATAGATTTTTTTGAAAGCCTTACAAAAAGAGTTGCGCTTTTAAAAGGTGCTAAAGAATCAAAGGTTAAA
>CANQOQ010000007.1 GCA_947625495.1 Candidatus Gastranaerophilales bacterium | reverse complement strand
TTCCCGTGGTTAGCCTTTCTTTCGCCTTTTGTCATATAGTCACTTATAAGACATCTGCCTGAAAATGAAACACACTGTGCACCATGAACAAATACCTCAAGCTCCATATCAGGAACTTTATTTTTTATTTTTTCTATTTGCTTTAAGGATAAATCCCGTGAGAGAACAACCCTTACAGCACCTAAATCCTGCCAGAATTTAACCGCCTCATAATTTAATATATTCGTCTGAGTGCTGACGTGAAGGGGGATATCAGGCATATATTTTCTTAAAATATTATATACGCCAAAATCCGAGAACAGTATTGCATTAGGTTTTGCTTCATTTATTTTTTCTGCACACTCAATCATCGCTTCAATATCAGAGCTGTAGGCAAAAATATTCAGCGTTAAATATGCTTTTTTACCCAATGAATGAGCAAGGTTAATACATTCTTTTAAATTATCAATAGTTATAAGTTCGCCTTTTCGCATAGCTCTAAGGCTGAAATCAACCATACCTAAATATACGGCATCAGCTCCGTAGTGAACAGCATAATCAAGTTTTTCCCTGCTTCCTGCAGGCAAAAGAAGTTCAGGTCTTTTTAAATTATTCATATAACTATTTTACTACAAACTTTTTTTATCTATTTTGTTAAACTCAAACCCCTTTTTAAAAGCCTGTTTGGTATATCCCCTGCATAATGACGAAGGCACGGGCATATAATACATATCTTTTAATTTTTCTTTTGAAGAATAAATAATATATTTTTCATCAGAATATACTGACTTGTAATCAACGGGAATATAATCGTTTATTAAGGCATCTATAGGTATTATTATATAATCCGGTTTATACGGTTCTTTTAAAATTTCTTCCCAACCTTCTTGAGCATTATAAAATTTGTCTAAAAGTTCCTTTTCTTTATTAAAATAAACCTCTTCATAACGCCCATCCATATATATAAGATTATTAGGAAATAATTTATACGCCAGATAACTTCCTAACTCCATAGGTGCAAGAATTTTACCGTTTAAATTATTTATTTTAAAGAATTCCGCCTGACTTACGGGCTGTTCTCTTAAATAACATAAATCAGGCTGTATTATACAAAAAGCGTTAAAACCTGTGAATAAAACCATACAGACATAAGGAAGTATATTATGAATAAAATTTAAACGTTTCTCATAAGTTAACAATAAATCATTATTATTCTCTTTTTTCAGTCTTTCTTTGTTATTGTCAATTATGTTATAAATCCGTTTACAGATATCCGAATATAAAAATATTATTGATGTAATCACAAAAAACGGTATATTTTTAATATAAACAAAGGATAAATATGCACACACAAATAGCAAAATATATTTTGTAATGTCATTTTTATAGTCTTTTACTTTAATAATTAAAATAAATAAGAAAAATATATAATATAATTTAAACCAAAAGAATATGGGATTTGAAGAAGCAAAAGGACTAATCCATTCCGTAACAAAAGGTCTTGGCATAGTGGAAGCCATAAATATAAATTTTACATAATCAATTCCATAAGGGTTAATAAACATAACGGCTAAACAAGCAAAAAGAGTTAATATATATTTTTTAAAAGATTTTTTATTTAATGCCTCACCGATTGTATATATACAAAGTAACCCTAAACCGCTAACACAGCCTCCGTGGCAATTTACCCATACAAGCATTATAAGAGGAAGCAAAAATAAAAGCTTATTTTCACCGTTTTTCCTAACTCTCTCAAAGAGATATATAAATAAAATAAAAAACAAAAATGTAATATAATGACATCTTAAAGCTGATGAAAATATAGAAGGCATTACAACAAGAGCTAAATTAAATAAGCAAAAATCAAGTATTTTTAACTTCTTTTCAGATTTATATTCTGCAGTTTTAAATAACATATAAATAATTAAAAAAGCCAATAATATTCTTAAAGTAAATATTCCCCAATATCCAAAATGTCTAAGAACAAAAGAAAATAAGACACTTACTCCCCACTCGTGGTCAAACCAAGTATGAGTCTGCGTATAAGAAAAAATATCTGATTTTAATATATGCCCCAATTGCCAAAATGCATCTCCCTGAATAATTCTTGCCCAGAAATCAGGATCTATATTATTTGACAATAGCGCCCAGACAAAAATACTAATAATTATATAAATATAAAAAGTAATATTATATATTAACTCTCGGTTCTTCATAAATATATATTAGTTATATAAATATACATTATCAATTTATTAAGTTATGTAAATCGTCAGACATCAATATTTACAGGTTTTTTGATTTTTTGAAAAAAATAATTAAATAAAAAAACTAAAGTAATAAAAGAAAATGACGATAAACATAAGGTAAGGGCAACAGCCCCATAAAACCTCCCTCCCCAAAGTCTGGTAGCCGCCTTAGTTGGACGGCTTTTTTTTGTGTATTTTTAGAGGAATAATACAAAATTTTCACCTATTGTTAAGTTTTGTAAATATGAATATATACTCGCTTCGTCAATACCTGCTTGACTTTTCACTTTTTTTATTTATTTTTATATATTTTTTATATATTTGTTATAGCAATTTTCAATATCCATTTTTTTTTATTTATATACAAGATACGAAAATGAGGATTTGAAAAATGGGTTACGCTTTATTTGCTCAAAGAAAAGTTACTTTAACTTCTCAGTTAAATACTGTTAGTTTAAAACAAACTCAACGTTCTAACGAACAATACGCTTTAGCTACTCAAACTTTAAGTTTACAACAACAATTATCAAGCTTACAATCTGCTCAAGCTCTTGAATTGGCTGATTACTACACTATGTTGTCTTTCGCTAACAAAGATGGAATGGACCCTGAATTTAGACAAAAATACGGTTCCTCCCTTGAAGACGACTTCTCTGAAGAAGCTATCGATTTCTATATTGATTCTCGCAGAAATCCTACCAGAGACCAAATTAACGCTAAAATTAAAGAAATTGAAAATGAAAATCAACGTGAATTAGATGATATAAACAGAAAAATTTATCTCGTTTCTGTTAAAGAAAACGCTATTGAAATGGAAGTTAAAAGACTTGATACTCAAGTCTCTGCTATCCAAAAACAATTAGAAGCCGTTGAAGAAGCTGAAAGCTCAGCTATCGACAGAGCTACACCTAAATTTAACGGCGTTGGTTAATTATTTCCATTACTTTCCTTTTTTTCGTATTGTATTTTATATTTTTCTATATTTTCGTATCTTTTTATTTCTTTTATATCCGAGGAACTACTTGTTCCTCGTTTTTATTTTTAATTGATTTATATATTTATTTAGTATAATAGATATATAAAAGAGGGGATTATGAAAAAAGGATTCGGTAAACTTCTTACAAAAGAAATAAAATCAATCCCAAATAATAGGGAGGTAAACCTATTATTTAAAAACACAACAAATCAAATTAAGAATCTCGGCATAAACGATTCAGAACTTAATGTTGCAATGGAACACTTAAGAACACTTACTAATCAGCTTCAAACAAAACAGATTAGAAATAAAATAAAATCAGAAAGTAAATATTTTACTTTATAATCTTATTCTTTGTCCGTATTTACTGCAACAGGAACTGAATGATAAGCATTAAAGAAATATTTACCAACATATTTATAAAGAAGGTGTTTTTCTTCTTTTTGAGTTTTTTCTCCCGTTTGTAGTTCGACTGCAAATTTTACTAATTTCGGATTCATACTTATTCCCCTATCATAAACTAACCCACTTCTATATAAAGTATTTTTGAATAAAAAAATTGCCTAACTATTAAAAAAATTTATGGTAAAATAATTATTATGTTTATTGTTAAATTACAAAAAAATAAACAATATCCTTTGGATATTCCTGAAAATGTCGTGGTAAACCATAACGATATGGTAATAGTCTTGACCCAAAGAGGTGAAGAAGCAGCCAGAGCGGAATTTGTTCCGGCTATGGTTGAATCCGTATTAAAACGTAAAAAAGTACCTTCTGTTCCTTTGGTCAGAGTCATGACAGATGAAGATTTAAAATCGTATGAAGAAATAAAAAAAATGGAAGAGCAGGGTTTCAAGGACTGCCTTGAACTTGTTAAAGCTCACAATCTGCAAATGAATTTATTCAGGTGTGAATATACTTTCGACAGAAAAAAAGTAACTTTTTACTATACTGCACAGGAAAGAGTTGATTTTAGAAATCTGTTAAAAGATTTAACAAAAGTTTTCAGACATATAAGAATAGATTTAAAACATATAGGGGTAAGGGATGAAACATCTATATGCACGGGTGCGGGACTTTGCGGCAGAGAGTTTTGCTGCTGTTCGTTTAAAAGACAATTTGATTCGATTAATATAAAATTGGCACATGATCAAAGTATGCCTATTACTCCGGGGAAAATATCAGGAACCTGCGGAAGACTTCTTTGCTGCTTAAATTATGAATATCAAAACTATATTGAAACAGCAAAAGAAATGGTACCTATAGGTTCAGGAGTTATGACTCAAGAAGGAGTGGGAAGAGTCTGCGCTCTTAATATTCTTTCAGGCAAAGTATCAGTTAAATTTGCTGACGGAAAGATAAAAGAATTCCCTTCTAATGAGGTTGAAATGATTGATACCGACGTTAATATTGAAATTGATGAAGACTCCACAGGTTATAAATTTGCAAATATGCAATCTGATGAAAATGTTAACATAGATGAATTAGAAGATAATTCTGATTAATATAATTAATTTAACGGCAGAGTTAAAATAAAGGTTGTAATACCTTCTTTTTCATTATCAACCGAAATACTGCCGCCATGAGCTAATGCTATTTGCTGAGAAAGGTATAATCCGAGTCCCGTTCCGGCTTTTCTGAATTTTGAGTGCCCTGTATAATATTTTTGGAAAATCAACTCTAAATCTTCCTCCGAGATATTATTGCCTTTATTTGATATTATAAATTTTACTTTTTTATCTGTTTTCCGTGTATATATATTTATTTCCGAGCCGTTCGGGCTGAATGATATTGCATTCTGTATTAAATTTTTTATAACTCTTTTTAATTGCAGTTCATCAAAATCTATATTTAATCCTTCCGACTCTTGCAAAGAATAAGATATTTTATGGTCGGATTTAAATGCAAGCATACTCATCTCTTTCATAATCGGCTGCAAAAAATCATTAAATTTAAGCTTAGTCATATTCAAATTTATATTTGTCTGCTCAAGCCTGTATGTTTCAAGCATATTTTCAATCAGGTCTTTTAATTCCAGATTTGAAGACTTCATTAAATTTAATACTTCTGTTTGTTTGGAATTTAACTCACCGAATCTGCCTTCAAGTAAATATTCAATAGAGTTAAGTTCTGCTATAACAGGTACTTTCATATCATGAGTCAACGTTGCCGCAAATTCTTCCTTAAATAACTGCAGCTTTTTTTCCTGTTTTAATACTTCTTCAAGTGTAAGATTCTTTTTTGACAAAGTGTTCTGATATTCTCTTATCATTATTTCTCTGTCATATATTGTTTCTATTAATCTGTTAAATACATCTTCAAGTTTACGGTTTTTCATATTTTTAACACGGATATTAATATCTCCGTATCTTATTTTATTAGCCGTTTTATGAATCAACTCTAAATCTTTTTTTTGATTTATATATTTACATATTATATAAATACAAAATAAAGAAAGTAAAAATATTATAACTAATAAACACAATATTATAAGCATAAGATGAATTATAACACAAAAAAAGAGGGCTTAAGTTAAGCCCTCTTTTTTATACTTATTTAACCATTTGGTTCATAACTTCTTCAGCAAAGTTATCTTGTCTTTTTTCAAGTCCTTCACCTAAGTTCCAGCGGATAAAAGATTTAATTTCCAATTTACCGTTCAAATGCTGTTCAACGGTTTGATCGGGATTTTTAACAAACGGCTGTTCAAGCAGACACTTTTGAGCCATTAATTTATTTACCCTGCCTTCAACAATTTTAGCTCTGATATTTTCAGGCTTTTTAGCAAGGTCTTCTTTTCCCATCTCAATTCTTGTTTCTTCATCAATAACCGATTGAGGAATTTGATTTCTTGAAACAAACTCGGGAGCAGATGAAGCTATATGAAGTGCAACATCTTTTAACAATGTTTCATCTTGAGCTGAAGCAGAGATTAAAACACCGATTTTGCCGTTGTGAACGTATGTTGCAAGATTTCCTTCCAATACGGAAAATCTTCTTATGCTGATTTTTTCACCTATTGTAGCAATTTTATCTTTTACTGCATCTTCTATTTTCATATTGCAAACAGGACAAACGGAAGCATTTAAAGCATCCATGTCCTTTGGTTTTATTTCAGCAATATGCTTTGCTAAACCGTTAACAAATGTTTTAAAATCATCATTTTTAGCAACAAAATCCGTTTCGCAGTTAACTTCAACAATAGAACCCACACCGTTTTCTATATAGGTAGCAACCAAGCCTTCTGCTGCTATTCTGTTTTGTTTCTTTTCAGCAGAAGCAATACCTTTTTGTCTTAAGAATTCCATTGCTTTTTCTATATCACCATCACATTGTTCAAGTGCTTTTTTTGAGTCCATAAAACCGGCGCCGGTTTTTTCTCTCAAATCTTTAACCATTGCAGCTGTTACTGTCATAATTATATTATCCTTTCAATATTACTCTTCAACAGCAGTTGTTTCTTCATCAGAAGCTTCTTTTTCTTCAGCTTCAACTTGTTCTTTCGCTACACCTGCATCTTCTGCTTTTATAGCCTGAACCTTTGCCATTTGGTTAGCTTTATTCTCTCTTAATTGTTTTCCTTCCAATATTGCATCGGCAAATTTAGAACAAATTAATTTTATAGATCTTATTGCATCATCGTTTCCGGGAACAATATAATCTATACCGTCAGGATCTGCATTGGTATCTGCAAGACATATTACCGGAATACCTAATTTATTTGCTTCGGATATTGCTATAGCTTCTTCCTTTTGGTCAATAACTATAAGCATATCAGGCATGCCTCTCATTTCTTTGATACCGCCTAAGGTTTTATTTAGCTTAGAAAGTTTTCTCATCATCTGAGATATTTCTTTTTTAGGCAATTTTTCAATTTGACCTGATGAAGAAAATTCTTCAAGTTCTCTTAATTTGTTAACTCTGCCTCTAATTGTTTCAAAGTTGGTAAGCATACCGCCAAGCCATCTTCTGTTAACATAATAAGCTCCTGAGCGTGCAGCTTCCTCTGCTACAACATCCATTGCTTGTTTTTTAGTACCTACAAAAACTACATTTTTACCTTTTGCAGCACAGTCTCTTACTGCTTCATAAGCAGTATCCAACATTTCTGATGTTTTTCTTAAATCAAGTACATAGATTCCGTTTCTTGCACCGTATATATACGGTTTCATTTTAGGATTCCATCTTTGTGTTTGGTGTCCAAAGTGTACACCAGCGTCTAACAATTCAATCATTGATGCTACCGGCATCGTTTTTCTCCTTTTTTACTTGTACCTCGCGAATTGTTTTCCCATCTTTTTTTAAGACTAAGCAGTTACTTTTCGTAATCTGACCTATCGGATTCACAACTCAACAATATAGTAATATAAACAGAAATAATGTAAAATATTTATTTAAAAAAATAAGTTAATATTTGTAAAGTATAGTTTTCAAATAAGCAATTAAATTTTTATTCCGTACTTTTATAAAGTAGGAAATAGTAAAGTAAGGAAAAGGAGTATTATATGGAAAACAGCACAAAAGTCGGGATTGCTGCAACAGGAGCTCTTGGTGCTGCAGGAGCCGGCGCAGGTTATGCAATAAGTAAAAATTATTTACCGAACTATTATGTTAAGCAAAATATGAAATTAGTTGATGAATATGTCAATAATGCTTTAGATGCAACAATGCATCAAGTTCACCAAACAGTAGATAAAAGTAAATGGGAAGAAACATTCTCTAAAATAGTTAAAGATGCACGTAAAACTATGAAAAACTGCTTAAAAGGCGAGGCTAAATATGCTAAATTTTCAGAAGAAATTTTAGAAAAAGCAAAGGCATCAAAAATAAAATGGATTACGGGCTTAGCAGCAGCAGGCGTTGCAATCGGTACTGCAGCTACTCTTATTTATAAAAAAGTTACGGCTGATAAAGCTCAAAAAGCTGAATAATTAACATAAATTTAAAACATAAAAAAGAAGCTTTAATTAAAAGCTTCTTTTTTTATATTTTTTACCTTTACATAAATTAAAAGTTAATATTTTTATATTATGTTTTGAACTATAATTTTCTAATGAAGGTTAGGATAAAGGGTAAAAAATGAAGAAATTTTTTAAAATCATCGGAATATTAATAATAGTTGCTTTATTGGCATTATATGCAGCTTTTCTGTTTATTCTTCCAAAAGTTGTTGATATAAATAAATTTAAACCGGATATCATAAAAACTGTAAAAGAGCAGACAAATTTAAATTTAAATTTTGAAAATCCGAAAATAACGGTAACTCCATTACTGGCTGCCGGTATAAGTGCTGATGATATCACAATAAAACTTCCGGATGACTCTGAACTATTGTCAGCAGATAATTTTATAGGCAGAATATCTCTTCCTCACTTAATATTTTTAACCGTAAAGGTTTCAAAAGCAGAGATATTAAACCCCGTTGTTAATGTAGATATAATAAACGGTAAAGCATTTAAAGCAGTCAGCGCCTTTGAAGAAGTACTTAATAAAAAAGATGAGAATATTGAAGAAACACTTCAAACAGCACAAAAACCTTTAATAGATCCCGCATTAATTAAAGTTGTTATACCTTGTGTTAAATTAATAAACTACTCTGCATTTATTAATGATTTAAAAACTAATGAGTTTTTAAAATTAAGAGGTGACGAATTATCCCTAGGTTATTATAACGGTAAAGCCGTTTCTGTTAAAACCATTGCCGAATTATATCTTAACCAGACGAAAAATATAACCGCCAATATTGATATTAATACCTTTATACCGCAGCAAAGCAAACTTGATGAAGAGGACGACAAAGCTCAAAGAGTTGAAATTCCTTTTGTTAACCCTGTTGCTATGTATAAAGCTTATGATTTAAAAGCGGATATAAATTCAAAAATAAAAATAAGACAGGGTAAGAAAAATATCTATTCAAACGGATACTTTAATGTAGATGATTTTACATTGAAGCTTTCAGGAATGCAGCTTCCTAAGAGTAAATTTCATATTAGCACAAAAGGAACAAAAGCTTTCATTGACTCTGATTTATATATAACAGAATCAGAAACAATATCACTCCTCGGATTGCTGAATTACAGTGAACATCCTAAAATGGATATGAAGATACAAACTAATGAAATATACACAAATGATGTATTAAACCTCATTAAAGCTACTCTTGACTCACTGCATATTAAACATGAACTTAACCCTATCGCAGGAGAAGGATATTTTATTGCAAATACCAACATTAAGACAGACTTTAAGAAATTAGTATCTTCAGGAAATATAAATATTAAAAATTGTATTATTAAAAATATAAAAACAAAACAAAAACTGGCTAAAATAAATTCAACAATTTCATTAGATAATAATATGCTTAAATTTATTGATACAGCCGTTGAGATTGCTGATACTATCTTTAAGTTAGACGGCACAATAGATGATAAATCTTATGCTGATATAAACGTGTTTATGGAAAAAATGCCGGTAAATAAATTATTTACTATGTTTTTACCTGCTGAGATTAATAATACATATAATGTTAATTCCGGTTATATTAATTTAACTGCAGCAATAAAAGGCGAGCTTAAAAAGGCTCAGGCTAATCTTAAATTATCGGTTGATAACCTCTCTCTAACCGATACAGTTAATAAGATAACTTATGTTAATAACCTTTTAGTTGCGGATTTTATAAGCAATTTTAAATCTTTTACGGGGAAAATCACGGATACTGATTTTAAATTAACAATGAATTCTACGAATGTTAACTGTGACAGATTAACTGTTACAATCGGTGAAAAAGATATAACCGTTGACCCGGCTCAGCTTAGAATAAACAACACAACCTTGATAAATATAGAAGGATTTATAAAAGATTACATAAAGAAACCTGAATTTGATTTCAATATAAACGGTAATCTGATTGCAAAAGATTTAAAACAGCTGCTTGGCAAAGATTTAGAAATATTTATAAAAGACAAAGGGAAAATACCTCTTAATATTACTTTAACGGGAGATAATAAAAAACAAACATTATTTGCCTCTATTGAAGCAGATAAAGATAATTTTATCACACCAATTGACATATCTTCCGTTGTTAATAAGAATACGGTATTACAAACTGTAATTGATTTTAAAGGTGACAGATTAAAAATAAAAGATACGGGATTTTATATAAAAACTTTAGTTCAAGACCCTAAAGAACCTGAAAAAACAATTACAAAATTGGATGAAGTAGTAGGTATTGACGGCACAATTACTAAATTAAACACTTTAAATCCTAATATAAATCTGATAAAATTAAAGATGCCGAAAGAACTTGAAATGTCATTATGTGCATTCCCTCAATCCAAGTTATATACAAAGGGCAATATGTTTATATTTGGAGACTTAACAGCCCCAAGAATACGCGGTGAATTTAATTTAAGAGATGCCTCAATCCCCGAATTATTGTTATCTATAAAAACAGCTGCAGCAAAATTTGAAGGCAAAGATTTAGACGTTAACATAAACAATATAAATGCAAACGGTTCTGACTTTAATGTGATGTTAAAAGCAGATTTAAATCCGTCAGAAAATTTTGTAATTAACAATCTTAATTTGATATCAAACTTGACGGATGCCGATAAATTAATGAAAGTATCTGATGCATTAATGAAATATATGCCGCCTCAGCCGGCATCAAATACAAATCAGCCGGATATACCTGTAATTATTAAAGACGGAACAATAGATATTAAACAAATTAAAACAGGTAATATCGTTCTTAATGATACAACAGGCAAAATATCACTCAATAAAAATGTATTATACATAAATAATCTTCTAACATCTGCCTTTAAAGGAAAAATAAAAGGTGATGTATCAATGAACCTTGTTACAAGCGAAATAAAAGCTCTGTTAAAAGGTTCAGGACTGGACGTTGAAAAAACTCTTCTTGATGCAGCCGCAATGAAAGATACATTATCAGGTACAATGGATTTTGATACCAATATTTCATTAAAAGGCTCTACTTATGAAGAACAGATGAAAACACTCAATGGTAAAGTTACGTTTTTAATGAAAAACGGTACTTTAGGCCCATTCGGAAAACTTGAAAACTTAATAATGGCAGAAAATATCAGAGAATCTGCTTTCTTTCAATCAACAATAGGTTCTGTTTTAAATTCGTTATTATCCTTTGATACCAGTCATTATAATGAATTAAAAGGAACGCTGCTATTTAATAACGGTATAGCCGATATCAGCCCCATTACATCATCTGGAGATATCATGGGAGCACATATTTTCGGTAACTTTAATTTGCTTACAAATAAAATTGATATTAAATTCAGAGGCAGACTTGGCTCTCAAGTATCGGATTCATTAGGACCGATTTCTATGATAAACCCTGTTAATCTCGTGAAAGCTACTCCGGGAATGAGCCTTGTTTTAGGAAAAATATTCTTCCTGTTCTGTGAAGCTGTAACCCTCGATGAATTAAATCTTATTCCTTCTTTAGGTAAAGAGATTTCGGATACTAATGCAACAAAATTCCAAGTTATTATAAGAGGCGATGTTGCAAAACCTTTAACCCTTGTTAAATCATTTAAATGGCTTGCTTTGGAATCGGAAATTGATAATGCAAAAGCTTATTTAAATTCCATACCTCAAGACGTAGTTCCAAAAGACATTACAGTTCCGACAAAAGAAGAAATAAAAGAACAGGCGGGTAAAGCGATTAAAGAAACTGTTGAAAATTCTTTATCCGAAGAAACAAAAGAAGCTATTGAACAGCATAAAGAAACTGCAAGTAAACTAAAAAGTTTATTTAAAAACAAAGAAAAACTCAAAGAAGAAGCAGGTAAAGCTGCAAAAAATGCTTTAAATCAATATATTCAAGAAAATACAAATAATAATACTGAAATTACGGAATAAAGGGAGTTTATATATGGAATACTGGATGATTTTTTTAATTATCGCCATAGCTGCTATAATATTTGAAATATTTGCGCCGTCTATGTTCTGCATAAATTTTGCATTTGCAGGTGTTATAACAGCAATTTTGTCTGTATTTTTTAAATGGAAATTATCTGTATTTTTTATAATTTTTGCAATTATTTCACTGATTTCAATAATTTTTATAAAACCATTTCTTGTAAAATTATTGAAAAAAGACTCAAAAAATGATTTCAATTCACAATACATAGACAAAATAGTTAAAACAATAGAACCTGTCACTCAAAACAGCGGTGCAGTTACTATATATGATGAAAGATGGGAAGCCAGACTTGCTTCAGATGGTGAAGAAATTCCTATAGGTGTCGATGTTAAAATAGTAAGAAATGATAGTTTAGTATTATATGTAGAAAGATTATAAGGAGAGAATATGCAAGTTTTAGTTATAGTATTAATTGCCGCAGCAATAATTTATGTAGCAAAAGGAATAATTATAGTACAACAGCAGGAAGCCGTAATAGTTCAACGTTTAGGGCAATACTCCAAAACATTATCCCCCGGACTCCACTGGATTGTACCGTTTATAGAATCACCAAGACCTATGCTTAGAATCCAAAAACAAAAATCATTTGACGGCACGACATATTCTGTCCTTAATTATTCTCCAAGAATTGATTTAAGAGAATCAGTTTATGACTTTCCCCGCCAAAATGTTATTACAAAAGATAACGTTACAATAAGTATTAATGCTTTATTATATTATCAAATTATTGACGCAAAAAAAGCTATTTATTCAATAGAAAACCTTCCTGAAGCTATTGAAAAACTAACGCAAACGAACTTAAGAAACCTTGTAGGTCAATTAGCACTTGATGAAACACTTGTTTCAAGAGATATTATAAATGATAAATTAAGAGAAATACTTGATAAAGCAACCGATAAATGGGGTGTAAAAGTAAACCGTGTGGAACTTCAGGATATAGTACCTCCGGCATCAATTCAACAGGCAATGGAAAAAGAAAAGAAAGCAGAACAAGACAGACGTGCTACGATTCTTGAAGCAGAAGGTATTAAAAAATCCGCTATATTAACGGCAGAAGGTGAAAAAATGGCTGCAATCAATAAAGCGGAAGGTGAAAAACAAGCTGAAATCCTTAGAGCCGAAGGTATTGCTCAGGCACGTATTATTGAAGCAGATGCTGAAAAAGAAGCTATTAACAGAATTGTTAATGCTCTTGCTGATAAAGGAAAACCTGACCAATATTTAATCGCTATGAAATATTTGGAAACTTTATCTAATATTACTTCAGGTGAAAACAATAAAGTTGTATATATGCCTTATGAAGCAACCGGTATACTAAGCTCAGTTGACGGTATCAAGCAGATGTTTGATAAAAATTAATAATTTATAAAAAAAGAGATGATTAAAAATCATCTCTTTTTTTTATTCGCATATATTTACTTTGAATTTCTTATTTTTTTTCAGTTTATCCTTAATTTCATCAAAAGTTAAGAATCCGTCCTGTGCTCCAAAATGTTCCACAACTGAAGCAGCATTAACAGAAGCATACATTAATGATTTTTCAATATCCCAATTAGTTTTTTCCAGCGATGCAACAAAAGTGGAAGAGAAGGCATCACCTGCGCCTAATGTAGAGACTACTTTAGCAGGAAATTCACCGCACTGATAGTATTTATATCCGTCAAAAGCATAGACACCGTTTTTACCATCTGTTATTATTGTTACTTTTGATTTTTTAGGATTAATTTCTCTGAGCATTCTCTTTATATCAGGATGTATTAATTCATCGGAATAATTTTCGGTTTTATTATCAGGTCTAACTTCAATTCCCGTAAGCATTGAAGCTTCATCCTTATTTAATATAACAACTTCTGCAGTTTTTAGAATTCTGTATAAATGCTGCTTGCCTTGTTTTATACTGCTTGTACCGACATTAATAGCAAGATTAACATCATGATTTTCCGCATAATCGGCAAGTTCATCAAGAATTTTTGTTGAATCACCGTTTAAAGGAGCTAAATATAACCATTTGGAGTTTTTAACAGCACTAAAATTGATATCCTCTTTCTTTAAATGAGCATTAGCGCCTCTATGTGCCAAAACGGTTCTGTCACCTTGAAAACTTGTTAATATAATAGAAAATCCCGTATGAAATTTATCGGTTTTAATAATATTAGAAATATCTACATCATAGTAATTCAATGTTTTTAGAATTTTTCCGCTTTGAATTTCATCACCTATTTTTACAATAGTGGAAGTTTTAAGTCCAAGATGAGCGAAATTAGATGCCGTATTAATTCCGCCGCCGCCTGTTTGAAAGTCAAAGTTATCTATTTCTATTTTAGCTCCGTATGGATATGCCATAAATTCACGTTTTGAAGAAACCGAGCTGACTGATACTATATTAGCAGCGTCTGTTTCTATAAATGCATCTAAAGTTGCACTTCCTATTGTTATTACATCATACATATTTTTATTCCTGATTAACTCCGTTTATATTATATCTAATTTGCTCTCGGATGAGCAACATTATATGATTGCCTTAATCTTTCGGTAGAAACATGAGTATATATTTGAGTATTACTGATACTGCTGTGACCCAAAAGTTCTTGTACGACCCTTAAATCAGCACCTTTTTCAAGCATTTTTGTAGCAAAACTGTGTCTGAAGACATGAGGGGTTACGTGTTTGGGAAGTTCTATTTTGCCCACAACATCTTTTATGGCAAGTCTTACACTCTGCGTCTGCAGTCTGTAGCCTTCCTTATTAATAAATATCGGATCAGTCTGTTTATTTTTATCTGATTTATATATTAAATACCTGACGGTTTTTATATATGTCTGCAAAAATTTTTTAGCTCTGTCTGAAACAAGAACTATTCTTTCTTTAGCACCTTTTCCGAATACTTTTATTTCATTTTCATCAAGATTCAAATTTTCAAAATTTAAATTACTTAACTCGGAAACTCTCATTCCCGTAGCATATAAAAGCTCTAAAATCGTTCTATTCCTATATCCTGCAGGTGTATCAATTTTTATATTATTTAAAATCTTTTCTATCTCTGTTTCTGTCAAAAACTCAGGCAGTGACTTTCCTCGTTTTGGCGAGTGAACACCGACTGCAGGATTTGTTTCTATTACCCGTTCTCTGTATAAATATCTGTAAAATGTCCTTAAAGAAGCTATTTTTCTTGCGGTTGTTGTTTTGGAATAGTTAAATTGCTGTATATAAAACAAATATTCTTTTATTATGTTATAGTTTACATCCCTAATATCCCTGTCATCCAGCCAAACTAAAAAACTCAATAAATCAGAACAATAAGCTATAACTGTATGTTTTGAAAAATTTTTCTCAACTTCTATATACAGCCTGAATTCCTGCAGATATTTTTTTGAATCTTCATTCATTTTTTTATCCTTAACAGTTTATAAATTGTAAAAAATTTTTTACAAAAAATCAAGATTTTACAATACGAGAAGTGAGTATTAAGTTTTTTTAAGCAGTTTGTAATCATGTATTCATGCATGTTTACATGGATTTGGGGATTAATATAATATTCATTTAATTGTTTAGTGAACAATTTGTTGTATTATTTTGAATCTTTAACTATAATAATAAATGTGTTTGAACAAATTAGAGGAACAGGAGATTTTTCTTAATTTGATGGATAAAATTGCAGAGAATTATGAAAAAATCAAAACACAAATCGCACCTTATAAACCTAAAATAGTTGCAGTAACCAAGTATTTTGATGAATCACAAATAATCAAATATTATGAACTGGGAATGCGTGATTTTGGCGAGAACAGGGTAAAAGACGCATTGGATAAAATACAAAAACTGCCTGAAACCATAAAACAGAACAGCAGATTTCATTTTATAGGCCACCTTCAATCAAATAAAGCAAAGACAGTAGTTGGCAAATTTTATCTTATACATTCCGTAGATTCATTAAAACTTGCAAAAATAATTTCTGATGAAGCAATAAAACAGGGGATTATACAAAATATTCTCTTGCAGGTGAACAATGCAAAAGAAGAACAAAAGTCAGGTTTTTTTCCGGAACACTTAAAGAGAGAAATGCCTGAATTAATAAAGCTTCAAGGAATTAAAATACTTGGACTTATGAATATTGCACCTATTAATATTTCTGAAAAAGAACTTCATAAATTATTCGGCAATATCAAACAAATATACGATGAATTACAATCCGAATATGGAGTAGAATTAAAAGAGATATCAATGGGAATGAGCAATGATTTTAAAACAGCCCTTGAAGAAGGTGCAACTATTATCAGGCTCGGACGGATACTATTTGAATAATTAATAATACTAGGAGGAAGAAAAATTGGCAGTTGCAGACAAATTTAGAACAATCATTGATTTTTTAACATCAGGATTTGAAAACAGAGAAGACAGTATCTATGGTGAAATGATGGAAGAAGCTGAAAATTATCCGGTACAGGATAATCTTGCTTTAAATCCTTCTTTTACACAAAATGAACAAAAATCACAAAATTTAAAAGTAGTTTCTCATCCAAACTACAGAGGTTATGAAGTTATGGTTTGCGAACCTAACTCTTATGAAGATTCAATATCAATAGTAAAACATTTAAAAGACAGAAAAACAGTTATTTTAAATCTTCATTTGTTAGATAAAGAACAATCATTAAGAATAGTTGACTTTTTATGCGGTGCAACTCATGCACTATCTGGAAGCCAGCAAAAAATTGGTGATTCCGTATTTATTTTCACTCCTACGAATGTTTTATTGTCTGCAGATTCGCAAAAAAATAAATTTTTAAGAGATGCTTTGTGGAATCAACCGCAAGCTTAAGTTTTGGGGATTATTAAAAAGAAGAGAACAATTAATTGTTCTCTTCTTTTTTATTGGATTAAATCTTTACACTTAATATCAGTATATTTCGATTTCCTGTTTTGAATATTAAGCTTATTGATGATTGTAGAGCGTTTTTTACGGTAGAGCATATCAACAAAAGCTTCCAAACGTGTAACAAAGCCTGCTTCACCCGTTTGTTCATCAATAGATAGGTGTAAAATAGGTTTCTCTGATTTTGCAGCAAATCTTGAAATTCTTTCAAGCATTAATGAATCCGGTCCGCATCCAAATGCATTTATGGTTATAATACCGTCAATATTTTTGTCTTGTATATAATGAGCAGCAGCTCCCGTTATTTCATATTCATTTGCCCAGTACAACTTTGAATGCATTGCATTAAGCCCTTCGTGCATTTGTTCCGCAGTTAATTGTTCTGCTGTGAATACTCTTACTTCAAGCTTTTCAAGCTTATCAAATATCTTCATACTTACACGCTCATCATACAGATTATAGCCATGCGCAATCAGAGCAATATTTATAGGATATGCATTAGTATTTTCAGCTATTATTACTTTATTTGCTATAGCTGATTTAAGAGCTTTGGTATAACTTACACCGCTTCTTGTCATTATATGAAAATTATTATAAACTTTCCAAGCATTTTTAGAAGCCTTTTTTATTTTTTCAATATCAGTTATTCCGAAAGGTTTAACCATTTCAGTTAAGAAATCATACAAACCATGATTTTTTTCAGATTTATCAAGTGTTGCTTCAATAATCGTAAAATCTCTTTTTATGACATTTCTTATTAAGTCCGGCAGTCCTCTTATTTTTGAACAGTTATATATTTTAGGAGCAATTGACTGAAGGGAAGGTACAAATATTTTATCTATACCTTTATCAAGTAAATTTAAAATATGACCGACATAAACTTTAACAGGCAGACAAGTTTCCGGTACAACCAGAGATGAACCTATTGTCATTGTTTGTTTTGTCGTTTTATCCGATAAAACTATTTCGATTCCCAAATCGGAAAAAAATCCGTAGTAAAACGGGAAAAAATTATAATATGATAAAGCTCTCGGTATTCCTATCTGCATTTATATTCCTTTTCAAACTTCAAGGGCATTATAACACAAAAAAATTATTTTTTGCTTAAAGTTAAAAGCTCTTTGGAAAATGGTATTTTCTTAATTAATTTTATGTACTTTTTCTTATCATTTATCTGGCATATACAAATACCCGCAAAAACAAGGATACAAGCGCCAAATTGTTTTATATTAATTGTTTCACCAAGAAAGAACCAGCCAAAAATTACTGCAGCCACAGGCAAAACAAATAAAAACGGTGAAAACTTGCTCGCAGGCAGTGTACATATTGCATAATTATACAAAGCATACGCCACTACCGTTAATATTCCGAGATAAATAACCAAAAACAGACTTGTATTTAAAACCACATGGAATGAACCATGGCTTGCCAAATTTATTACGGAGAAAAATATTGCACCGCCAATTACGGCAATTCCTGCCAAAAAGAACGGAGGATATCTGTCCATTAAATATTTGGTTGTTATTACGCAAGTATCGGTTAATATTATCGCTATCAGTTCCAAAAAATTCCCGAGCAGAGGGTTTGGTGCAAGCTCCGAAACATCTGATGATACACTTAAAAGGATTGAGCCTATTATAGATATAAATAGACCCAAATATACTATTCGGACAAATTTTTCTTTCAAAATAATTCTTGCCCCGATAACCAAAATTACCGGTTCTAATGAACTTACAATCCCTGCTTGACCTGATGTCGTATATTTTAAAGCATTTGTTTCAAATATAAAATATAAACACGGCTCACACAACATCATGAGCAATATTAACCATATATCCTTTTTTTCAATTTTGATATTCTTATATACTGTAAAAATAAAGGGAAGAAAGAGAATAGCAGAAACAATCATCCTGAATGACATTAATTGAGGAGTTGTATAATATCCTAAACATATTTTTGTTGCAGTTAATGTTGTACCATATAATATTACTGCAATTGCTATTGACAAATATGCAAATAACTCATTCTGGTTTTTATATTTTGACAAAAAATCTTTCATTTCATAAAAAATCCTCAATTCCCTTTGATACAATAGTAAAATCATTAAATAAAATAATTTAAAAATCAAGATTTGAAGAAATTTATTAAACAATTTTATCAAAGTTTAAGAAATATTTTGATTTTTTTATATTTTGTAATATAATGTAAACAAAGGTAATATTTTGCAACATTAAGGGGTCTAAAAAATGACTGAAAACAACGAATTACAAGCCGAACAAGATTCGCATCAAAAAATACTGGTAGCAGACGATGAAGCCAGCATAAGAAGAATTCTTGAAGCACGTTTGAGTATGATTGGCTATGAAATAATTACAGCGACTGACGGTGAAGAGGCTATTGCTGCTTTTAACAAATACAATCCCGACTTAATTGTCTTAGACGTCATGATGCCAAAAGTTGACGGTTACGGAGTAACCAGAGAAATAAGAAGAACATCTGATGTTCCTATTATTATTCTTACCGCTTTAGGTGATGTATCCGAAAGAATTACAGGTCTTGAACTGGGTGCTGATGACTATGTTATTAAACCTTTCAGTCCTAAAGAACTTGAAGCCAGAGTTAAGGCGGTTTTAAGAAGAACTAATACGAAAGAAGTTTCCGCACCGACAAGTAAAATTGCTAAAAATGTTATTACTACAGGTAATATAAGAATTGATACGGCAAGAAGACAAGTATTCAGAAAAAATGAACGTATCAGACTTACCGGTATGGAATTTAGTTTACTTGAATTATTAGTTAATAATTCAGGACAAGCATATTCAAGAAATGAAATTCTTCAGCACGTTTGGTCTTATCCGCCGGATCACAGAATTGATACCAGAGTTGTAGACGTTCATATTTCAAGACTTCGTTCTAAACTTGAAACTGATCCCGCAAACCCTGAATTAATTCTTACGGCACGCGGTATCGGATATATGTTTCAAAGAATTTCATAAATAAAGTACAAAATAAATAAAAAAGAGGACTTAAAAATCCTCTTTTTTTATGCTTCTAAATATTTATCGTAATTATTTTCCAAGTCAGTTTGCAGTCTATTCATTTCATTTTCCACTTTCAAACACAATTCTTTAGTTTCTTCTTTCGTTAATTCTGAAGGAACATAAATAGGCTCACCATATAAAGCAACTGTTTGACAGGGTCCTAACGGGAGTTTAAACTTATCCCAAGTTTTTAATTCAAAAAACGTTTTATCTTTTGAAGCCCAAGCTACAGGTACTATAGGAACTCCCGACAATTTTGCTATATTAATAATCCCGTCTTTGACTCTGCCCTTTGGTCCTTTAGGGCCGTCAACCATTATACCTATAGAATTACCTTCATTTAGCTTATCAATCATTTCTAAAGAAGCTGATACAGCTTTTCTTTTACTTGAGCCTCTTATTGATTTTATATTCAAACATTTTGCCGCTTCTGCTATTATTTCTCCGTCATTTGATGCACTTATAAGAGCATAAAATTTAGATTTATCTTTTACTCCGTACACTAAACACTGGTGACAATGCCACATCGAAAATATAAACTGTTCCGTGGGATAATTTATACTTTTTATTTTTAGAAGATGTTGTTCAGTCAAAAAAAACAATTTTAAGAATTTTATTAAAATCCACATTTGAACTTTAGCCGAAATAGTCGTATCTTGTTTCATTATTTTATAAGCTCCTTATAAATTGTACGAGTATTTATACGGGTTCGTCAAGTGTGTTACAATGCGAAGCACCGCTGTATAGTATGGATAGCATGGATTCACATTTTATACCGAATTAAATTAAGTGAGTACACCACATAATATGATGTACCCACAAAATTTAATACGATACTTTACTGAATATTTTCTTTAACTTCAGCTGCAACATTTTTTGAATCCAATTTAATACTTGGACCCATTGTTGTAGTTAAATATACTGATTTTAAATAAATACCTTTAGCTGATGAAGGTTTTGCTCTCAATACGGCATCTGCCAATGTAATGTAGTTTTTCATTAAATCTTCATGAGAGAATTGAATTTTACCGATTGGTACGTGAATCATACCTTGTTTGTCGGCTCTGAATTCAACTTTACCTGCTTTAGCATCTTTAACAGCTTTAGCTACATCTAAAGTAACAGTACCTGTTTTAGGGTTAGGCATTAAACCTTTAGGTCCTAAAACACGTCCTAATTTACCGAGCATACCCATACAATCGGGAGTAGCAATTAAGGTATCAAATTCGAACCAGCCGCCTGCAATTTTATCGATAATTTCTTCAGCACCGGCTTCATCAGCACCTGCTTCTTTTGCTTCAGTTGCTTTTGCACCTTTTGCTATAACACATACTCTTACTGTTTTACCAAGTCCTGCAGGCAGAACTGTGGTTGAACGTATCTGCTGATCTGCGTGTTTAACATCAATACCCAATGACATATGGCATTCAACAGTTTCGTTAAATTTGCAGGTTTCTTTTGATACTTCCTGCAATTTTTTTATAGCTTCAACAGCTGAGCAAGGCTGATTAAACCCTTCCATCATTTCAGCAATTTTCTTTTGTTTTTTAGTTAATTTTGACATTTTTTCTCCTTTTGTGGTCATAACGCAAATTTGCTTCCACCTTTTGTTTTTAATTAATCTGTTACGGTAACACCCATTGCTCTGCAAGAACCTTTAATCATTTCAACTGCAGAATCCATAGTAGTTGCGTTAAGGTCTTCCATTTTAATTTTAGCAATTTCTTCAAGTTGAGCTCTTGTAATTTGCCCTACTTTTGTTTTGTTTGGTGCTGCGCTGCCTTTTGCTAAATTAATTGCTTTTTTAATTAATACAGCAGCCGGCGGTGATTTTGTTACGAATGAGAATGATCTGTCTTCATACACATCAATAACAACAGGTATAATGTATCCTGCTTGTGATTCTGTTTTTGCATTGAATTGCTTACAGAATTCCATAATGTTTACACCGTGCTGACCAAGTGCAGGTCCTACCGGCGGTGATGGGTTTGCTTTACCCGCTTGAATTTGTAGTTTAATTTTTCCTACAACTTTCTTTGCCATTTTGTTTTCTCCTTTCGTGGTAATGGCGGAATTTTACTTCCTTCCACTGTTTGTATATTTTTCGTTTATTAAATAGCTACACCCTTCGGACTTCCGTCCCTGCGGAATTTCGCCTCTTGAAATTCCTGTTCGCGTTTGCCTGTCGTTCGTTCGCCTTTGGCTGTCCTCACTTCGGCATCCGCTTTCCTCGGGTTCGCTTTGCTCCACCCTGCGGAATTTCGCCTCTTGAAATTCCTTCTCGCTCAGAACTGCCGCTCGTTTGGCTTCGCCTTGTCCTCGCTTCGTTCCTCGCTAACCGGACTTTCGTCCGTCCGGAATTTCGCTATATTTTCTGAATTTGCTTATATTCAAGCTCTACAGGCGTTTCACGTCCGAATATCGATACCATTGCTCTTAATTTAGATTTATCCGGATAAACTTCCGTAATATCACCAATAAATTCAGAGAACGGTCCTGAAATAATTCTGACCTTATCACCTGCTTTAACATCAAGTTCAACTTTCGTAACCTGATTTTGTGTTTTATGAATGATTTTCTTAATTTCACTGTCTTTTGCGGGAATCGGTTTTTTCGCAGACCCGACAAATTTTGTTACTCCTGCCGTATGTCTTACTACATACCAAGAATCATCATCCATTATCATTTCAACAAGAACGTAGCCCGGGAATATCTTTTCTTCTCTGTCTGTTTTCTTCCCGTCTTTCATTTTTGTTACTGTTTTCTGGGGTACTTCTATTCTGAATATCTTATCCCCCATATTCATATATTCTATGCGTTTTTCAAGGTTAACTTTAACCTTATTTTCATGACCCGAATAAGTATGAACGATATACCATCTTTTTTGAGGTGCTTTGGCTTCTTTCTGTGCTTCCTTAAACTCGGTTTCTTTTTCTTCCGTTATTTCTTCTTTTTTAGAAACACCTTCCTGCCCGAGTTCCATATCAGCCAAATGTTCTACTATTTCTTGTTTGTCTTTTGTCATTAGTTAATTATTCCTATCTTCTTCTAACTCGTTATGTTCCCAGTTTGAATACATTTTTAATTATTGATTCAAACAGGATATCCAAACCGTAAGTATATATTGTAAAGGCAATAACGATAACAAGTACTATTACTGTTTGGACTACAACTTGTTTTCTTTCCGGCCAGGTTATCTTACCCCATTCCGACTTTACACCTTTAAAGTATGTTACGAATTTTTCCATTGATTTTCCTTTTTATAATTCGCGCCCTGAAGGACTCGAACCCTCGACATCCGGTTTTGGAGACCGACGTTCTACCAACTGAACTAAGGACGCTCACTATATTTGCCTATTTTGTTTCTTTGTGCAATACGTGTTTTTGGCAGAACGGACAATATTTATTCAGTTCCATTCTTTCTTTTGAGTTCTTCTTATTTTTTACTGTTGTATAGTTTCTTCTTTTGCATTCTTCACAAGCAAGAACTACCATTCTGTCGTTTTTTCCTTTGATTCCCATTGTGTTTTTCCTTATTATTTCTATTTCTCTTTACAATAGAAAATTATAGAATATATCTTTTTTCCTTATATTCTACTTCCTTTGTTTAAAATTACTGTTAACATCATATATTAAACATATTTTTTTTCAAACATAAATTTACAAATCGCAAAAAATATATTAGAATTATACCTGTTAAGTTGGAGGAGGATAATATGAAAATTAGTATTAGGAGTGCATTTAAAAATACATTATCAGAACAATATAACAAATTAAATATTCTTGTTTATTTGATTTTAGCTGTAATTGCTCAATTAAGTTTTACATTTATAAAAAAGGGAGAATCAAATGAAACTATAATTACAGCTGTTGTAGTATTTCTAATCTTTAGTTTGTTAACAAGCGGTATTAATATGCTGGGAGTTCACAATTTATATAGAGAAAAGAAATCTGTTTTCCCTTCTATAGTTGACGATTTTGCTAATATTTTACTTATTTCGCTAAAAGCGATAGCCGGAGCTTTATTAAACGGTGTTATATTCGGTATTATAATAGGAGTTTTTGCTGTATCTCTTATGAAGCTGCAATCTGTAGCCGCTATATTAGGTATAATTTTGTATTTCGCACTAATTTTATTAACAATAACACTTAATTTCCAATTTTTAACAACCTTAAAATTTAAAGAATATTTCAATTATAAAAAGGTATTTAAAACAATAACAAGTAATATCAAATCATTTATAATATACTTTTTTAAGATTATTGTTATTATAATAGCAGTTGTTTTAATCGACCTTTGTATTACTATTCCGATTGGTTTTATATTTGGAGTTTCTTCACTCGTACCAATCGCAAATTCGGCAGTATCCGCATCAAATGCTATTATTATATCATCTCTTATAGCAACAATAATCGGCGGTCTCGGAAGTATTATTACTTTGGACTTAACAGGACAGTTCTTAAGAATTATTTTTCCGAGAGAAAAACAATAAAATCCATAAAAAGAGCGGGAGTTAAAACTCCCGTTCTTTTTAATTAATACTTTTCGTACAAAGATAAGCATCTGACCAGCAGTTTTGAAGATTAAATCCGCCCGTGAATCCGTCTATATTTAATATTTCTCCAATGAAATACAAATTATTATGAAGTTTAGATTCCATTGTTTTTGAATAAATCTCATTTAAGTCAACTCCGCCTGCGGTTACTATTTCTGAATCCTTTATCCTGCCTTTAACATGCAGTTTTAATGCAGTCAGAGAATTTATTAATATTTCTTTCTCCGCTTTTTTTATTTGTGCTGTTTGTTTTGTTCCTTCTATCGAATTTATTTTTAAAATTTCAGAAATAAAAGTTTCTGGTGCAAATCTTGAAAAAGCTTTTTTTATTGTTTTTACGGGATTATTTTTTAAATATTCTTCTATTTCTTCTCTGCTTTCTTTTGTGAGTTTTAAAGTTATCTCAAAAGGCAGATTATTATAGGCGCACAGAGAAGAAATTTTAAAAATACAAGGTCCGGTTATAAATTTATGAGCGAACAGAATATCACCTTCAGCGCTGTATTTATTCACTTTTGCCTCGACATTTTTAAATGTAAGCCCTGAAAGCTTATAAAAATTTCTTTCTTCAATATCTAAAGCACATAAAGAGGGAACAGGATTTATTATATTATGCCCCATCTGCTTAGCAAGTTCAAAGCCTTCATTTTTACCGCCTGAAGCTATAATTACAACATCAAATTCATATTTTGATTTTTTTGTATAAAGTATAAACTTGCCGTTTAGCTTTTCAATTTTTATGACATTTTCTTTTATATACTTAAAATTTTGACATTCAAGATGTTTTCTCAAAATTTCAACAGTTTTTTTTGAACTGTCAGAGGACGGAAATACTCTTTTATCCTTCTGTACATAAGTTTTTATACCTAAATCTTCAAAGAGTTTACGGGTTTGGCTTTGAGAAAACCTTGAAAAAACGGACAGCAGAAATTTATTGCCTCTCGGATAATTTTTCACAAACTCTTTAACATCATCTTCGGCATATGTAAGGTTGCATCTTCCGCCGCCTGTCGGAAGAAGCGTTGAAAAAGGCGGTTTTTCATCAAATCCAAAAATTTTATTATAGGGATTTTTAACAAGCAAAACGCTGGCTAAACCGCCTGAAGCACCTAGTCCTATAACGGCAATATTTAATTCGCTGTCAAACTTTGCCGCCGCCTCATAGTCGCCGTTCAAATGCTCTCCTTTTAAAGCTGCCGCTTCAAAATTTTGCAAATATTTCTTATTGCGAAATTTTCTGGGGCTTTTATATATCGACTCTTGTTCCATATAAAAATACGTCGTCTACTGTTTCTAATTCTTCATGAAGCTGCAACAGAGATTTTTTATACTTTGGATGTTCATAATCAGGTATTAATTCAAGCAAAGGAACTATTGCAAATGCTCTTTCATGCAAATGCGGATGCGGAATTATCAAGTCAGGCTCATTTATAATCAAATCACCGTAAAATAAAATATCTATGTCAATAATTCTCGGTTCATAATTTTTGGACTCTGTTTTTTTTCTACCCATTTGAATTTCGGTATTTTTACATAAGTCAAGCAGTTCTCGGGGCGATAATTTCGTTTTTATCTCAATAACCGCATTAACAAACCAATCAAGCTCTTTATTACCCCAAGGTTCTGTTTCATAAAATGCTGATGAACGTACAACAGTTACCATTGATGTCTGAGTAAGCATTCTAACAGCTTGCTGTACATTACCAAGCTTGTCTCCTATATTTGAACCTAAACACAAATACGCTACTGCCATTAGAACTCCTTAAAAACATTCTATTATTATTTTTCTTAAATTACAAGATATCAGTTAAAAAATTTTAACCAAATTTAGGATGAAATAAAGTTTGAAAAGGTTATCATATTTACAAAAATGTGGTATTATTATAATTATAGTTAGAATTATAGTTGTAGGAATTATGAATAGGAACATCACTTTATTATCAATAGTGTTTTTATGTGCATTTTTTCCTGTACAAATGAATTCTTACACAGCAAATGCCAAAATAAATATAAACGATTTATCACCATTGATAAAAAAAGGATTGGATAACAAAAAAGCCGTATATACTGCTAATTCTATCCATGAGAGAATTGATAATAATGACGGAACCTATATGAACGGAGAGAAGGTTATAGGTGATTTTTTAAATAACTCTAATGACAATGGAGGAGCTATTTATAATAATAACGGAACAATCGGTGATATTGAAGGTAACTTCTCAAATAATTCCTCTTCAAAACATGGAGGGGCTATATATAATTACAACAACAGTTCAATCAATAACATAAAAGGCGATTTTTTCGGAAATTCCTCAGAAGCGGGTTCCGGCGGAGCTATCTATAATAATGGCAGCTCAATCGGTAATTTAGAAAGTAATTTTACGAAAAATTCCGGAGCTTATGGCGGAGCTATCCATAATTATAATGGCTCAATGGGTAATATAAATGGTGATTTCTCCGATAACACCGCATCTTATTCCGGCGGTACAATTTATAATGATAGCCAAAGTACATTAGGTAATTTAGAAAGTAACTTCACTAACAATTCTGCAAAATACGGCGGTTCAATTTATAATTCAAACAGTAGTACAATTGAAGATATAACTGGTAATTTCTCCAATAATACCGCTTCAAATAATGGTGGTGCTATATACAATGCACAAAGTGGTAAAATTGGAGATATAAACGGTGATTTTTCCGATAATACCGCAACCGGTTCAGGCGGGGCTATATACAACAATAATGGTAAATTTGGCAATTTAAACGGTAATTATAC
Source organism: Candidatus Gastranaerophilales bacterium (assembly GCA_947625495.1). GTDB lineage: Bacteria > Cyanobacteriota > Vampirovibrionia > Gastranaerophilales > Gastranaerophilaceae > Avigastranaerophilus. The sequence continues at coordinate 54,463 of CANQOQ010000007.1, read as the reverse complement.
TTCAAATACCGCTGAAAGTGATAATGGCGGGGCTATTTATAACTATAATAGCGGCTCAATTAAAGATATCAAAGGTAATTTTACGGGGAACTACGCAAAATTTGGCGGTGCGATTAATAATTTCACAAACAGTGAAATAGGTAATATAACAGGTGATTTTTCCGATAATACCGTAACTAATTCTGGCGGAGCTCTGTATAATGATAACAGCAAAATTGGCAATTTAGAAAGCAGCTTTATTAACAACTCGGCAAACAACGGCGGTTCAATTTATAATGTAAATAATGGTACAATAGAAGATATAACGGGTAATTTTTTCAAAAATAATGCTAATACTTCCGGCGGAGCTATACTCAATACAAAAGGCAGTAAAATAGGAGATATTAAAGGTAATTTCACTCAAAACTCAGCACTAGACGGTTTTGGCGGTGCTATTGAAAATTTCACAAACGGTGAAATAGGTAATATAACAGGTGATTTTTCCGATAATACCGCAACCAAATCAGGCGGAGCTTTGTATAATGATAACAGCGGAATTGGTAATTTAGAAAGCAGCTTTATTAACAACTCGGCAAACCACGGTGGTTCTATTTATAATGTAAATAATAGTACAATAAAAGATATAACGGGTAATTTTTTCAATAATACCGCTAATACCTCAGGTGGAGCTATATACAATTCAAAAGGCAGTAAAATAGGAAATATTAAAGGTAATTATACTCAAAACTCAGCAAAAAACGGTTTTGGCGGTGCTATTGAAAATATCACAAACGGTGAAATAGGTAATATAACAGGTGATTTCTCATATAATACCGCAACTAGTTCAGGCGGGGCTTTGTATAATGATAACAGTGAAATTGGTAATTTAGAAAGCAGCTTTATTAACAACTCTGCAAATAACGGCGGTTCTATTTTTAATGCAAATAATGGTACAATAGAAGATATAACGGGTAATTTTTCTAATAATACCGCTTCAACTAATGGTGGAGCTATATACAATACACAAAGTAGTAAAATAGGAAATATTAAAGGTAATTTTACTCAAAATTCAGCAAAAAACGGTTTTGGAGGTGCTGTTTTAAATTATTCAAGCAGTGAAATAGGTAATGTAACAGGTGATTTTTCCAATAATACCGCAACTGGTTCAGGCGGGGCTTTTTATAATGATAAAGGCATAGTTGGTAATTTAGAAAGCAGCTTTATTAACAACTCGGCAGACAACGGTGGTTCAATTTATAATACAAACGCCGGCACAATAGGTGATATAACCGGAAGTTTTTCCAATAATACCGCTAATACTTCAGGTGGAGCTATATACAATACACAAAGTAGTAAAATAGGAAATATTAAAGGTAATTTTATTCAAAATTCAGCAAAAAACGGTTTTGGAGGTGCTGTTTATAATCTTGCAGAAATAGGAGAATTTATTAATTCATCCTTTATTGAAAATAGTGCCAAAACTTCCGAAGGACAGACACATGGAGGAGCCATATACTCTGAAAATGCTGCCATAAATATTACTGCCGATAACGGATTATCTTTATTCAAAAATAATTATGTACAAAATGATAACTCCGAAAAAGATTATGAAGCTGTATATTTAGATTCCTCAGATCTTAATCTTAAATCCGTCAATAACGGTATAATCCAGTTTGATGACCAAATTAACGGCAGCTCTTACAATCTTAATCTTTCAGGTGATTTATCCGGAAATATAAATATTAACAATAATATAAAACAAGCCAATATTACACAAAACAATGTAAATACAAATATCTATGAAAGTAAATATATAAACAACAAAGAAAATTCAATAACTTTAAACAACGGAATAATTAATATTTTTCATACAGATACAGACGGTATTAATGTTAATAATTTGACTTTAAAAGACAGTACCATAAATTTGTATTCAGTTGATGTTGATTTAAAAAATAAAAAAATGGGAAGAATTTCAGCAAATAATTATCAGATTGAAAGTCAAAATAAAAATATTGATGTTAAAAGTTTAAACTTGCTCAATGATGGTGAATTACCGGTTACCGATATAGTTTTTGCCGATGAAAATATAAAAGATAATGTTAAATTATCGCTAACGGAAGCTTTAACACCTGTTCATAAATATCAAGTATCATACGATAGTAACGGAACATACGGAACGAATCAGGGTATTATGCTTTTCAAAAAAGACGGATATAACCCCGCAGTTTTATCAAGCTCTGTAGCTCAACAATTAGGCGGATTTGCTTCAATGACCCAAGCTTATGAATATTCATTTAATCATTCAAATATGTATACTGCATTACCCGAACGTTTAAGAATGCAAATGAAAAATTCCAATAAATATGCTATAAATGAAAAGAATAACATAATACATTACTACAATGAACGGGTAAACAGAGATGCATTTTGGGTAAAACCATATACATCATTCGAAAGTGTATCTTTAAAAAACGGCGTATCAGTTAATACAATAAATTACGGTACATTGGTAGGAGCAGACAGCCGTTTTATAGAGCTTAGAAACGGATGGGACTTTGTTCTTTCGGGATATGCAGGATACAACGGTTCAAATCAAAATTATCGTAGTGTTCATACAAATCAAAACGGCGGATTAATCGGAGCTGTAGGTACATTTTATAAAGGCAGTTTCTTCTCCGCAATATCAGGTGCCGCAGGTGCATCTGTCGGTAATTCCGACACAATTGCAGGAAATGAAGATTATACGATGTTTATGTCCGGTGTTGCATCTAAAACAGGTTATAATTTTGAATTAAATGACGGTAAATATATTATACAACCTAATTTACTTATATCTTATACTTTTTTAAATCAGTTTAACTATACAAATGCATACGGTTACAGAATTAACTCTTCTCCGCTTCATGCACTTCAATTAAATCCCTCTGTTAAATTTATATATAATTTTAAAAACGGCTGGCAGCCATATATTACAGCAGGTGCCGTTTATAATATTTTGGATAAAACTCAGGTTTATGCAAACGAATTTCAATTACCTTCCTTAAGCATTAAACCATACGCTGAATACGGCTTGGGAATACAAAAAATCTATAATGATAACTTTACAGGATACACTCAAGCAATAGCCAGATCGGGCGGAAGAAACGGAGTCGCTTTGTCTTTCGGTTTTAATTGGTCGGTTGGCAAAAACAAAAATAAAAACAAAAACAAAAATATTGATAAATTGTAATAATAATTCAAAGTTTAAATAAAGTATATCTATTTATGCTAAACTTTATTTATGTTTACAGGTCTTATAGAAGAACAGGGTAAAATAAAAGGAATAAAAGCTTCATCATCAGGTATGACGCTTATTATCGAATGCAATAAGATATTAGAGGATATTAATAAAGGCGCAAGTATTTGTATAAACGGAGCCTGCCAGAGTGTTATTTCATTCGACACAAATTCTATTACCGTTCAAGCTTCTAATGAAACATTGAAAGTAACCAATTTTAAAAATTTCAAATCAGGTGACATTGTAAACTTAGAAAGAGCATTAACATTAAGCAAAAGACTTGACGGACATATAGTATCAGGGCACATCGACTGCACTGCCGTTTTTGTTCAATCTATAGATGACGGCTTTTCCAAAAAAATGTTTTTCAAACTGCCCGATAATTTTAAAAAATATGTCATTTATAAAGGCTCTGTTGCTGTTAACGGAGTAAGCCTTACAATTGCCTCCATAGAAGATAATATATTTTCAGTTGAACTTATTCCTGAAACAATAAAATCAGTTAATCTATCCGGCTTAAAGAAAGGTGATATTGTAAACATTGAAACAGATATAATGGCTAAATATGTTGAAAAAATTTTAATTTCAAAAGATAATACAAATAAAATTAATTATAATTTTTTATCGGAAAACGGATTCGTTTAATATGAGTGAAATTAAGTTTAATACAATAGAAGAAGCAATAGAAGATTTTAAAAACGGCAGACCTGTTATAGTAGCTGATGATGAAGACAGAGAAAATGAAGGTGACGTTATCATTCCGGCTCAGTTTGCAACACCTGACGTTATCAATTTTCTGATTTCAAAATGCAGAGGTGTTGTATGTCTTGCCTTGACAAGAGAAAAAGCGGATAAACTCGGATTGTCCGAAATGGTGAGCCATAATACTGACCCTAAAGGCACAGCATTCACACAGAGTATAGACGCCGTTAAAAAATACGGAGTAACAACAGGCGTAAGTGCTTATGACAGAGCAAAAACAATAGAAGTTGCAGTAGCCAATGATGCAACTTCATCCGATTTATCACGTCCGGGTCATATATTTCCTTTAATTGCACGTACGGGCGGTGTACTTGAAAGAGTCGGACACACTGAAGCCTCTGTCGATTTGTCCAGATTAGCAGGTTTAACTCCTGCTGCCGTTATATGCGAAATAGTTAACGATGACGGTACAATGGCAAGAAGAGATAATCTGGTGGAGTTTTCAAAACAGCATAACTTAAAGTTCATAACAGTTGCACAGTTAATTGAATACAGGCTCCAAAAAGAAATGTTTATGGTACGTGAAGCAGTTGCAAACCTGCCTTCTGACTATGGAGATTTTAAAGTATACGGCTATACAAATAAACTTAACGGAACAGAGCAAGTCGCAATTGTTAAAGATGACGGAACTGATAAAATTCCTCTTGTTCGTGTACACTCTGAATGTCTTACGGGTGACATATTCCACTCTAAAAGATGTGACTGCCAAAACCAATTGGAATCAGCTTTAAGACTTATTGAAGAATACGGAAAAGGCGCTCTTATTTATATGAGAGGGCATGAAGGCAGAGGTATAGGTCTCGTTAACAAAATTAAAGCTTATGCACTTCAGGAAAAAGGACAGGATACAGTTGAAGCAAATATATCACTGGGATTTCTTCCCGACTTAAGAAACTACGGCATAGGCGCTCAAATTCTTAGAGACTTGGGCTATACGAAGTTTAAACTCATTACTAATAACCCGACTAAAATTATTGCCCTAAAAGGTTATGGTTTAGAAGTAGCCGAAAGGGTAGCTTTAAAAACACACTTAAATAAGTATAATGAAAAATATATTCACACAAAAGTGGATAAAATGGAGCACTTAATTGATTTATAAGAGAAAAGAATATGGCAAGCATTACGATTTTTAAAGTAGAACAATATAATACAACATATTACAAAATCTTTTCCGGAGTTTATAATAATTTCAGGCAATGTGCATTTTCAGATTATAATTTTGAACTTGCACCTTTAGATTATGAAAACTTTATAAAAAGTATTGAAAAAGGACTTTTAAACTGTCTGATTCTTTTTGAAGATGATATTCCGACAGGATTTCTTGTATATACTACAGTCATTTCGGAAGCCATTGAACTTAACATTATTCACTGTATCGGAAACGAAAATATTAATTCAAAACGAAGATTACTTTTGGAAAAATTTATTGAAATCAATAAACCTTTAATGCGTGATAAGATTGTAACTTACCCGATGCTGGGGAAACAATCATCTTTTGTTCAGGATATTGAAGAATACGGATTTAAAACCGTTAATACTTCAGTTATGGCTTTTAATTTCTCCGATATTAATGCCATAAATAAATCAAAAGAAATATATGTTCCAAAACTCCCGAAAGATTTTACGATTACAAATTGGAAAACAATATATTCAAGAGAAGCAGCAGATATAATATATCAGGCATTCAGAGATTCATCAGATGCACTCTTTGACAGCCGTTTCACCTCTGTTCAAGGATGCAGAGATATACTCGATAAAATCACAGAAAATATCTACGGACAATTCCTGCCCGGAATTACAAAGGTGCTTGTCTATAAAAAACGACCCGTCGGATTTTGTTTCGCAAATTTAACCAATGATAAAATAGCTAATGTTCCTATTGTTGCTATATTAAAAAAATACAGACATCAAAGATACGGGAAAATGCTTTTAAAATATATGATTGATAACCTCTTAACTTCCGCAATAACAGGTGGATGGGAATTAAAAGAAATTAACGCAAGCTGTGATTCCGATAATATGGCAGCCGTTAATATGTATAATGCCAACGGATTTACAGAGCAATACTCTTATCCGATGGCATATCATCCTGCATCTAATATTTAACTAATTATTACTAAATACAACTTTCATTGTTGCCAGATTCTTTATAGCAAGCAATTTATGTTTATTTTTTTGTTCTTCGTTTATTATAAAAATTCTTGTTATACGTTGAATTTCTTCTCTTTGTTTTCTCGAAGTAATACTATAAGCATTTTTTATTGGTTCTGATATCGTACCTAAAACTACATTTAGTTGTTCTTCGTTCATTATTTTCCCCCGAAAAAAGTCTAAATTCCCTAGTATTTATATAAAGTTTTTTTTAATGAAAGAATTGCCTTTTTTTTAAACAATTGTTAAAATTTTTGTTACATTAAAAGGAGAATTAAAATGATAGTTGATAATATTAAAAATACGGATAAATACAACTGTTTACACAAAGATTTTAAAATTGTTTTTGATTTTATAAAAAATAATGATTTAAATAAATTAGAATGCGGAAAACACCAAATCAGAGGAGATGAAGTCTTTTTTAATCTTCAGGAATATGAAACAAAACCCGTTCAAAAACTTGAAGCACACAAGAAATATATTGACATTCAAGTCGTTGTTTCGGGTGAAGAATATATGGGGTATACAAATTCAGATAACACAAAAGTTACGGAAAATTATGACACAGATAAAGATGTTATGTTTTTATCAGGCAGTGTGGATAAAATAAAAGCAGATAAAAACGTATTTTTGATATTTTATCCTCAGGATGCTCACATGCCGGCTCTTTGTATTGATAATCCCAAACACGTAAAAAAAGCTATATTTAAGATTTTGATTTAATTTTTCTTTCTAACTTTTTAATTTTTAATTTAGATTTTGATTCATTGTTTTTTATCAATTCTAAAACAGAAAGAGCATCTTCATATTGCCCGAGGTTATAATATAAATCCGCAAGATTTAGATATTCATCGGAATAATTTCCGTAACTTGCAGCTATATCATATAATTCTAAGGCAACAGGAGAAAATTCAACATATAATTTATCCTGATTGTTATAATATGAAATCATTCTTTCCGTAATACTTTTTGCAGTTTTAGAAGCAAGAATCCCCTTTAATGGAGATATCTTTTCCATATTTATCATAACAAGTTGTATATTATACTTTGAATTAGGCATTAATTTTGAGATAATCTTCGACTTACATATAAATACAGGCGAAGATAAATATAAAAGTATACATGTTATAAGAACACATATTTCAATATTTTTAACTGATTTTTCCTCTATATAATTTGACTTAAAAGAAAGTGTAACCAGAGCAATAAGCAAAACAAAACTTAAAAGAAAAATATAATAATAACTACTGTACAAAATATTACCGATTTGAAAAGCAATCGAATCAAAATATTTATTATTATAAATTATAATAAAACTTGCAATAAATGAGGCAATAACAACTAAGAATATAAACAAATACAAAATATGCCAAAGTTTTGTCATTTTATTTCTCAGTAAAATATAAAAAATAATTAAAAAGGGAACTAATACAAGTGAAATAACATTAATAACAAAAATCCAGTTCTCAGACATTATAAAATCCCTCATTTCCTATGGATATTTTACAACAAAACATATAATTTAACAAATGTATACATAACACTGGAAAAATTTTTATAAATGATGTAGAATGTCAAAGTGTTTTTGAACAAAAGGGGTACGATATATAATAATGAATAGTGTTTTGAATTTTACTAAAGTTATTTTAAACCTTTTGCGGTATTTATTTCCCATTAAAGAAAAAGAATATGTATACTGTCCTGTTAAAATAGACAAATAAAATTATTGTCAGAGAAAGATTTCACGTATTCCGAGAAGAAACGACAAGACCGAGCATAAAGCAGTTTCAATGAAGCAAGCGGAAGGTTGCGGTATTGGATTATATATCCGCATAATAAAACTTGATAAAAAAATGTGTTTTGCCTAATATTTTCATGTGGATAGTACAAAGAAAAGAGGTAAAATATGTCAAGAAGACCCGTTATTGCAGGAAATTGGAAAATGCATAAGCTTCAATCCGAAGCCATAGAATTAACAAACGGAATTATGCAGGCATTAAAAGATGAGGAAAAATCAGCACTTCCCGAAGTAATAATAGCCCCTACATTTACATCATTATATGCAGCAAATAAAGCTTTAAAAGATTGCGGATGCGGGAAAGTAAGATTAGCTGCTCAAAACTGCTACTTTGAAACACAAGGTGCATTTACAGGCGAATGCTCTGTTGAAATGCTTAAAGATGCCGGATGTGAATATATTATTATCGGTCATTCTGAAAGAAGAGAATACTTCGGTGAAACTGATGAAATGGTAAATAAAAAAGCAAAGGCTATCTTAGCTAACGGTTTAATTCCGATTATATGCTGCGGTGAATCTTTAGAACAAAGAGAAGCAGGAGTTACGGACTATCATATATCATCTCAAATAACAAAAGCTCTAAGAGAATTAACTAAAGAACAGGTTGCAAAATCAATAATAGCTTATGAACCAATCTGGGCAATAGGAACAGGAAAAACTTGTGATTCCGTTGAAGCAAACAGAGTTATTGCAATGATAAGAAATGTTGTAAAAGGTTTATATGATGCTAATACTGCTGATTCAATCAGAATATTATACGGAGGAAGCGTAAAACCCGAAACAATAAAAGAACAAATGGCTCAATCAGATATAGACGGAGCTTTAGTAGGCGGCGCAAGTCTTAAAGTTGAAAGCTTCAGCCAAATTGTTAAAGGCGCTATGTAATTGATAAATCGAATAAAAAAGAGAGGTTAAAAGCCTCTCTTTTTTTATATTCTAAAGGTTGTTGAAAGTTTTAATCTCTGTTTTATATTTGAAGTATCCGAGTATTGATTTGAAGCATTAAGTTCTATTTCAAGATTTCTTTTACTTTTTATAGGTTTATATGATAAAACAAGTTCATCCTGCATTGTGTTTTGAGAAACATTCCTTATAAAACGTGTTTTTAAATAAAAAGAATCCGAAATTCTATATTCGGGAATAAAATATAAACTGGTATTATAATTAATATCATCCGAATATTTGCTTTGCGCAACTTGAGCATTAAGTTTTAACCTTTTAAATTTATATTCTCCGAATAATCCGCTTGTAATTTTATTATTTTCCTGCGCTTCATTAGCGAAATAGGCGCCTCCGAAGCTTAAACTGCCCGTATTTTTTGGGAGAGACAGAGGATTAGTAGATAATATGGCACCTCCTGAAGCTGCATGGTTATAGGAAGAAGAAAAGGAGCCTAAGGAAAAATTCAAAGCATTACCCTTATACGCAACGACAGAGCCTGTATTATAAGTTGATTCATTAGTACGTACAAAAAGAACAGATGTCCCTAACGAATCATTTAAGTATGTCTGTCCCAATGAAGCAGACAGAGATGGTGATATTTTTGCCGACAATTCTTGAGAATTAACAACTCCCGGTATTGGCGCTAATTGTCTTGTATCCGTAAAAAATGCATTTGAAAAAGCTTTAGAACCATCCCAAATCATATTTTCAGCTTTTATTTCATTTTCTATTTTTACCTGCGTTTCGTTTACTTTTAATTTGAATACTCTGTCACTGTTTACATCAGATAAAGCCTCATCCGAGGTATCATATAAGTTTAGTTCAACGGCATTTCGTTCATATCTTTTTTCAACATCAAGAATAGCCTCGTCCTCAAAGGTATTATCCTCCTCAATTTCTTTATTTTCCTGAGGTTCATCAGATTCATTTATTTCTAAAGTCTCTACATATCTGCCCAAATCCATAAAACTTTGAGACTTTACATCCAGTTTTTCAGTACTTTTAGGAAATACAGGCATTGCATATATTAAAAAAATTAATAAAATTACTACTCTTAACATATTATAATTTTGAATTAAAAATATTTTATTTTCAATCAACCGATTATTTGACAATAAAATTATTTTATTTTAAAGTTTAGATATTTTATACTTAATATTTATATATTATATTAAGAAATGTTAACAATAAATCAATATATCTAAAACCATTATTACAAAAGGCATTTAAACCTATTTAAAACATTAATAACATAAAAAAAAGTATATATTTAAAAAAAGACTAGCAAAAAATTTTTGTAACAGGTTTTAAAATAAAATGCAAATGAACACGGAGATGAAAATGGCTGAGATTAATAATAATATACCAAATTTTGGAAGGAACACCGATAAAATCGGCACCAAGATAAACAATGAGCCGAAAAAAGAAACTGCTGTACAAGAAGAACAAAAGGAACATAACTATATACCTGATACGGGAATCCTTGGTCGTTCTCAAGTCAAAAGTATTCATGATGCTGATATCCAAAAAAGTATAGAAGAAGCCGTACGACTTGCGCAAAATAATCCTGCTTTATTATGCGGGTGCGAAGATATATTTAATCACATATATAACGATTATATTAAAACGGGAATGGAGCCTTCAGAAGCATATATGAAAGCACTTCTGGCAGAAGAAGAATTAATGGAAATCGGAGCTGCCTGCATTTAATAAAAGATTGATAACTTATTCTTATAGTGATAATATATTTTCATTATTTATATATTGAGAAAAGTTATGGAAATAATAAAACCAACAACGGCAAAAGACAGGATAATACTTGCGCTTGATGTAGACAGCACGGAAGAAGTTATTAAATACGTTGATTTATTAAAAGATTATGTAGGTTTTTTTAAGGTAGGTTTACAGTTATTTACTTCATGCGGATATAAATCCGTTGAAGTTATAAAAGAACATGGCGGTAAGGTATATTTTGACGGGAAGTTTCAGGATATACCCAATACGGTTGCTCAAACATGCATCAATTTATTAAAACACGGAATAGATTTTTTTAACATAAGTGCAACGGGCAGTTCAAAGATGATGACAAGTACATTAGATGCCTGTAATGAATATGCAAAAAAGAATGAAATAGCGCCTCCGATAATACTTGCGGCTACATTACTATCAAGCTTCGGACAAAAAACACTAACAAATGAGTTAGGTGTTGAAATGAATATTTCCGAATATGCGCTTAAACTTGCAAGAATAGCTAAGGAATCGGGACTTTCAGGGGTTGTAGCACCTGATACCGATGCAGAAAAGATAAAAAAGGAGCTGGGCGAGGATTTTATAGTTGTATGTCCTGCAGTTAGACCAACGTGGGCAATAGTTAACGACCAAATAAGAATAGTATCGCCTTCCGATGCAATAAAAGCAGGAGCTGACTATATGGTAATAGGAAGACCTGTTACATTAGCTCATGATCCGGTTGCGGCAGCAAAATTGATTATTACCGAAATTGAAGAAGCTCTCATACTCAAAGAAAAAGGAATATAAATTATGATTATAGGAGTTCCTAAAGAAATAAAAAATATGGAAGACAGAGTAGGAATTACACCTAACGGCGTAAAATCTCTGATTAAAAATAATCATAAAGTATTAATCGAAAAAACGGCTGGAGTAGGGAGCGGTTTTACAGATGATGACTATAAAAACGCAGGAGCGGAAATATTAAATACAAAAGAAGAAATATATTCTGACTCTGACATTATAATAAAAGTAAAAGAACCACAGCCGTCCGAATATAAATTATTAAAAAAGGGGCAAATACTATTTACATATCTGCACTTGGCAGTAGAACCGGCTTTAACAAAAGTATTGCTTGAGAAAAAAATAACAGGAATAGCCTATGAAACTATTGAAAACCCTGACGGAAGTCTGCCTTTACTGACTCCCATGAGTGAAGTCGCAGGTAAAATGTCCATACAAATAGCAGCAAATTTACTTGAAAACAGAAATAAAGGGGCGGGGATTTTATTAGGCGGTATAGCAGGAGTGCCTAAAGGTAAAGTTTTAATTATTGGAGCAGGTAATGTAGGAATTAATGCTGCCAAAATTGCAGTTGGAATGGGAGCTGATGTCGCAGTTGCCGATATTAATACGGATAAACTCCGCAAAATTGATAATATATTTTCTTCTAAAGTTAAAACTTTTATTTCAAACGAAAATACATTAAAGCAGCTTACACGGGAAGCAGATGTTTTAATATGTGCCGTACTGATTGCAGGACATAAAGCTCCTAAAATTATTACTGAAGAGATGGTAAAAAACATGAAAAAGGGATCAGTAATTGTGGATGTTTCTATTGACCAAGGCGGTATTGTAGAAACTATAGATCGTATTACTACCCACGAAAATCCTGCTTATGAGAAATACGGCGTAATTCATTACAGCGTTGCCAATATTCCCGGAAGTGTAGCCAGAACTTCTACTTTTGCTCTTACTAATGAAACTATTAAATATTTACTAAAAATTGCAAATAACGGAATTATAAATTCCATAAAACAAAATCCGGATTTAGCAAAAGGAATTAATACTTATAACGGTAAACTTACAAATAAGGGTGTTGCCGAATCTCTTAATCTTGAATATACTGAACTCCCCGAATTAATAGGATTTTAAAAGCTTCTTAATATTTCGTAATATTTAAAATAACTATCGGCAATTTTTATATATCGAATTTTTTTATATATATACGACTAGGGGAATAGATTTTCACAGAGGGAATATAAGTTATGGCTGTTGGAGCAAAAGACCGAATTGACAAAGAACTTGTTAAAAAGTATTCAAAATTAAAAATGGATAATCCGGAAACAACCAAATTGGTTGATTCACAAAAAATGTTAGCGGCAATGAATGATTATGCAATGATGCAAAGAAGTATGCTGGATATGAATTCAAAATTAAAAAGCATCTGCTCGGATGTTACATCAAAATCAGTTGTATATTTAAAACTTAATTTTATCCCGCCTAAATTACGCAATAAATAATTTATATTGTAAATAAAATTAAATCTGAATTTTAAAATAATTAACTTTTAATTAAAATATAATTAAAAGTTAATTATTTTTTATGGGAAATATGAAAAAAATAGTACTTGCATCAACTTCACCGAGAAGAAAAGAAATACTTAAAAATTTAGGACTAAAATTTGAAACAATTTCTCCTAAATACGATGAAAATATTGAAAATAAAATATTCAGTTATGAAAAGATAGAAGAAATAGCAAAAAACAAATGCGCATCGGTAATAAATTATGTTGACAATAACTCAATAGTTATAAGTGCAGATACCGTTGTAATATATAAAAATGAAGTAATGGGAAAACCTAAAGACTATCAGGAAGCCTTCAAAATGTTATCCAAATTAAACGGAGAAACTCACAAAGTTGTAACGGCTGTTTGTGTTACGGATTGTGCAAATAAAAATCAAATAATTAAATCGGAAACCAGTGAAGTAACATTTAATAGAATAAATGAAGAAAAAATAGATGCATACATTTCACAATATAAGCCTTATGATAAAGCAGGTTCATACGGTATACAGGAATTACCACAAGAATTTATAAAAGAAATAAAAGGAGAATTCGATAATATAGTAGGACTTCCCTCAAAAATCTTAATAAAAATGCTTCAAGAAATATCTTTCATAGTGTAATTGATATAGAATATTATTAAATACGAAGGAGTTAAAATGGATAGTATAGAATTAGTAAAAAACAAAATAAGAAGTATAAAAGACTTTCCGGTTAAAGGGATAATATTCAGAGATATAACAACAGCCGTAAAAGATAAAGATGCGCTGCAAGGAATGATAAATTTTCTAACCGAAAGGTTTAAAAATAAAGGAATTGATTACGTAGCCGTAGTGGAATCAAGAGGATTTGTGTTTGGCAGTGCATTAGCCTACAATATAAATGCAGGCTGCATATTAATAAGGAAACCCGGTAAACTGCCGGCTGAAACGATTAGTGAAGAATACTCGCTTGAGTATGGAACAGATAAACTGGAAATGCATAAAGATGCAATAGAACCCGGGAAAAAAGTAATTGTAATAGATGATTTATTAGCAACGGGAGGAACAATAACAGCTGCATGCAAATTATTAAAAAAAGCGGGAGCAGATGTTAAAGCGGCTGCATTTATTATAGAACTTGAAGAATTAAAAGGCAGAAATAATATTCCCGGCGGTATTGAAGTTGTATCAATGATTAAATACTAAACTCGGAGTAATATTTAGTGGGCGACGAGAATAAACAATTTGAAGCAAGCCAGCAAAAACTTCAAAAAGCAAGAAAAGAAGGTCAGGTTGTAAAATCAAAAGACTTTTCAACGGCTCTTGCACTGCTTGTAATGTTTATTATTATAGTAAAACTATCACCGTTTATATGGGATCAGATATCACAATTATTTGTATATTTGTATGATAAAATACCCGAAAAACATATAGAAGATATGGGTTATGCGCATTTAGCGGTTGCAATATTTATACCCACTGTATTAATAATAGGCCCCATATTAATAATGGCTGCATTTATAGCGATAGTGGGGGATTTTATTCAAGTTGGACCGCTTTTTACCACAACACCGCTTGAACCAAAATTGGATAAACTAAACCCAACAAAATATTTTAAAAATATAATGTCGCCAAAAACTTTATTTGAACTTGTTAAAAATATTGTTAAAGTAGCATTACTCGGAATAATCGGCTGGATGGTATATAATACACATCTGCCTGCGATATTGGGACTTGCAAATATAGACAACAGTTTTGCAATATTAAATGAATTTGGAAGTTTAATAATAGACTTTGTAATAAAAGCAGGAATAGCATTTTTAATAATAGCCGCAGCAGATTACGGAATGGTAAGATGGAAATTTCTGCAAGATCAAAAAATGTCATTTAAAGAAGTAAAAGATGAATATAAGAACTCAGAAGGCGATCCGCAAGTAAAAGCAGCCTTAAGACAGAGGAGACAACAGCTGCTTCAGAAAAAAATGATGGACTCGGTTCCGGATTGTGATTTCGTTGTTACAAATCCGACTCATGTTGCCTGTGCATTAAAATATGATTCTAAAGAAATGGAATCACCTAAGCTGCTTGCAAAAGGCACCGAGTTGTTTGCAAAAAAAATAATTGAAATTGCACGTGAACACTCAATACCCGTAATAGAAAATCCGCCTGTTGCAAGAGCAATATTCAGAATGGTTGAGATTAATTCATCAATTCCGCCGGAATTATATAAAGCTGTTGCTGAAATTTTGATTTTTGTTTACAGTTTGCGAAATACTCAAAAAGGTAGTAATATAAAAGATAAAGACAACAGATTATAAAAAAAATGCAAGCAAAAATACAAGATTATATTGATATAATTGAAAAAGTAGCCAGAGTTGAACATAAGCGTATTCCTTCGCATATGGTAGATTATGATGAACTTGTCAGCATAGGTATTATTGCCATACAGGTAATGATAAAAGATAAAACTGAAGAGCAGTTGGCAAGATATAATAACGCTTATATAGCAACAGCTGTCAGATGGGCTATAAGAAATGAATTAAGAAACAGATATAAATGGTATTCGTTAAAACATTCCAATACAGAAGAAACTGATGAAAGTTCTAATACCGGTGAAGACGGAAGTGATAATGCAATTACCCCTGGAAAAGTAAGAGAAGCTATCTATGAAACCATTTTATCTATAGATAGTCTGGCTGCGGCAGCATCTGATAATGATTCACCTTTTGATTTTATTAAAGATCCGTCTGCGCTTCCGGATGAAAAAGCAGAAATATCCGAACTCGGAAAAGTTATCAGAGAAGCTATCGCAAAACTTCCCCAAAAAGAAAGAACAATTATTGAATACAGATTCTACAGAAACATGCAGGTTAAAGAAATAGCTGAAAGAATCGGACTGTCATCTTCTCGTATCACAAGAATTATTCAGGCTTCGCTTAATACCGTAAGAGAATATTTAAATAAAAAAGAACATTACGACTATTAATTAAACTTCAAATAAACCAAAAAGTTTATTTCTTATTTCGTCAGAATCAAGTTCTTCTTTTATTTCATTCAACTCAAGTGCTTTTTGAAACATTTTAGCAGCTTTGATATTTTGTCCCTGCTGTTCTAATACTCTGCCAAGATTAAAATAAGGCATAACATATTCGGGATTTAATTTGATAGCAGCTTTAAATAATCTAGCCGCCTCTTTTAAATTTCTTATTCCGTCCAAATATATAACGCCTAAATTATTATAGGCAGGATAATAATCGGGATTTATATTTAAAGCCTTATTATATGCAATAATAGCCTCTTCAATATAGTCTTTCTGCCACAATACCATTGCACATTTATTATAAGCAACAGGATTTTTCGGATTAAGTTTAATAGCTTCACAGTATGATTTAATACTGCTGTCTAAGTCTTCACAATCAAGATAAATATCACCCAGTTCAACAAAAACATCATCATTGGAAGGATCTAAAATAATAGCGGTTTTAAGGAAAGACAATGCACTGTCAACATCACCATACACGTTATTGTAAAGAGAAGCTAAAGCTTGACAAACAATAGCAGTCCATTCTGGGCTGGGATTTTTGTCAATTGCATATTTATAATGCTCGCAGGCTTCTTCAAACTGCTCGGCTCTTACCAGCGCATAAGCTAAAGCATTATGATAAAAGGGATTTTCTTCATCTTTTTCCAATGCTAGTTTAAATGCATTTATAGAATTTATAAAATCTTCTTTTTTAAGATAGATATGCCCTAATTCATAATAAATATCGGCATTATTTTCTTCTATTTCCAGAAGTCTGGAATAACACTCCATTGCGGTATCAATATCATCTTCAAAATATAATTTAGTCAATGACGCAACTTTTAAAAGTATCTCTTTATTGTATGGATTAGATTCAAGAGCTTTAATATAAGAATCTCTTGCCAAAGAAACTTCATCTTTTTTAAAATTAATATCACCGATTTTTTTATAATAAACTTCATTTCTTCCCGTCGAATTTGCGGCAATATCATAAGCTTTAAGAGCAACTGAATAATATTTTGTTTTTTCAAGCAAATTTCCTGCAAAATCATAGAACATTAAAGTAAAATTTTTACTTAAATTTTTATACAGCATTTTTAAAGACGGTGAATCCAGAGCAACGCTTAAAGCACCCGAAAGCATATAATACAACGATAAAGAAAATTCTTTAGCATTTAATTTTGTATCGTGCATTTTATCAATGTATAAAGAAGCAAGTGATAATCTTGAACGTGCGGATTTAAACGGATTCAATTTTATTGCTTCTTTAAATTCCTTTTCGGCTTCATCATACTTTTTTGCCAGTTCAAGAAAAAATCCCGCATAAATTCTTGCATTTGGATTTTTAGGCGAAATATTAACAGCCGACATACACTGTTCTATTGCAGAACTAAGATTTATTTCACCCTTATCCCATAATAAAGTTGCAAGACGGTAATATGCTTCTGCAATATTAGGGTTAAATTTAATAGCATCAATATAACTGTCAACAGCATTTTGCAAATCTGATTTATTACCTTTTACAAGATAATTTTCGTGATAGCGTCTTGCTTCCTCCATACAATCTTGAGCCATTATTTCAAGATTATTTTTTTCTGCTGTTTTTAAAGTTTGTTGTACTGTTTTTTCAAACATTAAACTTTTCCCCCACATATTATCATCTAATAAATTTCACAAAATTGGAACCTTTTTTCCTTAAAATACAACGTTTGGAGTAGTATATCCACATCCAGTTAATAAATTAAAATTTATAAGACAATTTTTTAACATAATTTGTTTTTATATAAATAGGAAAAGAAAAGGAGTCAAGTATGGCTTTTGGTGGAATAAACTTTCTGGAGCCGGCATATACATCAAGATATGGTTCTAAACCCTTGCAGGACAAGTTTACATACAAGAAAACAAAAGGGCAGGATACTGTAGATATCAAAAAAGCTTCCAAGAAAAAAATTACAAAATTTGCAGCCATAACGGCAGCAATTGCCGCAGGTGCTGCCGTGATATACGGAGCAGCAAAAGGTAAAATTCATGCTATAAATCCATTTAAAGCAATGGGGAAATTTTTTTCTTCAATAAAAAACCATATTCCTCATAAATAAGTAATACAGATTAATGACAATAATAAATAATACAACACAAGATAATATTTTTGGCTTGTTTCCGCAATATACACTGGGACAAGCCAATAGTAGTGTAAAAAACACGGCTGAAAATAAAAAAATAAAATCTGATGTCTATAATACAGATATTAATAACAAAACAAAAATATCAAAAAAGAAGAAAATTATATTTGGTTCTACTATTGCATCAACAATTCTGACTGTCGGTATCTTTAGTATGTTATTTGCCAAAGGTATACACGGAAGCTTTCTAAAAAAGCTTTCTAAATATACTGAAGATATAACATCACAATCAGGCAATATAAATCAAAAAGCAATATATTACACGAAAAAAAGTGTAAAAAAAGCAATAAATACGATGCAGGCATGCTCTAATTTTACGGCGATAAAAGACTGGATTTCAGATAAAATATTTAAAGCAAATAAAATCACAAAAAAATTTGCCCAATCTTCTTATAATTTATTCAAAAGAATTACAGATAAAACTCTAGGCAAACACTATGATAAAGTAGAAATTAATGTTAATAACTTAACTTCACTGTTGAAAAATTATAATACGGATTCCCTATCTAACATTACGGAAGCTGATAAACTTCAAAAAATCACCATAAAAGGAGTTACGCATACTTTAGAAGAATGGATAAATATAATCTCTAAACAAAATCAAAGACTGCAATCAAATTTTGAAAACAGTTTCAGTCTTGGTGCAAGAAGGATAAGAGATAATAAGAGACAATCTTTATTATCCGATTTACCTCAAAAAATAGGAGAAAGATTTTTCAAGGATAAAAACAGTATTTTCAATACTTCAAACTATAAGAACTATGCTACTGAAGATTTGTCAAAATCTGCTCAGGCTGAACTCAGAAGCGAAATTATGAACGCTAAAAAACAAATTTCCAATAACATATCAAACATATACGAACAATTAAGAACAAATCTTAATTCCATAAACGATAATATACTACCTAAGGATGAAGTAACGGAAAAATCCATAAAACAGCTTAAAATATTATTAGATAATTTTAGAAAATGTTCAGGAAGCAATGAAACAGCTGCAAGAGAAAAAATTTCAAGCCAAATATCTGAACTTACAGATAACATAATACAATCAATTGAATCAAATGAAGCATATTCTCAAAATGTAAAAAGTGATTTATTAAAATACCTATCATCTATTAAAGATACAGTATCGACATCAGGTATTAATTCAAAAGGTGCCGTTGAAGAAATTATGACAATCTTAAAAGGTTTAAACGGGTCTGTTATAGAGTCAACAGGCAAAAAAGTTGTATCTGATAATTCCTATAAAGAATTTTCAAAATTGGCATCAAAAATAAGTACCGGTTTAAAAGACGCTACAGAACTTGAAGCCGGCGAATATTTTTTAAAACAGGCAGAACTAAAAGTAGGTTCCGCCCCTACCGATGTATTATCAGTATTATTTCCAATCGGAGCAGGTACATATTCAATAGCAAAAGGCGAAGATAAAGACGAAAAAATATCCGCCACATTAACAACCTGCATTCCTCTTGTCGGTTCATTTGCCACTTTCGTATACGGTACAACAAAAATGTTATCAGGTGCAAAAAACCTTGCATTTACTTTTGTTTCGGGTGTAATACTAAGCAGACTTGGAAATTATGCTGATAAATTATATAAAAAATATAAGAAATCAGGCTCTGTTGCTGATGTGGTTAAAGAAGAATATGATAATTTCTGGACAGGACTAACTCCTCAATATGCAGAACCTTTAAAAACCAATACCGACAGCAAGAAATAATCCCTCATTTAATTGAGGGAAATTTTTTTGATTAATTATAAAATATAATTATGAAAAAGATAATTATAATGTTATTAATGGTGAATCTTAATCTAATGCCCGTTATGGCAGTGGAATTTGACACTTCAATAGATGCTAACATCAGAAAAAACTATAATGTTTCATCTGACAAAGAAGTACTACCTGCACTTCCGAGTGTAGTTCCTACGGATACAACCAACGTTATAAATGAAAAACCACAATATAATCCTACGGGTAAAATATATGTGATAAAGGGCGGAACAAAAATAATACTTAACTCTCAGCGTGCGATTTCAGACCGAATAAACAAAGGCAGCAAAATATCATTTGTAAGCCAAAACGGATTTGAAACAAAAGATAAAACAATAATACCTGCAGGAACTCTGTTTAAAGGCACAATAACAGATGCACATCCTCCGCAATTAAGCGGGAACGGAGGGTTGATAGAACTTAAAATTGATGAAATTTATTTTAACGGAATCGCTTCAAAAATAGAAACAAAACTAAGTTCAGCCAATTCAAAAAAAGTATTTTTCAGTAATATAAAGGGAAAACGTTCATACTGGCATAATTTCGCAAAAACAACACAACCGGGCAGAAAGTTTTTTGGAACTACTCAAACAGCAGCAAGTGCAATGGCTGCAATACCAATCGTAAACATATTTTCTTTTATTCCGCTGCTCGGCGGTGCTGCATTTTATACCGTAAATATAGTAACAGCTCCAATTATTACCATATTTACAAAGGGTGGGAATCTCTCACTTCCTGCCGGAACGTCTTTTATTATAAAAGTTTCCTCCGATACCGAAATTAAAGGTTAATATACCTGTTGATTAGCTTTTATTTTTATATTACTCTTTATTTAGCGTGAAAGGGAAATATTATGTTAAGAGCAGGTATTGTAGGACTTCCTAATGTCGGAAAATCAACTTTATTTAACGCACTGACCTCATCAAATAATGCACAAAGTGAGAATTATCCTTTTTGCACCATAGAGCCCAATGTCGGTGTTGTTAATGTTCCTGATGAGAGATTAGACGTATTAAAAGATTTAGTAAAAACTAATGTAGTAATTCCTACAGCTATTGAATTTGTTGATATTGCAGGACTTGTTAAAGGTGCAAGTAAAGGTGAAGGACTAGGCAATCAATTTTTACATAATATAAGAGAGGTTGATGCCATTATTCAAGTAGTAAGATGTTTTGACGATGATAATACCATTCACGTCGCAGGGAAAATAAATCCTATTGATGATATTGAAACAATAAATACGGAACTTGCTTTGGCTGATATGGCTTCAATAGAAAGAAGACTTGAAAGACTGACTAAACAGGTAAAAGGCGGTGAAAAACAAGCTGTATTGGAACATAAAGTTCTTACAAAATTAAATGAATTACTATCTGACGCAATGTTTATAAATATAGAAGACCATTTTGAAGGTGATGAACTTGAAATAGCAAGATCATCTCAACTAATGTGTATAAAACCCGTTATATATGCAGCCAATGTCAGTGAAAAAGACCTTGCAAAAGGTAATAATTATGTTGAACAGGTAAGAGAATATGCAAAAAAACATAATGCTGATGTAGTCGTTATTTCAGCAAAAATAGAAGCTGAACTTGTTGATTTATCAAAAGAAGAAGCAAAAGCATATCTATCTGACCTTGGTGTTACAAGTTCAGGGATTGAAAGAATGATTCAATCAGTATATAAATTACTAAATTTAACCACGTTTATTACGGCGGGAGAAAAAGAAGTAAGAGCTTGGACTGTTAAAGCAGGTTCAAAAGCTCCAAAAGCTGCAGGTGTCATTCATACCGATTTTGAGAAAGGATTTATAAGGGCAGAAGTTACTTCATATAAAGATTTTGTCGACTCCGGTTCTTATGCTGCCGCAAGAGATAAAGGTGTAACAAGACTTGAAGGTAAGGATTATATTATACAAGATGGAGATATAGTTCATTTCAGATTTAATATTTAGTAAAAAATACTGTTATCTTAAAAATCATCATGATAATATATTTTTGTTAATATGAGGAAATAAGGTGTAAATCCTTAGCTGGAACGCAGCCGTTAAAGCCGGAATGCTCTAATTTATATTTTAACTGCGTAATCCGGTTAAATATAAAATACGGCGCCTTACGTTAACTAAACAGTAAGGTTTTTTTATGTCAACACCAATACTAAATCAAACAACAAATAAAGCAGGATTATGCCCGCACGGGCTGCCGCCCGCTGCTTGTCCGATATGCAGCCAGAAAATGGCGGGCGGAGCAGGTAAAATGAGAGATAACACTGTTTCAAAACCAAAACCTTCAAATGAATGGTCTTGGCTTAAATGTTATGCCGTTGGTCTAAGAATGAAAGCACAAGAAGCAAGAGAACAAAATGCAAAAACCGCATTTGAAAGACAAATTGAATTCGCTCATAAATTATCAAAAAATATTCAAAATATTGCTGACAAAATCAGAAATACATTATCTCAAATCCAAAATACTTTGCCTAATATTATTTCAAAACCTATAGGCATCGTTATAAATATTATAATTTCTCCATTAATAAATATTTTAATGCAAATTCCTAAAATAATTGAAAAGTTTGCACAAATACAAAAAAATATATCTGAATTTCTTATTCAAATTACAGAAAAACTTACCGCAATATTTGGTGATATTAAAAATTTTCTTAACAGAAAATTAAGTGAAAAATTAAAGAAAATAACAAAAAATTTTTTTCTGTTTTTTATGCCTGATATAGAAGATGAAAATTACAAAAATGATGACATATTAGCAGTTTTCAAATCAAGAGAATTAAAAAAATATCTGCTGCAAATCCCTAAATTAATTAAGAGACGAGATAAAGATGCCAATAGAAGCATTAAAAATAAATCAAACAAGAACTAAAACACGTGATGAAAATATAAATAAGACGCTAAAAGGTGTGTTAATAAATAATCATGTTTCAAATCCAAACGGAAATTATATCTCTTTTAATGATATACAAGATTCACTTTTAGTAATAGATACGCCCCAATATTTTAACATACCTGAAAAACAGCAAAAAATAGAACATGAAAGCAGTTTTGATATAAAAAAAGCAATTAAACCGTTAATTATAGGAACAGGAATACTTGCAGGTACAATACTCGGATTAAGCAGCATTATTAAACATTCATCAAAGACTCTTCTTACTTCCAAAAGTTTTGAGCAGCTGCCTGATTTAGCCGTAAATATGAATATCAAAGAAGAACCGCAATTTGCAATATATAGAGCTATTCGAGATCCAAATTTTAAAAATATTCTTGGTGCTTGTGCAATTTTCATCATGAGCGGAATTACAATAGCCTGCAAAAACTTTGTTGACGGCGCAAAAGATATCTGGATAAAAAAACAATCGGCCGATATAGAAAGAGATTTACAGGAAAATCTTATTGAAGTTGAAACAAGTTCTTTTTCCGGAAAACTCAAAACCGTTAACGAAATGCTTCAAAAAAATATAAAATATTTTGATTCGGTTCTTAATAATACAAATCAATCTACAAATATATTAAATAAATACTTGTCATTTAAAGGCAGACAAAAAGAAGCAAAAAATGAAAACGGAAATAAAAATAAAGAAAAAGATATTAAATTTATACTGCTAACCCTTGGAGTTACAGCTATAGCACTTATGGCAGGAAAAATAAGCCTGTCAAATTTGAGAAAAACTGCTCAATATTCAAGCCAATATGCAAATAACTTTACTGAAAATACGATTAATGCAATTAATAAAACTGCACAAAATGCAGAAAAAAAAGATATTCCATCAATTATTGAAATGCTGAAATCAATATGTGCAAAGCCCGAATATATCAAAGAAATAGGCGCTAAATATAATCTGTCTCAAGCGGAAACGGAAGAAATTATTAAATCGGTTAATCAAACAAAAAAGACTATATTTGCGGATGCACCGACTGCTTTAGGCGGGATTCCCAAGAAAATTCAATATTACTGTTATATTGATGAAAATAGAGGACATCTTTACAACTGGATTTTAAACCCCGAAAATAAATTTACCAAATATATTTTTACGGCATTCACTCTCTCAAGTGCTGCAGGATATTTATTTAAACAGGCAATGGATGCGGTTAAAGATGTAACTGTTATAAAAGAAAATGCAAAAACCGAACTTGATTTAAGAAAAAGACTTGTTGAAATAGAGATACGAAATTTTAAATCAAAAAAAGAAAGCGCTATAAATCCTTTAATAGACAATTTTACAAAGCTTGCAAAATCCGAATTGAAAAACCGTGAAGAACTTAAAAGTTTGGCAGATAATATTTTGCAAGAGACAAAAAACGGGCCGCCATACGTATATACATAGGTATAAATAATGATTAATTTTAATTCGCAAATTGCAAATACAGTTTCTAAACTCGGGCAAGGAGTATCACTTCCCAATCAATACAGGAATTATGCCGTTTATGATGATAAAAGAACTCGGGATATATTAAACTACGGGCAAGAAGCACTTCCTTATATAGACACTTTTTTAAAATCAGCAAATACGGAAGAACAAGTTCTTGATACTTTGCAAATATTGGATAAAATGCTTGATAAAGGAGTAAATGGTATCGATAAATTGTATCCTGCCTTATCGAGATTCAATAATGTAACATCTCCGAATATTCAGGTAATGCTTGCAGGCATATACAGAAAAACTCTTATACCTGATGCATTTGGTCCTTTAAATAAAATGCTTATAAGGCAGACTCTAATGCCAAATTCTCCATATTTTGACCCAACGGAAGAAATCGGCGGGGCTATATATGAGTACTTAAGAAATCAAGCAGCTATTAAAACATATCAAAATAAAAATTAGTTTAATTGTTCAATTATTTTTTCGGCATCTTTATCATTTTGTTCGCTTTCTGAAAGCGGTTTATCTTTAAACAAATATTTGTATTTTGCATTTTCAAGTTCATCAGTGTTGTCTTTATGATGGCTTGATTCATATTCATTTAATTTATTCAAAACTACTTGCGAATGAGAATTTAAATGATTACATATTTTATAATATAATTCAGCATTTTCTAAATCACCGAGTTTTTCATAACATTTAGCCGTTTTAAGATTAGTGTCAAAATCTCTTAACAGCCCCGAAGCCAAGGCTAGCTTATAATATTCTATAGCAGTTGAATACTCTTGAAAAGAATAATAAAAATCCGCCATTTCTCTTTGCAGATAAGCATCATAAGGTCTTATATTATATGCTTTTAAAACATAAAGTTTCGCTTCTTTTCGGTCTCCAATCATTTGATATGTTTTAGAAAGTCCTATAAGAGAATCAATATCAGTTTGATTTAACATATAGTTCTCAAAATATATTTCCCTTGCTTGATTAATATAATCATACTTTTCTTCCTTTAAAGAAGCAGTTTTAGCTTTATCTAATAATGTCTTTGCATCAGATAGTTCATAAGCACAACAAATACCTGTTGACACAAAAACTAATAAAAATAGAACGGAAGTTTTAATAATACGTTTTATCATATAATTACTCTTAGTAACACTTTACTATAATAAAGGTATATTAAAAATAATTCAATATTTAGAATAAACAAAGAGGCACAAATTGTGCCTCTTTGTTTACACTATAAATTATCTTATTAGAAATCTCTCCAACTTGTACTATTAAAGTCTCCGCTATGATTATAAAAATCATAATCAGTATTTACTCCGGGAACCAAGTAATGGTATGCTCTTTTTGCAATCTCAAGCGGACTGTACGGAGCGTTATCACTATAATTTTCTCTGTATGGATCTTGATTGACAATAGTCAAAACTTTAGCAGCTTCTTTAGAGTATCCTATATTAACAAGGAACTGCTCACTTGATGTATATTGGTTATCAACAAAAGCATTGGCATTTATTGATGTCGAAAATAATATTAATAATAAAAAAGCTATCTTTTTCATATTATAAATCCCCTTTTGTACAATAATATAATAACCTATTTTTTAACAGATTGCAATATTTAGCCATTCTCCATTTGTATGAGATTTATAAATTCATCAATTAATTTTTCTTCGGGGAGTTTTTTTATTATTTCACCTTTTTTAAAAATATAACCTTCTTTAATACCGCCTGCGATACCGTAGTCAGCGTGTTTAGCCTCACCCGGGCCGTTAACGGCACAGCCCATAACTGCAATAGTTAATGGTTTGTCCAAATTTTCCAAGCGTTTTTCAACTTCTTTTGCAAGAGAAATAAGATTAATTTGAGTTCTTCCGCAAGTAGGACAAGAAATAAAATTAATTCCTTTTTGTCTTAATCCCAGAGATTTAAGAATCATATATCCTGCTTTAACCTCTTCTACAGGTGAATCGGTAAGAGAGACTCGCAGGGTATCACCTATACCTTCAGCCAAAAGAGTCCCTAATCCGACTGCAGATTTTACAATACCGCCTGTATACGTACCTGCTTCAGTAACTCCGAGATGCAGAGGATAATCTGTTTTTTTCGAGATTAATCTGTAAGCCTCAATGGTCGTTAGTACATCACTGGATTTTAAAGAAACCTTTATATTATCAAAATCATTATCTTCCAATATTTTAATATGGCGCATTGCACTTTCGACCATTTTTTCATACAGAGGAATATTTAATTGCTCCAAATCTTTTTCAAGAGAACCTGCATTTATTCCAATCCTTATAGGAATATTGTTTGTTTTCGCAAGTTTAACAACTTTTTTAACATTTTCTTCTTTTCCGATATTCCCCGGATTTATTCTAAGTGCATCTATGCCGTTTTCAATACATTTTATAGCCAGTCTGTAATCAAAATGGATATCTGCAACAATAGGAACAGGAGATTTTTTCTTTATTTCTTTTATTGCATCAGCCGCATCAGCATTAAGAACAGCCAATCTGATAATTTCACAGCCGATTTCAGAGAGATTGTTAATTTGTTTTAAGGTAGATTTTACATCCCTTGTATCGGTATTTGTCATTGACTGTACAGAGATTGGAGCACCTCCGCCTATTTTTACATTTCCGATTTTTATTTGTTTTGTAATTTTTCTTTGTATCATGACTTTCTAATTCCTGTTAAAATTATATTAGCATAAATCTACATATATATTGGGGATAGAAATGAAAATAGCTGTTATATCTGATATTCACGCAAACCTTGAGGCATTAAACAGTGTTTTAGATGATATTAAGTCAGAACAATGCAATAAAATATTTTGTCTCGGTGATATTGTAATGGCAGGTCCGGAACCTATAAATACATTAAATAGAATTAAAGAGCTTTCTAAGTCTAAAGATTTTCATATAATTCAGGGTAATACAGACAAAATGTTGTCTGTATTTTCGTTTGAAACCCAAAATAAACTTCTAAAAGTAAATGAAGTAATGGCCGCTGCTTATTTGGCTGATTCCCAATTGTTAAATGATGAAGACAAAGATTTTCTTAAATCTTTAAAAGAACAGGAAGAAATAGATTTATTCGGAATAAAAATATTATTAGTACACGGTTCTCCGAGAAAAAATGATGAGAATATATTTCCCGATATGAAAATTGAAGAAATAGAAGAAATAATAAAAGATACAAAAGCAGATGTAATATTCTGCGGGCATACCCACATGCCTGCAGGCTATCAAACAAATACAGAACAAACAGTAGTAAATGCCGGCAGTATAGGAAGACCTTTCAGCAATTCTCCTGATTCTTGCTACGCCATTATGGAAATTAACGAAAATGATTCAACATACAAAATTACACATAAATCGGTAAAATATGATGTTGAGAAATCGGCACAAAAAATAAAAGAGAGAGGATTTTCAGGATGTGAAAAATTGGCAAAAATGCTAATAAAAGCAACTTCAAGATATCCCGAATAAAATATTTTGTTACATTTTGATAAAAAATGGCAAAAAGTTTTTTTTGAATGTTTAAAGTAAACGGACTATGTCCTATAAATATATAAGGAATTGAGATGAATACAATAACACCCAAATTTCCGGCAGTAAATAAAAATAAAGCAATAAGAATAAAAAATACACCGCCATCGCTAAACAATAGAATCAGTTTTAAAGGCGGACCTGCAACTTTAATAACCGAAGCAGACAGAAAAATATTAAATGTGTTCTCTCAACATTACGGAAATATAGGTGAAAGACTAGGACAAAAAGTCGGTAAATTAGTTACAACCTCAAATATATTAGATAAGAGCTCACGTTTTTCAATGAAAGAAGGAGCTCTTTCTATTCATGAAAAAGGCATAGGCAAATCAATACTGGAAAACATTTTATTCCCGTTTGTTAACCTTCCTTTATACGGAGCAAGCTGGGTATTAAAAAAAGCACAATCAGTTCCCGCATTAAAAGATTGGGCTAAAAATTTATACAACAATCCTGTTTTAAGAATTCCAAGAAAATTAAATGAACTGGATTCTAAAACAGATATGATTAAAGGTATATTCGACAAAACACAAGAAGTTGTTGCAAAATTCGCAAAAGAAAAAGGCGTATCAACAGAATATTTATTTCAACAACTAAATAAAACCGATGACACACCTCAAGCACAACAATTAGTAAAAGAAGCAAATGAATTTATTAAAGAAAGCTTATATAAAGTAAGTAATAAATTTTTTGATAAACATACGGGGAATTTTAATACAGCTTATGAAAGACCTTTAAACAGAATAGTTACAGGATTAATACCCGTAATATTCCTTGCAAACGACGCTTATAACCTTTCTGTATTATGCGGTGATAAAAAAGAGGTTTCTAAAAAAGAAGCGAAGGAAAGAGAAAAACAAGAAATTTCAAGAGTATTTACTACTGCATATTTCCAATTATTAACTTTCGGAGCATTTGCAAAACAAGTTAATACAATACCTTGGTTTACTCCGCTAACATCTGCCGCTACTGTTTTATTCTCTGAAATTACGTCCAGAAAACGTCTCGGGAAACCTATATTATTTCTATCTAAAGAAAAAGCAAAAGCACATAACAGAAAAAATAATGAAAAAGAAATAAAATCAGATAAAATCGTTAATAATTCACAAAAAGAAGAAAATAAAGTATTAACCCCCGCAGATTCAAAACCTGATATATTTACAAGTTTTAAAGCTCTGAACAAAGATTCCCATACCGAAACTAAAAATAACAAAGATAACAAAGACAATAAAGAAGAAAGAAAAGCATTAATAAACTTTGATACCTTTAAAAAAGGAGTCATAATATTAATTACTGCAGGATTCGCTTTAAGCTTCTTAAAAAACAGTTCTTATACAAAAAACAGCAAAATTATAAAGGCAATTAAAGACTTTGGAGAATTCTGCAAGAAAAAAATATATAATCCCTTAGCCTTTAAAGATTTTGAAATTACACAAGCAGAGTTTGAACAAATTACACAAAGTATAAAAGATGCAGGAAGTAAAGAAGTTGCGGAAGGTCATGAATTTATAAAATCCAAATACGGCAGACAAACAACAGAAGGCGCAATAAAAATGTTTAAAGGCGCATTATCTCAATCAAAAGCAAAAGATATTGTTGATGATGTTGTCACCACCTTAAAAAATAACGGAAAAGAACTTTCGAGTAATGAAACTGCTCAAATAACCGAATCTGTTAAAACAGCTATTAAAAATGAAGGCACCGCAATTACGGAAATGAAATATTCAACCGTTGCTAAAAGAGCAGCAGAAATTATACAAAATAAAAAAATCATTGAAAATAAAGAAGATTTGGACTTAATACAAGACATCATAACAAAATCTATAAAACAAAAAGCCAAAGAAACACCAATACAAATAGAAACAAAATTAAAACCGTTTGTAGATATAGTAACTCAACCGTTCAAATTTATAATGTCTGCTATGAAACTTCCTTTTAAAATAGTAAGTTCATTGATTAACATAATAGTTTCTCCTGTTGAGAAAAAAGCAATACAGGCAGAATTGGGCAACGCTGAATTATCAAAATTTGAAAAATCAATACACAAAATTATAACGGAAATATATGGCGAAAAAATACCGAAATCAGGTAAAACAAGTCAAATAGTATTTGCAAATGCAATGGAAAAGCTTCAGAAACAAACTCTTCCGTACAGAAATGCCGAAAAAGCATTTAGACAAGCCATAATTAAAGGTAATGATTCCGAAATTGCAAAAGCAAGAGAAGCAGTAGAAAAAGCCAAAAATGATTTACTAATATACGTTAATACTGCAGTTGAAAAATCCTTTAACGGAGTAACTCAATCAAACAATAAGAATACGGATTTGGCAATGATGTCAAAATTAGCTTCCTCTGCAGTTACTTCTGCATTTTTGGTAGCTGATAATTACAATATGGTCATGTTAAAGTCAGACGGAGAAGATAAAGAAGGTGCAAAAGAAAAAGCAAATGAACGTATTATTCAGAGATTAAGTGCTTTATTTTATCAATCATTACTAATTAACTGGTTTAATGCTACATTCAGATCAACATATAACAGTTCATTAAAAGGTATGACCGCAGTAGCTATCCCAAATACAATAACTACAGAAATCCTTACAAGAAAATCAATAGGTATGCCTATTGGTAAAAAATCTTATGAAGAACTTCTTAAAAATGAAGAAAAAAATGAAAATCGAAAAGGATTTTTAGGCAAATATTTTAAATTTATGCGACTTCTTACAGGTAAAAAACCGTTAAAAGACAGAATGCCAAAAAATAAAACTGAATCGCAATCTAAAAATACAACAACAAATTTAATTGAATTATTTTCAAAAAAATAATTTTTTATAATATAATAATAATATCGACAAGCTGATGTAGCTCAGTCGGTAGAGCAATTGATTCGTAATCAATAGGTCAAGGGTTCGATTCCCTTCATCAGCTTTTTTTAGAAAAAAGTATTTACAATAATAATTTTTCTGTTAATATAAGAATATAGATATTCCTCAGTAGCTCAATGGCAGAGCATTCGGCTGTTAACCGAAGGGTTGTAAGTTCGAGTCTTACCTGAGGAGTTTTTAAAACAAAGATAGGATAAGGGTTTCAGCGATTGGCAGAAATCTTTTTTTATGCCAATTTTTTCAAAATTTTAATTTTTCCCCCTTTTTTCCCGCCCCTGACAACTGATTGGGTTTTAATGGGACATTTGAAAAAATATTTTTCTGCCGACTTTCGGCTTTACGTTTGAATTACATCCCCTTCCGAGTACTTGACTGGAACTACTCAGAAAGTCACTTTATTGTCCACAATTTGGCGGCAACTTTCCACAATGAATCCGCCCAAATCGCTAAAACCTAAATATAATCGAACATTCCCCGCTGACGTTTCCCGGACAAAAAGTCCGTTTTGAAACTGCCCATTCCCAAACTCGGAAACTAGTCGGAAGTTCAAATATATTGTGAAACTATACACTTTAGTGATAAATTTATACATCTATAAAGGACAAAAATTATTAAAGTCTATTGATTACAGTCAACGTTCCTCTAATCTGATAAATAAGAAGTGAATTCATCAATACAGTTTTCAAAAGCAATTTCTTTAAATTTTATATGACCACAAATGGATAAATATTTACGTTTTTTGTAATCATCAAGAAATTTATCAATAACAACTACATTTTTTTGCTCATATTTACTCTGTTGAATAATGCTTTTATATGGTAATCTGCATCTGGGAAAGAATACCCTATAAAGATGATATTTTTTGCCATTCTCAATTTCCGTAAAGCCTTAAAATATAAATCCTTAAGGATACTGTTATTAAAATTTTTATTATATGTAGGTGGAACGATAAGAATTTGATACTTGCATTTATCAACAGGACATGTTGCTATTCTTTGTATCGACTCTCCTTTCTCATTAAATATAAGTGGTTGTTTTAACTCTCCATTTTCTAAATTATAATTTGCGTGAAAAAATGGTAAATGCATAACTTTATTACAATTACTACAATATAGCCATTCTAAACTACCGTGTAATTTATACACATCAATTATTTTTGTATTATTCACTCCCTCTTCAGCTTTATCCCACCAAAAGAAAGAATTAATATCTCTCATATATTCATCATAGTAGTTCGCAAAATCAATATTATAATTTAACAAATAATTTTGCGAATATAAATTATCAAAAGATTCAAAAAAACAAGAATCATAATTTGTTGTTATAATTGATATTTTATGATTCAACTCTACTAATTTCTGCCAAAATTTATTATATGCATTGTCTGCTTTATTACCGACGTACACTTCTGTTTCAATAACACTACAAATTAGTTGTGTGAAAATATTCCATATGTTTTTTAATTTTTCTACAGGATATTTACTATTCAAATTTTCATTCTGGCTTATAAAAAAATCTAAAAAAAAATATATTTCTTCAATAGTAGGTAAATTATCACAATTTTCATTTAAACCAAAATTATCTTTTAAAAATTTGATAAAAATATTACCATTGTTGCTATAAAATATTTCTTTATTATTACATATAGTTTTTAGTATTTCAGACTGAATTGGAACTCCCGCGACGTATGAAATTCCAGCACCTAAAAATATAACAGTATTTGTAGTTGTTTGTTCTTCTATATTAATCATTACATGTGATTATAATCAAAACATAAAAATATATCTGCATACCCTCTTCCATACCTCCAAATATGTTCCGCCACATGCTGGGCGAGGTTTTGTTTCATTTGGGAGTGGTTTATTGATCGGCGGAGGCGGGAGTATAGAACTTTTATCCGCAAAGATTCTTCTTTTGTGTGCGGAAGTTTCTTTCTTTTTGTCTTTAGCGGATTATCGACTACGAAAAGCTCTTTATCATAAAGATAAAAATAGACCGGTATATCGTAAAACCTCCGCATCTTGGCAATTTTCGGATTTTGTTCAAAGTGCGTTTTAAGGGCGTTCAACTGCCGTTCATAAATCATCTGCCGAAAATGTTTATAAAAATTCTGCATCGTCGCATCCCCGATATCCAAGAGAAAACTCGCCTGTTTCGATTTCACCCCGGCACAAAAACACTTTGTTATCATCTCAATTTTTTCCTGCGAATGGAATTTGAAACAAAACGGCAGGGGTAAATTTCGCTCGGCTTTATATGAATAAATTTCACCAACCAAATTCAACTGCCCGTCCTTAACAAGTTC
Source organism: Candidatus Gastranaerophilales bacterium (assembly GCA_947625495.1). Taxonomy (GTDB): domain Bacteria; phylum Cyanobacteriota; class Vampirovibrionia; order Gastranaerophilales; family Gastranaerophilaceae; genus Avigastranaerophilus. The sequence continues at coordinate 21,417 of CANQOQ010000007.1, read as the reverse complement.
CTGTAAAACATCTTCTATCCCCTCGCCCATAATAGATTCAACATCTTCAAGTCTGAATGTTTCAAGCCTTTTTGCGAGTTTCAAAATTTTATCTTTCATTTAAAATTCCCTCCAAAACCGGCAGCGTAATCGTTTTCAAATTGTTCATCTCGGCAATGTTTTCGACCTTATTTAAAAATTTCACAATCTGCCTGAACTGATTAAATTTTGCACAAACAAGTTCCAATGCATCAGGTTCAAACTCGACTTCTGAAATCTCTGTCACAATTTTTGCCACATCATCTTTATTGAATGTTTCAAACTTCAAAACACCCAAAAGCCTGTCATAAATATGCTTATGCCGTTTGAGTTTTACTTCCGCAAGACTCATCCCAACAAGCACAACGGGAATCCCGATTTTGTCGTGCAAATCGCGGACTATCTCAATCGCAGACGAGTTATTCAAAAGAAAATCCACCTCATCCACCACCAAAACCTTTGGCCGCTCGCGCAGTTTATCCTCAATCTGCTTGAATAAAAGCGAGGTCAGGTACGTTGGCACATCATCAAGCTCCTCGACAATCTCGGTCAAAAGCCAACGTGCAGACATTTTGTGGTTGCAACGCACATAAATCGCATCGTTATTCGTAACCCACCACATAATCGTTTGCGACTTTCCGAGTCCGAAATCGCCATACACAAGCGCCATCTTGGGCAGATTCTCGGGTGCGTTTTTTAGCGTATCCATCAAATCCACAAATCGTTTTACATTCTGCGTTATCACAAATTTACGTTTCATAAAGACCTCGGTATTCCTCACTTTGCTTGTATTCAGCTAGCCACACCCTGTCATCTTCACAAGTGCAGCCGTTTTTCATAAGCCATTCAAACTTTTCGTACTTATTCAAAAACACAGGCGCGTTCATCTGCACCTCTCTCGGTGTTGGCTTTTTAGTTTTTACCGGTTTAACCTCAATCACCTCTTGAACATCTTCTTCAATATCCTGTTCAATAAATTTCAAATCCACATTCGGCAAGAATTTCTGCAGCTCTTTAATTGTCTTATTTTTAAGCCGTTTTTGTTTTTGAATTTTCTGTTTCAAATCCTCAACATCTTTGATATCACCGAGATGATAAGCCATTGGATGAGCTTTGGTTACGCGTTTTGCGGTACACAAAAACTGATTTTTGACTGTGTAAACTTTAATCTCAGATAAATCAAAAAGCGAGTAGCGAATCATAACCTGAGTTTTGAGTCCATACAATTTATCCGAATAATAAAAAGTCCCGAGGAACCTAATACCGTTTTGATAAATCGTCTTGATGTCAGCCGTCATCATCAAATCGTCAAGCCGAGCCGTATCAATTTTGATTTTTACCCTGTTTTCAAAAACTTCCGCAATCGTTTGGCTTTTATCATTCGGACAAGGTTGAGCGTTTTTAAATTCGAGCCATTTTTCCACAAGCATTTTAACTTCATCAATCGTCGGGTAATAATTTGGCTTGAAATACTGCTTATGAAACTTCTCATTGCGTTTAAAATGCGCGGGTTTGTTTTCAATACTTGAACCCGAATAAGTTGGCAAAAGTTTTTCAAAACTTTCTTGAAATTCTTTGAAAAACCGCTCAATGACCTTTGCTCTTGCATTATAAGGCTTTGCAAAAACCGTCTTTATCCCAAGCCGAGCATAAAACCCCTCAAACCCTGTTTCCTTAAAATCTGTATTCACAAAATACTTCGCTTTAAACGCTCTGCCGTTATCCTGGTAAACGATTTTTGGGATATTTTGCAAATTGATTATGGCGTTTCTAAGGGCAGAGGCTATACTTTCGGTATTTTCTTCGAGCATAATCTCATACCCGACAAGCGCCGTCGATTTCCAATCCAAAAAGCCGATTAAAGTCGCCCTTGTGGGTTTGCCGGTAAACGGATTTTGTACCAAGAACGAGAGTTTATGCCCGTCTGCTACAAACACATCCCCGACCTCAAGTTTTGAAATATCACGTAAAATGTACGGTTCAACCTTATCTTTCAAAGCCTTTTCGCCATCACGAGCCAACGTCCAAATGTCATAATGGTTATCCCGAAACCAATTTGCGTAGCGGCGGAATGTCACATCCTGAACATTTATCGGCCCTTCTTTTGACAAAATGTGCTTAGTTATCGAAATGGCTTTCCCGACACAAAACTTGTTCGGGTGCAGCAAAATTTTCAAAAACACCTGTTTTTCGTAATCGGTCAAGGACGTTCGAAACTCTGTAGCATACTCATATTTTGGCAGCAATAAATGATAATCTGTCGTGTTTCCAAGCTTTCGTTTCCAACGCTCAACCGAGCCAATCGAAGTTTTGCCAAGCACCTTAAAAATATGCGGATACAACATGCCGGTATTGTAGCTTTCAATAAACTCAACCCCGGCACGGGTTTTACCATCAGGGTGATGTTTTCTGTATTTTTGCCACTCGCGAAGCAAATCCAAACGCGCAAGCGCAATCTCATTAACTTTAGTCGGAAGATTTTTTATAGGCAAAATCGGTATCAATGCGGTCGAATCCGAAGTTATTTGAGTCTTTTGCTCAAAATATTTTTCCTGTAAATCCAACTCAATACTTGATAAAAGAATTTCAAAACTTTTTCCGCCTCTGACAATAATTTCGCGGGTGACATATTTATCTCGCGACATCCGAATCGCCCGAGTGCTCACGCCTTTAAGGTCTGCTAATTCTTGAATTGATATGTATTTATCTTTATTGGTCATCTTGGCTCCTGTGGGTATTTCGCCTGTATTCGCCTAAGTCGGCTCATAGGCTCAATTATCCTACGTCGCTATCGTAGTGCTTCGCACCGGCTTACGCATATCATATTCATCACTCTTCCGACCTTAAATTGGAACTGTTTCCGACTAATATTTACCCCTTTTGTATCATTCCGACACAAAAATTTATGGACTTGATGTTTCTTGGAAACAGAGTTAAGATGTGTTTCCCCAGAGAATTTCGGAGGTTTTTATGAAGAAAAAAGAGCTACATAGCATTGATTATATTAAAGAACGTGCCGATGAAAATTTGGCAAAGACTAAAAGCGTGTTTTTATACAGGCGAGAACTTGCGATTCGGTTTGCTTTGCGGCAAAAAGAATTTACACAAAAGAAACTTGCAAAACGGCTCAAAATGACAGAAAGCTACGTTTCAAAACTCATTACGGGCGAAAGATATAGCAAGGATTTTGAGTTTTTCGTGAGGTACAACTTGGGGGTAGACTATTTGGGGATATAGGAGGGAGTATGAATATTGTTCAACCGATAAGGAATAGAGAGGATATTGAGAAAATGAAGGCGGTCTTGAAACGCAAAAAGCGAGATCTTGTGCTTTTTATTTTCGGGATAAATTGCGGACTCCGGATTTCGGATATTTTGAAACTTAATGTCGGAGATGTTAAGGGTAGGGATTTTGTCGAAATCAAAGAGAAAAAGACGAAGAAAAACAAGCGTTTTCCGTTAAATCCGGAGCTTAAAGTTGTGCTTGAAGATTTTGTAAAAGACCGTCCTGAAGAGGAACCGCTATTTATTACGCAACAAGGAAACAGGCTTGACCGTAACCAGGCATACAGAATTTTAAATAAGGCTGCAAAAACATTAAATCTTCAGGACAAAATCGGCACCCACTCGCTGCGCAAAACATTTGGCTACCACCACTACAAACAATTTGATAATATTGAACTTCTGCAGAAGATTTTTAACCATTCCTACTCCGCTATCACCCTTCGCTACATCGGCATTGAACAGGATATTATTGATGAGAGTTATATGAATTTTTATTTGTAAGAATTTACATTAGAAGTTGTTTATTTTGATGCAGTAAATATAACAACACTCTCTCTTAAATGATCAATCTCTTTACTATATTTTGTTTTTCTTTTTCGTATATGCCTCAATACGCCAATTTCTTTAAGTGCCCAACCAACTTTATTACCAATTTCACCAATAATCATGTCCACAGGGATTTCAATCCCTGCATATGCAGATGTTGAAACCACTAACCATAATTCTGCATTATCTTTTGCATTATTTCTTAGCATTTTTAAAATATTACTCATATCTTCAAAATATGCTTGTATCATCATAGGAATATTACAATGCATGAGTTGATCTTGCCTTTTTAAAATCTCTGATATTGCAGTTGCATACATTGTACCAAAATCATTAATTATTGGTTTTTCCCATTTTGCTTGTATATGTGACCTTATAGTATTTAATCTTAACTTATACAGTTCTTCCATGGAATTCACAAAACCACCTAAAAATAATTCTGGTCGATATATATCAGTATAATCAAATGTATTAAGATAAGGTGGAGATGTAATACATAGGGAAAATTTTTCTTTCATACTCTTCGATAATATTTTTCTAGAATCACCACATATTATTTTTGGAATTTTTAATTTATTTTCGCAATTAAGATCTTCTCTTATAATGCACAATCTTTTTTCCAATGACTCTAAATATGTTTCCTTATTATAATGTAAATCTTGCCAATTATTACGATAACGTAAACATTTACCATCACGCCTAACATTTGAATTTTCCATTATTGCACGTATTAAAGCCAATTTAATGAGAGCCTTAGTATTTTCATTTTTAATATTATCTAAATTTGATAATCCTGCGTAGTATGAATTTAAGACCTCAGAATTAAATAGCCATTTGGTTTTACCAGAGAATTCTGTAAATGTTGAAAAATTTTGTAAAGGAGAAGTTTTGGGTTTGTGGACTTTTTCAATTATAAACTTAACATCATTATCAAATTGTTTAATTTTTGCTGATTTTACTTTAGTTTTTGCAATAAATGCCGTAAAGGGATTGACTTCTAGACCAATAGATTTAACATTATTTTCCGAACAAGTTAAGGTTACAGTTCCACTTCCATTAAATGGATCTATAATTAAGTCATTCTCTTCTAATGACAACATCTCAATAGCTTTTTTTACTAATGATGGTGAGAACCCCTCTTTATAATAGTACCAGCGGTGTCTCGGCAATGATATTGTATCTCCTGCGGTAGATACATTTTGATCTTTTAATAAAAATTCTTCATTAAGATGCATCTTCACACCTCGGTTCTATAAAAAATCTGAATGGTTTGTGAAAATCATCTCTAATTGCTTCATAGTTAGGGGCATAGCTAATATCCATATCTCTATAATATAGCCCATTTTCTTTGTTAATACATCTGGTATCTTTGTTTATATTCTTACGTCTTAAATCATAAACTACTAGGTATCCTTTTGTATTATGATTTGGAACTTGTAACTTATTTCCATCAAGATAATCTGCTAATTGTTTAGCCCCATCCCTTGCCCTTGATTCTGTATATCCTGTAGTTAAATCTAATGTTTCTTCATTTATTGATTGTCCAAGCCATTTTATTTCTATTAAGGCAAGATGATTTGTATTTCCCCAAGTTATTTTAATATCAACAGGATGCGATGTATCAATTATCTGTTCTGGCCTAATTTCTATATTATCACCTCTTAATCTAGCATTCAAATAATAATTTAAAGAATCTCTTAAATAATGTTCTGGTTTTCTCTTAAAAAATATGCGGTTTGGATCAAATATAGAGTTTTGTATAAAAGGACAAGTTACACAGTCAACTACTGCTGTTTTATATTGCATAAGAGCTTCATCAAGGTCTTTATATGTAGATATAGTAAAAACACTTTCTCCACCAGATAAATTGGGAATTATATAGCTATTTTCTTTAGTGTGAAAAATGTCTTGGCAATTATGATACTCATAAACAAAAGTTTTTTCTAATAAATTATTTATATCATATAAATCATCAGAAGAATAAATATATATATTACTTGTATTAACAATATAGATAAGCATATAAGGCTTTATAAAATTTGATAAATGCGAATAATTGGTAATATTAGTTAGCAAGCTTATATTATCTATATCCTCAAGATCGCATTTTAAAATTCTTATCGATTTATATTTATTTAGATCTAAATTCTTTAAAATATGAGGAATTCCCTGAAGCACACTTTTAAAGCAAGCAGAAATTTCAATCCCATAACATTTATATATATTCATTGCAAAGTCATCAGATAACAATTTAACAGCTGCATCTATTTCTTGATTACTTGTATACATATCCAAATTCCTCAATATTTTGTACACATTTTAACCAAGATAAAGCAACGATAAATAAATCCTTGTCGATATCGCATTTAATTGCACTTTTTAATATTGTGAATTGTTTATACAAAAGTTCTGTCGTTCCAGATGTTTCGTTCAACAATACTCTTAAAGGTGATTCTTTTACTGTTGATATAACAGGATCTTGATTAATAATTTGTCTAATATGTCCTATAGAATTTACTAACAATGTGTTACAAGCATTTTCAATATAATTTCTACGTTCTTGATATCTTTGGATATAATTCAACGTATCTAAAAAATTTATACCTTTTTCTGTGATATTGTAGTATCCAGGAGACGTATTCGCCAAATGTCCTAATTCAATTAATCGCTGAACAGATATTTGTACTTCAGCTGATATTGGTACTCCGAATTCATTTTTTATAAAGTTGTAGCCCCAATATGACAAAGGTTGACCATTGTATAATGATAACAAACAAGCGAAATAACAGAATAGATTAATTTCTGAAAAATTGAAATCCTTGTTATACTGTACCAAAATTTTGGCTATTAGAAGAGTATCATATATAGCAGTAGAGTTAGTTTGTACCATTTAATGCTCCTTCAATATCATTGAATGCTTTTTCTATTACGTTCTGTTCTTCCTGTTGAACTGTAGACAATATTGTCCATTCTGTCATACGTTCAAGATTCATTTTTTCTTGAGAACATTTTTTTGCAAGCTGTAATAGTAATTGAGAAGAATTTATATTGGCAGTCATTATAATGTCAAACCCTTGTTTAACAAAATCTCCAAACATTTTCCCTGCACGGCTTTCATATGCAATATCAAGAGAACCTTCAGGTGTATCTATAAATATTGTTGCATATTTTGATGCACTTATTTCTATCAACGCAAATCTTAGAGCAATATCAATAAAATATTGTTGACTTTCAGACAATTGATGTTTATCTTTTCTTTCGGTACTATTAACTTTTAAGCTCAAGTAAAGACCTGTACTTGCAGTATTTTTCAATTCGATATCAATATCCAGGCCTAAAAAATTTGTAGCATATTTTTTAAATATTGGAATAAACTCAAGTTCTGTCTTATGATATTGAGTACGCATATCCTTTTCCAATATTGATAATTCTTCTTTGTATTTATCTCTTAATTTACCTTCTTCTATTTTTCTTATTTTATCATTTTCTACCACTTTTTTGATAGAATTTATACGATCATCTGTATTAGCAGAGATATATAAATCATACTGTTTTATAATTTTTTCATTTTTATATTTTAAATTATTTAGTTTAATTTTTAAGTCTTCTAATATTTTTTTATTTTCAGTTATTTCTTTTTCAACACGATTTTTCTTAGCAATATATTCTTCTTGTTGTTTTCTGGAAATTATAATTTCATCATCAATATTTTTTAATTCTATCATCCTTTCTTCTTGACAATGTTTATCTAATATTTTGCTAACTTCTACTATTCTTGTTTTCAAATCTTCAAATTCATTAGTTATTTCTTCCTTATTTAAAATTTTATAACTGATTTTTCTTAATAAAGCGATTATAGTGGAATCTTTTTCTATTAATATTTCAGAATTTTCTAATGATTTAAAAACTTCCTCATATTTTGCATTCAGTTCAACTATTTTTATTGCGAGATTTTTTATATTTAAGTCACATTCACTAATAGCTGAATCTTGTTTTTCAATATTTTTTTGGAGTTCTTCTACTGAATTTTCATCTTCCTTTATTGTGTTTATCAAAATTTCAGCATCAGCAACACTGATATCTAGCAATAATGGATTTGTTATCTCTACAATTTCTCTTTCATTTTGCGTAATATTCCACTGAATATTACGCAAGTTGGATTCGTGTTTGGCTATCTTCTTCCTTAAATCATCAGCTCTATTTGCATATTCAGGATCTATACCAAAAAATAAATGTAATATTCTATTCATGACTGGTGTATCCCAAAAGATAAGTTTTTTACTTTCATCAAAAGTTAATACAAATGATTGTAAAAATGCAAATTGTTCAAAGGTAGCAACTCCAATATCTTTGGTAAGATGTTTTTTATAAAGCTCCAATAATTCTGTAGAAGTACTATTGTTATCAACAGTTTCTTCATTTGTAATTTTGTTTTTTCTTGAAAATTCTAATAAATTGGTTATTTCAAAAAAATTTCGTTTTAAATTATATAAAAAATCTCCAACAGAAAACTCAATACTAACATTAGCCAAATTTCTTTTTGATTCATCAATTCTTCCGTCAAAATAAGTTTCTGCAAATTTTTCATTTTTTTTGTAAAATTCTGTAATTTGATTAATAGAATCAAAATTTTTCTTTGGATCAACAACAATTCCCATAAGAGCATATGATACAATTGCAATAAATGTTGACTTCCCTAAACCATTTGCACCTGCTAAACAAAAAACACCATCTTTTAGATTTAATTCTATCTCATCTTTTTGCTTGTACAATGAAAAATTAGATATATTAATTTTATGTATTTTAGGGAAATTCATATAACTACTCCACTATTCTTTTAAGTCTACAATTATTCTACTACAAAAATGCAATATAAATGGCATCTTTATATAACTTTATATCTATTTTTATGGTAGTATAAATTTAGAATACAAGATAGGTGTACAAGTTGTTTTATTCAATTATTCAAAACAAAAGAGATGAGTGGTATAGTTCTCAAGATTGTACTGTAAAAGAACTGATAAACTATATTGTAGAAACAAATGAACTAAGAGATGCACAAATTGATGCAATCAAGACATATTTGTTTTTAAAGATAAAATGCCAGAACATACCCTTGTGGAAATTATTTTACGAGGGTGCTTTTAATACCTTAAAAGTTGAAGATTTAGAAATAAAGCAACAATTAAAAGATTATTTTATTACGAACCCATATGCTTTATCGCTTTATCAATACGCAGTAACCAAAAACGATAAAGGTGAACAAATATCAAAAAAACTTGAAAAAGAAATCAAAGAGAATTACGACAATATTGATTATAAGCTAGCTTTTCAAAATATTTTCTACAATGTTGATTACACGGACTATTTATTTAGTTTACCAATGGGTGCTGGAAAAACTTTCTTAATGGCTTGTTTCATGTACTTGGATTTGTACTTTGCATTGAACGAACCAAACAATAAGTCTTTTGCTCACAATTTTATAATATTTGCACCGTCAGGATTAAAGAGTTCTGTAATTCCGAGTTTAAGAACTATACAGAAATTTAATCCCTCATGGGTGATTCCTGAACCGTCGGCAACAGAAATCAAACGAATGATTAAGTTTGAGGTTTTAGACCAATCAAAAACAGACAAGAAAAGCAATAAGATTAAGAATCCGAATGTTCAGAAGATTGCTATTCACCAGCCGTTATCCGAATTATTTGGTTTAATAGCCGTAACCAATGCAGAAAAAGTTATTCTTGACCGTGTTGATAAAAAAGATGACGACCAAATGCTTTTGCTTTCCGAAGATGAACAAGCAAAATATCGTGCGGCAAATGAATTAAGAAATTTAATAGGAGAAATTCCGAGTTTATCAATATTCATTGATGAAGTTCACCACGCAGTAAGTGATGAAATCAAATTAAGAAGTGTTGTAAACACTTGGACACAGAATGAAACGGTTAATTCCGTTATTGGTTTTTCTGGTACACCATACCTTGAAAAATCCGAGAAGATAGAAATAACGGATGATCTTAAAACAGAGAACAAGGAAATTTCTAATATTGTATATTATTATCCGTTAATTGACGGTATAGGTAATTTCCTTAAAAAACCGATAGTAAAAATATCTAATAGCAGAAACCGTTTAGAGATTGTAGAAAACGGTGTAAGAGAATTTTTAGATAAGTATAATAATACAAAATATGCTGATAATACTATCGCTAAATTAGGTATTTATTGCGGTACGATAGAGAATTTAGAAGAAGTTATATACCCCAAAATTTGTGAAATTCTGAATGATTACAGACTGAATCCTGATGAAGTTGTATTGAAATTTCACAAAGGGAATAACAAATATACAGAACCACAAAACGCCCAATTAGAATTTGATACACTTGACAAATCAATATCTAAGAAGAAAATTATTTTATTAGTTCAAATCGGTAAAGAGGGCTGGGATTGTAAGAGTTTAACAGGTGTTATTTTATCGCAAGAGGGTGATTGCCCAGTAAATATGGTATTACAAACTTCATGCAGATGTTTAAGGCAGGTTGATAAAAACAAAACAGAATCAGCATTGATATATTTGAATGAAGGTAATGCAGATAAGTTAAATATGCAATTACAAAAACAACACCATATTGATATTAAAGAGTTTGAACAAGGAACTCAAAAGGCAAAAGTATCAATAAATAGATATAACCGAATGGATAAGAAAAATTTACCGCCAATTGAATATTATCAGTTATCCGTTCAATATGAAACATTAGTAGTTGAAAAAGCAAATATATCTGAATCTATTAAAAATTCAATAGAAGGACAAGAGTATAAAGGAATAATAAAGACTTGGGATATTGTAACAGGTGAATATATAGAACATGATACGGCAAAGGAAATGGGAAGGCAGATTGCTAATTTTAACCTATGGTTACATAGAATCTCAAAAGGAAGTTTTAATAATATTACCTTGAAAGATTTGTATAAATACGAGCAAGATTTAAAGTCTGTATTTAATAAAATCACCTACATTAGTAATGAAGCAAGGTATTTCAGCTCTAAATTTAATGTAACGCAAATAGAAGCAAATATCAGAAAGGCATTTTTCGATAAAAGAAGTTTTAATACAAAAGAAGAAACTATCAAAGACAATGTAAATCTGTTAGTTATTGAAAAACTTATATCTCCTATAGAAACTTCAAAGCCCGAAGATTTCATACCAACACAGGATAAAGTTGAATCGATAATTAAAGAAGATGAAGGCAAACTTACTTTATCAGAGGAAATGCAACAAACAATAAAAACTTTGCGTGCAAATGGCTTAGAACAACAAGCACAAGAGATCGAAGATAAGTTTAAATCAAATACCGACAAAGACAAAACATATCACTATCTACCATACAAGACGGACAGTTCTTTTGAACAATTATTCTTGAATAAAATATTAACTCTTAATGCGTTTGAGGAAAGCGACTTAGAGGTTTATTACAACGGGGATGAAGTCTTAACCGAATTTAAGATTAAAACATACAATGGAACTAAGAATAACTGGAAGTATATGGGAATTTATACACCAGACTTTTTGATTATCAAAAGAAAAAACAATCAGATTCATAAAATTATGATAGTTGAAACCAAAGGTGAAGGTTTTGCAAAGAATTTCAAAGAGAAAAAAGAATTTATGGAAAACGATTTTATCCCTCAAAATAATAAAGAGTTTGGATATAACCGCTTTGATTTCTTGTACTTACAAGATGATATGAACGATAACGATTTAATCACTTTGACAAGCGATAAAATAAAAAAATTTTTTAAGGAGAATGAATAATGGCTATTAAATATATACCTTATTTCCCTGAACCGATTGAAGGACAAGCAATACTTGATAATTTTTCAAGAACATTGAAGTATAAAGGCAATTTGGATGTAAAAGACAAACTCAAAAGAGGTATGCCTCTATATGAAGTTGAAACAACAGAGATTGTCGGTGATAACCTAGATAATATGATTATCAGAGGTGAATGTTTATCGGCTTGTGCATACCTAAAAGATAATAATATAAAGGTTAATTTGGTATATATTGACCCACCGTTTGCAAGTGGTGCTGATTACGCTAAAAAGGTTTATATCAGGAAAAACCCACAAGTTGCAGAGGCAATCGCAAAAGCCGAACAGGAACTTGATATAGAAGAACTCAAAGCATTTGAAGAAAAAATGTATGGAGATGTGTGGAATAAAGAAGATTACTTAAATTGGATGTATGAAAACTTAATGGCAATTAAAAGTATAATGTCTGAAACAGCATCAATTTATGTTCAATTAGATTATAATATAGGACACTATGTAAAAATCCTTATGGATGAAATTTTTGGCGAAAATAATTTCAAAAATGAAATTATTTGGCATTATATAAAAGGTGCAAGTACAAATAGTGCCTTTGGTAGAAAACATCAAACAATTTATTTTTATAGTAAATCTGATGATACATATTTCGATTTAGATTCTGTTCGCACAGAATATAGTCCAGAAACTATTGCTCGTGCTCATAGAGGAGAAGCAAGATATCAATCAGTAGATGCCGATGCTCTTGAAGAAAAGGGGAAAAATCCCGGAGATGTATGGTCAGATATTTTTGCAGTACAGGGAAATTCTATTCAAAATACCGATTATGCAACGCAAAAACCTGAAGCTTTACTTGAAAGAATTATAAAAGCAAGTTCTTGCGAGAATATGCTTGTGGCAGATTTCTTTGGTGGGAGTGGTGTAACTGCCGCAGCTGCGAATAAATTAGGTAGAAAATTTATACATTGCGATATTGGTGTCAATAGTATTCAAACCGCAAGAGATAGATTAGTAGCAGATAAGGCAGAATTTACTGTTAGAGAAATAAAAGATGGAGTATCATTATATAGAAATCCTGTTCAGACAATGGAAAAAATGAAGTCTATAATACAGGGATTAAAAAATGAAGATTCACTTGATGAATATTGGGAAGGTGCTATTCAAGATTCGAAAGACGGTATGATTCCTGTCTATACTCCTAATTTGATGGACAGCACAACTAAATTGCTTGATAAACCAATGATGAATGAAATCATACATAAGGCAATCCCTGATTTACCAGCAGGTGTAAAAAAAGTCATTGTATATTATATTGATATTACTGACATTGATGAGATTAAGAAGTTTATTGAAGAAGATGATTCAACAAATATTGAAATTGAACTACGGGATTTAAAGGAACTTCTTGATGATGTTGTTGTTGAAGATGTTATTGACTACAAGTTAGAAGAAATTCAAGAAAAGATATTCAAAGAATATCAGATAACAATCAATAAGTTTGTAAGCGACAGAGTTATACAAAGAATTGATGAATACAATGCAAAAAAGTATGCACAATCACTAAAGGGTGCTGACAAGAAATACACACCGATTACAATAAGTGAAAACGGATTAGACACAATAGAGTATGTTTCACTTGATTGTACCAATACAGACGGGGTATGGCATAGTGATAGTGAAATCAAAATAGACGGCAAGACCTCTTATGTAATAATTAACGGCAATAAGACAAAAGAATTTTGGAACGGTAAAATCAAATCCGACAAAAAGCCGTTAAGAATAAAGGTGAGAAATATTTGCGGTGATGAAAGCATTCTCTCGTTGATATAATTATAGACTTGATTTAATTCTGACTTTGAGTGATGAATACGACACGTTAAAGGAGGTCGTATGGAAAAGTCGGATTGAATATTACTCCAAAAGAGTTTAAGCAATTAAGCAAGTGGTCAGAAAATATTTATAACACTGCAGTTGTTATTGATTATTTCGTAGCCAATCAACCGGAGATTGAAGAATGCTACAATCTCGCACCGGTAGTTAAACATCTACGAAACGATGCAGATGTGTTGAATGCGTTCTTTATTGATCACGAAAAAGATGTCGAAATTTAAATGCCGTTTAAAAGGTGTTTAATCGGTGTTCAAATCGTGTTCAAAAATTTCTTTGTGAGTTATACCAAGAATTCGTTCTTCAATTTCTCGTATAACATCCGGCGTTAAGCCTTTCGGCTTTTCCTCTTGGAGCTTTTGTTTTTCACTTATCACTTCATCCTCATAAGATTTAATCGGTCCAATCAATTTCAGCATTTTAGTAACAGCGTAATATCTTGCAGGCTCGATTTTACCGTTATTCTCCATATCCTTTTCGATAGAATTTATCAAACTGCGGGTAAAATCATATAAATCCGAATGCAAGGTCGTTTTAGTCCGAATATATTCATTTCTTTTAGTTTCCCAATCATCAGCCTTTTTCCATCGGCGGAGCGTCCTTTCGTTCAAATGAAACTGCTTCGCAATATCTTCCAACGACATAAATTTTTCAGCATAAAGTTTAAAAGCATCTTCTGCCAATGTTTGTTTTTTCATAATTAACCTCGGGGTAAATCTTTTTGTACACACAGGATAACTCTGTTTCGCAGAAACATCAAGTCCTAAATGTGTCTGTATGATATGATTTTGAGATTTCGGGTTGATGTTTTCCATAGAAAGAGCGATGAATGGTGTAGCTTGAAAGGAGCATACTATGATTGAAATCGGTAAAAAATACAGATTAAAGAAGCTGAAAGGCTTGTTTGAAAAGGATAGCGAAGAATTTACTGTTGTTTGTTTTGGCGAGCATAACATTGTTGGCTGCGTCGCACAGGATGGTGAAAGATATGTATTTGATAAAGATTTTTTGATTGATCCTGATAAGCCGGATGAGATATACGCAGATATTAAAATAACGAAAGGTTAAAACCATGGTTGAAAAAGATTACAAGCTATACGGAACAAAGATTTTGAATCTTAAAACACAAGAAATCGGTTTGCTGATTTGTCTTTGGGAAAACAAATATGCAGATAAAACAGTCGATTTTGCAACTTGTGTCGATAAAACCGGCAAACGCTACAATATTGAGCTTGATAATATAAGAGGGTTTGAAGATGATTTTGAAAAATAAATTAACAAAAAAAACTTTAGATATTACATATTCTGAATTCAGGATAAAGTTTGCAAAAGAAATTCAGGACGCATTTGAAAGTTACCGCAAAACACAATTAAATACTCTTGGAACTTCAAAGATGACAATTCTTTGGAGTTTAATTTTTATTTTGAATTCCATTGGAACTTTAACCATTTTGGAAATAGCAATTGGTATATAGAAAGATTTTAATTAGATATAGATGCTTATGATAAAATCTAATTATGAAAAAGCAAATAAAAAATTCCTCTAAAAACGATTATGATTATATTAATGCTATAGGTCTAATATGGATACATATTAACAATGAAACTCAAGAGTATTGGGATACCCTATGTAATAGTTCAAGCAAAAACAATGAAATTTTTAAAATTATTAAAGAATTTCAGAAAAAATGCACATATTATCTAAAGCCAAATAAAATAGTTTATAGAGCTAGAGGATTTAAAAATTCAGAATTTGATGATTTGTTTAATACAAAGCCATGGCAAGATTTATATAAAAGACTAAAAGCAAAAATTCCATTAGAAAAATTTAATTTTGCATATTCGGATATTAAAACATTTTTTAATTATTTACCATTTTTATCAAATTACAATGAAATAAAAGATATTTACAATGAATGGTGTTCTGATTATCAAGATGTTAAATTTTGGGGATTTGATAAAGCAAATAGCGGTGTAAACTATTCTAGTAAAAATAAAGAGGGACGATTAAATACAAAAAAGCAACATTGTCTATATGTTGCTAGTAATATAAAAACTGCTGTTGCCGAAATACGTCCAATAAATGGGCAAAATATTAGTGTAGCCGAAATTAAAATATTAAAGCCTCTAAAGCTATATAATTTTACAAAAATATTTGATACTTTTAAAGTTGAAAATCCCTCAAAATATTTAACATTTCATTATATTGCGCAAATGTGTTCATTACCGAATTATAGTGATTATGAATATTACAAACCAACTCAAAAAATCAGTAAGTATATTGAAAACTTGGGTTATGACGGTATCATCTATCCTTCTTCTTTATATACAAAAGGGGAAAATATTCTTATATTTGAAAATAAATGTATAGAATACGATTGTGATAAAGAATTTGCAACTTTTGAAATTTTAAACAGTAATGTGTATATTGTCCAAAACAAAAATTTTAAAATTGAACAATATAAAGTAATTCATTGATTTATAATAATTTGTTGATTTATCCATTTCATAATGACGGAAACAAGATACTCTTGTTCGGTTGATGTCAGTTCTCTGCCTTTAGGAAACTTGTGCCATTTTTCGATGCAGCCTCTGCAGCAGGTGGCGGTTGCGTGTTGAGCGATAAAAACAGGGTGGCCTCGCATTGGGGTTTGTTTGCCGTCGTTCACAGGTTCAGAGGGAGCTACTCTATCCCTGATAAAATCGCAGGCATGAGAATAAATAGTATCAAGACCTTTGTCCTTAATATATTCAAGTTCTTTTGTCCGGAGTTTAAATCTGCTCCTGAATTTTGATTTTGCAAGTTTATCTAAAATTTCCATTATTTCTTCAAACTTAATGTTATATCCCAAAAATTCTCAATATCTTTTAAAACGTCTATTAAATCGTATGTTGATGTACCATTATCAACAATAAGCTTTGTTGGAATATAAGAGCCCTCTTTTTGACCAGTTTTAAATTCCTTATTTTTATTACAATGTTTTGTTCCGTTCGTAACACATTCCAATATTTTATTGTTGGGTATTTTTTATAAAAAGTTTTTCTTTTTGCCTTATCGTCTGGAATATACCAGTCAGCCATATGGTACAATGAAATGCAAGCGTTAATTGCTTTTCTCTGACTTAATTCATCATTATAAAATTCTTTTAAATTCTGTTTAACGACATTCAAATAAAATGCTAAATAGTTAAAGTTATTAAATGAAGAACCACCATTTGTTACTTTTGCATTAATGTCCATATCTATTTCAATTCCTAATTCAGGTATCACAAATTTATTTACTAGTACTGGCATTTATATTATCCTCAAATATTTTTAGTTACTTATGGCAATGGCATTTTAACTTTTCTTGGTGAGTATTTTTCTAATTTAGCAGCTTCTTCAATTACTTTGCTAAAAGGATCACAATCCCACATCGGTTGTATAAATTCTTTTGCAAAAAATTGAGCATCTATACAAATATCTACAATTTCTTTTTTACCTTTTGCATCTATCATTATTGCCAATCTTTGAGTTAATGTTTTTGAATCAACATTCCTAAGACATAAAAAATCACTTACATTATCTGTTGATGAAACATAAACTAATGATTCCCAATCTTTAAAACACCATATAGATTCAAGAAAATTTGCAAAATATGTGGCACTTTCTGTTTCTGTATTGATATTAAGAGTGTATGTTTTGTCATTTATATGCATATTTATTTTTAATATTTTGTGATTATTAGAAACCTCATAATCAACTTTGAAGTTTTCTGTTTTAGGTGGTAAATTTTCCCATCTTTGTTCTTCAGAAAATAAAAAATATTCTCCGGCATCTAAAGCCATAAACATTACGTGTTGACTGAACTGTCTTTTTTCAATTTTTTAAATTTAATTATATTTTCAATAAATTTAAACATGGCATTCACCTCTTTTTAATCATATCATAAATGAGGGCTATGTCAGAAACGGACATAGGTGAATACATACAAAATTTTTTCTTCAAAAATTTTGTCAAAAGTTGATAAAAATACATCATAATAAAAATTTGAGCCGTTTGACGGATTATTTGGTGTATTTAACGATAGTTTGTCGGATGGCTGGGGAAGATTGCTTGTTGATCGTCTTTTGCTAAAAAACAATATCAACCCAAGTGAAATTGATAATTTAAACCGTCTTGCTGTTGTTCAACAAAGCGGTATGGGTGCATTAACTTATCAACCTGAGCATAAGTTTGAAACACCTAACCAAGAGTCTGATTATGATAAACTTGCACAAGAATGTTCGAAAATATTAGAATCGCAAAATTCTGATAATTTGGATGAACTTTTTAAACTCGGCGGTTCATCAGGCGGTGCAAGACCAAAAATTTTGACAAAAATAAATGGAGAAGATTGGATAATTAAATTCCCATCTTCCCAAGATCCAAAAAATATTGGAGAGCAGGAATACAAATACTCTCTTGTCGCAAAAGATTGCGGGATAAAAATGAGTAAAACAAAACTTTTTGATTCTAAAATTTGTTCGGGATATTTCGGTATAAAACGATTTGATAGAGAAAACGGTAAAAAAGTACATATGGTTTCAGTTAGCGGACTATTAGAAACAAGCCATCGCTTGCCGAATCTTGATTACAATATTTTGATGAAATTGACTCTCGAATTAACGAAAAATTATCAAGATATTGAGCAATTGTACAGATTGATGTGCTTTAATGTTTTTGCGCACAACAGAGATGATCATTCAAAGAATTTCTCTTTTCTTTATGACGAAAATAGAAAAGAATGGCACTTGTCCCCAGCATACGATTTGACTTACAGTTCATCATTTAACGGAGAACACGCAACAACAATAAACTGTGAAGGAAAAAATCCAAGTTTAGAGGATATTTTAGCAGTAGCTAAAAATATCGGAATAAAAGAAAAACAAGCGCGTGACATTGCTCTTGATATTAAAGACAAATGTTTGTCATTGTTTGATTAAAATTTGTCAAATTGTAAAACAATGAGTACTGATATTGAATGATAATAAATGAAATTATTATTGCTAAAAACATAAAACCGTAAATTTGCAACGGGGGGGGGTAAAAGTGGTATAATTACTTTGGTTACTAATTTGGATGTTGTTATGAATAAAAAAATAATTTCAGTTGTTTTAACACTATTTTGTTTGTTAGTAAGTGGAAAATGTTTTGCTTTTAATAATTCGGTATTAGACAAGGATGAAAATATTAATTGTCCAATTCAGTTAAATAAAAATGAAATTTTTTTCCCTGGTGGATGGAAGCAAGTAAACATAGATGGTAAACGTGAAATCGAAATTATTCCAGCTAAAATTTATAATGTGGAGCAAAAAAAATTTATAAATTTAAATTCCGAAATGAACATTCCTCGTAATTCATATATTGCTATTAAAACCAATGATCAAATATTAATTATTGGAGGATATAAATATAATTACGAGAGAGCTTTCAATAAAGCAGAAATATATAATATAAAAACAAATAAATTTGAGGTTATTAATGATTCTTTATTACCTAATGTTGATGCCGGTATCACACTCAAAGATGGTAAAATATTTATTATTAAAGGATGCCAAGCAGAATTGTATAATCCTTCCTTAAAAACTTTTACAAAAGTTGGAAATGAAAGAAAAATTATAAATGAGTTCTCTATATATAACAAAAAAAGAATACTTGAAGAAACTTGTTGTACTAATAATATCCATGCTTTTGGAAAATCTATTATTCAATTATTAGATAATGGTGATGTATTTATATATTCACCTGCAAGTTTAAATAAAAATATAGCTGAAATATATAATCAAAATAAAAACACATTTGAAAATATAATTATACCTAATGATTTAAAATTATTACTTCGCCCAATCAAAATTAGTACAGGAAGTCTATTATTTTTCTATGGTTCTCGAACAGGTGGTTATGTTACTGAATATAATCCTACAACTAAAACTTTTAAAAAAATAGCAGAAATTAACTTAAAAGCATCAAACGCAACTCCTATTCAACTTAATGAAAATGAGATTTTGTTAGTAGGCGGTACTATTGATAAAGGTTTATATTCGTCTCAACGCTTAGAAAGTGCCATTTACAATATAAAAACAAAAAAATTATCGAAAGTAAAAGTTTCTATTTCATCAGGATATGAACCTTTTGTATTCAACATTGGTAATAATAAAGCAATTATTTTTGAAAGTAATAAGAAGATAAAAATATATAACTAGGGAAGAAAAATATGTCTACTACATTAACAAAAGCAAGCAGGTTGGGTTAGCGGAGCGTAACCCAACAAAAAAATAGGAAATACAAAACAAAATTAAAAACAGTGGCATAAAATAAATTTTGGATAAGTTAAATCGGGAGAATAATGAGCAAAGTTAGGATTTGATGATGAGTTACGAAGAAAAAAATATAACAGAAGAAAAAATAAATAGGCAAAGTTGGTGGAAAAAGTTGTTGGGTTTAAACCCAACCTACAAGCTAACCCACAAACAACAAAAGGGGGAATTTTTATTATTTAAATATTTATTCCTGATACTAGAATATGTTTTTGTATATTCTTTGAAAATAATTGAAGATTATTTTGGATTTTTATACACTAAATCAACTCAACAAAAAAAATACTTAATAATATTACTGCAACTATGGCTTGATAAATATAATGACACAGAAAATAATAATGAATATCTTACTGTATCAGAAGAAATTTCTAAAATAATTCCGGATCAGAGTTATTCTAAAATTAATTATAAACATCTTGCAGAATATTTTTTTACAAATAAAATGTTCAATTTAGCAAGTATTTTCTATACAAAATATTATTCTGGCATTTTTAATTCTGAACGTTATTACTATAAGGCATACTGCCTTATAGAAAGAATTAGGAATGATTATTTTTATACTAATAATAAAAATCATATTCTTAATATTTATATAAATATTTTGCGTATTATTGCTTGGTATTATTTAAAAATTTCTTTATTGTTGTCTAATGATAATTATATTAAATTCAATATATATAAAAATCTGGGAATTTTATCAATTTCCATAAAATCAAATAAACAAGCTGAGTATTATTTTGATAAAGCGAGAAATATAAAACCTAATGATAGTTTGATTCTAAATAATCTTGCTTTATTATATTGTACAAAAGATAAAATATCAGCCTATAAAGATAAGAATGAAAATATGTTTAATTCTATTAAATATATACATTCAGCAATAGAGTATTCAACAGAAAATAACAGAGAAAGAGTTTTTTTTAATTTAATAAGGATATTAAAACATTATAATAAAAAAATAAACACTAAAAAGTATAAAAATATTTTATATGAATTAAAATTCAATGACTTAATATGTTGTTCTTATATAGCAAAGGACTATGAAAGTATAAGTACAAAAGAAACAGCATATTGTATGAAAAATTTATCTAAAATAATTATAAAAAATTTATATCAACAAATTATAGATTATAAATACATAAAGATAAAGAATATTCCTAAAAAATATTTAAAAGAATACAAATATTATATGATTTATAATACATACTTGATTTTTTATCACTTGAATAAATTAGACTTACTTAAATATTTTTTATTTGAGGAAGTAAAATTATCAGGTAATTTGAAAAAAGATTTTATTGACATAATAGAAAGCAGGATATGATGAATAATACTTCAAAATATACGATTACTCAAGAACCAGCAATATATGAAGGTATAGAATATTCAAAAATAGTATATAGAGATGAAAATGGTGAAATTATTCAAGTGATTGATGATCCCCCTTGTATGATTGGTAATGAAATGGCAGATATTTTATTTTTATTTTCTGGGGTAAAAAACATAATAGGTTT
>CANQOQ010000006.1 GCA_947625495.1 Candidatus Gastranaerophilales bacterium | reverse complement strand
ACAAAGAAAGCTCCTTTTTCAACCGTCTATATCCACGGGCTTATCCGTGATGAAAACGGACAGAAAATGTCAAAATCTAAAGGCAACACGATTGATCCTGTCGGAATTATCGACAAATACGGCTGCGACGCTTTAAGATTTACCCTTACTTCACTTTGTACATACGGCGGACAGGATATTAAAATAAGCGACGAAAAATTTGAATACGGCAGAAATTTTGCAAATAAAATCTGGAACGCTTCAAGATTCGTTTTGATGAACCTTGAAGGTGTTGATAATAATGAAATTGATTTTGATAATCTTACTTTAGCCGACAAGTGGATATTGAATAAACTCAATGAAACGGCTAAAGAGACAAACGAAAATATAAAAGAATACAGAATCGGAGAAATGGCGCATACACTGTATGATTTCTTCTGGAATTCATACTGCGATTGGTATGTGGAAATAGCAAAAATCCAGCTTCAGGATGAATCAATTAAACTGAATACTCAAAGAGTATTAAAATATGTCCTTGATATGACTTTAAGACTGCTTCATCCCATAATGCCGCATATAACGGAAGCTATCTGGCAATTGCTGCCGAAAGATACTGATGTTAAAGCTATTATGCTCTCTAAATATCCTGTTTATGAAGAAAAATTTAAGTTTATTAAAGAAAATACCCAGATGGAACTGGTCTTTGAAACGATTAAATCGTTAAGAAACGTTAGACAAAGCTTTAATATACCTGTTTCAACAAAAATAAACATAGAAATACTTGCAAACAGTGAAGAAGAAACGATATTTAAAGATGTTGAACCGTATATTCACCGTTTAGCAAGGGTGGAAGATATAAAATATGTTGACGAAACCCATAAAACACAAAAACAATCGGCTTCCACCGTTGTAAGTAATTCTAAAATAATTATTCCGCTTTCAGGTTTAATAGATTTAAACGAAGAAATTAAACGTCAAAATAAAAAACTTGAAAAACTTATGAATGAAAAAAACAGTCTTTTGGCTAGAGTAAATAATGAAAAATTTATGAATAATGCCAAACCTGAACTTATAGAGCAGACAAAAGCCAGAATTGAAGAAATAACCGTTCAGGAAAAGACTATAAAAGATTTAGTAAGTTCTTTATCTGATTAGTAATATTGAAAAAATTTTAATAAAAGCATAGTATATAAATAATCGGATAGTTTTGGAGGTCAAATGGAAGACATTTATACATTATATACAAGAAGTAATTTTGACGGTTTGGTTTGTGCAGCATTATTAAAATCAATAGGATTAATAGATGAAATAAAATTTGTACACCCTAAAGATGTACAAGACGGAAAGATTAAACTTGATAAACACTCAATAACAGCAAGCCTTCCATATACAGATGACGTATATATGGCATTTGACCACCATTCAAGTGAAGCTGTAAGAATTAAAGATTCAAAACCAAATTATATAATGGAACCTGCAGCACCATCATCTGCAAGAATTATTTATGAATATTTTGGCGGAACTGACAAATTTCCGGCAGCTTTAGACGATTTAATGACAGCAGTTGATATTTCTGATTGCACAACATTTACTCAAGAAGATATTTTAAATCCTAAAGGTTGGATATTATTAAACTATCTTATGGACCCAAGAACAGGACTAGGAAGATTTAAGCATTTTAATATCTCAAATCTTCAATTAATGTATAAATTAATTGATTTAATTTTAGAAAAACCAATTGATGAAATAATGAATGACCCTGATGTTAAAGAAAGAATTGACTTGTATTTTGAAGAAATAGACAAGTTTAGAGAACAAATATACAGATGTTCAAGACTTGAAGATAAAATTGCAATTCTTGACTTAAGAAATGAACAAACTTTACATGTCGGCAACAGATTTATGATATATGCCGTTCATCCTGATTGTAATGTTTCAATACATATATTATGGGGGCTAAATAAACAAAATACCGTATTCGCTGTAGGAAAATCAATAATAAACAAATCTTGTCCTGTTGATATCGGAGCAGTAATGTACAAATATCAAGGAGGCGGCCATTTTAATGCAGGTACCTGCCAAATTGATAATGACAAAGCCGATATTGTTCTATCAGGAATTATCAATGAAATTGAAAAATTAGAAGAAGAAAATAATCCTGACATTGAATAAAAAAAATGCCTTAATATAAGGCATTAATTAAAGTGTATTTATTTACTTAATCCAATCAGTTTATTTGCTTGAGGAATGAGCATTTCTTCCTGTTCTATCCATATTTGACGTGTGGCACGTTTTGTTTGAGGTATTACTGTCTTTTTTAATACAGCATAGTGTAAATCAATAAAATTAATATTATCAAGCTCTTGAATATAAAAGTCAGTCCCGCCGCAATTAGGGCAGTATTTTGTATCCGGTTTTATAATATCATATTCACAATGAGCCGTCCTTTTAATGTTACAGCTGCTGCAGCGGACTAAGAACCATTTGTTTTTAATCAGAGCTCCGCATTCTGTGCAGTATGCTTCATCAACATCAATAGGCACATGAGTATGTTTGCATTCGTGTTTTTGTTTAAGAAAATCAAATATCATATTTTATATATAAGAATTATTTTTTTAAAGTCAAAATTTTAAAACAGAATAATCTATAGCATAAAATAAGTCATTTGTTCACTTTTATTTTATATTTTGATAAATCATACTAAAATCACTATGGGTTATCAAACATTAATTAACAGTAATATTAAACGATTACGGAAAGAATTGAATTTAACACAAGAACGCTTTGCTGAGATTGCAGAAATATCTCCTGATACGCTTCGCAATTTGGAACGTGACAGATATGCACCTAATCCTGCAACCATAGATAAAATATGCAGTGCATTTAATTTAACACCATTAACATTGCTTCTTTCTCCAATATCATTAGACAAAACTGAAGCTATAAAAGTTATAAATCAACAATTAGAATTTTTTGAACCAGAAGAATTATTACAAATTTCTGAAATACTAAAAATAATTAAAAAAATATCCAAATAGGAAAATATGTTAGAATATTTATAAAATTTTAAAATCAAAATTTAATCAATAGTGAAAATATCCTGCAAATCAGCGTATGTAAGAGTTTTTCCGATGTTTCTGTCTACGCTGATTACGGAATCAACCAAGTTTCTCTTATCTTGTTTAAGTTTTTGTATCTTTTCTTCAACCGTATTTTTGGTAATTAAGCGATAAACAAAGACTTTTTTAGTCTGCCCGATACGGTAGGCTCTATCGGTTGCCTGATCTTCAACGGCAGGATTCCACCACGGGTCATAGTGAATAACATAATCAGCACCAGTAAGATTCAATCCCGTACCGCCGGCTTTTAAGCTTACAAGGAATATAGGTATTGATTCATCCGTATTGAATCTTTCGACAACTTCCTGTCTGTTTTTAGTTGAACCCGTTAAATATTCGTGTTTAATCCCTTCTTTAACAAGCCATTCCTTAATAATATCAAGCATATCGACAAACTGCGAGAACAGTAATATTCTGTGACCTTCCGATATAATTTCTTCCAGCATTGATTTTAACTGTTCAAATTTACCTGATGTTTCAATACCTTTTTTATCGTCTTTATCGTACAATCTCGGATGGCAGCAGATTTGTCTTAACCTTAACAGGGCTGAGAATATACTCATGCGGCTCTTTTCAAGTCCGTTTTCCGCAATGGATTTAAATAATTCTTCTTTTGTTGAATCCAGTACTTCAAGATAAAAGTCTTTTTGTTCGGGTGTAAGTTCGCAGTATGCAATATTTTCAACTTTATCAGGCAGGTCTTTGGCAACATCTCTTTTCATACGCCTTAAAATAAACGGATAAATTTGCGATTTTAAGCGTTTTTCTACGATTTTTTCACCTCTGTCCACAATAGGAGTAACATATCTGTAATTAAATTCGGACAGATTAAGCAAAAACCCAGGCATTAAGAAATCAAATACACTCCAAAGTTCTTCGAGTTTATTTTCAATCGGAGTACCTGATAGAGCCAATTTATGCTGGCCATTCAGCAATTTTACGCTTTTTGCCGTTATCGACTCGGGATTTTTAATGTTTTGAGATTCATCCAATATTATATATCTGAAATCAAATTTTTTAAGTTTGTCTATATCACGTCTTATTAAAGCATAGCTTGTAATAATAATATCGTATTTAGGAATTTCTTTAAAATGTTCTTTTCTCTCCATACCGCTTAATTTTAAACATTTTAATGACGGAATGAACTTTTGTACTTCGTTTTCCCAGTTAAATACAACGGACGTCGGACAAATTACCAATGAAGGTGCTTTTTTATCTTTTTCTTTAGCTTTTTGAAGCAGAGTAAGTGCCTGAAGTGTTTTACCAAGCCCCATATCATCGGCTAAAATACCGTTAAGACCGTATTTATACAAGAACCAGAGCCAGCTGAATCCTTTATACTGGTATTCTCTAAGCTCTGCATTAATATCTTTAGGTAAAGGCGCATTATCCATTGTTGAAAACGTTGATATCTGCTTCCAGAATGCAGAAAATCTGCGGCTCATTTTTAATTTAAAGCCTAAATTCTGCATTTCAGAGATTAGACCTGCTCTGTAGGTTTTTACAATGTACTTATTTTCATCATTTTTATACACATCAAACGTATTAAATGATTTTAATATTGAGAATATATCGGGCCCCGGAACTTCTACAAACCCATAGTTTTTAACTCTTAAATATTTATCGCCTTCAATAATAAGGTCATAAATTTCATCAAAAGAAATTTCTTCATCTCCGACCTTGCCATATAGGGAGACTTCAAAGCTATCTGTTGAATCAAGTGAAAAATCAATATCAGCAACCATTTCAAACGGTTTAGGCGATAATTTAAAGAAAGACATATCGTCTTTTTCTTCAAACTTCCAGCCATCGCCTGCCTGTTTTAAATAATAATTATAAAAGTCAATGGCATTTTCTTTTTCAATGGCGAGATTATTTGTCTGCATAGGTGCGAATTTACAAGCCAATAGCATTTGATATGCTCTTTCTTCGTGGGCAATATTCCTTTTTACCCAGTATAATAAGTCTTCTTTCGGTTTTTTAATGGTAACATAAGGGCTTTTTGAAGCAGATTTTGAATATGCGACTCTAGTGCCGTCATAGTCAAATTCAAGTTCCGCCTTTAAAGCTCCGTCATAATCCAGCCCCATTGTAACAATATTTAGAGGCGGTTTTTGTTCCAAGGTCAATTTATCTATAATTTCAGAAACCTCACAAGGAATTAATTCTCTGAGTTTTGGAAGTTCTTCATATAAGAATTTAGCCCCATCCGAATCTTTTACATCCGTAAATGTCGATTTAATAAGAGCCTGAGGAAGTGCAGAAAGTGCAACATTTATAGGGAATATCTTATTTTTATATCTTCCCCATTTGAGCTGCCTTGAAAAATACCTGACTTCTTCAAAAGGTATTATGTCATCTCTGTCAGGTCTTTGCCAGTATAGAGATAATAAAACGTTACCGACCATTGAAAAATTAACGGACATTGAAAGTTTCCATTCATCCGAGCAGAAAACAAGTTTATTTTTAGACTTACCGTCAATTACATCATCTGCTTTAGATAGAAGCTGAAAGAAACCGTCAAATTTAGCAATTGGTATATCATACCAGCCTGCTTTTTTATCAAGTCTTGAATTTTTAAGTAACAACTGGAATATTGCGAGTTCTACTTTTTGTGAATTATTTAATTCAAAATCTTTATCGGCTTTCTGTGCCGCTATAATTGCCTTTAAAAGTGCTTCTATATCTCTTATTACCTTACCTGTATTTCTGTCCATTACGAGAATAGAGAAGAAATTCTGCCTTCTTTTAGGGTTAAAGTGAAAAATATAACCGCCCATTGGATTTGAATTCATTTCCGTTTGAGTATCGGAGTAATCCGGTTCTACTTTAAACCTGCGCTGAACAAATTCATTATAAACGTTGTCATCTATAGCTTTAAGTGCCACTGCAATTGCGTGTTTACACCACTTTTCTTTTAAAGGACACGAACACGAAGGCACAACTTCATTTTTTTTAAATTTAAGCTCTACATCATAAAAAGATTTAAAATTTCCTTTTACTTTAGCTTTAATGCCTGTTTTTTCAACTTCAAACGAAGCCACCTGCTCTTTTTGGTGATACTCATAGCCTCTGCGCCAACTTCCCGGCGTAGAGTTATCTTTTAAATACTTAAAATTAAAATTACAAACAGTCATGAAATCTCTTGTAGTAACTCTTCTGCAAAAAAATATATGAACTATGTCTATATATTGAGCAGAAAAACCTTATAATTAACTGATATCTACATAAGTTATTATACATGAAATAAAAAAAATGGCAATCAATTTATTTAAAAAGAAACTCACGATGGAAATTTTTTGGCATTTTGTCTACAGGCGCAAAAATTAAAGCCTTCGTTATGAATTTTTACTATTTGAATAATGAAGGTATAATTACGAACAATATAGCTGCCAAAGGTATATTGGCATTCACAGCTCTTTAGGATTAAGTATATAAACTCCGATTATCTGCCTGCGTGAACAGTCCCCATTCCACTCCTTCTGACAACTTTACTTTCTCCTTCTTCTTTAGTTAATATGCCGTTATCATCAATTGTATTATGATTTTCAGGGACATAATTCTGCTGATATTCTATATCTCCTTTTACATTATTAAAAAAATCAGAAACAGGTTTAAACCAATTATTTTGAACCGCAGCAACTATTAGTCCGATAACTACTAACCAAAAAACTATTTTACTCATTTTATGCCTCATATTTATAATAAACAATATAAGGCTATATTATTTTTTCCAACTTGTCAAATTATATTTGTTTATTTAAATATTTTAAAAAGCCGCCTTATAAAAGGCGGCTTTAAATTATTAATAGTTTAAGAAATCTAACGGCGGAATCTTACTCATTTTCTCATATTTTTCCGCATCAACGGTATTTGGTGCCTGATAATCATCTTCTAAAGAATCTTCTAATAACTCAGGCTGCATTTCAAGTAATTTATCATCTGCGCAGGCAATGTCTCTCCCTATTGATTTAATTGAAAGACTTACGGCTTTTTCAGAAGGAGCTCCGTCTTCATTTACTTTTTCCTGAACTTTATAGCTTGCCCAATCATCATCAAGTTCATCAACAAAAGCATATTCACCGTTTTCAATTACACGCTTTCCTACTTCTTCTTTTAAAACTTTAGTTACATATTTCTTTTGCGACAAAAATCTGCACGGAAGTACAAGTTCCGTTCCGATTACTTCTTCAGGGTCACGGTCTTCGTATTTTTTAAACATTTCAGCAGCTGCTTGAAGATGTCCGATTTCCATCTGCATCATTTCTTCCCAGATGAGTTTTATTCTTTCATCAACTTCATCTTCATAGCAGTTATAATAATTACAAACCTCGGTAAATTCGTGCAAAAGCCATTTTTCAAACATTGATTCATTGGGGTCAACCAAAGTTTCATACATTGTAACGTGTTCTTCTTCAACGTCGCAAATTTCTGCGTATAAACGTTTTAAATCGTTATTTCCGTACATAAACCCGTGTTCCGCATAATAATTGTGAGTCTGCTGTTCGCCTGATATAAGAGTTAATATATTTACTTTTGTTTGAGGCGATGCGGTTTCTTTGTCATAAGGTTTTCTGATTCTTATAGCATTACAGTTATGATGATATTGAGTGGGTCTGCCTATTACAACATCCGTCATTTTATGAAGAATTTCATTCGGGTCGGTTTCTTCCACCATATAAGCGAATTGCGAGTATCTGTATAAGTGGTCAAAGTCCTCTAATAACCCAAAATCAAATGTTTCTTTTACATAATCATCAGGCTCATTTTGTGCAAGCCAAGCTGTTAAATCAACTGCTACTTGTTCATATCCCAAAGTTGTATCTAAAACGGTTTGATTCCAAGGAGTCAGCCAGTTAACCGTTGTCTGCTGCATATCCTCTATTCGTCTTGTACGAACTAAAAGTTTGTTTAATTCCATATCATCGGATTTTCTTACAAAACAATGTTTAAAAGTCCAAGCTTCTGTTTCTATACCGTTCATTAAAATCTGTCTTGTTCTTGTGTAGTTATCAACTTCCATTCTGTTAAAAGGACGTTTAACAATGTCATGCCATGTCCTTATCTGTTTATCTATCGGAATACCTTTTTCTTTTAAAACGTTCATTATTTTATCCTTTCTTGGTTATAAGCAAAGTGCGTGAGCAAACAGCTCCGCTACTTTGTGGTTATATAATCTTCCGTCATCTTTTGTAAATAAATTTTCCCAGTGGCTTTCAGGTGTACCATCCAGTGAATATGAAGGATTTGTCATCATTATATGGTGAGTATTCGTGTCATACCTTAAAGGGAAAATATCATTTGTTTGCATAAAGCTTGGTAATTTATCACTTGCCTGATAAAAAGCGAACAATGCCGTATTTATTCTGTTCAGCCTTTGTTCGTAGCTTATACCGCCTTCATAGTTGTCATTTTCTATTTCAACACCGGGGGCGTAAACTCTATTGTATTTAAGTTTTTCGGATAACTCTCTTACGGCATAAAAATCATCACCTGTTATAAAATCGGTTCCCGAATTTAACCCCATATTTCTGTAGCGTTCAAAATCATCCGTGCTTTTTTCTCCGACAAAACTTATATAAGACTTTCCGCTTCTTGACCTTATTTCATTTAAAATGTACTGCATTTGAGGATAATCAGGAAGTGCGCCTACTCCGGTATAATTCCCCATATCATATCCGCCAATATGTTTAGCTGAATCTATAAACATAGCTTCAAAACCTAAATCCATAAGTTTTACGCTTTCTCGGATATATATTTCAACGTGGTCGGGGTTTTGCCAGCTGAATGTTTCATCGTCTCTATCAGGGTATGCAACCTTTATCTGGTCTGCTGAAATAACAGTCCTAAAACCGGTCTTTATTCCCCTGAAATTCGCTAAATCATTAAACGCCTTTATTTGTTCCTCGGGGGATATCTTATCTGACAACTCTCTTGATATTATATTATCGCTGTAACCACTATTGAGCTTTATTCCGTAAATAGAATTTTCTTCAAACGGGCCTTTATTATAGCTGTCGCCGAAAATATTAGGAAAAATCTGAGAAATAATCAGACAATTTGCCCAGCTTTTAGCAGAAGGCGGAATGGCAGGAAGAAGCTTTATACAGCTCAATGTTCCGCAGCAAGTCCTGTCATTATCCATAACCGCTATGGCTCTATTATTTAACTCAATATAATTTGCCAGCCTCCCCCAGTTGTCTCCGTAGTCAGGAGTCGAAACATTATCGGGAAAAGTTTCATAAAAAATATTGTTTTCGCAAAGTGTAACTATAGATTCAACAGACTGTTTCAAGCTCCTTTGCAGAAGTTCAGACGGAACTATATTGGCTACCCATTTCTTTGAATCATAGCAGCCTATTGAATGATAAGTCCTTTCTTTCGTCCATTCGTCTTCTTTAAGATGAATATCTTCACCTAAAGCTTCTAATAATTTATTTGTACAATTCTTATCCATAATTCAAATTTATCTGTCAAATTGACAAAAAAGGCATTAGTCTGCTGCACTTCTTACAAGACTATTTTCATTATTAAACCAAAAGAAAGTATTGTAATTTTTTTTTGAGCATGTAATGATAGTTTTAACTTAAGGCTGGGTAGCTCAGTTGGTCAGAGCGTACGGCTCATACCCGTGAGGTCGAGAGTTCGAGTCTCTCCCCAGCTATTATAAATAAAGAGTTTCAGTTTTAAGAAACTCTTTTTTAATGCCTTTGTTGCATTTTGTTGCAAATAAAAATTTAATTTCTGATATGATTTCATTTTCTTAATTTATTCTTTTTGTTTTATATTACTACATCATTTAAGGCATTTGCCCCTATTTCGTATAATTCGGGCATTAAATGTCCGTATTTATCAAGAGTAACTTGAATTGAGCTATGCCCCATTTGTTGTTGTATGAATTTTATAGGCATTTTCTTTGCTATCATTAAACTTGCATAGGTATGTCGCAAGTCGTGAAATCTTATGTTTTTTACACCAGCCTTTTTTAAACAGGGTTTAAATTGCCGTCTTGCCATATTATCAGCATCTAAATAACCTCCTTTACTGTTACAAAATACTATATTACTTTTTGGTGCTTTCTTTTTCCAATCGTTTAATACTTTAATTAAACTTTCGGGAATACAAACATTGCGGTTTGATTGTTTTGTTTTAGTTTGTTCAATTTTTCCATGGTTTAGGCTTTTATTAACTCTTATTAGCTTTTTGTCCGAGTCAATATCACTCCAGCTTAATGCTAATAATTCTCCTCGCCTCATTCCTGTTGCTACTGCTGTCTGTAATAGCGGATAAAAATTAGGGTATTGTTCTTTTGCCGTTTTTAATAATGCTTTTATATCGCAAGTATCTAAGAACTCCATTTCCATGTGGGGCAGTTCTAACCTTTTTATAAGTGAAACAGGATTATAATTTGTGCGGTTATTTTCTATTGCCTTATTAAATATTGCACTTGGTCTCTGTTATTATGGAGTGGATTAAAAGACAAATGAATTAAAATCCAACATACTTGTTTGCTAATCCAACCTGCAAACTAATTCAATTAATTATCTAAATTTGTAAATACAAGTATATTATCTATATCTCTAGGTGTAATTTTTTTATCAGTTTTTGTTTCAATGTAATTTTTTAATAAAAGAGCTCGATAACAAAAATCTTGATACTCTTCGTCATAATCTTTGTCAGGTTTATTTCCGTGCAATTTTTTAACTAATTTTAAAATATTTTTATTTGCCCTGCTATCATATATAAAAAATGCCTTAGGACAGTGAAAATGCAAATATTTAGAGGACAATGACCTTTTTTCTAATTTTGTAAAGCTTTCAAATATATTTGTTAAATATTTATGTGTTTTTAAAATATCATCTATATTGTCTTTATTAATGCATAAATATTTTTGTATTCTTTCAATTTTACTATCAAGCTCTTTCCCGTTTTTCAACATTCCTTTTATTACAATTTCTCTAAAAAATTCTTCGGATGCAACTTTTCTGTTTGCCTTTCTTCTTTCTATAGCTGCGGCATAACTGCGACCGATAATCCATAATTTACCTGCAATTTTACTAAATTCGTTGTGTTTTGGATTATCTTCGCACATTTTATATAAAATATTATTTCCAAAACTCCACATTTCACATTTTGATTTATCAGCTAAATATTTATCTAGTTTTTTATTTATTATTTCTTCATTTATTATTTTATAATTTTCTAACATAACAATTTTATAATTCTTTCTGACTTATTTTTAATTTTATTATAAAGCATATGATGATATTTAGTCAAAATGTAATAAATAACTCAAATGTTTAAAAATAATTTGTTATAATAATTTTGAGGTAATAACAAATGAAAAAATATAAGAATATAGTATTTTTAATTGTTTTTATAAGCATAAGCTTCATAATCATTATATTTAATCAAATAATAGATCCGTATGAGACAAAGAATTTTGACAATATAATTATAGAAAATTTAGATGATAATAAAAAACTAGCTTATACTCAATTTAAAAAAAAGATGGTCCAAATTACTCCATTCTATGATTTTTCCTTTATAAATGATTTCACAGTAAAACCCATACGTTTTTTTATGGATGCCCTCTATCCAAATTATGATCTTTTTGAGGGAGATATTACGAATTTTCTGCTATTTAATAATATAGACAAAAAATATATAGATTCTTATACAATGCTAAATTTACCAGATAAAGAATATGAACAATATTCAAAAAAAATGTATTATAAAGATGCTGATAAATTTTTCAACAAATATATAGAAAAAAAATCAAAAATTCTATGATATGTCAGAAGTAAGAAATTAATTCACAATAGCGATTTTAATAACATTTTCCAGTTTGTTTTCAAATATTTCGTATGCTTTTTCAATATCTTTAAGCGGAAATTTATGCGTAATTAAAGGAGTGGTATCAATTTTGCCCCGTTCAATTAAAGATAATATTTCCCCGCAGTCGCATCCATCCACTCCGCCCGTTTTAAATGTAAGGTTTTTGCCGTACATATCGGGCAGCGGCAATATCATAGGTTTATCATAAAGAGCAACTATGGTTACAATTGCGTTAGCTCTTGCAGCCTGCCAAGCCGATTTAAAGGATTCTTCACTTCCTGCAGCTTCTATGACAACATCGGCGCCTCCATGGTCACTTTCCTTACTTACCGTCTCAAGGCAATTTTCGGGCTCCGTAACAATTACACTCGTGTAGTGTGTTTTTATAAAATTCCTTCTTATTTCATCTTTTTCACAAACAATAATTTTCTTCGGATTTTTTAGCATTGTACACAGTAAAGTGCAAATCCCTGTTGGTCCTGCGCCAATAATCAAGACCGTATCGGTTTCTTTTATTTCGGAAATTTTTGCCGCCCAAAATCCCGTTGCCAATATATCCCCTGTAAAAAGAGCTTGTTCATCCGAAACAGAATCAGGAATTTTATTTAATCCTTGATCTGCATAAGGGACTCTGACATATTCTGCTTGACCTCCATCTATACGGCAGCCAAGAGCCCAGCCCCCGTTTTTATCAGTACAATTATTTACAAATCCGTTTTTACAGAAAAAGCACTCCCCGCAAAAGGTTTCTACGTTAACAGCTACCCTGTCGCCGATTTTAACATTTTTAACGCCGGCTCCGACTTCTTCAACCACTCCTACCATTTCATGCCCGACTGTAATTCCCAACTCGGCTTTTGGAACAGAACCATGCTTTATATGTAAATCGCTTGTACAAATACTGCTCATTGTAATTTTAACAATTGCATCTTTAGAATTTTGAATTTCAGGTTTGGCCTTCTCCGTAAGTTCAAAATTTCCATGGTCTTTATAAGTGTATGCTAACAATTTTTTCTCCTTTTACCGTATTTTTATAGTGAAATAATACAAAATTTACCTGTATATTGTAAAGTTTTAATCTGCGTAATAATTAACTCTAACCTTATAGTTAAATATTTACAATATTGAAAATTTATGATAAATTTACATCAATTTAGTATTTATCAAAGAGGCAGAATAGTGGACTATTGTTCAAAACCTTTTGAAGAATTTGAAATAGATGTAGATGGAAATTGCTATTGCTGTTGCAGATGGTGGAATAAAAGTTATTGTTTAGGTAATATATTTAATCAAACTCCTGACGAAATTTGGAATGGTAAAGCAGCTCAAGAATTAAGGCAAAGTATTTTAGATGGGAATTACAAATATTGTAATACTGATATTTGTTTAAAAAGTTTTGCGAATGACTTAAAATATGAGCTTATTACTAATTATCCGAAAGAAATTAGCCTTTGTTATGATTACACCTGTACTGCTAAATGTGTATTTTGTAATGATGAAATAAAGAAATTACCTGATATTGAAGCAAAAAAATGGGATAATATTATAGATACAAAATTAATTCCTTTATTTAAAAATGCCAATTTTGTCAGGTTATCTATGGTAGGAGAAGTTTTTATCAGTGAACATTCAAAGAAATTAATTAAAAAAATTGTAAAAAATTACCCCAATATAAAATTTGAAATAGTAACAAATGGCATATATGCAACCAAAGAAAATATAGAAGCCTTGGGAATACAAAATAATATTGAAAATATAAAATTTTCACTCCCTTCAATTAAAGAAAAAACATATAAACAACTTGTTCGCAATGGTAATTTAAAAGCTGTTCTTAAAAACTTAATATATATTTCAGAGTTGAGAAGAAATAATAAGATAAATGATTTTCGTTTAAATTTTATTATTTCCTCGTTAAATTATAAAGAATTACCTGAATATGCCGAAAATGCAGAAAAACTTGGTGCTATTGTAGATTGCATTTTATTAGATAAAAATGGCGGCTCCTCGGGTGGTACGGAATTTTTAAAAAATTTTGATTTTTATAATATTGCAAATCCTAATCATCCACAATATAATAGTTTTATAAATATTATTAATTCAAAAAGATTTAACAAATGTTCTAATATAAATATAAATAAAAAAATTCAAGAACTTAAAAAAGTCTCTTTAGATAAGAAATTAACAAATTATATAAAATATTTTTTCAAACTTAATAAAAAAGGAGATATCTAATGATTTTTTCTATATTTAATAAAAAGTCTGCTGAAGAACTGGCCGATGAGGCTCAAAAAGCATTTATCAATTTAGAATATAATAAAGCAATTAAATTATACAAAAACGTAATAAAGAAAACTCCAAAATCAGATGAAACTCTTGCTGAATATTATTTTAATCTTGCCATAATTTACAAAAATATGAATTTCACCCAAAATGCTTTAAATAGTATAAATAAAGCAATTGAAATAAAGGATGATAATTATAATTTTTATTTTGAACGAGCAGAAATAAAAAATTTATTAAATAACAAAAGCAAAGATCAAGATTTAGAAAAAGCATATAATCTTTTAAAAGAATATTTATCAGATGAAGATTATATTGAAGTATTGAAAGTAATAGAATATCCAATAAGAACCAGAGAACAAATTGATAGTTTTGCAAATGTATATCTAAAAATAAATAACAGTTTTAAAGCAATAGAAATAATAAATAATTATTTTTTAAAAAATAATCAAGATGCATCTTTATATGACTTAAAAACAGATATATTAGCAAGAATGGGAAGACCTCAAGATGCGATTGATACAATAAGCAAGGCTATTATAATGGCACCTGATTGCGGTCACTATTATATGATGCGAAGTGTATTGTATAATGATATTAATGATTTAATTAATGCTAAATCAGATATTGAGGCAGCATTAAATTCCGATTTAAGTGAAGAAGACAGAAAAAATGCTGAAGAAATCAGAAAAAATATGAATTAATTATGTCATTTTGTCAAAATATAATTCATAACATCGTCAGGTTTATCAAAGTATAATGAGTTTTCTTTACATAAAGAAAAAAACAGATTAACCAATTTTTTATAATTTTCCGGTAATTCAATTTTCTCTTCAAATAAATCTATAGCATAACGATGTTCAATATGAAGCGAAACTCTTTTTATTCCAATATTAACCATTAATTCAATAAAATTTTTTATTTCTGCTTCATTATCATTCATGCCTTTTAAAATAATATATTTGACATTAATTTCAGGATTATCGGAATTTGATTCTTTAACATATTTTTTCAAATTTTTAACAACATTATCAAATTTATCAACTTTTTTAATTTTCTTATATGTTTCTCTTGTTCCTGCATCTAATGACATATTTAAAGATGCAATTTTATTTTTTAAACATTTACTTATAATTGGTTGGTAAATAATATTATTTGATGAAAAATCAATTTTTTTAATACCTTCTTTTAAAAATAACTTCACCAAAGGTTCAAATTCTTTTAATACAGATAAATCGCCGCCATGGAACACAACTCTTAATTTATCTTTATTTAATAAATTATTTTTATATAATCCTTTCATAATAGGAAAGATATCATAATATTCACTTTTAACCTTTCTTGTGGTTATTTTACCCTTTGAATAACTTAATCTATCACAATAATAACACCCGCAATTACATTGAGTCCAATTATTCAAATATATCAGTTCAAATTGTTCGCTGTATTGATCAACATCTGATTTTTCCCTAATATAAATACAGTTTTTACAAGGTAAATCATTAAAATTTCCATTTTTTAAATCCTCATAAAACATTTTTTTCTTTGATTTAAGAAGATTAAAATCAAAATGTTTAATATTACCATCATAATTTTTAAAATAAATCGGTCCCAGATTACCTAAAATACAACAAGAACGAACAGCATCCGGAAAAAAAGTTAATACATTATTTAATTCATCACAGTGATTCATAATATTTCCAAACTATAATATTTATTTTATCAAATTCACTTACTGATACAATACTTTATTTTATTTATATATTCCTGGAATTTATTTACAGGCTCTAAATCTTTAAATAATTTAGGTAATCTTGGATAATCTTTATATAACAATTCAACATTTTTCAATATTTTAACAAAATCATTATAATTAGGATGAGTTTTTTCCCAAACCGCATAATGACTATAATTTTTCCCCATCACAGTATTTCCTAAATTTCTGTATTCCCAAATTACAGGATTAATATTATTTTTATAGCAAAATTCAACAAACATAGGTATTTCTTTATAATTTAATAAAGAAACTACAAACACAATACTGACTTCATTTAATTTTTTTTGTTTATATAAAGTTATAATAAATTCAAGATTTTTCAAAACCTTTTCAAAGTTACTGCCCCTCATAATAGATTCATAAGTATCTTTCTTCATGGCATGCATTGAAACAACTATTCTGTCTATCCTATCTATTATCCCAAGTTTATTACAAAATGCTTCATTAAATAAAAGTGCATTAGTTAAAATTTCAAATTTTATATTCGGATATAATTCGGCAGCTTTTTTTAATATCTTTTGTGAGTGTGCACTTGCAGTAACTTCTCCGCTTGATGTAAGTGATAATATTTTAGCATTTTTTAAAATTGGCATTAAAATAGAATCAATCATATCATCGTATTTTTTTATAGTCTCTTTTGAATTACATATAAGAGAATCCCGGCATAATATACATTTTAAATTACATTGAGAATCATAGGCAAATCGAACTAATGTAGGATAGTCAGGCTTTTCACATAATTTAATATCTTCCTGATTTATTTTTTTATTGCAAATTTCAGTATTGCAATAATCATAACAGTTATTTAATAACTTCCTTCTAAAATTTACTGCTTTTTCACCATACCATATATCATCAAATGAATTTACTTTAAAGATATTTCCTATAGGATAATCTTTTAAATAACTCGGACAACAAGTATGTACATCCCCATTCACGTCAATTTCTATTTCACTAAATGCTCTTTGGCATATTTCCGACATAAAAATCTCCAATAATTTCTATTCTATTATAAAGTTTTTTTTGTATTCAAATTTATATATATATAGTTTATTTATTTGATCATATATCTCATTTTCCATACTTTTTATTTCTTTATAATTTTTATCTGTTTCATAGTTTATAGAAATTAATTCAGATAAAAAACCAACATTATATCTATCTTTATTGTGTAGTTTTTGATATATTTGCATAGCTTTTTTAATTTTTTTTTGTTTCATATATATTTGGGCAAGATTTATTAAAACATCATAATCTTCATCATATTTATTTAAATACTCATTGTATAAAGATATTGCGGAATCATAATTATTTTTTTTATATTCAAAAAATGCTTTTATTTTTAAAATTATATTTTCATTTTCTTTTGTAATTTTAACTTTTGCAATATTTTGAGGTGTTAGCTCTATATTTTTATATTTATTCAAATTATTAAATTTTAATTTTGCATCATCTGTTCTATTTATAAAAATATTTATTATATCTAACCTTTTTTTCAGTTCTTTATATGCCGTTATATCATCTGTTATATAAAAACCAATCAGATTTTTTTTATATTGTTTATTAAAATATTCACAATAACCTGTATAATAATAATTGAAATAACGATTATAAAGAAATTTTTTGTAATTTTCTTGAGAATAATTTTCTATAAAATCTTGGAAAATAAAAATATTTGTTGATTTATAAATATTATCATAAAAAATAGAAACAGGTAATATAGCACTTTCACCTAATATATTATATACAAGATTAATTTCATCTAATCTATATAAACTTTGTTTAATATATGAATTTTTATTTATAATTTCAGAATAGTTATTTGAGATTATCCTACAATAATTACATGTAATACAAATCAAAAAAACTATTACAGCAATTTTTATAATTTTTGATTTATTGGAATTATATAATTCTCCTAACAAGATAATTAATATAAAAGCCAAAATCAGACTATGGAAAGTAACTAACGGAACACGTGAATAAATTGCATCAAAAGAAAATATGTATATATAATTTGTCAAAAGGTGTCCAAATAAGACAGAAAAACAAAAAATTAATATAGTATTTGAATATTTTGTTTTTGTAAAAAAAACAAGAATAGCTGATATAACTATAAATAAATACGTATATCTATCATAACAAAATATATAATTAAAATATCCATTATTAAATTTATTAAAATATGTTTTCAAAATAGTAAAATTTTCAATATTGTACTTATGACCGGCAATTTCATTAAATCCCGATAAAACATAATCTGAACAAATATAAAACATAAAAAGACCAATAAAAAAAGGAATTATTAGATACATTAATTCTTTATTTTTAACTTTTAACTCGTAAAAAATTTTATCTCGTAACAAAAGAAATAAAATAACAATACCCCAAAAAACAGCAATATTTATATGTTCATTCCAAAAACCACATAAAAAACTAACTAGAATAATCAGACTTTTAGTATATTTATTAAATGGAAAACTGATATTTTTATGTAATATAAAATTTAAAATAAAAAATAAAAATAGAAAATAGAATATAACGCCAAAACTATATTCATAAAATACAATTGTTTCTCTTGTATAAAACATATATACGGGATGATCTATATTTCCGTAAAATATTAACAGAAATGAAAGAATTATTATAATGGCACTTTCAAACCTTTTAAAAATATTTATTTTTTCTTCAGCTGAAATAAAAAAACATTTAACTGCAATAATCCCCAATAAAAAAAGTGGTATAGATTTAATAAAAGAATTAGCTATAGACATAAAATCATTTGAATGTATTCCTAATAGCCGGGGAATAAAATTTATAGTTAAAAAACTCAATAAGTTTGCAGGGATTCTTCCATATAACCACCTACCAATATTATTATTGTAAGGTAAGAAAAAATCATGACGAATACAACAAATGTCTTTTTGAAAATAAATAAGTAAGAAAAAAACAAATATACAAATAAATATATTTATATAAACAATAAAATTTTGTTTATATTTCATTTTTATAGAATTTCCTGTAATTTATTTTTTAAATCTTTATATGCATTTACGGAAGGTTTTAATGAAATAGCCTTTTCAATATCAGATAAAGCTCCTTTAATATCCTTAAGACCGAGTTTTACGGAACTTCTTGAATAATAATACATATCATTATCAGGTTCTGATTCTATTGCTTTATCAAAATTTTTTAAAGCCTTTTTAAATTCGCCTTTAATTCTCAATACCTCACCTTCAAGTGCTAATTTAGAAGGAATGGTTTCTTTTTTCTTGCCAAATAAATTTTTAAAAAATTCCATAATATTCATCCTATATGCTACAAATTAATCTTATACAAATACGGTAATAAAATCAATACTAAATCTTTATTTTACAATTATTAGAAATCATGGTAAATTTTATTTATAAGTAATAGAAAAAGGTAAACTATATATGAGTTATAAATGTTGTGATGCCCTATTGCATAAACTGGCAATAAATCCTGATAATATAAATTTTTGTTGTTCGCCATACGATAACAAATTGCAATACCTAAATGATTATAACGGACAATTAATAGATATAGAGGACTATAAAAAAAGACGTTCATATTACTTAGAAATGTTCAAAAGCGGTAACATACCGGAACCTTGCAGGAATTGCTCTTATGTAGAGAATAGGGACTGGGATGAACAAATCGGATTTAAGTTTATATCAATATCATCCAGAACAAAATGTAGTTGTGATTGTTTTTATTGCGTTCAATCAAAAGGAGATCCCGAAGTAAAACGTCAATTAAACACTCGTGAATGCTGGGATGTAAAACCGGTTATAAAAGCGTTATATGATGAAAATCTGATTTTAAAAGATTGTATATATATTATTGGAGGCGGTGAACCTACTGAATTTCCAGAAGGAGAATTAGAATATTTAGCATACATAGGTTTATTAACCAATGTTCAAATTGTAATTTTATCTAATGCAATAATATACAATGACAGCATAGAAAAAACAATTTCCGTAGCTCCAAGCGAATTAAAAGTTTCTGTTGATGCGGGAACAAAAGAAACTTTTGAAAGGATTAAAAGGGTCAAGGGCTTTGACATCGTTTGGAAAAATCTTGAAAAATATATACAGGCTGCAAAAAATAACCCTAAAGGACGTGTCCAGATTAAGTATATTATTATTCCGGGAATTAATGACAGCATGAAAGAAATAAAAGCATTTACTGATAAATGTTTTAAAATCGGGTGCAGACATATTGAAATTGCTATTGAATATGATTGGTACGGCGAAAATCAGGATAAACCTATTTCATCTGATTTAAAAGAAGCCATAAAATATTTTAAATCATTACAGTCAAAAGGAGTATTCTTTGGTGACGCCCATGATTGGTTTGAAAAGCAGTTAAGATAAATAATTGTTTATCAAATATAATTAAAGCAGGCAATAAAGGATTATAACATGACAAAAGAATGTTGCAGATTTTTGCTTAATCAAATTGCATTCTATCATGATGCAATAAGACCTTGTTGCTCGTTTTCAATAGAAAAAAATAATTTATTTTCAAAAAATTATACAGGAACAATAGATGGAATAAAAAAATACCTTGAAATTAGAGAAAAATATATTGAAAAATTTAAAAACGGTGAAAAGCCACCTTGCTATAATGGTTGCACTATATATGAAAACAGTGAAGCCGGAAATACAAACTTTAAATTAACAACATTGATTATTTCTCATCGTTCTTATTGTTCTTGTAACTGTATATATTGCGAACATTCAGGTTATGGAGATGATCAAAGGAGAAGTTATCTTAATAAACAAGTTCCTTATGATATAATGCCGATTTTAGATTATTTAAAAGATAATGATTTAATTAAGGAAAATTGCAAAGTATTATTATGCGGTGGAGAATGCAGTGAATATCCAAAAAAAGAACTGGCATACATGCTTTATTGGGCATTAAGTTTAAAATGTGAGTTATTAATGCTTTCTTCCGGAATTAAGTATTCGGAACTTATTGCAGAAACATTAAAAGTAAAAAATAATATATTAAAAATTTCTGTTGATGCCGGAACAAAAGAAACCTTTGAAAAAGTTAAAAGGGTTAAAGCCTATGACAATGTATGGAAAAATATAAAAAAATATATTAGAGTTACAAAAAAATATAAAGCAGATAATACTTATGTAGAGTTAAAATACATAATCATACCTGATATAAATGATACTATAAAAGAGGCACAAGCATTTATAAAGAAGGTAAGACAGGTAGGATGTGAATATGTAAGAATTGATGTTGAGCATGAATGGATAGATAAAAATAAATACGATACACAAAAGCATACCAGCGTAAAAAAAATAATTAATTACTTTTTTGATGAATTATACAATGACAAAATCATAAAAATAGATTTTGAAGGTGTCGAAAAAGATTGGTTATGGTCATTTGTTAAAGATAAATATACATTGCCGAGGATAAACAGATAATGGAATTTACCTGCTGTGAATATTTATTATATCAAATAGTCTTCTCTCAAGATACAGTAATTCCATGCTGCTGCAGTCCTACTAATAACTACAAAAGTACGTTTATCAATGACTTTAACGGTCAAAAATTTAATATCAATGAATATTTAAACAAAAGAAATGAATATATAAGCATGTTAAAAGCAGGGAATATTCCTGCATGCTGTAAAGGATGCAGCCGACTTATAAAAAAGGAATGGAATGAAATCTTTAAAATTAATAGAATTATAATAACACACAGAACAAAATGCTCTTGCAACTGCATATACTGCTCATTGATTGCAACAAGCAATCAAACAAAACAGGAATTAAACACTAGGAATACCTATGACATTAAACCTGTTTTAAAAAATATGTATGATAATAATATCATAGACAATAACTGTATTATTACTGTAGCCGGTGGAGAATGCAGCGAATATCCAAAAGAAGAACTGGAATTTATTTTATACTTAGCATTAATTTTAAATTGCCGGCTTGAAATACTCTCTAACGGAATAATATACTCTGACGCCATAGCAAAAATTTTGCAAGCAGGAAAATGCCGATTAAAAATTTCAGTTGATTCGGGAACAAAAGCAACTTTTGAAAAAATAAAAAGAGTAAAAGCATATAATTTAGTATGGGAAAATCTTAAAAAATACGGTCTTGCAGCGAAAAAAGGCAAAAATAGTGAACTTATAATTAAATATATAATCCTTCCCAATATTAATGACAATTTAAAAGAAATCCAAAGTTTTATAAATAAATGTAATAAAATAAACCAAAACAAAATAGAACTTGCTGTTGAATACTTATGGTTTGAAAGAAATAAAGAAAAAAGAGCCTCTGAGAATATAAAAAATTTATATAACAAACTGAAACAAGCAAAATTTACTATTTCTTTTGAATCAAATGAAATTAAAAGCTGGCTTAGTAATTAATTTAATTATTAATAAGTGCAGTTAATTCTTCCTTTAATAAAATAGTTTGGTTAATGTTTCCGTTAATTTTCAGTGCCCGGTTAATATCATCAAGCGCTGATTTATAGTCTTTTAAAGCTTTATAAGCTAAAGCTCTTGTATAATAAAACATATCGTTATTATCTTCAAGTTCAATAGCTTTGGTCATATTTTCAACTGCCTTTAAATAGTCTCCTGTTTTTACGGCAATTTCACCGTCAAGGGCATAAAATATTGCAGATGTATATTCTTTACATCCATTATTTTCAGAAGATAATAAATTTTTGTTTAATCTAAAAATTTTTTTAAAAAAGTTAATCATAAACTTAAATTACTATAAATAATAGAAATATTCAAATTCTTATGATATCCTAAAATAAAAAGAATTAAAAAAATGAAATACCAATGTTGTGATTACCTGCTTCATGAAATAGTTTTTGACATATTTGAGGTCAAGCCTTGTTGTGAAGCCTCTATGAATAAAGAGAGCATAAAACTAATAGAAAAATTTAACGGTATTGAATTTAATATTGAGGAATACTTAAATAAAAGACAAGAATTATTAAATTCATTCAAACAAGGAAAAATCCCTTCCGCTTGCAAAAATTGTCCGTTAATTGAAGATAAAGAATGGGATGAAAAAGAAATATACATTAATAGAATAATAGTTGCAAATACTCCAAAATGTTCATGCAACTGTATTTATTGTGTCTATACATATAATAATCCCAGTAATAAAGAATACTTTAATAAACTAAAACCCTATGATATAAAGCCAATACTATTAAGTTTACGAAACCAAAATTTAATAAAAAATAATTTTATGCTTATTGTAGGTGGCGGAGAATGCACAGAATTTTCTAAAGGTGAATTAGAATGGTTAATATATTTTACTTCAATAATGAAGGGTAAAATTCAACTTCTAAGTTCAGGCATTAAATATTCAGAATCTATTTCTAAAATTTTAAAAGCTGGCGAGGCAGAGCTTATAATTTCTCCGGATTCCGGAACAAAAAAAACATATGAAAAGGTAAAAAAAG
Source organism: Candidatus Gastranaerophilales bacterium (assembly GCA_947625495.1). Classification (GTDB taxonomy): domain Bacteria; phylum Cyanobacteriota; class Vampirovibrionia; order Gastranaerophilales; family Gastranaerophilaceae; genus Avigastranaerophilus. The sequence goes on along the minus strand of CANQOQ010000006.1, from coordinate 60,056 downwards.
TAAAGGCATATAATAACGTATGGAATAATATAGCTAAGTATATAAAAGCAGTTAATCCTATGAAATCATCTGTAAAAATAAAATACATAATAATTCCTCAAATAAATGATTCAATAACAGAGGTTAAAAGTTTCATAAAAAAATGCAAACAAGTACATTGCAATGATATACATATAGATATAGAACACTTTTGGTTTAAAGATAATAAAGATAAACCAATACCCCGAAGAATAAAGGAATTAGTAAAATTATTTAAAAAAGAAAAAGCAATTAAAATATCCTATTCGGCTGAAACAGAATACTGGTTTAAAAATGAGGAGGAACTCAAATGAAATGTTGTGGATTTATTAAACATGGTATTTATTTTGAACATTCATTTAAAATAAACACCTGTACACAACTAAGTCATATTGGTGGAGGAAAACTCTGTTTACTATCTGGTTTTAATGAAAAAAATTTTGATATAGATAAATTATTAGAGAACAGATTAAAGGTATATAATGCTTGTAGAAACGGAGAGGAAATACCAAATTGCAAAGGCTGCATGGACTTAATAGAATTTGAAGAACTGCCACAGGAACAGCCCAAAATTAAGAATTTAATGTTTCAACATTGGACAAAATGTAATTCAAATTGTATTTATTGTTTTACAGGTAAAGATAAAAAATTCTACAATTCACTAAAAACTTATGATGTGTATTACATAATAAAAAAAATGATAGAAAGAAATATATTAGATAAAAATGGAATGGCAAATTTTTCAGGCGGCGAAATTACCTGTTTAAAAGAGTTTGTAAAAACTGTTAAATTGCTGGACAAATTAAATTATTTTATAGTGGCTAACAGCTCAGGGGTGGACTATTCCCCAATTATGGGCAAGAAATTAAAAGCAGGAAATGGATGTATTGTAATATCAGTTGATGCAGGCTCAAAAGAAGTTCATGAAAAAATTAAAAGGGTAAAAACATGGGATAGAGTATGGAAAAATATAAACAAATATACTAAAGTTCAAAAATATAATGACCTTGTAAATGTAAAATACATTATAATCCCTGGAATAAATGACAATATGCTTGAGATAGAAAAGTGGCTTGAAAAATGTAAAAATGCAAATGTGCATAATGTTGTTTTAGGTATTGATTCTAACTATTATGAACCAAATAGAGATAATATAAGCAATCACATACTCAATCTATTTTATGAGACAAAGAAAAAAGCAGATTTAATCGGGAATGGAGAGTTTAATTTTTATCTTGGCAATAGAGCTTCTATTATGCTTACAACAGGTAAATATAAAGATGATATGTGGATGGACTATAAAAATGATGAAATAAGGGTAGTAAACAGATATTTTAATATAGTATAATACTTATTTTTTAAAAAAAGAAAAGAGACGATTTATTAAGTTATCAGAATTTTCATCAGAAATTAATTTTTCAAACCACCAATCAAAAACTTCACTTCTATCAATACCACGGTTAAGACCGGTAAAATTATTTCTATTCATATAATATTTTATAAATTTTTTCATTTTTTTAGGTATAGGATATTTTATATTATGCTGCAGCCAATCACGCTCAAACCCAAGTACCACATTGTTAACCTGCAAGTTTAATGCCAACTCAAAAAATTCTTTTAAATCTTTCAAATCATCATTTAAGTTTGGGCACAACAAATATCTTAATTGAATGCAGGCATTAGGATTGTTTTTTGCGAGTTTACAATATTTATCTATATTATTAATTACTTTGTCATAAGTTTTTACTTTCTTGATTTTTTCAAATTTTTCTTTTGAACCGCAGTCAATAGAAAAACGCAGTTCTACATTTCCGGAAGTTACTAATCGTTCAAAAGTTTTATTATAAATAATACCATTAGATAAAATAATAAATTTGGCTTTATATTTTTCACCCCATTTAACTATATATTCAAGCTCATCAGGATAAGTTGTGCATTCTCCGCCAAATATTGCTATCTCTACTCCATCATCCACCAAATCCAGTTCATCAATTTTCGCAAGGATAGGCTTGATATCATAGTTTTGTTCGGAATTCATTTTTATAAAAGCCTCGTCTTTTCCAAAAGCAGCTAAACAACAATATATACATCTGCAGTTACAAAGTGTCCTGTTATATATATTTACTTTTGAAAATTTATGTTTGTATAAATTAGAAGTATCACACTCTATAGGAGCATATCTTTCACAATCCTGACAAAAAGTAGGTTTGTTTCCATTTTTATACATTTCAATATATTCGGCTCTTTTATTAAAATATTGTGTAAAATCTGTATTCGATTCTTGAACATTAGGTTTTACAAAATATTTTTCAACAATATCTTTTTCACTGTCCCAAACACTTGCACCGCAAGGAACAATTCTTGTTGGGGCAAAATGGATTTCTTCGGCTAAATATTTACATATAACTGACATATTAACTTCCAAATTTATATATTTATATATTACAATAAATAAGTAGAATATTACCATTAAATATGTTATCCTAAAAAGTATAATTATGCAGAAGAATTATTGTAAATTTTTAACTAACGGATTAAGTTTTCATCAAAAAAATGTAAGATGCTGTACAACATTACAACTGGGTGAAATAATATCTGCCTACGAAGAAAAACCAAAAGAACTTGCATATAAAATAAAAGAACAACGAAATCGCATAAAAAATGACTTAATTAATAATATTATTCCTGAAGGATGTAAAGATTGTATTTATAGAAACACAGAAAATGCATTTAGCGATAAAATACAAAGAATAGACCTTTATTATTGGTATCACTGTAATTGCGGCTGCTTTTATTGTTCCTATAGAGATGAAACTAAAGGTGAATTCAGCGATAAAATAAAATACGGTAATCCTAAAATTTATCAAACAATAAAAGAATTATATAAATTAAATCAGATTGATTTAAATGATTTATATGTTAATGTTGGGGGCGGTGATATTGGAGTCCTTAAAGAATTTCCAAAGCTTGTTGATTTATTTTTAAAGCATAATTTAAATTTTTCAACTTGCGAAAGTTCAGGAATAAGATATTTAAAACCGGTTGAAAAAATGTTAAAAAAAGGAAAAGCATCTATTACTGTTGCCGTATGTGCAGGGAATCGGGATATCTATAAAAAGATTAAAAAAAGAGATAAATACCTACAAGTTATGAAAAATCTGAAGAGATACGTTCTTGCTGCAAAAAAATATAAAGGTAATATTCATAATACAGATAATGTTGTATCTAAATTTATTATTCTAAAAGGATTCAATGATAACATTGAAGAAGTTGAAAAATGGTTACTGGAAAGTAAAAAATACGGATTAACATGTGTTGAAATTAGTATGGAATTCTGTTGGGGTATTCATACAAAAAAAGGACAAAAAATCGAAGATTATAATTATGAGATTTTTGATTATGTTAAAAAACGTACAAATGAATTAGGGCTTCTTTTAAGAAAAAATACAACATCTATTGAATTAATGAAGCAGGGTATTTATTAAAAATAAAAGTATTTTCTCTGATCCTTTTAATGAAAATATTATTATCTATTGCATCATTATATTGTTTTATTTGAATTTGCATTTTTGTAAGGTCATTATAATTTATATAATTTGCATTATTCCCTCCCCTAAGTCTATACGGGAATATATTTATCAATTTATTATATAATTTAACTGCTTCTTTTTCTCTATTTTCATTATATAAAAAATATATAGTATCTGTAATTATAGTAATAGAATAAGGGAAAAATTCTATTATTTTATAATTATCATTTATCGCTTTACCTAATTCATTTTGTTTTATATAAGCACAACTTCTTAAAAAATAATAAGGAATAATATCTTGATTTTGTTTTATAGCTATATCAATTGCTCTAGTCAAATCATTAACAGCCTTACTATAATCATTTTTATAAAGGTAATATCTTCCCCTTGAAGCATAAAGATATGAATTATTTGGATATTGTTTTATTTTGTTATTAATGTTTTCCAAATTAGTTTCTTTTACAAAATTATGTTTTAAATAAGTAAAACTTAATCGTTTTAATTCTTTTTCAGAAAAACTTCCACCCCTATTTTCAAACTCTTTAAATGCTTTTTCATCATCTACAAATATTATTCCATCGAGTATTATTCCGTATGAATTAAATAAATAATGTAAATATTCATTTTCTGCTTCGATTTTACCTTTATTAATCCAGGTATATAATCTTGACTTTCTTTGGTTAACTTCTTTCTCAACAATACTTTTCATTAAATCTCTTATATCAGGATGTGAATCTTGACAAAAAGGTCGGTAAATAGAGGTTATTTGATTATATTTTTCATAATATGAAATCGGCAATAATGCTATTCCGTCCTGTTCACTATAAAGAAGTGACATTTTATCTGATTTATACAGTATTTCTCTTAATTCTTTTGTTATTTCTCTTTGATATTTGTATTGAAAAATTATTTCATCTTTATTTGTTATCACTATGGCAAAAAGTAAAATAATAAATATTATATTTACTATATGTTTTATGTTTTTTTTCGTAACTGTTACATTAATAAAATAACCAAAAATTAACATTAGCAGAATGATTAGAGTTTTTGTATAAAATGCAAAAAAAGGCGGGTATTCAATCCAAAAATTTAAATTATCATAAACCAATTTTACGTTATTTAAAAATAATAAGGAAATACTAAAAATATACAAACTTAATAAACATAATCCCTGCATAATATTAATTTTGATATTATTTATTTTTTCATCTTTATTAACATATATAAGAATATTCAATAAAATAATTGGAACTAATATTAAACTGTTCTTTTTAATAAGTATATTAAAAAAGCATTTACCAAAAGAACCTATTGAGGAAAAGGATTCAATAAAAGCGTTAAATAAACTATATTCGCCATGACCTGTCATATGAAAAGTAAAAGTATTTGATATGTAAAATACTATAATGGTAGACAATACCAAAGAACCATATATTATTAGAAAGTATAATAAATTTTTCTTATTATTTATATCATTATTTTTTTTCTTAAAAATCATATATACTAGAACAAAAAAACCTAACAGAATCGAATAAAAAGATATATACTCATTAGTCATTGCAAGTAAAACTGAATTCAGTAAATAAAAAATTATATGTTTTCTCTTACAATCTTCTTTAAAAATTATTTTAAAAATATAATATAAAAATATAGCAAAGAAAACGAAATTAAATAAGTGATCACAATATCTAACAGTTGAGTTTATAGAAGAAAAAAAGAAAAAATCCATGTTGGCACTATAAACCGGAATTAATGCAATAATGATAAAAATTATAGGATAATAAAATATAAAAGATAATCTGTTTAATATTTTTTTATCATTATTTGAAAATAGATAAAATATTTTTAAAACAAAAAATGATGTAATACTTATACCTAAAGCAATAAAAAATGGAACAATAGTACAAGAAATATCATTAATATGTACATTTGTTATTTTAGAAATAAAGACATAAAAAAAAGAAGATATGAAAGGAGATAATACTCTGGGTGTTGTAAAATAATAATTTTCCCGCACTATAAGAAAAGGATACCAATGATCATGGTCAGTACAAACATCCATATATAAATACGAAAAAATAAAAAAGAAACCAAATAAAAGAACTAATACATTAATAAATGGTACTGCGTATTTTTTTAAATGATTCATTTATATATTCCATTTTAATTTTTCGACCATTTAGGTATATAATACAAAAACAAGAAAAAAGTTTCAATTACATTGCAAAATTCTTCAAATCGTTTAGAAGCAAATATTGACGAAAAATTCAAAATTAATAGATGAAATTATCTTTTTTGTTATGGAAATATAATATACTATAGTGTATTATATTATTTATTAGCAGGGGATATTGAATAATATTGAGGAAATAATATGAGAAAAATATTTTACGCTGTTGTATTTATTTTTATGGGTTTAGTATGTTTTGGAGCGGAGAGTTCTACATACAAACTGGATAACGGGCAGACTGTTGTTATAAAAGAAGTACATGATAATCCGATAGTTATTATTGATACTTGGATAAAAACAGGTTCTATAAATGAAACCGATGAAAATAACGGAGTTGCTCATTTTCTTGAACATTTATTTTTTAAAGGAACTGTTAAACACAGAGCAAAAGAATTTGATACTATATTAGAATCAAAGGGTGCAATTACAAATGCCGCAACAAGTAAGGATTACACTCATTATTATATTTTAATTCCATCTCAATACTTTGATTTAGCGTTAGATTTACATTCGGATATGTTATTAAATCCTCTTATTCCCAGAAAAGAACTTGAAAAAGAAAGAAAAGTTGTTATTGAAGAAATAGCAAAAAACAATGACAAGCCGACCAACATTTTATACAAAAATTTTATAAATGAATTATACAAAACACACCCTTACAAAAGAGAAGTAATAGGGAAAAAAGAAGTTATTGAAACAATAACAAGAGAGCAGATTTTTGATTTTTATAATAAATGGTATACTCCGGAGAACATGACAACAGTAATTGTAGGAGATATAGATACTCAAAAAGCCTTAAATCTTGTAAAAGAAAAGTTTAATAAGCCATCCGCAGGGGAAACAAAGAAACATAAACCTGTAGCATACAAACAGGATAAAAAACCCGAGAAACAACTTGAAGTAAAACAAGATTTAAATGTTGAAACCGGATATATAATGATTGGATTTAAAGGAGTACATCCAATGGAGAATAAGGATTCTTATGCTCTGGATATACTTGCGACAATACTCGGTGACGGAAAATCTTCAAGATTATATAAAAGCATTAAAGATGAAAAACAAATGGTGCATTCAATATCAGCCTCTCACTCTTCAATGAGAGATGATTCAATATTTTATATTTCAGCAAATTATATAACGGAAGATATGGAAAGATTAAAATCCGCTATTTTTACGGAAATAGAGAAATTACAAAAGAATGAAATAACACGGGAAGAAATCCAAAAGGCAAAGAACATAATTGAACGAGATACATTTTATTCACGAGAATCCGTTTCAAATATTGCAGGTGAGATTGGATATACAGTGACCGTTACCGATGATACGGATTACTATAAAAATTATCTTGCAAATATTAATAAAGTCAGCGCCGAAGAATTGAAACATGCGGCAAAAACATATTTAAACAAAGAAAATGCAGTAATTTCAATAATTACACCAAAACAGAAAAACAAACAAAAAATTCTTCCTCAGAGCGCAAAAGATTACCAAGCAAAAATATTAAGCCAAAACGGTAATACAACAAAATATCTTTTGGAAAACGGTGCGGAATTAATTATTACAAAAAATACCGCAAACGATATAATAGCAATGCAGATGACGTCAAGGGGCGGGAATAACTTGGAAAAAATTCCGGGTACGGCATATATTACAGCGGAAACAATTTTAAAAGGAACAGACAAATACAAAAGTCATGAACTTTCTCAGCTTTTAGAAGAAAACGGAATAAGGCTTTCTCCGATTTCAGGCGGTGATTCATTCAGTCTTGTAACTAAATTTACAAAAAATGAAAAAGATTTAGCACTTGAAATGTTTACAGAAGCTTCATTAAATGCAACTTTTGATGCTTATGATGTTGAAAGAGTCAAAGCTGATAAGATGTATGCAATAAAAAACAGTAAAAATACTCCCGATTCTGTTGCATTTGACGAATATAAAACGGCAGTATGGGCTAATACTCCATTTGGAAATACAAATAAAGTTCTTGAAAAAACAATTCCTCAAATTCAAAGAGAAGATGTTGTTGAATTTTACAAGAATCTTTTCCCTGCTCAAAATACGGTTATAACAATTAACGGAAACGTAGATGAAAAAGAATTTATCAACTATTTTTCAAACCTGTTAAAAAATACGGGAACGGAAAAAATTAAATTAACTGATTACAAATATAAATATAAGCCTTTAACAACAAATAAAATAATAAAAATAGACAGAGATTCAGAGGCAGCATGGTTAATATTAGGATATTTGACGGACGGAGTTATAAATCAGAAAGACTGGGCAAGTCTGCAGATTATTAATTCCATTCTGGGTTCAGGTATGAGTTCAAGATTATTTACCAATCTAAGAGATGAACAAAGTCTTGCATATCAGGTAGGTTCGTCATTTTCAGCAAACACTAATCAAGGATTATTTACCGTTTATATTGCAACTAATCCCGATAACATACAAACAGCAAAAAAAGGTATGTTTGATGAAATAAATAAGCTTAAATATGAATTTGTAACAGATAAAGAACTTGCGGAAGCAAAAGATAAATTGCTCGGTAACTTTGTTCTTTCAATGGAAACAAATATGGATAAAGCGGCGGTTATAAATTCTCTTGAAATTACGGACAGAAGTTATACTTTTATAGATAAACTTCCGGAGCTTATTAATTCTGTTACACTTCAAGACGTAATAAGAACGGCAAACAAGTATTTTACCAAACCATACATTTACACACAAGTCGGTTCAAAAAAATAAGCTTGCCTAACCGTTAAAAATATTGTTAAATAGATATATAAAGTATGCAAAAAGGTGTAAATTAATTGGATAATATTAAAAATAAACAGCAAAATGAGAATATACCTAAAAAAAAGATTGTAAAAAAGAAGAAAAAGAAAAAGCAGGAAGAACAGCCAAAATCTTTTTTTAACGGCATTTCATTTAGATTTAACAATACAATTTCTTTGACAATAATGATTGTACTTATTTCTATTGTGGGTATAGTAGAATTTATTATGTACACATATTGTCAGGATAGTATAAAAAGCTTTCAAAATGATATGTCCTCAGATGTTGTATCAAATATAAGCGTATTTAACAGTGACGTAAATCAAGGGAATTTTTCATCATTACAACATGATTTAAATAATGTACTATCAGGAAGCTACAACGTAAAATATATTGTTGTATTAAATTCTCAGTTAAAAGAGATATATAATTCACTGCCAAAAGATGCAAAATATATATTCAGGGTAGAAAATAGTCCTTCATCATTTAAATTAACGTCATCACCCAGTCTAAATGCAAATTATATGAGAACAATATATGTACCAAAAGCGGGATACCATATTTATGTAGGTATGGATAAAAACAATTTTATAGAAAATTATATAGCGCAGATGGACAGTTTTATAAAACTATTTGCAAGTATAATCTTAATATGCAGTATAATAACATCATTTATGCTGGCAAGAAGTATAGCAACGCCGTTAAAGGATATGGAAAATACGGTATCTAAAATAGCTAACGGTGATTTATCGGGCAGGTTAGATTATACAAAATATAATGAAATTAATCAATTAGTACAATCATATAATATGATGGCGACAGCACTACAACGGTTATATTCAACGTTAGAGTCACAAGTACAAGACAGAACAAGAGAGTTAAACAGCGCATATAAAGAACTGCAAAGCACGCAGGCAATGATGGTTCACTCTGAAAAAATGAAATCACTGGGTGAACTTGTTGCGGGAATTATGCATGAAATCAATAACCCGATTAATTTTATATACGGTAATATGACGCACCTTTCAAATTATTCAAAAGATTTAATAGACATAATAGAAGAATATAATAAAATTGCTTCATTACTGCCTGCAGATAAAATAAGCAGTGTAAATGAATTGAAAAAAACTATTGATTATGAATTTTTAAAGACAGATATGCCCGATTTAATAAAAAGCTGCAAAGAAGGTGCAGAAAGAGCTAAAAATATTATTCAGGACTTAAAGAGTTTCTCAAGAATGGAAGATGTATCAATTAAAAAAGTTGATGTGGTTCATGAACTGGATACTACTTTAAATATCTTACATAACAAAATAAAGAATAAAGCGGAAGTACACAAAGAATATATGGAAAATGTACCTTTAATAGATGCATTTGGCGGGCAATTAAATCAGGTATTTATGAACATACTTGATAATGCGGTAGGTGCTATAGAAAAAACAGGTGATATTTGGATTAGAATCAAAACAGAAAATAATGAAAAGCTTGTTATAGAAATAGAAGATAACGGTTCTGGTATGGATGAAGAAACAATGAATAAAGTATTTGATCCGTTCTTCACAACAAAACCGGTTGGACAAGGAACAGGTTTAGGTATGTCTATAACACATAAAATAATCAAAAATCATCAGGGTGACATTAATGTTGAATCTGAGAAAGGTAAAGGAACTAAATTTACAATAAAACTTCCTTTGACAATAGACAGAGAAAATCTTAATGCAAGTATGATATCCGAGGGAGAAGCATAAATGCCTGAAACCAAGTATAGAATACTTATTGTAGATGATGAACCTGATAACTTAGCGTTATTATACCGTACATTGAGAAATAACTATGAAATAGAAAAATCGACCTCACCCCTTAATGCGTTAGAAATGCTAAAGCAAGGAAATTTTCACTGTATATTATCGGACCACAAAATGCCTGAAATGGACGGTGTAGAATTTTTAAAGAGATGTTATGAAATATCACCCGATACAATGAGGCTATTGGTTACAGCCTATACCGATGCAGGTATTTTAATTGATGCAATTAACTATGCAAAAATTTACAGGTATATTAAAAAACCGTATAACCCCGATGAACTTATATTAATAGTGGAAAATGCTCTTGAATATTATCAATTAAAAGTCGATAATTCAAAACTTATAAAAGATTTAAAAGAATTATTTGCAAATACAGTAACCGCAATAGTGGAAGCACTTGATTCAAGAGACAATAACACAAAGGGCAAGAGTAAAAGAGTCAGTTATTATGCGGTAAAAATAGCACGTTCAATGAATTTAAATAATATGCTTGTAGGAAGAATCGAGCTGGCAGGACTTTTACATGATATCGGAATGCTTGGTGTTTCCGATGAAGTCTTATTAAAAATAGATAAATTAACAGCAGAAGAATACAATGAAATAAAACAACACGTTCAATACAGCGTTAAGATATTGGATGATATAAAACAATTAAACGATGTAATAGAAATAATAAAATACCATCATGAATTTTATAACGGAAAAGGATATCCGTACGGAAAGAAAGCTGAAGAGATACCGTTAGGTTCAAAAATCATAGCGGTAGCAGATGCTTTTGACAGTTTAACAACAAGAAAAGTATATAGAGAAAAGGTAAGTCCTCAAGATGCGCTCAATACTATCAAATCACTTGCAGGCATTCAATTTGACCCTATAGTTGTAAGACATTTTGAACAAATAATGAATGAAACATTTAAAGAAGTAAGTTTAATATCATAGTTAATTTTTATGATAATATAGACTTGGTATAATGTAGTTAAGGGTTATTTTAATATGAGAATGACAAATCTTTTCGTGCAGACATTAAGAGAATATCCCTCGGATGCTGAGGTAATAAGTCATAAACTTTTAGTGAGAGCAGGATATATAAGAAAACTAACAAACGGTATATATAATTATCTTCCGCTAATGCAAAGAGTATTAAGGAAAATAGAAAATATAGTAAGAGAAGAAATGGATTCAGCCGGGGCACAGGAGCTTTTAATGCCGTTTGTACAGCCGGCAGAATTATGGCAGGAATCAGGCAGATGGGATGTCTACGGAAAAGAATTAATGAGATTAAAAGACAGACACTCAAGAGAAATGTGTTTAGGTCCTACTCATGAAGAAGTAATAACATCAATAGGCCGAGAAGGAATAAGGTCATATAAGCAGCTGCCCGTAAATTTATATCAAATTCAATCAAAATTCAGAGATGAAATAAGACCGAGATTCGGACTTTTAAGAGGTCGTGAATTTATAATGAAAGACGCATACAGTTTTGACGCTGATGAAAATGGATTAGATAAGTCTTATGAGATAATGGCAAAAGCATACAGCAGGATATTTGAAAGATGCGGGCTTGAAACAAAAATGGTTCAATCGGATTCGGGTGCTATAGGAGGCAGCGTTTCTCATGAATTTATGGTGCTTGTCAATGAAGATTCAGAAAGCAACGCAGGAGAAAATGATGTATTCTATTGTCCTAAATGCGGATACAGTGCAAATTCAAATCATGCTGTTTCCGTTCTATCGGAAGCGCAAACTGACGGGAAATATTTAAAATCTGAAATTACGGATACCCCAAATACACACTCGATAGAAGAACTTTCTGAATTTTTAAATATTCCTGAAAGTGTCATCTGCAAATGTTTAATATATGTTGTAGACGGCAAATATGTAGCAGCATTAATACGCGGAGACAGAACCGTTGAAGAAACAAAATTAATGAATGTTTTTGCAGGAAATGATATAAGAATAGCAAGAAATGACGAAATAGAAGAAATAATGCAAAATTCAGGATTTAATGCAACTATCGGTTTTATAGGACCAAAAGGTTTAAAAAATGTTGAGATAGTAGCTGATGAAACAGTAAAAGATTTAAAGAACTTTGTAATAGGCTGTAATCAAAACGACAAGCATTTAACAGGTGCCAATTGGGGCGTAGAGGTTGAACTCCCCGAAAAAATTGCAGATATAAGATTGGTGGAAGAAAATGACAAATGCCCTGAATGCTCACACCCGCTTAAAGTTACAAAAGGAATTGAAGTAGGAAATATTTTTAAGCTCGGAACAAAATATTCAAAAGCAATGAATGCAACGTTTACCGATAAAGACGGTCAAGAAAAACCATTTATAATGGGATGTTACGGAATAGGAATATCAAGAACGGCAGCTGCCGCAGTTGAAAAACATCATGATGAATTTGGAATCAAATGGCCGCTTTCAATTGCACCATATACGGTAATTATAGTACCCGTCAGCGACAGAGATGAAGAACAGATGAATCTGGCAGAAAAAATCTATAATGAATTACTTAAACATAAGGTTGAAGTTATTCTTGATGACAGAGAAGAAAGAGCGGGAGTTAAACTCAAAGATGCTGACTTAATAGGTATTCCATACAGAATCACAATTGGAAAAGCTATAAAAGATAATCTTGTTGAGTTTAAAACACGCTCTACAAATGAAACTATCCTCATTACACCGGAAGAAGCAATACAAAAATTAATTTCTTTATAATGTAAAACAGTTTATGAAATATTTCTTCATAAACTGTTTTTTTTAGTCAATAAAAAATTTTGTTTATTTTTGAAAAGAACAAAATAAGGAAAATAAAATTGATATCAATTTCATTAAACAATTATCAAATTCCCTGTAAAAAAATGCATTCATTTATGGGTTCCGGCACTTCAGAACTGCTTGAAAAAGGAGATAATGCATTTAATACAAATAATCTCAATGAGGCATTAGATTTATATAATAAGGCCTTAAATTTGAATCCTGAAAATACGGTAATTAACAGAAAATTGGCAAAGGTTTACCATAAATTAAAAGAATATAAAGCAGCAGAAACTAACTTTAAAATTTATTTGCAGTCAAATGCAAAAGAAACGGAAGCATGGATAGAATTAGGTGAAACACAGCGCCAAATGGGTGCATATAAGAATGCTAAAGAAAGTTTTGAAACTGCATTAAAATTGGAACCTGATAATGACTTAGCCAAAAGAAGCATAATGGAAACCGATAATAATATATTAAGCTGTATATCACCCGAAAAAGCATATATGGAGAAGCAAGCTTATGCCCAAAAGAACTTAAATACAGCAATAAAAATGGTTTCAAGACATTTTACACCTGCATTTATGAAAGATATAGCAGATGTACAAATAAAATTCGGACAGACTGCTTCAATGATGGGAACAAGCAACATAGCACAATATGAAAACGCAATAAAGACAATAACAGTATCAAATGCATATATATATGCAGCTCCCGAGGTTATTGCGGCATATCTGGTTCATGAAGGGGTACACGCAAAAGATAAAGATGCATATACCTCAATAAGAGAAGAACAAGATGCATATAAAAAAGCCGCTGAATTTTGGATAAAGCACTCAAACGGTATACAAGACCCTGAAATGGACTATGCGGCAGAACTGTATAAACAATCACCTTCTAAATTGAGTAACAGGGTAGAAGAAATATATATTTTAAGAGATCCCGAAATAGCAAAAACATCACCTAACCATCCGCCGGATAAAATTTTCCATCTAAATAAATCAAAAACAAAAGCGGCTAATCAGCCTATTAAATCGTACGATACGATAGCATAAAACTATTTTTTATATTTATATTGTCCGTAAGAGAGTTCAGATATAAATTCAGTTGCATCTGCAACATAATGTTTATATCTGTCATCAGTAATCCGGCCTGAAGAAATTAATTCATCTACTTTATCAAAATAAGCATTTAAATTATTTTCTCTTAACTGCCTGTCCTCATTATACCAATGGAGAAAAGACTTATTTGATTTTTGAGAATTACATCCGGAGTGCATAGGCATATAATTAATAATATCATCATGATGAGCTTCTTTATCTCTGGCTAAGATATGGTCTGTATTTGGAACAGAAAATTCAAGCATTCTTATTGCAATATCATGAGAACTCCAAGGTTCACCCTGCTTATTTTTACCGGAATATTTAACAATCCAGGCAGAATTTGTATCGCTTGAAGTCGGAAAACTTTTAGCTATATTTTGTAATTTTTCATATTTATGTTTGTTAGAAATTTTAATTTTGCTTATTCTGTCAATCATAATTTTTCTTCTAAAAGGAGCCTCCTGATTCTTTTTTTGAATAAAAGTTTCCAGTTTAACAAGCTTAGAAGATAATACTTTTTTTTCTGTATTCGGAAGATTTTTTGCTATTGCTTTCATTTTTTTAAGTTTTTGTTTTTGAATTTTTTGCAATTGAGGTAATTTAGTCTGCCTCAAAATTTCAATAAGCTTTCTAATATCTTTAATTCCGGTTTCTTGCGAGAGTTCGGATATTTCTTCAAAAACACTCAATTCAATAGGACGCATGTAATTTTTATATTTTTCAAGAATATTAATATAACTGTCAGGTTCAGCATTGTCTATCAACTGTTTAAATTCATCAAATTGATTTCTTGTAAGCATAATTCTACCGCAAGCCGGACAAGGAACATTTTCAAATTTATTAATCAGAAAATCTCCGGGACGCTCTAACATAGCTTGATTTCTGCTGGAATATATTCTTTCTTCCAAAGGATACAAGATATTATTATAGTAATAAATAGGACTAATTTCATTTTTTATTGTCTGTTCACCGCAGAATGAGGGAACAAATTTTATTTTTTTTATATTATTGTAGTTTGTTTTGTTTATTTTTTGATTGAATAAATTGATTGAATTAATATACATATTATCCTGCCATATTAAAACAAAAAATAAACAAAGTTTTATTTGTTATTTATGATTAAAAATTGTAAATTTTAATTTTTTAAACAATTTTTTTTACATTTTTAATAAAAAACGTGCATTTTTAAAAAAAAACCAGTAAAATAATAAAGATTTAGGGTAAAAAAATGCAAAATTATCATTTTTTTTATTACATTTAGTGTAAAAATAAAAATCATATTAGCAACAAAATTTGTTTTTAGACCTTAAATTGATATCATTGCTAAAGGTCGAAATATAAAAGAATAATAATTCAAAATCCATGACGGTAGACAAAATAAATTCGATAAAAATAAATTCCGAAAGAAAAATAAGCAATAAGGTTTCGAGAGATAGAAATAATCAAGCCTCCTTTAACGGCGGTTTAGATTTAGCATTTGATTTATTGGATAAAGGATTTGGGATACTGGATAAAAACGCAATGATACAAGTATCATTTGTAGATACGGTATCAACAAATATACCAAGGACACTGGTAGATTTAAAAACAGGACTGGCAGCAGCATTTGAAACCTGCAGACGGGAATTTTCGGGATTATTTGTAAATTGCCTTATGCCGGGACTAATAGTAAAAGGACTGGCAGAAATTTTACCTAAAGGCAGAGAACTAAAAGGAACAAACCCTGCAGCTTCTTGGGCAAACGGAAAAGCTATTGATAATTTTAAAGAAATATACAAACAAGCTCAAGAATCAGGTGCTATAGACAAAACAAGAGAATATGTACAAAAGGCCTTATCTTCACTTGAAGGTTTAGAAGGTAAAACATGGATTAAATATGCAGACAAGGCGGAACTGCCGGAATTTCAGGAAGCTGTTTCTCAAATAACTTCCGCAATATCAGCAAAAGGCAGTGAAAAGAAAAAACTCCTTCAGCAAGCACAAACAAAACTTGTTTCAATAACAAAAGCGGAAAATATATTAAGACTTAACGGAAATCGTCAGTCAAATCTCACAGATACTCTTAGAGATGTAGTTGATTTAGGCGCCAAATTTAATACGGTTAAAGACAAAGTAACCAAACAACAGGGCTTTAAATCACTTCAAAGCAATGAAGCAAATTCTAAAATTATTGAAGCTATTGATAAATACGGTTCAAGCCTTAAAGGATTTGTTAATAAAAAGAGTATAATAGGTATGGGGATTGTACTCCTTATAGCAGTAAGTGTCCAGACAATAAACAGAGCAATAACAAGAAAGCAGTTTAAAGCAGAAGGTGCACCTATATATAAAGATTTCGGGAAAAAAGATACAACTCAAAAAATGAATGAAAAAGAAAAAAAACAATTTTTCCTAAAAAAACTTGCCTCAGCAATAGGAATGTATTCATTAGCAGCTGTTTCCATGATGAAAAAACCGTCACTCGGAATGTTTCAATTTTCAAGTATATTCCCGACAATGGATCAATGCCGATGGATAGCTGCATCAACCTTCGCAAGCAGAATGATGGGTGCTGAAGATGAAAATGAATTAAGAGAAACAACAGTAAGAGATTTAGCTTCATTTTCAGGATTATACTTTCTCGGAGATTATGTAAAAAAAGGGACAGCTTCTTTAATAGAAGCATTGTCAAAAACACAGGCAGGTAAAAATTTATTTGGTGAAAATATTGTACTTTTAAACAGAAGTAAAGAAGTTCAAAAACCAATTATAAAAGAAGGTGCAACTGTTATAGAAAAATTGGCTTGCGATGTTTCATACAGAACAAAACAACTCGGCAACTGGATAAAGAATACTGATTTAAAAACGGCAGCAGAAGTTTCAAGTGTTAAAGCGAGAAATCTGAGAAATATTTGCAGAGTAGCAGATATTGCTTTCTCAATAATTATGTTAGGTATTTTACTTCCCAAATACAACAGGAAAGTTACGGAACGTAAAGTTGAACTGGCAAAAAAAATTGAAGCACAAAAGCAGCAAAATTCATTTTTATTAGAAAAAACTCCTGAAATTTTTAAAGAATTAATTTAGTAAATATTTATAAAAAAGCAAAATTATTTTTGTTAATGTTTTATACTAACGTTGTGTTGTTAAAAATCAAAAAATGGTTTATAATAATTCAACGTGAGAATATAAAGGAGAGAAGTAAGTGGTTGACAACAGGTCGGCCGGAATTCTCGGTATTGGCGGCGGAATTAACTTTAAATCCGGAGATATTTCAGGTACAGCAGCTAAAACCGCAGATGACAGAGCCAGTCAAGGAACTGAATACTTTCTTACGGAAGAAGAACAGCAGCAAAACGAACAAAATAATTTTACAGACCGCAGTATGCAGCTTAGAGCTTCCTTAAATTCTCTTGCTCTTTTAAATGTTGTTTCTGTTCTCAGAAATAAACGTAAAAATAATATTCTTGATGAAGAAGATATAACAGAAAGAATTAAAGTTAAAAAAATTGATGATACATCAGACAAAAACAAAAAAAATAAAAAACAAAATAAACAGGAAAAAGATTCTTTATAAATACTTATTATTTTGTTTTGTTCTGTTTATTAGTATGCCCTGCTTGTCAGCCAAAGAATTTAAAGATATTCCTCAAGGTTTTTGGGCATATAGAGAAATTGATTCAATAACAAACGAAAAGATTATGGACGGATATACAAACGGGATGTTCATGCCGTCTAAATTACTTACGAGAGCAGAGTTTGCTTCAATAGCGATAAAAGCTTTAAAACAGAAAAATCTGCCAATTGAAAAAATATACACTTTTGATGATATAAATGTAAATCATTGGGCATATAATGACATTCAAAAAGCAATAAATTTAGACATATTAAAACCAATAGACGAAACTCACTTTTACCCGAACAGATATATAACAAGAAGTGAAATAATAACATTCCTTGTTAACCTGTTAAAAACAGAAAACATATCAAAAAAAGATGCAATAATTGCCCTGCAAAATGCATATTCAGACTTCGAAAACATACCTGATTGGTTTAAAGTCACAGCAGGTAAAGCAGAAGTAATAAGTATTATAGCAAAAGAACCGCCAAGGCAAAATTATCTTGATTATGATAAATTTGTTTCAAGGGCTCAAGCGGCTGTATTTTTTGCGAATATGAAGCGTGAAATTGATTCTTATATGGCTGAAAAAATAAAAGAAGAAACCAGTCCGAAAATTGCTGAAGGTATAATAATAGATAATGTAATACAAAATGAAGATGTAGTAACAATAAATGCAAAAACTGTTTTACCGATTGTAATTTTAGGTCAGATAAGCAGTAAAAATAACAAAGCAGGTGAAATGTTTAAAGCATCATTTGCAGGTAATATTGTTGATTATGAACATCATTTATTATTATCAAAAGATATAATACTGACAGGTAAAATTCTTGACGTTACAAAAGGCAGGCATTTTGTCAGAAACGGTGAATTAATATTTGAATTGTCCTGCATAAATAATAAAAACATTTTAACTAAAATAATCGGTTATGCAGAAAATGAGACGCCAAAGGTGGAAGGAAATATAATTAAAAAAGCTGCAAAATCAACATTCAAAGGCAGAAATTTTACCGCCAAAGACGGTCAGATAATCTATATAAAATTAATGAAACCAATCAGAGTAAATATAGTAACAAGCGAAGTTTTTGATTAAACTTTTTTATAAATTCCCATTTCTTCAAGTGCTTTTAAAAAGCTTTGAGCGGTAGCCTTTTGGACATCGGGAGGTACAACTCTTAAAAGTTCTACTGTTCTTGAAATAACAGGATCTTTATCATACCAGCGGTTGCAAACTTTTGGTCTTACCATTTCATAAAATTTATCAATGGCTTCTTTAGAAACTTTTTTTTCTATTTCCTTTAGAAATATTTCAGCCTGTGCTCTTAATTCATTCTGATAGTTTTGAAGCAGATTAATTACTTCAAGCAAAACAGGATCATGATCATACCATCTTTTATAATTGTGATTCACTTAAATTTCCTTTATTTTGAGAAACCAATGTATCATCATCAGAGAATCTGACAATATCAGCACCTATCATTTTAAACTTTTGTTCAAGAAGTTCATACCCTCTATCTATATGATAAATATTATCAATAATACTTTGACCTTGTGCAATTAATGCGGCAATAACAAGAGAAGCTCCGGCTCTTAAATCACTGGCTTTAAGATTAGCACCGGTGAGTGATTTAACACCTTTAACAAGAGCATGATTTCTTTCCTGATGAATGTCAGCACCCATTTTTCTAAGCTCAGGAACTTGCATAAATCTGTTTTCATAGAGGCTTTCGGTAATAATACTAACGCCGTCTGCTACGGTAGCCAATGCCATTGCAAGTGATTGCAAGTCTGTAGGGAACCCGGGATATGGCTGAGTAATAATATTAACAGCTTCTAATCTTCTTCTGCAGGAAACTTCTATGGAAGTAGGGTCTAAAAGTTTAATTTCAGCACCCATTTTAGTTAATTTTGAAGTATAGAAAGTCAAATGATTCGGGTAAATATTTTTAATAATCCCGCAGCCTCTTGTTGCAATAAAAGCAGCCATATAAGTACCGGCTTCAATTCTGTCGGGAATAGTAGTATATTCAATAGGTTTTAAATCTTCCTGTTTAACACCGTTAATAACGATTTCAGAAGTACCTGCTCCTATAACATCAGCCCCCATGGCATTAAGGAAATTAGCCAAGTCAACAATTTCAGGTTCTTGAGCTGCATTTTGGATTCTGGTTGAGCCTTCAGCCAAAACAGAGGCAAGCATAATATTTTCAGTAGCACCAACGGAAGGGATATCAAGATATATATCCGTGCCAATAAGTTTTTGAGCTTTAGCACAAACATAACCGTTTTCAATTTTTATGGAAGTACCGAGAGCTTCAAGCCCTTTAATATGAAAATCAACTTTTCTTTCACCTATAGCACATCCGCCCGGCAGTGCAACAACAGCTTCTCTGCATCTCCCGACAAGTGCGCCCAAAACTATAAAGGAGGCTCTCATACGGCTTACAAGTTCATAACTGGCTTTTACTTCAGTAATATTAGTTGCATCTATCGTTATTGATTTTTCTTGTTTATCATAAGAAGTCTTAGCACCTAATTGATTAATAACATTAAGCATAATGTCAACATCGGTCAGTTGAGGTACATTGTATATTTTGCTTTCACCTTTAGCAAGAAGAGCAGCAGCCATTAATTTAAGTACAGCATTTTTGGCGCCGCTTATTGAAACTTCACCTGTTAAACGATTTCCGCCGATTATTTTTATTTTCTGTACCAAGCTTCCTCCCGAGACAGTTCCTCTAATTTAATCTGGTGTTGCACTCTACCACCGACTGTCTTTAAATTACTTTCGCTCAAGCCTGCCATTCGTTCACCTTCGGTTGCCCTCATTTCGGCTCTCGCTATCCGGACCTTGTCCGTACGTAATTTCGCTCCTCGTCGCTGTACGAGTGCTCAGACTTCACTTCGTTACGCATACAAGCTCGCAAAGCTCATCTTTCGCTTGCTCGTTTTGTAACCTTTTCAATAACGTCACTCTCAAAATTTTACTCACACCACTTCGTGTCTTATCGTAAAATTTTGTTCGGACATACTAATATAATAATATAACCAATATTTTATTGCGTAAATAGATTAACTATTGTAAAGCGCTTATATTATATCATTCGTTTGCACTATATTCTAAGTTTTTATTTAAATGTAGAATAAAATAGGGAAAAGGATTTATTGCAATGAATAATTATGAACTTTTGGAATTGGCAAAAGAAGCATCAAAAAATGCATATTGTATTTATTCAAATTTTCCGGTCGGTGCTTGCGTGTTTTATTCAAGCGGAAACTATTATAAGGGATGTAATATAGAAAATTCCAGTTACGGGCTTTCGTTATGTGCAGAAAGAAATGCAATATCAACAGCTATTTCATCGGGTGAAAAAGGACAATTATTAAAAATAGCAATATATTCCCCCAAATCAAAAAATTGCTTTCCTTGCGGAGCTTGCCGCCAATGGCTTCAAGAATTTGAAGAAGGGCAAAATATCGAAATTATACTTGAAAATGAAAATTCGGAATGCAGCATTTATAAGATTAATGATATTTTACCGTATTCCTTTAAATTAGTATGATATAATAATAAAGACAAGAGGATAATATAGTGGCTGATTATACAGTAAATTATGAAGAAATAGGCGAATGGCTTAAATTATATAAGTCAACGGAAGATGAAAAACAGAAAAAACATTTGCAGAATATAATTGCACTTGCCGCCATGCCGCTTGTAAAAAAAATATCAAGAGGACTTGCGAGAAGAAATACCGATCCGGTTGAAGATATAATTCAAGTAGGAAGTGTCGGACTTGTCAAAGCTATTCAGCTTTATAATCCTGAAGTCAGCGAAAATTTCAAAACTTACGCCACATATTTAATTACAGGCGAAATAAGACATTACTTACGTGATAAAGTCTCTATGATTAAAGCGCCTAGGGAAATTTATGAACTTGCATACAGAGTCAACAAATTAATGCAAAAATTAAAAGATGATAAAGGTAATGAACCAACTGAAGCTATGATAGCAGAGGAACTTGGGACTTCGGTCGGCAAAATTAAAGAAGTTATTGACGTCGAGAGAAGGAAACAGACTATTTCTCTGGATCAGTTTATTACATCCGGAAATGATGAGTCACTTTCTCTTTTTGATAAAATTGCCGATGATAATCATTACAATCTTGAATCTTTTCAGGAAGATAAAATTCTCATATCGGAAGCAATTAAAAAACTTGATTTAAAACTCCGTGAAGTTGTTGTCATGAACTATTTTGAAGATATGAGCCAAACTCAAATAGCTAATAAATTAGGAATTTCTCAAATGCAAGTTTCAAGAAGATTAAAAAAAGCACTAAATAACTTGTTATTTATATTGTCTGAAAAAGAAAATATTGCATAGAATTGAGATATTTTATGAGTGATTATTTATTTTATTCAATTTTTATGATTATTACGGGAGCCTGTATAGGAAGTTTTCTAAACGTAGTTGCACTAAGAGCATTATCAAATGAATCAATAGTCTTGCCTTCTTCTAAATGTCCTAAATGCAACAGCCCTATTAAGTGGTATGACAATATTCCGGTTATATCTTATTTTTTGATTTTTAAAGGTAAATGCAGAAACTGTAAAGAAAAAGTCAGCCTGCAATATCCTTTAGTAGAAGCCATGACAGCATTAATATATTGGAGCGTGTTTTCATGTTTCGGATTCACATTAAAAACGCTTCTTTTACTAATTTTACTATCAATTTCTATTGTAATAACAATAACCGATATAAAAGAAGAAACAGTTTTTGACAGTCATTGCTGGATTTTTATAATAACCGCAATTATATATTCCATTATTGAAAATAATATATATTTTGCGCTGACCGGTTTTTTATTTTCGGCAATAATTATGGAATTAATTGCAAAAGGTTCATATTATCTTATAAAAAAAGATAAACAGGAAGAAAACAATTCAACCGTTAATGAATATGTAAATAAGTATAAACGTGCATTTGCTGAAGGTGATACATATTTAGCGGCAGGAGCAGGCGCATTATTAGGTATTAAATATTTTATTGCTGCAGTTGCTTCTGCGGTTATTTTTCAAGCTGTCTGCATTCTTCCTTCTTTTTTAATTAACCTATATAAACAAAAAGAAACAAAATTACTTATTTATATTTCGACCTTCATAATTTTTGCCGCAATATATTTTATTCTTTCTAATGTATTTACTTTAAATTTAATTATAACTTTAGGATTTATAATTATATTAATATTCACTGCAATAAAAACAATAACAGGGCTAAAACAGACTGTAAATGAAAAAGGATTCAATTCGGTACCATTTGGACCTGCATTATTATTTTCATCGTTTTTAATGCTATTTTTCGGTAAATACATTACGGCATTTATAAAACAAATAATATTTTAAAAAAGAAACTGCCTTTATGGCAGTTTCTTTAAAAATTATTCTTTATCCTTAAGAGCTTCACGAACCTTTTGTTCAATTTCTGCTTCAAGTTTAGGATTTTCAGCGAATAAGTCTTTAACCTTATCACGGCCTTGACCTAATTTCTCATCATTATAGCTGAACCAAGCACCTGCTTTTTTTATAATATCAAGATTAACTGCCATATCAATAATACAACCGGATTTACTGATACCTTTACCGTATATAATATCAAATTCGGCGATTCTAAACGGAGGCGCTACCTTATTTTTAACAACTTTGACTTTAACTCTGTTACCTATTTCTTTATCATCTTTTTTAAGAGTTTCGGTTTTTCTGATATCAAGTCTTATGCTTGCATAGTATTTAAGGGCATTACCGCCTGTTGTAGTTTCGGGATTTCCGTACATAACGCCTATTTTTTGTCTTAACTGGTTAATAAATATAACTGTCGTATTCGTTTTACTTACAATACCCGTTAATTTTCTTAAAGCCTTAGACATTAATCTAGCCTGAAGCCCCATTTGTTTATCTTCCATTGCTCCTTCTATTTCATCTTTAGGAACAAGAGCAGCAACGGAGTCAACAACAACAATATCTACAGCAGCCGAACGAACAAGTTCTTCTGTTATTTCCAATGCTTGTTCACCTGTATCAGGCTGAGAAATCAGAAGTTCATCAACATTAACTCCAAGATTTCTGGCATATTCAGGATCAAGAGCGTGTTCCGCATCAACGAACGCTGCGATACCGCCTTTTTTTTGACATTCTGCAACTATATGCTGAGCAAGTGTGGTTTTTCCGCTTGCTTCAGGTCCATAAACTTCAATAATTCTGCCTCTGGGAACTCCGCCAATACCCAATGCCACATCCAATGACAAAGCCCCTGTTGATATAGTTTCAACATTTACTGCAGGCTTGTCGCCAAGACGCATTATTGAACCTTTTCCAAAATCTTTTTCAATTTTATCTATAGCAACTTTAAGTGCTTTTTTCCTTTCTTCGGAAATATTTACCGTTTCTTGTTCTTTTTCTTTTACAACCATTTTCTGTTCCTTTTTTCTACAGTAAACATTATAACATTCCCTTATAAATAAAAGTATTAATTTACTTTTTGCAACATAATTTATTATTTTATGTATGCCCGTTTTTTTTTTGTTAAAATTAAATCAGTATTTTATTATTTATAGGGGATATTTATGAAAAATAAAATAATTATGTTCTGGGCAATAGTAATTCTTGCTATTATTTCCATTGTAATTATAAAAGTAAAGCCGATTCCGTTGGGGCTTGATTTAGTCGGAGGTTCAAGAATAGTTCTTGAAGCACAAACAACAGCCAATATACCGACTATCGATAATGATACAATGGACGGTCTTAAAGCAGCTATTGAAAACAGAGTTAATGCATTAGGCGTATCTGAAACAATGGTTCAAAGAATGGGAGAACGCAGGTTGCTCGTTGAAATACCTAACGTTGCAGATCCAAAGTATGCAAGAGAAATCATAGGTGAAACAGCAGAACTTGATTTTAAAAAACCGATAATAGAAAACGGTAATGTAGTCGGATTTGAATCATCAGGACTATCAGGTGAAGACCTTAAAAAAGCTGAAGTAGGAACAGATGCAGCAGGCAAATGGCTTATTTCATTACAATTTAATCTTAACGGTGCGGAAAAATTCGCTAAATTAACAAGAGAATTTCTCCATTATCCGATTGCGATATATTTTAACGGTGAGAACATTTCTCAACCCGTTGTTCAAGCTGAAATTACAGGCGGTAATGCTCAAATAACAGGCGAATTTACTCATGATGAGGCAAAGAAAGTCGTTGATTTCTTAAACGCCGGAGCACTTCCCGTACCTGCCGAAATAATTGAAGAAAATACGGTAGGCCCGACTTTAGGAGCTGACAGCTTACATAAAAGTAAAATTGCAGGCTTTATTGGTATAGCTGCCGTTATGTTATTTATGCTCATTTGGTACAGAGTTCCAGGATTAATTGCTAATATAGCACTTATTATTTATTCTTTGCTTGTATTTGCAATATTTAAAGCAGTACCCGTTACATTAACTCTTGCAGGTATCGCAGGATTCATATTAAGTATTGGTATGGCGGTTGACGCTAACATCCTCATTTTTGAAAGAACAAAAGAAGAATTAAAATCGGGAAGAACTCTTTTTACTGCTATTAACTCAGGATTTGACAGAGCATTTACAAGTATTTTTGACTCTAATATGTCTACAATTATTATTTGTGTTATTCTTTATTTCTTGGGTTCAAACATTGTAAAAGGATTTGCTCTTACTCTTGCAATAGGTGTAATGTTGAGTATGTTTTCCGCAATTACTGTTACTAAAAATCTAATGCACTTAATATTCGGTACGGGACAATTAAAGTATCCCGCTATGTTTGGATTAAAAGAATCAGATATTAATCAAGCTTATGAAGCAGCGGAAACCGAGCGCGAAAAAGCTAAATTTGGAGTATTGGACTAATTTTAAGGAGATTATGAAATGTCATACAGTGTTTTAGACACAAAAAAAATTATAGATGTTATTAAATACAGGTGGCTTTGGCTCGCTATTTCATTTATATTACTTTTGCCAGGGGTCATTGCTATGCTCTGGTCGGTAAAAACATATCCTACTCATACACCACTACTCGTAGGTATTGATTTTACAGGTGGTACAATACTTCAATACTCCGTTAATAAGGATATATCTACTAATGAAATAGGTAAAATAAGAATTGATTTATCAAATAATAATATTGAAAATCCTGTCATTCAAATTTTAAAACCTGCGACCTCCGAAAATGATTCAATAAAAAACATAATTTCTATAAAAACAAAATTTTCAAAAGACGGACAAAATGAAACAATTGATGAAGTAACAAAAGTTATTTCAAGTGACTATCCTGATGCTCAGCTTGTTCAGGTAAATTCAGTCGGGCCTTTGCTTGGTAAACAATTATTTGTTAATTCACTTATAGCAATAAGCTTAGCACTTCTTGCAATTGTTATATACCTGACATTAAGATTCCATTTTGAATTTGCGGTAGTTGCATGTTTAGCATTATTTCATGATGTTTTATTTGTTGTAGGCGTATTTTCACTATTCGGACTATTCTACGGAACTACTATAGACAGTTTATTCATAACCGCAATACTTACAGTTCTTGGTTACAGCGTAAATAACACAATCGTTGTTTTTGACAGAGTAAGAGAAAATTTAAAATTCTATTCTAAAAAAGCTACCTATGATGAGATTGTTAATGCCTCCGTTAATCAAACACTGGCAAGAAGTATAAATACATCGTTAACAACATTATTAACTTTAGGTGCTCTATATTTCTTCGGCGGAGTTACTACTAAAGACTTCGTACTTGTTATGATTTTAGGTGTTATTATAGGTACTTATTCAAGTATATTCTTTGCAAATACTTTAATAGCTTTGTGGAATGACAGGGCACAAGCAAAAAAGGCAAAGGCATAATAAAATGGCATACGAAAAATCACTGTCGGAATTTATAAGAGAGACTCGTGAAAAAGCGGGTCTTTCTGTTATCGGATTATCAAAGAAATCTGCCATTCCTATTGAAACTATTGAAGATATTGAAGCAGGTAAAGACTTATTCCTGCCCGCAACAATAAGACAAAAACTTGCTAAAGCTTTAAAGCTTAATCCTGTTGATATAAAACAGTATGAACGTATTATGCTCGATTCTTACGATATAGTCAGTGAAAAATATATCAATGATGTTAAAAAAGCAATATTATCAGGAGAAACAGAAAATCTTAGATGTCCTATGTGCTCATCTAAATTGAATACTAAAATAGTTCGGCTTATTGACCTTGAAAATAATATTGCATTGCACCCTAAAGCGCAATGCAGTAAATGTTCTTTTCAAATTAAATAATCTTATTTTCTGGGTTTCTTAGAATATAATGTAATTGATAAATTTATCAAAATATAATCAGTATTACCCGTGAATGCCGTAACATTCATCCTTGATATAGAAACAAGATACGGAAACGTTGTTGTTAATTCTTTCAATAAAGATTTTAATTGTGTATATGTACCTACAAGAAAGAACTTCAATTCACAGACATTATAAATATCAAGATAATTCAAATAAATTTGATCTTCAGCAGGTCTCATATCATATTCGATTGAGCGGATTAATAAACTGTTAGATTGAATAAGTTTTATAATATCCTCAAACATGGTACCAAAAGCGCCAAGGTTTTCACCATCTGAATTTTCTTTTGTTTCAAATACCTGTTTGATAGACTGCATTTGAGTTTCATTTTCTTTTTTCTGCTTAACCGAATCATTAAATTCAGATTTTGCCTTATTAAGCTGGGCATCAACAACATTACCCGAAGTTCCCGTATTTTTATATTCTTCAAATGTAGAACTGACCGTAGTATAAATAAGCCCAAAGAACAATACTACTGCAATTACAAAACATAACGGAATCAATTGTTTATTTTTTTTATTCATAATTTCCTCAACTTGTCTTAATACAAAAGTTAAATAATAGGCGGAGGCGGAGTTACCGATTTAGGAGCCTCAATACCTTGTCCGTTTACACCGCCGGAAGGATATCCGCTGTTGTAAACAGGCGTATTTATACCTGTAATTGTATTTTCTATATTTGCTCTGATTAAATCTTCTTCTTCATTTAAAGCAACATCTACACTTTTCGTCTTAATTTCAAATGTAAAACCTTCGGCCATTTTGCTCGGAAGCAAATCATTAGCTGAATTTATTGAAATTTTGGACAGTGTTAAATCTTGATTTTTAGCTCCGAGTCTGCTTGCAAAGGTTTCAGCCAAATCACTTGTCTTTGCTTCTCCAAGTATTCCTATACCGCCTTCTGAATTTGTAACAAATTTCTTTATGTACACATTCTCGGGGATATCCGTTGACAACAAGTTATATGCTGTTATAACCGCAGTATTATTATCTACAATTTTCTTTAAAGTCGGGAAAATATTTTTCTTTCCGCCTTCGAGATTTGCAGTTGTTTTTCTTTGAAATACTTGGATTTCTTCTTGTTTTGTTCTGTTTGAATCATTAACACTGTCAATCCGGCTTTGGAAGAATGATTTTAAAATAAGTCCGAAAACCACAGCTCCAAGAACAGCTACACCTGCTAAAATCAATAAAAATCTGTAAAAATCTACCTCATATCCGAAAACTTCAACTAAATTAGGATTAATTCTTTCTAAAGGCATAAAATTAATATTCAAAGGATATTCGGCATAATCGGCAACAGCAGCCCCTACCGCTTCTATTGTTAAATATGAAATCATATTTTCGTCTATTTCACTGCCTGAACTTAAAACTTCTATAAATTTCTCGCTGTTATTTACACTTTTATTTACACAATCAACATCACCGCTAAAATTAATTCTTGATGACATCAATTCTGATTTTACTTCATCCGTTTCACTTATTATTAATAAAGAAGAGGGTGAATGTTTTTCCAACATTTCT
This sequence comes from Candidatus Gastranaerophilales bacterium, assembly GCA_947625495.1. Taxonomy (GTDB): domain Bacteria; phylum Cyanobacteriota; class Vampirovibrionia; order Gastranaerophilales; family Gastranaerophilaceae; genus Avigastranaerophilus. Next base: position 31,312 of record CANQOQ010000006.1, on the reverse strand, counting down.
ATAGCTGTTTTTGAAATATTTGTATATAATTCATCTATTGAGAAAGATTTTATTGCTATAGGTTCTTCTACATAATCAACAACATTATTAGCGTTCATATAAAACATATGATAGCTGTTTGGAGTAATTAACAACACCGCTGTATTTTGACTTTTTTCAAAATACCTGCTGAATCTGTCGCAATATTGCAGTGATTTTAAAAGAGAAGAAATAGAATTATCTATTCTTACAAGATCTGCCTGCATATTATCAAATATTTCAATTATTCTTCCGATAACATTTGTTTGGATGGCACTATAGATAATTTTAGGATGGTCTTTATCAGCAGAATTAATAAATGAATATGATATTACAGGTTCATTTCTTTTAAAGATATATAAATCTTCCAATTCACTTTGAAGATTTTCGATTATATAAGGAGTATCCGCAGCTGTTTCAAGTGTGGAAATTCCGAAATGTACATTTGGCAGATTTAATGTAACACTACATTCCTTTGGGTCAAGTCCTGCTTCTTCAAATAAGCTTTCGACCACCTCTTGGAATTCGTCAAAATCTATAATTTCTCTTATCGCATTATTATATTTTATATTGCCTGATGCGTATCTTGTAACATTCTTAGAGTTCTTATCAACACAAACAAGCTCTATAAAATTATTAACAGATAAAGAAATACCAACATGTATCTTTTTCTTAAATCCTATTTTTTCTAACAATTCACTCATAATCAACCTATTTTTGTACCTTAAAACTTCATTATAATAATAATAATTGTTATTGGCATTTTTGACAAGAAACTTAACGTATTAAATTTTTTGTAACAACTATACCATTTAATGTATAATACAATAGTTATTATTAATAATGCCTTATATAGTAAAAAATGTCATAATTTAAATATATGAGAAATTTATGGAAAATTATATTTTTGGACGAAATAATGTAATTGAACTGCTTGTAAAAGGAGCGCGGGAAGTTAATAAAATAATATTAATGAAAGGGATTAAGGATGACGGTAAAATCTCCCAAATTATAGATTTAGCAAAACAAAAAGGGATTGTATTTCAGTTTTTACCGAAGGAGAAATTCACACAATTTAAGGAATATTCACATCAAGGGGTTATAGCGTATGTTGCCCCGATAAAATATACAGATATTGATGATTTTATAAAAAAAGATATAAAAGGAAATAAGAAAGTAGTAATATTGGACGGAATAGAAGACCCGCATAATTTTGGTTCAATAATAAGAACAGCAGTATGTGCAGGTTTTAATGCCGTTATTTTCCCTTCAAGAAGGAATGCAAATGTTAATGCTACAGTAGAGAAATCTTCGGCAGGCGCCGTTAACCATATTGATATAATAATGGTTAATAGTCTTCCGGCTGTAATTGATAAGCTTAAAAATAACGACTTCTGGATAATTGCAACAGATATAAATGCTAAGGATAATTACTATGAAATTGATTATTGCAATATGAATTTTGCAATAGTCATGGGCTCCGAAAAGGAAGGAATTTCCGGCACTATACTGAAACAATCTGACTTTAGAGTAAAAATACCTATGCTTTCTGATTTTGACTCATTAAATGTGGCAAATGCAGCAAGTATTATTATTTATGAATCTGTCAAGCAATCGGTGCAAAAATCGGGGATTAGTGTATAATAGTTTATTATTGGAGGCAAAAATGTCCGATAGCGTGGATGATTTTCAGTTAAGCAATGATAATGACCAAAATCAGGGTGATTTGGTTTTGCAGCTTGATGATGATGATATTTTTAAGAATGTTGAAGAGCCAAAACTGCCTGAAACTCAAAACAGTGCCATTGCTGATGATTCAGTTAAAATTTATCTGCAGCAAATAGGCAAAATTAAACTTTTGAGTAATGAAGAAGAACTTGAAATAGCAAAAAAAATTAAGGAAGAAAATTCGGAAAAAGCAAAAAAAATACTGGTTAACGCCAATTTAAGGCTCGTTGTTAGCATTGCAAAAAAATATATAGGAAGAGGTCTTTCTTTTCTTGACCTTATTCAGGAAGGCAATATGGGGCTTATGAGAGCCGCAGAAAAATTCGACTATTCAAAAGGTTATAAATTTTCTACTTATGCCACATGGTGGATTCAGCAGGCAATTACAAGAGCAATTGCAGACAAATCACGTCTAATAAGGCTTCCCGTTCACATGATTGAAACTTTAAGTAAAATTAAGAAAATTTCTCTTGATTTAACCATAGAAAACGGTGCCGCCCCCACTAAAGAGGAAATTGCATATAAAATCGGCATGCCGGTTCAAAAATTATCTTCTTTAATTGAATCTGCTCAAGGTACTATTAGTATTGAATCTCCTGCTAATCAAAAAGATGAAAATACTAAATTATCTGACTTTATTGTGGATGAATCTACACTATCCCCTGATACTAAAGTAACTCAGGATAATTTATTTTGCGACATTAAAAAAATGCTTAATCACTTGAGCGAAAAAGAACGCAATGTCCTAATTATGCGCTATGGACTTGATGATAACGGTGAAAAGAAAACTCTTGAAGAAATCGGCACTTATTACGGTGTCTCTAGAGAAAGAATCAGGCAAATTGAAAACAGAGCCATGAGTAAACTCAAAAAATTATGCAGAAATAATAATATTACAAAAAATCTTAAAAATTATATATAACTTTAATTTATGCTATAATTCTTTTAGTTTATGGAGATATTATTTTGAAAGAAATTACATCCGATAAATTCGCAAGTGTTATAGCACGTATTTTAGATGACAGGCAAGCTAAGGATATTAAAATTCTTAACATTTCTAACATTTCTGTTTTGGCTGATTACTTTGTTATTTGTTCCTCTGATACAAGTACTCATGTTAAAGCTTTAACAGGTTATGTAAGAGAAAAAGTTAAAGATTTTTTTGACAGAATTCCTATCGGCGAAGAAAATGATGCCAAAAACAGATGGAATCTTTTAGACTATGGAGATGTTATTGTTCATATCCTTCATAGAGATGAAAGAGAAACTTATGCTATCGAACGGTTTTGGAACCATGCCTTTTGTGTCGGTGAAGATGAATGGATGAAAAAATCAGAAGAATATTCTGACTATAAATAAGAAGGAGTTATTATGAAAAAGAGCTTAATAGTATTAACCGCCTTATTATTAATGAATACAGCAGTTATCAGTGCTGATGATTTTAGCGGAATAGACGGTATTACCGCTAATCAAAGACAACAACTTTCCAGAATCCATTTTAAATATAAAACCGAAAATAATAATTTAGAGCAAAAAATAATTGAATATAACTCCTTGATTCATAATCTCAAAAATTCCGCAGGCTTAGGTAAATCACCCGAAGATATTGCTAAATTAACCGAATCTTACCAAAAAAATATTGACACGCTTAAAGAAGAACAAAAAAAATTAGAGGATGAAACAAATTTATTATATAAAGCAGTTTTAACTGAAGAGCAATATAAACAATACAAAGCTCAAAAAGCTAAAACAGAAGATGCTTTTAATAATTTCTTACAAAAATAATAAAAGGAGAGAAAATTGAAAAAGAAAATACTATCCGTTATTGGATTAATAATATTAGTATTATTTAGCGGTATTCAATCAGTATATGCGGCTATAACATCCGAAGAAGAAATAAATTATAAGATAGAACAACTTGGAGCACTTGCCGAGTTCGACTTCCTTTCTATGATTAATAAAAGTGAAGTTGTAGGTTTAAGACTGGATAATTACAAGATGGTATCACAATTTTATGTTAATACAATAGTTGTAACCGCAGATAATCTATCTAATATATTGGATCAGATAGAAATCGTAAAAAATTCGGCTGATTTTTCCGATACCGAAAAAAAACTGCAAATTAATAAGTTATACAGACAGGCTGATTTAGCTTTATATGAATTAGATACAAAAACTATGACATATTTAATGGATTTGCGCTCATCAATTCCCTCTGTTTCTTATAAAACTTTTATCGGAAAATTCCAAGAATTATATAACAGCCTTGAACTTTCAGGTAATTCATTAAATTTAGAATAATGTCCGAGTAAATTTTTACGATAAGCCGAAGGAGCGACAAGACCGAGCGTAAAGTTGCGACACTAGATTAAATAAAAATGAACTTTTAATTTTACTTCCTCGTTATACATAATGAAAGAGGAAAAAACAATGAGTGACGAACATAAATGTGATAAATATGAAGCTTACTTCACTTTTAAAAGTGAAGAAGATTTTCTAAATCATCTGAAAGAATGTCCCGATTGCCAAAAAGAACATGAAATACAAAAAAAAGTTTCCATGCTCGTAAAAGAGGTTGCTCCTTTGTATCTTAAAAAACAGGAGAGTAAGAAATTATCCAATATAAAAAAATTGGCTTGCTGTTTTGTTCTTTTTATAGGTTTTTCGGCATTTACAGGTTATAAAATCTATGATGACAATTATATAATAAACTCATCAGATGATTCCTGCGTAAGTGCAATGGGACTGCCTACCGATGAATACGGATTTCTTGAATTATAATGTGAAGGTATTAGTTTGAAAGAAATATTAAATCAATACAGAAATAATATCAGAAAAATTATTTCTAATATGACAGGTTCTTATAATGAAGATATTGAACAGGAAGTTTATATAAGAACATATAAGAATCTGGATAAATATAAAGAAAGCGGAAAATTCAAAAGCTGGATTAGTACAATTACCGCAAATCTTTGCCGTGATTATATGAAATCCGCATACTTTAAGCACTCTCAAAATACCGTTACCGAAGAAGATGAACTATTCCAAATAAAAGATGATAAAGAAAGTATTGAAGACATATTTATCAGAAAACAAAGACAAAAACAAATTATAGATGCAATAGAAAAATTAAAACCGAAATTACGTGAAGTAATTGTAATGTATGAAATGAAAGATATGAATTATGAACAAATAGCAGAAAAACTCAATTGTCCTGTAGGGACAGTAAGATCAAGACTTTTTAACGCGCGCAAAGAACTAAGTATAACTTTAAAAGATTTAATTTGAAAGGAGAATCCATGAAAAACAAAATAATGTTGTCAATTTTACCTTTAATGGTAGTTTTATTAAGTACAAATACCGTTTTTGCAGCAAACGATGCTGCTAATAATATGCTGGCTCCTGCCGGAGTAGAAATTACACCGGTTCCGCAAGAATGTCCTAAAGCTTTTAAATACTTCGGTCCCGGTCCTCAAGTAGATAAAGACCATCCTATGAGAATGAATATGCCCAAATGTCATTCACATGAAGAAATGCAGGCTAAAAAAGCAGAGTTTGAAAAACGTTTAAACTTGACTGAAGAACAAAAAAAACAAATTGAAGAACAAAAGAAAAAAGACAGAGAAGCAATAAAACCTGTTCTTGATGAAATACATAAAAAAAGACAAGAGTTAATTCAAACGAAAAGAGATACAAATCTTACTAATGAAGAAAAAGATAAACAATTAAAAAAGATTTCAGGAGAATTAAAGACATTAAGAGTTCAAGCTGACAATCAACGAAAAGAAAATATGAAAAACTTTGAAGCAACCTTAACGGCTGAACAGAAAAAAGAATTTAACAAAATTAAAGATGAACAAAAAAAGGCAATGAAAGCAAAAAGACAAAAAATGCAAAAAAGAATAAAAGAGCTTAAAAATTATTAATTATAAACGGGAATCCGATTAGGGATATTTAAAAAGAGGCTATATAATGCCTCTTTTTTATTGTTTTACCCATTTAAAACTTTGTACATATCCTGATTCATTGATATTACCGTTAATTATAGCCTGAAAAATTCTTGCTTCATAGTCACCGCCCGTAAAAGACGGGATTTTTTCAACATCTTCTATAAAATCTTTTCTGCCGAAGTCTAAAAGCGATATACCCGGAATTAATCTAAAGAACGTATTCAATGATGTATTACCCAATCTTCCGAATATAGTTGAAATACGGTTTGATAGTTTCCCTAGTACTTCCATATCCGCATGACTGTCTGCAATATCATAGTTCCCATGAATATATAAACTCATATTTTCACCTTTAGAAAATATTTCAATATTTTTTGCTATCCCGTTTTCTATATTACAACTGCCATAGATATTAGAAAAATATCCTGTTTTAACAAGATTCAATAATTCCAAAATACTGTTTAGCGTAAATCCTGTTAGTCCGCTTTTTAATATATTGCTTGCTCTTAAAAGGTACTCTAAAGAACCGAGTTTTGGCATTCTTCCGTCCGAGATATTAAAAGAAACATTTCCCGAAAGATTATTAATCATTTCAGTATCCGTCATTCCCTTGGTTTTTAAATACATTTTTCCGTTTGCATTACCGTATATTTGATTTTTACCCTCAAATAATGTTTCTGCTATATAATTTGAATCCACATTATTTAGTTCAAAATCACCTTTTACTGCAGTAGTTGAAAGATTATATGACATTTTACCTTTTATACTGCCTTGAGATATATCAACATTCATATTTTGGGCGTTAAAAATTCCGTTTTTATCCACATTAAAATCGGATGTAAAATTTTTGGCGACCAGTGATTTAATCAATAGTTCTTTTACCTCTAAATGCCCGTTTGCAATACTCAAGCCATTTAAATCCATATTCTTTATTTTATTATTTGTATTCATTGCCGTATGAATCTGAGAAAATCTCTCAAACAGTTTATTTCTGTCTATTTGATCAACATATATATTTAATGCTTCAACTTGAGGCTGCTGAGAAAAATTATTTTTTATTATTGAATTAACATTTACCTTTGAGTCGGTTATAAATGCAAAAAGAGACAGATTTATTTTGTTATCGTCGGCTGAAAGGTGAATATTTTTAACAATTGAATCAAAAAGAGGAATATCAAGATTTCTGCAATCAAGATTTCCTGTTATTTTTGAAGTTTTTCTGACAAAATCAGCCATATATTTAATATCACAATTAAAACTTCCCTGAGTTAAAACAGGTGTTTTTAAAAATACATTTAAAATTCTTGCAGGCAGGTTCTTATTTGTTTTCATCTCAAATATTTTAGGAATTATTTTGCCGTTTTTAATCGCCAATTCCCCTTTTGATGTCGCAAAAACTATTGTATTCATTTTATTATTTTGAGAGGCAATATACTTTGTATAATTAAAATCATTTATTAATATTTTATCTTTTAAGATATTTATTTTGCCTTTAAATTCTCTTTTTTCATTAACATCACCGACATTAATCCCGCCAATAGTTATATCCGCATCAGGATTTAAAACAAGTTTAGGCTCTATAATCAGATTATTTATTTCACCCTTTATTTTAGAAGAAAATCCTATATCACCTTCTAAACTTATATTTTTCATTACATCTTCACTTAAATAACCTTTTATAAAGTTATTTGTCAATTTAGAAGTAAAATAACCGAATATTTTAGGTTTTGTAAAACAGTCAGACAGTGTAAAATCACCAAATAAAGGCATATCTGCCACTTTTGCCGTCATATTATCTATTATTATTTTATTTTCTTTAAATATAACAGGGAAACTGTCAAATACTACGGGAATATTTGTTTTTTTATGCTGCATGGAAAGATTTTTAACATATATTTCCCCTTTAAATATATTTTTATCAATACTTATATCCAAATCAGAAAAACCTTTAAAATTCTTAAATTGTTCAATTATACATTTTAACTTATCAGGCATTATTGTAATTTTTGAAACATCATTTAAATTTTCAAAATTAAAATTATCCGTTTGGATTTTTAAATTATAAATCGGATTAATAGTATCAACTCTAAGAACATTTCCGTTAACCGATAAATTCGAGTCATATAATGAAGCATTAACATTATCTACGGTAACAGTTGATTTATTCAAAATTATTCTGCCAGACTTTGCTTTAATCGGATTATCTTCATTATCATTTATGAAATTCATTTCTGCATAAGCTTTATCCGTAATAAAATCAACGGCTTTTGCTTTATACTTAAAATACAAATCATGCTTTGAAGCTATATTATACAAACTTGATAAATCAGGATAATTTTCGGGGTATAAATAAGACTTTGTTAAAAATCTTATTGTATCTTTTAAATTAACACTTTTACTTGTAACCGTAAGATCAACATCAGGGATTTTTGTTTTTAAATCATTAATAATTTTCCCGTATATAGTAACAGGTGAAGTTCCCGATACAGCTGATAAATTATTTATATCAACAACCGTTTCGGTAAAATCAACAATACCTTTAATACTTTCAATGGGAGTTTTAAATCCTTCAATAAAACAAGAATCGCCGAAAAGATATAATGAGCCCTTAACCTTCATATCTTCAAAAGCTTCCTCAGGCGGTAAAGGCGGATGTCCAAATGGTACAGGTACTATTTTGGCTTTTAAATTTACAAATAATCTTGTATTTCCCTCTGCACCGGTTATTACTTTAAGTCCGTCTTTTACATCCTTCAATAATGTGCTGTTATTTATTATTTCAAGTAAATCCTCTGCTTTTGCCTTTGTTGAAGATATATTAAAGTCCAAATTATCATTTATTTTAACCCTGCCTTCAACACTTAAAGGATTTGACTTAACAAATGCCTGTTCGGATTTAAAACTTATAACATCATCCTTAAAATCAAGCCTTCCCTTGCCTTTATCAACAACTCCATATAATCCGTTATATGATAATACCGCATTATGGAAGTCAGAAAAACCGTCTATATTAACAAAACTCATATTCCCTTTTATGTTGACATCAATAATGCCGCTGCCTGATTTAATATTCATATCGGGAATAGGCCCTAATTGGAAATTAAAAACCTTACTTATGGGTACTATTATCTTTTGAGCCAGCGGGAAATCTATATTATCCGTTGTTTTAACCGTAACATTATTAATTCCGTCTCGGAACATATATACATATCCCTTAACAGTTGCTTTTTGGTTATTAAACATATTAACAAGAATATCCATATTTAAGATTCTTTTGTCGAATCTTATAAATACGGTTCCTTTGTGCAGTTTATGTAATGATTTATCAAGGACATGAACATTATCAGCTTTAACGTATCCCGTTATATTGGGCTGAGGAATTTGCCCTTTTATTTGTATTTCAGCTTCAATATCTCCATAAACACCATAATTTTTAATTTTTTCAATGGTCATATACTTAGGTACCAAAGTAGGAGGAAGTATTGATGCTATATTCTCGGCTTTTGATTTTTCTATGGTCGTATTAACATCAAGATTTATTTTTTTGCCTTCTAAATCGACGGTTCCGTCTGCCTTTATATCTATATTATCCGCTTTATAATTAAATGAATGAACATTTATAATATCTTTTTCAAAAGAAAAAGATGTTTTAACTATATTTTCACCCTTTGCCCAAACGTAGTTTTTCCAGTTTTCTTTATCAAAAACCAAATCAGAAAAATAAGTGTTAAAAACTACCTTATTATCTTCATCAGATAATTGTATATATTTAACTTTCCCTGAAAATTTTTTTATATTTTTATCGTAATATTTTTTTAAATAAGGGAAAATCATATCCAAATCTAAGTTATATATAAAACATTTCCCTTTAACTAAATCGGAATTTATATCAGCTAAAGGCAATTTAGCTGATAAATCAATATCAAACTCACTTTCCTCCTGATTTGATATTATATTTCCCTTAGTTTTAATTGTCATATTATCTTTATCTTTAATATTTAAAACAAGAGGGAAACCTTGTATAGTTGAAGTCTTATCTAAATTCTCATCTTTATATACAAGTTTATAACTGCCTATATTTACAGTATTATTTTTTAAAATCAGGTTTAATTTCTTATTTTTATCCGAAGCAAACAGCTTTTCAAAATTAAAACAGCCGTCTTTGTCATAGGTAATAGTCAAAAATATATTATCAGAGTCAAGTCGGTTTATATTAACATTTTTTCTTAATAAATCAAATAAAGATACATTAATTTGTAAATTTCGGGCATCAATAAAATTTTTTATCTCTAATTTAGAAGCGGAAATATTCAGCTTTGGCAGAATATGAGTTTTTATTTTAATATTTTCTATATGAATATTAGTATTATTTATTGTGAAATTTTCAGGAATATATTTATCCGCACACACAGGCAGAATAAACAAATAAGAGCATTCAACAAGTGCAATTATTACTATAATTCCAAAAAGAAGTTTTTTTAAACGCTTTCTAATTCCCATACTGATTAAATAAACATTTTTTGACTATAATAATTATATTATCGACACATTAAAAGTTCAAACTATTTACGGAGATTTGCAAAATATCAGGCTTGTTGTAAAATTAAGTGGATATAGTATAAGATAAGTGGTTTTTATGAAAAAATTTGATATAGATAAATTTACAGAACCTTTAAAATCCCCTAAAACAGTTGTAAATATAGTATTAACATTAACGTTTATAATATTATTTACGGGAATAATAATTTCTAAATATTTTTTCTTTCAAACAATAGTTGATTCTGACAATATAAGTAAAGTAATGGTGATAGCACCTAAAGAAATAGAGGTAGTAGACAGTATTAAAACCGAAAGAAGAAAAAGAGAAGTTGCTCAAAAAGTAGGTGTTGTCTATTCCCATGCTGATGATGCATATATTGTTAATAACCTTAATGAAATTATAAGTGAAATTTTATATATAAGAAACAAAAATATTCCGCTTAAAGACAAAGAACGTGAATTAAATGTTATTATGGATATATCAGATTCTTATATAAAAGAATTTGTTGTTTATTATTTCTTGAACGCAAATACCGAATTATTAACAAAAATTTTTTCAGCTTCCGTAAAAACACTTTCCTCTGTATTAGATGAAGGAATAACTGAAAAAGATTTTGAAGAAAATACTTTAGCAAAAATAATAAGAAGAAATGTTGAAGTAAATACAACAAATAATCAGTTAAAAGTAATTACTGCCCTATTGGAACAAGTGTTAGTTCCTAATATGATAATAGACGAAGAAGCAACTAATCTGGCAAAAAAGAATGCAAGAGATATGATTTCGCCTATAATAGTTAAATTTCATAAAGGCGACACTATAGTAAGAGTGGGTGAACCCATTACTCAAGTTAAAAAAGAAGCATTAAGTAAAGCGGGATATAATATTTTAAGAATTAATTTTAAAGGAATTCTCGGAATATTATGCCTCGTTTGCATAGGATTTTTCTCGGTATTTTATTATTTAAAGTTTTTTGAACCCGAATATTTACAAAGGAAACGATTATTAATAGTTGGAGTATTATCGCTGTTTATAGCAATAATATCTATATTTATGCCCGAGACCTGGTCGGTATTTTTACTTCCGTTCCCATTCTATGCAATAATCCTTTCGGTATTTTTAAATCCGAGAACTTCATTTTTTATAACAGTAACACTATTAACTATAATAACATTATCGATGCAGTTTTCGGCGTTAGCAATGTCGGTATTTATATTATCAATAATAGTTTCAACAATAGGAACAACAACAATTAAATATTCAAGAAGATTTGACCTTATAAGAGTCGGTGTTTATACTTCAATAACAATGGCATTTGTAATTATATGCGTTTACTATGATTTAGGAATAGAAAAACTTTCGCAAGATATAATTGCAGGTATACTGAACGGTATTGTATCAGGAATATTTGCACTCGGAATGATACCGATTTTTGAAAATATATTTAAAGTAATAACCCCGTTTGGCTTGGCAGAATTAGGTGATTACAACCAGCCGTTATTGAAAAAATTGCATGAAGCAGCACCGGGAACATTTGAACACAGTTTAAGAGTTTCTAATCTGGCAGAATCCGCCGCTGAAGCCATTGGGGCAGACCCTATTTTAGCAAGAGTAGGTGCTTTATATCATGACGTAGGAAAAATTGTACGTCCGTTATTCTTTATTGAAAACCAGTCTTACACGGGAATAGAAAATCCTCACGAAAAATTAACTCCTCGTTCAAGCAAGATGGTTATAACTTCTCATACAAAAGACGGCATAACAATTGCAAAAGAATACCATATTCCTGATGTAATACAGGATTTCATATCTCAACATCACGGAACTTCACTTGCCAGTTATTTTTATAATCAGGCAGTACAGCAAGAAGGTGCTGAAAACGTACAAGAAGAACAATTCAGATATACAGGGCCTAAACCTTCAAGTAAAGAAACAGCTATATTAATGATTGCTGATGCCGTTGAATCTGCATCAAGAACTTTAAAAGACCATTCTCAAGAAGAACTGGAAACTTTAATTAATAAAATTATTCAAGACAGACTTGATGACGGGCAATTATCTGACAGTCCTTTAACTCTTAAAGATATTAAGACTATATCTTCAACTCTTTCAAGAGTCCTTCGTTCTGTCTTCCATAAAAGAATTAAATACCAAGAATCCATTGAAGATATTCAGGAAAAAGAACAAAATTCTCAAGGTTAAAAATTATGACCGTAATTAATGCTTTTATTGAAAATATTTATCCTGACTTTAATATTAATGAAGTTATCGTATCCGATAATGTTCAAAAAATATCCGGCTTTATTTTAAAAGATATAAATATTTTTTCTAAATCCTGCTTAAAAGATTATAAATTTAAAACATTAAGCTTTGATATTGTACTTTGCGACAATGAATATATTCATAAAATAAATAAAGAATATAGGAATAAAGACAGTGCAACAGATGTAATAACATTTGCCATTTTTGCCGATTCAAAGCCGGAGGAACGATTTATATTTGATAATGAAATTAATCTTGGAGAAATAATTGTTTCACTTGACAAAATTAAAGAACAATCCGTTGAAAATAATGTTTCATTTGATTCGGAGTTATATTATTTAATCAGCCATGGTATACTTCATTTATTAGGGTTTGACCATCAAAATCAACAGGATTATGATTTTATGGTGACTAATCAAAATAAAGCAAAGGCAATAGTTTTATGACAAAATTTAAATCATCAAGTGTAGCAGAAAGTATTTATAATGCTGTTAGAGGATTAAAACTTGCTATAAGCTCTCAAAGAAATTTTAGAATAGAAGTTCCTATTGCTTTTATTGTCCTTATTAGTGCTTTAATTTTAAGATTTTCAATAACCGATATATGTATTTTAATTTTAACAATAGCAATGGTTCTTATATGTGAACTTTTAAACTCCGTTATAGAATTTACCCTTGATGCCGTTTATAAAAATAATTATTCAAAACTTGTAGAAATGGCAAAAGATATGTCTGCAGGAATGGTGCTTTTAATTGCAGGAATAAGCTTTTTAATAGGAATAATCTTATTCGGTAAATACCTAATCATATTTTTTATAAAATAAGGAAATTAACTTGTTTAAACATTTATTTTCATTTGAATATAAAGATCAAAAACATTTTAATATTAATTTTTTGGGAATAAAGTTTAATTTAAAAATTAAATCCGATAATTTTAAAGAGGAAAATTTAATCTTAAATCAAGATAACTTAAATAAAAACTATAATCATAATTCTAAAAAAAATATATTAATAATTACCGATTTTCTTTTAACAAAAGGAGGAATGGAAACAAGATTAAATCAGTACTTAAGTTTTCTTAAATCAAAAAACTACGAAGTATATATTTTAAGTGAGCAAAATTTGAATCCTGATTTATTATCTTTTAATAATTTCTTTTTAAAATATAGTGCTTCCAATATTGAAACCTGCATTTTGGAATTAATAAAAAAATATAATATACAATTAATAGAATTTAATTTTGGGGGAAGTAAATATTTAAAATATATAAACATAAATAATATAAAAAGATATGTAAAAATAGGTTGTGTAATTCATAATCGAGGATTATGTCATTTTAAATTAATAAATAGTTTTGACTATAGAATTATTATCAGCTCACACATGTTAAAAATAAAAAACTATAATAAATTAAAAGACATAAATATAATACCAAATTCTATCAAATATATTGAGCCTGTTTGGAAATTACAAAACCAAAACAAAGCATTAATAATAAGCAGACTTGATAAAGAAAAATTAAAAACTTTATATTCCGCAATAGAATACTGTAAAAGAAATAATATTGACTTTGATATTGCCGGTTATAAATCAGTACCGATTTCAAATATATTAAAAAACAAATACAATATTTCAGATACGGCATTTATAGGTGAAATTGACTCAATTTTATATCTAAAGGAGAATTGGGACAAATATCTTTTTGTATGCGGCGTAGGACAAGTAATTATTGAGGCGGGAATTTTAGGATTTCCATGTTTTTGTTGTTCTCATATAAATTTCAAAGAATCAAGTTTCATTACTATTGATAATATTGTTTCCGACAGTTGGAATTTTACAATAAACCGCAAAAAATTTATTAATAAAATACAATATTTAGATACAAATAATATTCATAAATACAATTTAAATACTTATTTTAAAGAAAAACGTTCTTTAGACAAAAAGCTTGAAGAATATTTTGAAATAATTAATATTTAAAAATTATAATACTTTATCAATTAAACCGTATTCAACAGCTTCTTGAGCCGACATATAATTATCACGTTCTGTATCAGAGTATATTTTTTCAATAGGCTGACCGGTATGAAGAGCAAGCAGAGAATTTAGTTCTTTTTTCATTCTGAGTATTTCTTTAGCTTCAATTTCAATATCGGTAGCTTGACCTTCCGCTCCGCCTAAAGGCTGGTGAATCATTATTCTGGCACTGGGTAAAGACATCCTTTTGCCTTTTGTACCTGCAGAAAGTAAAAATGCGCCCATAGATGCCGCTTCTCCAAGACAAATAGTCGATACATCCGCTCTTACATGTTTCATAGTATCATATATAGCCATACCGGCTGTTATAACACCTCCGGGGCTGTTTATATACATCATTATATCCTTTTCGGGATTTTCCGCATCCAAAAGTAATAGCTGTGCGACTATTGAATTAGCCAATTCATCATCTATTTCCTCACCTAAGAATATTATTCTATCTCTAAGCATTCTTGAAAATATATCAAAAGAATTTTCTCCTCTGCTTGAAGATTCAATTACTGTCGGTATATAGCTTAAAATCTTACCTTTATCCATAGAAAACCTCAATATTTAATCTAGTATCGCACTCTACCACCGACTCCTCGTCGCTGTACGAGTGCTCAGACTTCACTTCGTTACGCATACAAGCTCGCAAAGCTCATCCTTCGCTTGCTCGTTTTGTAACCTTTTCAATATGCCACTCTCAAAATTTTACTCAGCTAAGGCATACAGGCTCAGTCATACTCCGCTTTGTAACACCACTTAGTGGCTTCGTAAAATTTTGTTCGGACATCTTTTATATTTATACAATATTTAAAAGATTATTACAATATCCGATAATTACAAATTTTTATTTTTTTTGACATTTAGAAATAAAGATAAAGGAATCAAACAAAAAGCAATAATGGCAAATATTTCAAATACATCAACAAATGCAGTTAATCTTGACTGTGTTAACAGTGACTTATATAAATATGCATTTGCCTTAATCTGTGCATAATTATGTGAAGTATATACCATAAATGAATGAATAAGAGAGGCTGTTTTTTGCTGAAAAACAAGATTAAAATTTGACAAGTATTTAACTAAATTAACCTGATGCATTTGAGAATGCCTTGCGACCATAGTAGTTGCTATAGAGGCAACTACAGCCATAGTTGTACATTTACACAAATTATGAAGACTTGCTCCGTTTGACAATTCAGATTTCGGCAGTGTTCCTAAAACCAAAGATGATACGGGAACGAAGATAAGAATTATCCCCACTCCCATTAATATATTTGGTATTGCAATATATCCGAAGGAAATCATTAAATTTAGATTCATATACATTAATGTAGTTATTCCGAGAAAGAAAAATCCTATTGAAATTAATATTCTGTTATCAAAAATCTGCATTAACGGGTTAATTAAAACTATCATTATTAAACTTGAAATTAACCTCGGAGCAAGAGCAAGTCCG
This sequence comes from Candidatus Gastranaerophilales bacterium, assembly GCA_947625495.1. Lineage (GTDB taxonomy): Bacteria > Cyanobacteriota > Vampirovibrionia > Gastranaerophilales > Gastranaerophilaceae > Avigastranaerophilus. The sequence continues at coordinate 15,337 of CANQOQ010000006.1, read as the reverse complement.
CTAATCATAGCGGTATACCCCATTATACTCTGCAAATATTGAGGCAGAAGAACTATAGTGGTAAACACTATCATATTAACAGACGCACTTAAAATCGTTCCTATAAAAAAGTTTTTATCTTTAAACACTCTTAAATTAACAATAGGATTCTTATATTCAAGCTCCCAAACAATAAAAAAGGACAAACAGCATGCAGAAAAACCTGCAAGCCAAGATATCCAGGCACAATCAAACCAGTTATACTGCTGCCCCTTATCAAGCACTATCTGCATTGAAAGAAGCCACAAAACAAGAGATATCATGCCGGGGAAATCTATATGTTCTATTTTTTTGCGGATTTCAAGTTCATCAATATTAGAATGCACCAAAGCGACGGATAAAATACCTATCGGAATATTAACCAAATAAATCCACTGCCAATCGGCATTATCAACAATGAATCCGCCAAAAGTTGGCCCCAGTATAGCGAATATCATAACGGCAATACCAAACAGGCTCATTGCAACACTTCTTTTTTCGTAAGGAAAAGCCGCAAGAAGTATTGATTGAGCAATAGGTGTCATGGGGCCTCCTCCTATACCTTGAATTAATCTGCCAAGGACCATAATGTTAAGATTAGGCGCCATTGCACATATTAAGGAACCTATTGTAAATACGGATATAAAAACTTTTAAAAATGTTTTCCTGCCCATTAAATTTTCAAGCCAGCCCGTCATAAGTATCAGGCAGGCATTTGCAATCATATATGAAGTTATAACCCAGTTTGCTTCATCGGTTGTAGAGCCAAAATATCCTGCAATATGCGGAATTGCAACATTTGTAGCCGATGTCGCAAGACACGCAAACGAGGTAGGCAGTAATATTGAAATTGCAATGAGCCACAAGGGCGGTTTTTTCCGTGTTATTGCATTTAACATTATTATTTTACCTTAACTTCAGGCACCGTTGACATCCCGGGAACTATATTAAGATTTGAGATATCCTCTTTGAATATAATTTTAACAGGCACTCTTTGTACTATTTTTACGTAACTTCCGACGGCATTTTCAGGCGGAAACAAACTTGATTTTGCTCCCGTAGCCCTTTGAATACTGTCTACTTCTCCTTTAAATATTCTGCCGCCGTACGTATCAATTTTAATTTTAACGCTCTGACCCTGCTTCATATTTGCTATCTGGGTTTCTTTAAAATTAGCGACTACCCATACATCATCAGAGACTATAGATAAAAGAGGCTGAGCTATTTGCACATAATTGCCTTCTTCAACACTCCTGTTAGTAATTCTTCCCGACTCTGACGCATAAATTTTAGTATATGACAAATCAAGCCGATTTTGTTCTATCTCTGCTTCCAATCTTTTTATTAACGCAATTGTTTCTTCATACTTTGCTTTAGCCGAATTAATATTAGATACAGCCCCGTCATATTTGGTTTTACTTGAATCATATTCTTGTTTTGTTGCTATTCCCTTATCATACATTTGCGTATAACGTTCAAAATCACTTTGGGCAAAATCTAATTCCGAATTATATTTATTGATATCATTTTCTGCAGACACTAAAGCCGCCTTAGCTTCTTCAAGTTTTGACTCTGATTGCTTTAATTTAACTTCATAATCTTTAGGGTCAATTTCAAGAATCAAATCGCCTTTTTTAACTTCCTGATTATCTTTAACATTAAGTCTAACAACAGGTCCCGAAATTCTTGGTGAAACAGTTATAATATGACCTTCAACAAAAGCATCATCCGTAGATTTATAATATACAGAGTGAACAGAATATGAAATTCCGCATATTAAAAATATTATTGCCGTAATTAAAGGCACTAAGACTCTTTTTTTCATATATTCAGGTCTGTCATCAATTTTTTCAATAGTTTCAGCTGTGTTTTTATCCATATCCCTCTCCCGATTATATTTGTAAATTCACTTTGTCTTTTAAATTGTTGTATATTTTATCAGTTATACTTAAGAACAGTTCAAGTTCTTCTTTTTTTAAACCCTTGGTAATTGTTTTCCTTAGTTCAATAACCGTAGGTTGAATAAGGGCTGCGACCTCTCTTCCCTTTTGGGTTACAACAAGTTTATATATTTTCCTGCCGTTAGAATCGTTTATTCTGTTAACAAGTCCTTTTTCTTCAAGAATACTAACTATTCTGCTTACATTAGCCCTGTCTTTTAAAGTTATTTCGGATAACTGCCTTTGATATAATTCATTATTTTCTTCGAGCAAAGAAAGTATCAGGTATTGCTCAGGAGTAACGGGGAAATTTTTTTCACTAAAGGTTTGAGAAGATAAGCCTCTTGCTAAAGTACCCGTTGTAAAAAGCATTGTCCCTATTCTCTTTCCCAAAATATTTTTCGGCATATTTTATTTTCTCAATGTTTGATATAAAATACTTGTGTTGTAATTATAACACAAAGATAAAATTGGAAGCCGAACATGAAAAAAATTTTTTTATTATTTATATTGTTAACCGTTATCATAATGCCTGTTTTCGCAAAACAAAATAAAACAGATACGGATAACAAAGAACAAACAGTTTTATATATGAATTTAAACTGGTGGCAAAATTATAAGGATGAATTTTTAATTGAACATTTAAAGAAGTTGTATGAATCAAATTATGATTTAAAAAATGCCGACCTGAAGGTAAAAGAGAATGAAAAACTTGTTAAAATGCAATTTGCATCAGAGCTTCCTTCTCTTTCTACGGGAAGTTTTATAGGGAGAGATTTTCGCTCGTCAATGCAGCAATTTGGAGATATGAGAATTGAAAGTTACGCACAAAACAATTTCCAGTTTCCGCTTACTATGAGCTATGAAATAGATATATGGGAAAAAAACAGACTTAAAACAAAATTGAATAAAGAACGGCTTGAAATATCAAAACAAGCTCAAAGAGCTGCTTATATTGCACTCTCATCCGATTTTGCAGCAGAATATTTCAATCTTATTAAAGCCGATAAACTTTTAAATCTGCAAAATGAACTTATTTCAATTCAAAAAGAAATAATTGACAAGGTCACAAATCTGTACGATACAGGTATTTGCCATATTGAAGACGTACTTGACGAACAAAAGTTTTTGACTGTCCTCAATGAAGAAAGAAACAACCTTGAAGAAAAAAGAGAAGTTCTTATAAATAATATAAAAGTATATCTTGCAGATAATAATGATGTTATAGAGAGAAAATCCTATGAAGATACAATACTATTGCAAAATTTACCGCTTGAAATAAGTTCTGAAATAATTGAAAACAGACCTGATTACATTCAAAGCGAAGCAAATATAAGACAATCAGGGTATGATGTCAGAATAGCAAGAAAAGAGTTATTGCCGAGTTTTACCATATTCGGGCAAATAGGGTTAAATGCTTATTCATTAAGTACATTATTTAACAGACCCTCACAAATGGCATCGGCAGGAGTTTTACCTGTTTTTGATTTTTTTGCGGGCGGCAGAAAAAAAGCTTTTCTTCAATTTAAAAAATACCAATATGAAGAAGCGCTGAATAATTATCATAAAACTGTTTTAAATGACATTAAAGAAGTTAACTTAGGACTTTTTAATTATAAAACCTCGCTGAGAAATTATGATGAAAGTCAAGAAAGACTTAAAACTCAGGATAAACTACATAAAATCATACTTGATAAAAAAGAAATAGGAACAGCCTCCGAGCTTACCGAACTATATAGTCTTGAATCCGATTTAATAGTTAAAAAAGAAGAAGTATCAAATAAAATCAACTGCTTGATTTCTTCTATATCGCTATATAAATCAGTTGGCGGCAAAAATCTTTATGAATTAAATGAAAATCTATAAAATAAAAGCCCATTTATGGGCTTTTATTTTACAAAGTTTGTAAATATTACTTCTTCTTCTTTTGGCGGTTCAATCCCGTTATTTTTGCCCGCTTCTTTGCATTTTAAGAAATATGCCATATTTCTTGCAAGGAATCTTAAGTTTTGCAAGCCCTCTAAGTCTTCACTAACCTGACCTTGAGTCTGCCCGTGTACATTATTCCAGTATCTGCCTGATATTATAGGCATTTGAGATATACCAAAATATTTATTTAACTGGTCTAAAGTAGAGCTTGTTCCTGCTCTTCTTGCAACTGCAACAGCTGCAGCAGGTTTAAGCCTGAAAGTATTTTTACCCGAGCGCCAGCCCGAGAAGAAGGCTCTACCTAAAAATGAAGTTATAGCACCCGTTGCCCCCGCATAATGTACTGGAGAACCAACTATTAAAGCATCAGCTTCAACCATTTTATCAACAAATTCATTAACCCTGTCTTTATCAAACACACATCTGCCGAGTTTTGAACAAGCACCGCAGCCCATGCAAGATGCTATCGGCTCTTTTCCGATATAAAAAATTTCTGATTCTATCCCTTCTTCTTTTAGAGTTTTTGCTATTTCATTCAAAGATAAATAAGTGTTTCCACTTTCGTGAGGGGAACCGTTTAATAGTAATACTTTCATTTCTGCCTCCTTGTTTATAATTAAATACTTTTATTCATGGGATTCCAGATATCTTTTGATTTGCCGTTTATCAAAGATTTATAATATTTTTCTTTAAATTCCAAAAGCTCAAGTTGTTTTTTTAATTCATCAAGCTGTCCTTGAGCCTTCTTTTTTGTTTCAAGAATTATATTATACCTTTCTTTAATGGTTGAATCACCTTTGATACAAAGTTCAATATATTTTTTAACAGATTTATTATCAATACCGACAGAGCGGAGGCATTTTACTATCTTTACCCAGTCAATATCGGAATCAGAAAATAATCTGATATTATTTTTATCTCTTTTAACAAAAGGAAAAAATCCTATTTTTGCCCAAAACCTGAGTGTATGCTCAGATACTTCTGTTTTTTCCGATACCTCTTTAATTGTATACATATCAAATCTCCGAATTTATTTTAATTTAAACTGGTGTCGCAACTTTATGATAGTTCACTTTATCAAGAATCATAATATTTTTCTTTCATATAATAATTATAATTTTATAGCTTGAGAGAAACTCTAAGTCAATATCTTGTTAGAAATTAAAAAAAGTAATATTATTTATATATAGAGGAGTATATTATGAATAAAAAAGTTTTGGCAGCCTCATTAATTCTATGTTCAGCAGCATTATTAAACTTTATTTTTCCAATGAAAAATAATGCGGATGATGTCGAAAATATCACAATTAATCAGCCTATTGAACTGAGTTATAAGACAAAAGAAGAAATATATAACATAAGAAAATCTTATGTGGAACAATCAATATTTGCAAATCCTAATTATAATCCGTCAGAAGAAGTATTTGGCGGTATAGAGGACGGTAAACCTTGGGTTTCTACGGATTTATGTTACGACGATGTAGAAGATTGGCATGTAAGAACAGCAGGACCTTCAAACCACAGCAGAAGTTTAATAAATCCCTCACTTCCGCTTATGATTGACTATCCCTATGCTGCTGCTGACGTTCCCGAAGAACAATACCTATGTACCCAATTACCTAAAATTTTGGTTCCTCTAAGCGCTAAATATTCAAAAGCCGATAAAGAAGTAGAAATAACATATAAAACATTAATACAAACCAATGGCGGTGCTTACGAAATTAACGGAGTTAATGCAAAAGATTTCGGATATAACTATATATACTTAGATAAAAGTAAATCAACATATAATATTAACTTTATAGTTAATGATAATGTAAGTACAAGCGTCAAGGATATAAATAATTTTATACATTTAGGAACTTCCTGCAGAGTAGAAGGCGGATGTAATAATCTGTCACCTGAAAGACGTGATTTAAAATTTACACCTTCTACCGTGGCAGCAGGAGTTTCAAATCCAAGTTTATATATTAAACTATGGAAAACAATGCCTTCATCCCCTTATGATGAAGCTGATTTAAATGTTAAATTTACTTTTGCACAATAAAATTAGATAAAAAGGAAAACATATATGAAGAAAAAAATATTGGCAGTTTCGTTAGTTTTAAGTTCGGCAGCATTATTAAACTTTATTTTTCCAATGAAAAATAATGCGGATGATGTCGAAAATATTTCAATTAACCAACCTATTGAACTGAATTATAAGTCAAAAGAAGAAATATTTAATATAAGAAAATATTATGTGGAACAATCAATTTTTGCGGACTCAAATTATCAGCCGTCGGAAGAAGTATTTGGCGGCATAGAAGACGGTAAGCCTTGGATTGCACTGGATGATTGTGTTGATTATTCAACAAATTATCATGCGAATATTGCAGGCCCATCTCTGCACAGTAAAAGCCTTATTAATCCTTCAATTCCCGTTATGATTGATTATCCGTTTTATATTTCTAATTCACCTGATGAAAATTATGTATGCGTTCAAATGCCTAAAATTATGGTTCCTTTAAGCGCCAAATATTCAAAAGAAAATAAAGAAGTAGAAATATCATATAGACCGCTGATACAAACACGTGGCGGAGCCTACCAATTTACGGCAGTTAATGCCAGAGATTTCGGATATAACTATATATACTTAGATAAAAGTAAATCTACATATAATATTAACTTTGTAGATAATGATAATATAAGTACAAGTGTTAAAGACATAAGTGACTTTATACATCTGGGTACTGCGTGCAGAATAGAAGGCGGCTGTAACAACTGGTCAAGAATGAGAGAAGATTTTCAATTTACACTTTCTACCTTGGCATCAGGAGTAGCAAACCCCAGTTTATATTTTAAACTATGGAAAACAATGCCTTCCTCACCTCAAGATGAAGCTGATTTGAACGTAAAAATTATTTTTAGTCAAGGTAATTAACTAAATAGGTAATTACAAAAAAACTTCCTTAATACAAATTAAGGAAGAAAAATTAGTAAAAGAGACATCAATAATATTTTTACATGTGCTGAAAATAAAGTCGAAAAATCAATGCAAATGTAAAGTAACATTAACATTTTTTCCTATTTTATATTGAAGTATAAAAACTTATTAAGTATACTAGATACACTTATTAAAGTTTTGTAAATAAAATGCAAAAAATAGGGAAAATTAGGCAAAATATTTTTTTTAGATTCATTTAAGTAAGAGTGGAAAAGGTAAGAAAAAATCAATTAGGGATAATATGCAGGTAAGTCAAGTAAATTCAAACCTTCCTAAAGTAAATAACGGTAGACAAAGCAGAAATATTAATAATAAAAGTCAATCTTTTAAAGGTATAGGACTGGTAGCAGATAAATTTGCGCTTGAAGTCGCAAATGCAATCGAAAATGGAGGATTATTCGTATCCTTTACCCTTCAGGATATGTTGGGAACAAACGTACCACGTCCTGTAATGGGTTTATTAAGAAACAAAAAAGAAAATAAAGGTAAAACAAATAAAAGCTTTGCGGCAAAAGAACTTGTAAGAGAAATGCTCACAGGTCCGAGTATGTTCATAATTCCTGCAATTATGCTGACAATTACCAAAAAATTAATAGGAAAAACCATAAATGTACCAATGAAGGTTATAAAATCACTGGGTAATATTCATGCTAATCAAGCAATTAATTCAGCAGGTGAAGCTATAAATAAACAAGAATTTATACAAAATGCTTTTGCAGCAATTATAAAAAATGCGAAATCAGAATCTGCCGCTTCCGAAACAACAATTAAAAAAGCAAATGAACTTACAAAACTTTTAACAGAACAAGTTGATAAAAAAGGAACAAAAGAGGCTATAAAGCAAATATCTGAAGAATTTATAAATATATCCAAAAAATACGCTGATGATGCTGCTCACACTGATTTTACAACTGTTAAACTAGCCGAAAATACATCAGTACCCGTAAAAGATGTTATAAATTATATTACATCGTATGCGGATGATGTTGTAGAAAAAGTCAGAACATCTAATACGCCAAATATTGAAGGACTAATTAAAAATATTGCAAATAAAAAAGTAATAGGCAGATTTGCGATGAATACTTTAATGTTTGCAGCAGTAATGACATTCCTGCAAGTTATTCCAAAACTATATAATAAAGCTGAAGGTAAAGAAAATGCCGGACTTAAAGGTTTAATGAAAGAAGAAACATTAAATGACAGTTCATTAAATGATATTAAACCAAAAGAAAATAAGTCCGTTCCGTCATTTGGTTCTGCAGCCTCATTCGCAAACAAACTAACCGGTTCAAGTCTTTTTGGCAAAATAGCGCAAGGCGCAGAATTTGAAGGCTGTAATGTTTCCTTTCCGCTTCTTTTAGCTATTATGGGATTTGGTATTCTTATGCCCAGAACCATACAAGCAAAAGATAAATATGACAGAGAAGAAATATTAAGACGTGATGTTACAACTTGTACCGTTATGTGTTTCGCAGAAAAAGAACTGCGCAAAGGTTTTTCTAAATTTAACGAAAACAAATCAGGACTCGTATTAGCTGCAAAAGAAGCCGGATTTAAAACTAAAAGCCCGTTAAAACGTTTATTTGATTATTTAAGACCAATTAAAGGCGTAAGAGTACTTTCAACAGATCAAATAATATCAAAATACTCCGGTCTTGATAATTATAGAGACGGTATAAAAGGTTTTTGTGATTTTATTTCGCAACAGGGCGGAAATCTTAGAAAAGTATTTTCTTTAACTGAAGAATCAAAATCATTAGTTGAATCTGCTCTTCAAAAAGAAGGTTCTTCTTTATCTAATGCTGACAATGCTACAATCACTGCAATTTTAGAAAAAGCGAAAAATTCTGATGAAGTAAAAAAATTAGTTAAACTATTTGAAGATAAAAATAATCCTTGGGTAACAAAAGCCAAAACCTTAAATGCAAGATTTACAGCTTTGTCTGTAATAGTTTTGGTTCCTGCATTTTTAGGGTTTTTCCTTCCTTGGTTTAATGAAAAAACCACAAAAAGAAAATTCACCGAAGAACATACCGTAAAAAATAATGATACTAAAATAAATAATAATTTTTTAGCCGGAAATAACAGTGAATTATTCTCTGATATTGCAAACTTTACAAAATAATTTCTTTTTCATTTTGATAAGTGACAAAAGCAAGTTTATTATTGGCTTTTTTGACATACTTCCTTTTTGTATAAATAATAGAAGTTTTAGAATTATTTTTTTGAGAAGAAAATTCCTTTGTTAAATAAGCGGCTCTTAATATCACAGAATCAGGCGGAGTTTGTTTATTTGGAAGTTTAACAATAATGTGAGCGCCCGGTGAATTTAGAGGATGAAACCATAAATCATCTGCAGAAGCAATTTTAGATAATAAATAATCATTTTGCTTTTGATTTTTACCTATATATATTTTATATCCCTCATACTCTTCAAAATCTACATATATATTTTTCTTTTCTTCTTTTTTCTCAAGAAAAATATCATTATATAATTCATTCAAATCATCAATATCATCTGTTTTTTCAAGAAAGAATAATAATTCTTCAAAATATAATATTTGTGATTTCGTCTCATTAATTCTGGTAACAGCGTATTCATAAGATGCTTTTGCTTTTTTATACAGTGAATAATATTTATTTGCATTATCTTTAGCAGATAAATTTTTATCCAAATGAATTTTTATTTCATTACCCTCAAAATCAAAAAGCAAAACTTCATCATCATAACTGTTTAGGCTATATAAATTTGCCATCAAAATATCAGCCTTTTTTTTATAATCAAGTGCTTTATCCATTTTATTTATTTGTTCATTTTGTTTATCAAGCAATAAATATAGTTTTTTCAACCGTATATTTATTGCCCTGTGTATTTTTTGTTTTAAATTTTCTTTTATAAAAACATTTTGGTGAAAAGCGAAATAATTATCTATTAAGTCATTTACACTATTAACTTTATGGGTATTTTCCGTTTCATAAAGAAAAAATTTTGAAAAATCATCCGAAATAAAATACGGATATTGTTGTATCGAAAGAAAATCTTTTAAGGCAGAATAAAGATGTTCCAAAGAAAATGACGTCATGGAATCATAGATTTTTTGAGCTGTCGGCATTGTAAGGAAATAATATAAAGAACTTACAGATTTTACAATTGACGATTCATCAATATTTTTTTTAAATGAATCAAAAGAAACCTTCAAGAGATTTTTCTTTTTTTGCTTTGGCGGATAAATATACGGCATTAAGCCTGAAAGTTCTCTTTCCCTGCTTTTTTCAGAGCTGACATTATGCGCACAGCCAATAATTATATTTGTATCATAATTATAAAGAATTACATTACTGTATTTTCCCATCAATTCAACTGCGAGACAGAGTTTAATTTTTTCATTGAGTTCATCAAAATATTCAAAATAAATTTCAAATATTCTTTCACCAAAAGGCACATTAATTTCAATAATTTTGGCATTTTGAATGTATTTACGAAGAAGCATACAAAACATAGGAGCAGTCTTAGGAATAGATATTTTTCTTAATTTTTCATTTTTTTCAGACATAAAACACAAATGATAAAAATTGGGGTTAAAATTAATATAAAATTTTCTTGACTCACCATTATTTCTTATAAAGAAAATAAGTTCAGAGCGGTTCGGCTGCTGAATTTTCTGTATTCTGGCACCTTTGAAAAAATCATTATTTTCCTGAGCAAATATTTTTAAAATTAAAGAATCAAAATTAATCATAAAATTATTTTAAACTAAAAAAAAGCAATGAAAAACATTGCTTTTTATCAGATAAATAGAGGGGAATACTTTATTATGCCGCAATTGATTTAATTCTGTCATTTAAGATTTTATATTCTGAGGTACAAACAGAATTAGCAGCAACATCTTTAACTACATCATTATTTCCTTTTACCATAGTTTCAAGATTGCAGCCTGCATTTAATATACCGGCATCTCTCATATAACGGTTAGCACCGCCCATTACAGCACCTACAGTTGCACCTGCAGCTGCATTAGAAACAGTAGCAGAAGCCAACTCGCCAAATTTAAAATCTTTATCTTTTTCAAATGCACAATCTATAGAATAATTAGCAGCACCTGATACGGCACCTGTTTTAGCCCCTGTTATAGCACAGCGTTTTACGGCTTCTTTAACACAGCTTGCGCCCCCTGCGGTTCCCATGGTAGCAGTAGCTATACCTCCGGTTACGGCACCTGAAAGTGCATCTTTGGCAATTTCTTTCATATTACCGGCATCACCTTCTACTTCATTTGTTGCCCTATCCAGTGTTTTTAATCCGGTTTTAGCAGCAGCACCAACTGCAGCACCTACTGCAATCGCAGCCCCAAGTCCTATCCCTCCGGTTGCTACAGTTGCTATTCCTATTGCAGTTATTGCCAATATACTGGTTGCTATATTTGTAAATAAATTTAAACTGCTATCTTGTTTTGAATCAAATTCTGCAATTTTTTCAGAAGCTTCTTCAAATGTTATTTCACCATTTTTATACTGATTAATATAATTTTCACATTTTTCAACACTGCTTCCAAGCCCGATTAATTCCTTAAAATTATTCCAGCCTGTTTTTATTACGCCTTGCTCAGAATTAACTTCTTCCAACTGCTCATTTAATATCTCAATATTAGAATCATTTGCTGCAGTATCAAAAATACTTTTTTCTTCATTATCAGTTCCATAATGAAAATCATTATATGTCAGCGGCTTTTGTTTATAATTCCCAACAAGATTGATTTCGTCTACCATACCTTCACCAATATAAAACCATAACCTTACATTAATATAAAGTATTTTTGAACGAAAAAATTTCTTACATATTTACAAATGTTTACATATATTAAATATTTACAATTCTGTTTTTTATAGCCTTAACAACTGCATTAATTCTTGATTTGACGGACAATTTTGTATAGATGTTGCTGACATGTGCTTTTGCAGTACAAACTGAAACATGTAAATCTTTTGCAATCTGATTATTATTCATACCGTTAACCATACGATTCAACACCTGAATTTCTCTTTCTGTCATTTTAAAAGAACTTGATGTATTTGCAGTAAGTCTTAATTTTTTCAACTTGAAAAAATTTTTAAAAAATTCTCTGGTAATCTTAATTTCCATGTAACAAGGGATTGCTGATTCCGCATTCTTTTCATTTAAAATTGATTTTTTGTCAACAATAGAAAACCTAATGTTGTTACCATTAATTTCCATAATAGTATGTCCTCCCATAGCATTTCTATTTTATGATATAACAGAACGGGAGGTAATATACTAACGTATTTTCCTATTTATTATTTTCTTCTTTTTTTATTTTTATTCTTTTTGGATGATTGGGAGACGGCTTATACATTAAATCACTTATCTTCAACATAGAAAAAATAACTCCAAGTGCTATTGAACCTAAAATATATTGATGTATCGGCATCTTATTTTTCCTTGAACGCCTTTTTATTGCTTCATTTTCTTTTTTTACTTTTAAGTATTCTTTTTCTGTTTTTTCAAATTCTTTAAATAACTCAGAGGTTTCTTTGTCATAACCTTCTTCATTTTCTGAAAATAACTCCACCTTCATTAAATTATTATCGTGACTTAATAAACTTAAGTCATTATTAACTTTATGTTCTGCACTATCCGTAAATTTTGACTCTAATTGTCCTGTTTTAGGATTTAAAATATAATATTCATTTCCCTTTTTTGTAATGTAATTATTAAATACCCTGTTTGGAATACTTATACTGTCATAGATAAACGGAATAAATGTTGTAAATAGTTCCGTTTCGGAATTAAACCGTACCACTCCGAATTTACCATTATCTTTAGCTTTTATACTATAGTTATTATCAAAGTAATAATATTCAAAATCAATAAATTCTTTATCCGTTAACAATGGTTTTAGTAATTCTTTGCCGGACTTTATCTCCGGCTTTTCATTTTTAGCCGATTTATTTCTGATTTTATCTTTTATATAATATAAATCATATTTGTTATTATCTTTTTTGATTACTACTAAGTCAGACTTTTTTTTATATTCAGAAATATTATTATTAAAAATTACATTTCCGTCTTTATCATAAACACTATATTTATTATTCAGTTTTGCGATAAAAAGATTTTCATTCCAATATGAAACATCATCATATTTAGCGGGAATTATACATTTCCCCTTTTCAATACCGTATACTCCCTTTTTCTTATTCAAAAAAACAAATAAAGTCCCCCTGCTGTCAAAATATGCATCTTCATAGGGTAATTGAGTAATTTTTTCATCGGTTATAAGCATTACTTTTTGATTATTTTCAAGTATATATTCAGAATCCAGCCCCGACAGAGAAGTATGCTTATAAATATTAAATTCTATAGGCAGAATTATATTATTTTGATAATCAATAAGTCCGAATTTTTCATTATCTTTAACAATTATATATTTTCCGAAGTTTGGAATAAGATAATCATAAACGGCAGGAATAATAAGTTCGCCTGTCAAGGAATACAGTTCGTTTTTTGAATTTTCTTGTTTTTTTGTCTCAATATAACAAGCAGGGTTGACAAATAATCTGGAATATTTTACAGGCAGTATTAAGTCGCCGTCAAGAGAAACAGCACCATACTTTTTATTTTTTATTACTTTATATAAGTAAATCATTTCAGAATTTTTATCGTAACAATGCTGTTTATCATAAATTTGGTATGATTTAGCAAATACAATATCAGGAAAATTCAAATTTATAAATAAAAAAAGTAAAATTGAAGAAATTATTTTCTTAAACATAATTAACTCATTTATTAATTAAACAAAAATATTATATCATATTTTCCCTATTCCCCCCCCCGAAAGAAATTTGATACAATACTTATAAATACCATTTGTTGCAAATATACCCAAAATGGTATAATTACCTTATGTTTGATTATATAAATACAAAATTCGAAGATGCCAAATTAATTATTAACGAATCTACTGCCCAAAAAGTAATTGATTTAATTAATAAAACAATTGAAGAAAAAGGCGAAACACCAGAACTTTTATGCTATTTATCAAGAGCATATTTGTATCTTCAAGAATATGAAAAATCACTTGAATACGCTCAAAAAGCATTAAGCCTTGATGAAAATTACCTTTATGCAAAAGCCAGAATAATGATGGCATACTATAAACTCAATCAAAAAAAAGAGGCTGTTAAATTATTTTATGAGCTAAAATATAAAAAAAACATTAATGTTCTAATTTTATATTTAATTCTGATATTTTCAAGCAATTATTCTTCTAATTATCAATCATTGCAAATAATCTCCGAACATAAATCTTTAATTAATAATTTAAAAATAAACGAAAAAATAAATTCATTTGAATTAAATTTCTTAATTTTTATACAAGTCGAAATTGAAAAAAATCTAAATAAACTTTTAAATTTACTAAAAAATGCTGAAAAGTACAAAAAAGCAGATGATGAAACATACATGTATATTGGATATTGTTTACTCAAGAGTTTGAATAAAGACTATAAAAAAACTCTTAAGCTTTTTAATAAATCCTTAAAATTGAATAAAAAGAATAAAAATTCCATAAATTTTAAAACTCAAATATTTATTATATGCGGGAAATTTAATAAAGCACTTCAATTTTTAAATACAATTGAAAATCAGACAGAATATCAAGAATCATTGAAAAAAGCACTGGAAACCTTTCCAAAACCGACTTTTGAAAACTATTATACGATGTTTTTAATGGGACTCGGATTATACGCACGTAAACAATATAAATTATCCGAATTGTTTTTACTATTAAGTAATGAGACAGAAAAATTTGAATATCATTTTATTTTATTTAAAATTAACGTACTTGAAAAAAACTATAATACGACACTTAAATATTTAAAAGGATTATGGAAAAGTTTAAAAAACGATGATATTTATAAAAATAAGACATATCCGTATAAATTTTACATTATAAAAATGTATGTTTATTATAAAATTTTGAGCCTGTTTAAAAAAGAAAATCCTGTCTCAAATTATGATAAAGTAATAAAAACAGCAGCGGATTACAATTTAATATCACCTGAATTATATAACAGGGCAAATGAGATTTTTATAAGCGAAAATGAAGAGAGAAAAAAATCTCTGTTAATTAATAAAGGATTAAAACTAAAAAACTGATTAATAAAATAATAAAAAAAATAAAATCCGAAAGCCTGTATAGAAAACTTCTAAATTCGGCTCAAGCTGCGGAACTCCTCCCTTCGGTCGTCAAACAGTCCTCGCTCGCAACTGTCTCACTAAGAAAAAAAGGAGCTAAGCTCTCACTTAACTCCTGTAAACTTGAATCCGGCAACTAGTTATCTTTCCAGGCGGTCTTCCGCCAAGTATTTTCACCGCAAGTAGTCTTTACGACCGTGTTCGGAATGGGAACGGGTGGTGTCCTACCGCTTGATCACCGGAAATTTT
>CANQOQ010000005.1 GCA_947625495.1 Candidatus Gastranaerophilales bacterium | reverse complement strand
GGTGTAGTTTTAATTATATTTTCAAATGCATATGAAAAATCTGTTTCAGAGTTAACTTGAACTAATTTACCTTTAGTGGCCGAAGTTAAACATTTTAGTTGAGAAAGTTCATCTTTATTTGAAGAAAAAGATATAACATCAATTTTTATATCATTTCTCGTTTGCATAATCTGTTTTATATAATTGCAAGGATTTTCATTACAGCTTTCAGCTCCGTCAGTTATTAATATAATATGTTTCAATTCATTTGATTTTGTAAAGTCGTATGATATTGCAGTTGATAAGCTGTATGTAAGCGGAGTGACACCCAAAGGAATAATTGCATCAAGTGATGAAGAAATATTTTCAATATTGTTAGTGCTTATGGGATTAAGTATTTCTGTAGCACTACATAGTTTTTCCGGAGAGAGCAGATATTGAAATAAATATTCATCCGGCTTAATTCCTATTATTCTTAATCCTATTTTTTTATCGGGAGGTATATTCTGTAATACATTTTTTGCTGCTCGTGCTGCCTGCAAATATTTTGGTGTTCCGTTTAAATTTTCAAGCATTGACACAGAGGAGTCTAATAATATTAATGTTTCTTCTCCAAATGCACTATTATTAAATATACAAAATATGCCAAATATTAAACAAATTATTTTAATATATTTTTTCATATTTAACATAGTAACATACAACTAAAAATAAAGAGAAGTTAAATTCAACTTCTCTTTATTTTAAACATATATAAAACCTAACAACCTATGCCTAACATTTTCTTGTACCAACTAAAAGTTTCAATATCACAACCGTTAAATGTTGTTTTTAAAGATTGTTTTTTTAGATATTTTTCAAATTCTTCCGTAAATTTAGAAGTAATAGTTTGAGAACCGTGAGATAAATCGGTAGCAGCGTTTGACATAGGAACCTCCATTTTTTTATTAATACCTTTATGAAATGCAGTTATGCGGATTACATTTTTATTGTAACATTTTTGTAGTTTCTTTTCATATATCTTTGGTGTTATACTATAGAATTATTCTTTATTGATTGAATTTTGAATATGTAAAATTTAATTAAACAAATTGTTTTTTTAATAATAAGAATCACATAAAATCGGGATTGATTGAAAGCCATTTAAATGGTTGATTTTGAAGCGTTTCAGGAACATCAATAATAAACGTACCGCCGTATTTTCCCCTTGAAAATGTAATATAACCCTGTTCGGCTATTGAATTTAATGCTTTACGAATAGTATTAGTGCTGACCTGAAATTTAATCGATAAATCTTTCATTGAAGGAAGTTTGTCACCGGCTTTAAAGTCAGATTTTATATAATTAATAATTTTATTTTCAATTTTTCTGTAACTATAAAAAGAAGCGTCATTAGCATTTGCGAATATAATGTTATCGGGAATAGTATTATAAGGATTTTGAGCGAGTATAGTTCCATATCTTCCTCGTCTTGAAATTAAAATACCTTCTTTATTAAGCTTTGAAATGGCATCATGGATTGTTTTAATACTAACATTAAAGTGGCCGGCAAAAAAATCATGCGATGGTATTTTTTCACCTATTGTGCAATTTTTTGAGAGATATAGCTTCACATCATCTGTGATTTTTGAGACAAGCGTATCTGCTTTAATAACTTCACTTTGTTTCATTTCTTCAAATGAGAGTTCGGGATATTTCACAAGAATCCAATTTGATTCACTGCCTCTTGTTTGTCTTGATTCAAGAATACCTTCTTTTTTCAAAAATTCATAAGCAAGTCTGGCTGTATTTTGTGATATATTTAGTATCTCAGCCATTTTTCTTGCGGAACAAATGTGTTTATTTAATATTAAATCTTTTTGAATAATATATTTTTTTATTGCAAGAACAGCTTTATCACGCTTTGATGTAGATTTTTTTAAAGCTGTTATGGGATTTGTAATATTAGAAACTAACGTACCTATTTTTTGTTTTGATTTTAAATATCCTTCATCCTCGGCATATCTTATAGCATTTTGCACTGTTCCTATACTAACTCCTAAATAATCAGATATTTCACTTTTAGAGGGAAGTATATCATTTTCTTTTATTTGATTTTTTTTAACAGCACTTAACAGCCAATTAATAATCCACTTTTTTATTAAAGAGTCTTTAGGTTCAAAAGATGCATTAAAATTAGGAATATCAACAGGAAACTCTTTAATGTTTATTTTCCTTGTTTCCGTTTTTGTTTCAGACATAAATCCTCCGATTTTTTTATTTATTATAAGTCACATTATTATAATTTTTGTTATTTTATAAAAGAATTTTAATATTTCGTAACTTTAAATAAATAATTATACAATGCCTTCTTTTATAGCTTTAACGGCAGCTTGGGTTCTGTCATCAACCAGAAGTTTTTGTATAATGTTGCAGACATGAGCTTTTGCCGTATGTTCACTAATACAAAGCTCTTGTGCTATATCATTATTAGATTTGCCTTCGACAACGAGCTTGAGAACTTCATATTCTCTTTGAGTGAGATTTGAATGTGAATTTCTAAAACTGACTCTTGAAGTTTTTTTAGCCGGTATAATTTTTTGTGAATTATCTCTTAGAAGTGGTACAATCTTTGGATCAAGCCACATTGCACCGTCATTAACCGTTTTAACTATATAAATCAGAATATCAGTGTTTATATCTTTAATAACGTATGCATATGCGCCTAAAGACAGCGATTTAATTACTTCTTCAGGGGTATTATGTGATGACAATATAATTGTTTTAGAACAGCAATTATTGTCCTCTAACTCCTTAAGGACTTTAATTCCCGATATATCCGGCAGTGCTATATCAAGTAAAATAACGTCAGGCTCGTATTTTACGGCTTTAGTGACAGCTTCTTTTCCTGATTCAGCCTCTGCTATAACTTCAAATCCCTCTGTCTCATCAAACAGAGTCTTTATTCCCACTCGTATAAGTTTATGGTCTTCTACAAGCATTAACTTTATATTGTTAATGTCCATTTTAACCTCCACTAAATATTAATTTTTTATTTCATATTCTTTATCCCTCTTTTTTTATTTTTTTGTTTAATATCTTTTTTTTGAAAAAAAATTATTAAAATGAAAATTTAAATTTATTGTTCAAAAATAATATCTAATAGATATATATTAATAATCTACGAATATTATTAATATATATCGTATAGATTTTTATAATTTAGAAAATTGAGTTCTTGAAATTCTGTTAGAAATAACTTGTTCTTTTTCTCTATTTTTAATTATTTCTATATCAGTTGATAATAAATTAGAATCTTTATAAGTTATACCGCTTTTTGTCATAATTAAATTTAAATCATAAGAATCAAGTTTATTTTTAATTTTATTTGAATTAAAAGATGCAATTGTACCCATATCTGAATCATCAACTAAAATTTTTCCGACTGAAAAACCGAGTTCAACTAAAGCACTTCTAAATGGAGTAGATTTTGAATATGTAACGATAACGGAATTATCATCAATATGTTTTTTTATTTCAAACAGAAAATTAATTGTCCATAAAGATGGTTGTTTTTTTGGCGTATATGCGTCAAGAAAAATAACATCATAAGTCTTTTTTGTTTCAAGAATATATTTTCTTGCATCTGTAACATGGTAATAAATTATTGAATTCATATAATTATTATGTTTTAGTTCATTATACATGCTATTAGAAATATAATTATAATATATATTATGTAAAAAATGATTTTTCATAAGCTGACCATAGTTTCAATAATCCAAGTTTATAATAAAGTCCATTAAATCCATCATAGAGGTCGAAAAAAATTCAGCACCATTTAATCTATAAAGTTTATTTACTGAGTCATAAATTTCAATTATGGAATACTCATTTCTTATTATCATCTGCAGCAGATGTAAATTTATATCAATATCATTAAATCCGTCAACTAAAAATGGTGAGGTAAAAAATAAATTTATATCAGTATCTATACAATCTATACAAACTGATTTATTTTTTAATTTGTATAATGCAGCTTTTAAATTGTATCCGACGCCCGAGCATATATCCAATATATTTATATTATTTTTATTTTTATAAAATTCGTCAAAATTAACAGGGTTGATAAATTTATCAAAGGCTTCTTTTTTTGCGCCCGTTTTTGAGTGAAGTATGTCTTTCATATCTTCACAATATATTCCCGTTGAATTGTCATCCGTCTTATAAAATTTATAATTATTCATTTATCTATTATATGACAAATGAATTATCGACTAAAATCTATTCGATATATATAAATAATACTAACAGATTATTAGTATATATCTAATAGATACTAAATATTAACAATTTTAAAAAGTTTTATTTTTTTTTAAATAATTATAAAATAATTTAGAGGTTAATTATGAAATATGATTTAATTGTTTATGGCGGAGGAACATCCGGAATTGCATCCGCATATATAGCGGCAAAGTATGGAGTAAATACACTTCTTGTGGAAAAATCTGATGTACTTGGCGGAGCTATTACACAAGGTCTTGTTGTTCCTTGCATGAAAACAGAATCATTAAATATTAATACCGAATATTATTATGATTTAAAGCATTTTGCCGATAAATATGGTGCCAGAATCACGTATAGTGACAATAATGAAGGATGGTTTAATCCGGAACTATTGAAAATTGTATTCGACAGTATGCTTTCATCTGTTAAATGCAATGTTTTATTCTCTTCTCATCCTTTAACTATTAAATTTTCAACTGAAAATAATACTTTTAACTCTGTTATAAATCACAAAGTGTTATCGCTATATATTGAATCGAAATATATTATCGACGCAACTTCAAACGGAGAAATTTTTAAACTTTTAGATTGTGATTTTCAAAATTCTGATGAAAAATTTCAAAGTCCTTCTCTTCGCTTTATTTTATCGGGTATTAATTTAAAAAAATTTTCTAATTGGATACTGGAACTTGATAAAAACAGAGATATTACAACTTCGAGCAAAATAAATGGTGATATTCACCTTTCTACTGCTTATACCTGGAATAATGATAAAAAATGGGCTTTAGAGCCTGTATTTAAACGGGCAGTCAGTGATGGAGTTTTAGAATATGAAGATACAGCTTATTTTCAAATATTTACTGTCGCTAATATGCCTGAATCAGTTGCTTTTAACTGTCCAAGAATAATATTAGACGATAGTGAAAACCCTAATGACCCGTTTGTATATTCAAGAGCTTTAAAGCAAGGCAGAGAAAGAATATACAGGTTATGGAATTTCTGTAAAAAATATTTTCCCGGATTTGAAAACTCTTTTATATCTCATATTTCTGATATATTGGGTATTCGTGAGTCATATAGAGTCAAATGCAAATATACTATGACAAAAGATAATATAATTAATTCAAAAAAGCCTAAAAATATTGCTTTAGCTTCAAATTATCCAATAGATGTTCATTCAAATACTAAAGATAATGATAAATTAGAATTTACAAATAATACATATTACTTGCCGATAGAAGCATTAATCTCTGATAAGTATGACAATTTATATGCCGTTGGCAGAATACTAAGTGCGGATTTTGAATCACAAGGAGCATTGAGGACACAAGTAAACTGTTTCTCAATGGGAGAAGCTGCTGCAAAAGACATTGTATCTAATCTAAATAAAAAGCAGTAACAACTTTATGTGAATCTTCTGCATGTTGAATAGCTTTATGTAGTGTATTTGAAGTGTGAGATAAGAAGCAAATTAACTGCTGACATTCATCTATAATCTCTCTGTTACAAATTCTGCTCGCATCTGCCAGTGTCATCATTGATCTGTCCGGATGTTCAATAATATTTGGTACGCCTATTAATTGGTCTTGAACATCTGAGGGCTGTTGTCCGATTGTTTGAGGTAAAATTACTCTCAATTTATCGGGATTTGCTTTCATAGCACCCCTTATTGCCGCAGCATTAGTACCTGATGAACCTCCGCTTGTTATTACCGTATTACCCTGTATTACAAGAGCATAAGATAAAATCTCAATTATTTGCTGATGAGTAATAGGCAAGTTTCTTGAACCGATTATTGCCACTTTTTTTGCTGATTGTTGTATTGTTGCCAGCTCCATTGCCAAAGCATCCAATGTATTTGAATCTGTTGTTTTTACTGTATCCAAATCCTCATCAAGAGGCACCATAATCTGTTGTTCGTTTTTCTTCTCGTCAGACATACTTTTTCCTAATTTAGCTAAATAAATATTTTTATAATATAATTTATAATAGCACAAATTTAAAAAAATAAAAGATACATGTCAAATATTTTAGAGGGATTAAACAGGGAGCAAAAAGAAGCAGTATTACAAGACAAAGGTACTATACTTGTCTTGGCAGGTGCAGGCTGCGGCAAAACAAAAGTGCTTACAACCAGAATTGCGAATCTTGTTAATTCAGGTGTTTCACCTTATGAAATTCTTGCCGTTACTTTTACTAATAAAGCTGCAAAAGAAATGGTGCAAAGACTTTCCGCCATGATTGGCGAAGAAAAAGCAAAAAAAATGTGGATTGGTACTTTCCATTCAATATCTGGAAGAATACTCAGAACCGATATTCAGGAATATATCGACGAAAACGGTAAATCTTACGATAACAAATTTGTTATCTATGATGATACAGATTCTAATACTATTTTAAAAACTGCTATAAAAAATTGTTCTCTGGATGAAAAAATTTATCAGCCCAAGCTTCTAAAAACTATTATTTCAAATGCGAAAAATAAAATGCTTGATGCATATTCATACGCAACCAGAGCCAGAGATTTCAGAACGGAAAAATATGCTCAAATTTTTATGGAATATCAAAAGCTTCTTCAAAATAATAATGCGCTTGATTTTGATGATATGCTTGTTTTGTCCGTAAAATTGCTCGAAAACTCAAATATTGTTAGAGAAAAATATTTTAACAGATTTAAACATATTCTGGTTGACGAGTTTCAAGATACTAACTTATGCCAGTATAAATTAATTCAATCAATATATACAAATAACAAAGATGAAGAGGATATTCCCGAAGAAAAAAGTCTTTGTGTCGTGGGTGATGTTGACCAATCGATATACAGCTGGCGCGGGGCTGATTATAGAATAATCCTCAATCTTCAATCCGCTTTTAAAAAAACTCACCTTGTAAAACTTGAACAAAATTACCGTTCTGTTGAAACTATTCTTGATGCCGCAAATACCGTAATCTGCAATAATAAGCAAAGAATAAGTAAAAATTTATATTCTAATCTCGGAAAAGGAAATAAAATCAGCCTTTATGAAGCTAATGATGAAGGTGATGAGGCTATGAATCTTGTAAGAGAAGTCAAACGCCTTGCTCTTACGGAATCATTATCTGATATGGCAGTTTTATACAGAACTAACTCCCAATCAAGAGCCATTGAAGAAGCTTGTATGGCTTCTAATATTCCTTATAAGGTTGTTGGCGGATTGAAATTTTATGACCGTAAAGAAATTAAAGACATTATTGCATATTTAAAATTAATCTATAATCCTTCCGATTCTCAGAGTTTAAAAAGAATAATTAATGTTCCAAAGCGCTCTATCGGCCCTGCTACTGTTGATAAACTGCTTGAGATTGCAAACAGCTCAGATACAAAATTTATTGATATTTTAGCCGATATTGAAAATTATGACGAATTTTCACCTGCCGTCAAAACAAAATTAAAAGGATTTTATGAACTTATATATGATTTTCAAAGTGCCTTCTATAAAATGGATTTACCTGCATTTATCGGATATGTTCTTGAAAAATCACAGTATATTCAAGATATAAAGGATAATGAAGATGAAACAACCGCTGAATCAAGAATTGATAACTTGCAGGAATTTATCAGCGTAGCTAAAGAATTTACTCCGCAGGATGAAGATATATTGGGTGAGTTTCTTTCTCAAGTTTCTTTGGTAAGTGACATCGATTCTTATACTGATGACTCTAAATCTATTACTTTAATGACTCTCCATAGTGCAAAAGGTCTTGAATTTGATACTGTTTTTCTCTCCGGACTTGAAGAAGGAATCTTTCCTCATACACGTTCTCTTGATTCTCCTTCCGAAATGGAGGAAGAAAGAAGGCTTATGTACGTCGGCATTACCAGAGCTAAAAAAAATCTTTTCTTAAGCTATGCCAAGAGAAGAAAAATGTGGGGAGATTATAAATACTATAATCCAAGCAGATTCTTGTCAGAAATTCCCTCAGAGTTATTAGATTTTTGTCAATCGGATGGCTCAACCGATTCTTATACTTTTAAAACTGCCGTTAATACAATTAAATCCCGCAGTAATATTTCTGAAAATCCCGATGGAAGTATTAAATCGGTTTCATCCTTTGGTAAAAATTTCATTGCGCCTTCAAAAAAAGTCAGCCATAATACAAGTTTTGTCATTAAAAAAAATCCGCATAAATCTTCAAATGATGAAGAACGCATAAAAAATCTTTTAGAAGATAATCCGATAAAAAAACTTGTTCTTGAAAAACAAAACAGAGAGAAAAAAAACTCTGATATCAGCAAAAATATTAATTACTCGAATGACCTGAAGGCAGGTGACAGAGTATTTCACCCTAAATTCGGCATAGGAAAAATTACCGAAATAAAAGAAATTGGTTCATCTTCTATGTATATTGTAGATTTTTCTACACAAGGTATTAAAGCACTTGATGCGGCTTTTGCTCAGTTAAAAAAATTTTAGTATCCCTTTTTTGCCCTTTGAATATCTAAATTTAATACTAAATTCTTCATTTTAGGCTGGTAATTTGATGAACTGCTGAAATTTTCAGAATATATTACTTTTTTAATCTTTACAAATCGTGTTGATAAAGGCAGTTCGGATATTTGTTCCTTATTTCTGTTTTTTGCTTTTATATTAGGATTTCTCAAATCTTTTCTTATATAACTTGATAAACCTGCAACAACTTCTATATTTTCAGAAGTATAGTATTTGGGAAGAGGATTTGTCTGCTTAATTGACTTCACTGCAGCTACAGCTTTTTTATCAAGCTGAGAAATACCTGATGTCTTATAGAGTTTTACATCTTCTATTGTTCCGTCCTGTTTAATTTTGAAATATACATCTGACGTATAATTGGCTTTATAAACAGGTGCATTCCAAGCTTTATCCAATACAAGCTTTAATTGTTTAATATATAAACTAAAATCCTCAGATGCATTAGCTGTCATATTTGACACTAATATTATAAAAAACAATACTATTATTTTTCTTAACATACACATATCCCTACATACTTTTATATATAAGCATACAATTATAATACCAATATTGCAGTGATTTAATTCAACAGTTTTACATTATTTAACGTTTTTAAATACAACAATGGTTTCCACATGATATGTATTTGGAAACATGTCAACGGGTTGAATGTATTCGGGTATAAATGAATTTTCAATAAGAAATTTCATATCTCTTGCTAATGTCGCAATATTACAGCTTACGTAAATTATATATTTTTCCGTAAGTTTTATAAGATTATTAAGAGATTCAGTGCTGCAGCCTTTCCTTGGAGGGTCTGTAATCGATATATCAAATTTTACGCCTTTTGTTATTAATTCCTTGAAGCTTTTTGCAGCATCGCCGTTTATAATTTCCACATTATTGCAATTGTTAATTTTAATGTTTTCTATTGCGTCATTAGACGCAGATTTGACTTCTTCTATACAAACAACTTTGTCTGCTATATCGCTTAACCATATACCAAAACTGGACACGCCTGAATATGCATCTAAAATGGCAGGAGTTTTTACTCTTTCTGCCGCCAAATCTTTTACTTTGTTAAATATAATTTGAGCACAATCAGGATTGACCTGAAAGAAGCTGTTTGCACTCACTTTATATTTTATACCTGACAAGTTTTCAAAATAATAGTCATTACCTATTATTTTTTCAGTTATTTTTCCCGTTATTACATTTGTTTTTTGCGTGTTATAGTTTACGCATACTCCTTTTATTGATTCATATTTATTGCACAATATTTCAGAAAGATTCTTTAATCTTTTATCAATATTATTACTGTTAATTACAAAAATTATAATAATTTCTTTCGTATTATTTGAATACCTGTATATAATATGCCTTATGAGTCCTGAATGTGATTTTTCTTTATAACCTGAAATATGTAATCTCTCAATTTCAGTTTTAATAAATTCATTTATGTCATTTATAACAGGATTTTGCATTGGACAGTATTTTATATTAACAAGCTCATGCGAGTTTATTTTATAATATCCCGATACTATTCTGCCCGACTTTTTCTCCGTGACAGGATACTGAACTTTGCATCTGTACTCTCTGATTTTGGGAGAAGGTATTGTTTTTTCAATTATATAATTATTTTGTGTAATATTTTTTATTGTTTCAAAAACTATATTCTGTTTTTCAATTAACTGTCTTTCATATTTAATATGCTGCCAGCTGCAGCTTCCGCATATCGAGCTTAAAGGACATAGAGGTTTTACTCTGTATTGAGACGGCTCAATTATCTCTTTTATTTCTGCTGTCAGATAGTTCTTATTTTCTTTTATAATTTTAATTTTTAAAACATCATCACTGCAAGCATTTTTAATGAATACAGGCAATGAATTAATTCTTGCAAGTCCATCACCCTCATTAATCATTTTTTCAACTTTTACGGTATATTCATTATTTATGTACATAATTATCAAGCTCTGCTTTTATTGAATTAACAACCTCTTGCCAATTAGAATTTGAGGTCTGTCTGAATATTTTAACGCTGTCATACCAAGGTGTCGTATTATTATCTTTAAACCACCGCCATTCTGCAACATTTGGCAGCATTAAAAAGGTTTTAACACCTAAGGCACCTGCAATATGAACTATTGATGAATCAATTGTAATAAGTATATCTGTATTTTTAAGAAGTGAAGCTGTATCATCATAGTTTTTTATGTATTCTTTTAACGGCTGTGTATTTTTTATTTTTGTTTCATTCAGTTGAAAAGAATAAAATTTATAATTATTATTTTCCGTTAATTGTTCAATAAATTCAATAGGAATAGCCCTATTTTTTAATATTCGTTTGTTGCCCTCAGTGACAATACCGATTTTAGGTTTTAAAGTTTTAAATATATCAAGTTTAGAAAAATTTTCACATTTTTCTTTGTTGAATTTTAAATATCCGTTTGAGTATGGAATATTATCAAAATCAATATTTAGAGCTAACGGCAGCGACATTAAAGGAATTACAATATCATAGTCTTGTTTTGTTTTGTTTTTTGGTATAACATCAACATCTTTAAAAGATTGAGATAGAATATCTATAATTTCTCTATCGGTTTGAAGTATTACTTTCTTTGCAATTTTTTGCAAAAAAGGAATATATCTTGAAAACATTATGGTATCACCAAGCCCGCAGTCAGAATATAAAAGAATTGTCTTGTCTTTAAGTATACAGCCCTGCTGCCAGATGTTTTTTTTATATAGTTTAGAAAAATTTGTCTCAGTACTTCTTTTAATATATAGAGGCATTCCTTTTTGAAAATTTTTATCGGTTAAATAGAGCATACCAAGTGAAATTGAACTTTGAATTAAATTAGGGTCTTTTTTTACGATATACTCTAATATTTTATATGCCGATTTTGTATCTCCGAGATATTTTAATGCCATAGCTTTGCCGTGCATATAATTTAAATCGGAAGGTTTTATTTTTAAGGCTTCTAAATAATAATTTAAAGCTTTTTCGTAATTTTCTAAATCCATATAATTTTGAGCCAAAAGAGAATAGACATCAGCTGAATCGTTTTTGTTACTTATAAATTTCGTTAATATATCAATACTTTTGCTGTTTTGTCCCAAATTTTTATATATTTCAGCCAGATTTAATACAACATTTTCTTCATTAGGAGATATTTCATAGGCTTTTAAGATATATTTGAGTGCTTCTTCTTTGTTATCTTTTTTAGATATGGAGCAAAGATTAACAAGCGCCTGAACATAATCAGGCTTTAATTTTAAAGCCCTGATATAATTGTTTTTGGCTTTCTCAAAACTTTCAATATAAGAATACATTACACCAAGATTATAGTAGTATGATGGCTCATTTTTATTGATATAAACAGCTTTTTCTAATTTCTCTATTGCTTTTTTATATTCTTTTTTTTCTTCAAATAAAGAAGATAAGCCAACCATAGCTTCTTCATTTTCCGGAAATTTTTCTAATAGTTCAACAGCTTCATCTGTTCTTGATAGATCTTTATAAATATTAAAAAGATTATAAGCACAATTAAATTTGTCAGGCTTTATTTTTAAAGCCGATTTATAAGCTAATATAGCATTATCCAAATTTCCTATAGCTTTATATGCTATCCCGAGGGAATAGTAAATATCATCATTTTTCTCATATTCCAGAGCTTTATTAAACAATTTTACAGCATTTTCGCTTTCACCATTATATAAATATGCTTTGGCAAGATTTGAAATGATATATGCAGATTCCTTTAAGATAACAGCTTTTGATAATAATTCTATTGCCTGTTTAGTTTTCCCTTTTGAAAGACATAATACTCCGTATAAATTCAATAAATTAACATCATCTGATGAAATTTCAATCAGCTGTTGATATATTTTTTCAGCCTCATCAAGTCTATTTTGAGAATGAAGTTTAAATGCCGTATTTATCAGCTCGGAATATTTATTATTCATACTAATTAATGATAATAAATAACAAATGTTTTATCAAGTTAATTAAGAGCATACTTCAGGAAGTTTTGATACATCAAAACCAATTTTATCAAGATATTCAAAGACAGGACCTTTTTTATCTTTTTGTATCCAGCTGAAATCTTCTTGAAGCGAATCATTTACCATTTTATTATATTTATCGGGTTCGTCAAAATATATTTTTAATCCTTTTTTCATAGCTTCATAAAATTCTACTGCTGATAATGGTTTTGAATTATCTGTCAAAATACCGTTAGTTTTGCCGTTTCTGTTTACGGTATCAACAATACCACCAACACTGCTGCCAATAACGGGTGTTGCTACTGCAAAAGATTCACTCTGAGTTAAACCGCAAGGTTCAAATATAGAAGGAAGTAAGAAGAAATCTGAAGCACCTGCTAATCCTGCCATCGGTGCAAAACCATGTGCAAATAATACTCTGTTTGAATCTTCGCTTGTTAATTTTTCATTCTTTAAATCTTCTATATATTTTCTGATAGCACCGCCTTCACCGTCTTGACCCGCTAAATAAAATATCGGTTTTGGTTTATTCGGAAAATCTTTTTCCCAATTTTTCATTAATATCTCAATTGCCTCTGTCATTATATTAATTCCCTTTTGAGAAACTAATCTGCCGACGGATGTTATTATAGGTGTATTAATTATTTCTTTGTCGGTCAATACAGGCATATTCGTATTATTTTTTTCATCGACCAGCTCTAATTTTGAAGTTAATTTTCTTACTTTTTCAACATCTTCACTTTTATCTGTTAAATCATTTTTCTTTGAGAACGGTAAAACAAAATTATTGTAAAAATTAATTTTGTTTTCTTGTCTTGCTTTAATAACATCCTCTAAATCCGAAGTTTTTGAATATGTTTTAAAATCAAGTCCGGTTGTTGATTTTATATTTTCTTTTTTAGCTTCAATTGATAAATTATTAAAATCGTTACCGTTAATAATACCAACTAAAGAACCTGCATTCATTTTTTGAGTTAAAGCCCAAGCAAGTTCACCTGATAATTCAGGATGCTCTCCGTTTGTTAATTCTTTTGCATAATTTTGTGAAACGGGATGAAAATAGTCGCTTAGAACTATACCCATATTTAACAGGTTTGTATGGTTTTCCCACCCGTTATCTTTGTTTATTATTAATACATTATCAAGATTTTTTAATCCTTTATCATCAGGATTTATTTTGGAAGCACCTGTATCCGCATTTTTAACAATATCATAAGTATAATTGTCAAATAAAGTGTTTAAAATATTTGAAGTCGAATCTTTTCTTTGAGAATTATTGTTGTTATTTACGGTTGAACCTTGGTACATTGCATTATGCCCGATAGTAATAATTCTCATATTTTTTATTTTATCAGCCGCTGCATCAGTTAATTGACCGTATGCATTTTCCATTGGAGCTTTATATCTCGCTAAAGCAGCAATAGGAGAAGCCTGCCAGTCATTTAATATCAATCCGTCAGGTTTGCCTATAGAATCAAATGCTTCCTTATTTTCTATTACCAAGTTGTTTACACTGTTCATATCTTCTTTTAATTTGGCGAAATCATAAACCGCTTTGGAAAAGAATGCAAATTTTTCGGCTTCTTCACTTTTATTACCGGCTTCATATATTGTTCCGTTAAAATAATTATCATTTTTTACAAATACAAGCTGTTTATTATTACCGTATTTGTCTTTAGAATTAGAAACATAAAATTCTACATTTTCAGTTTTTGACTTTCCGCCCTGATAGGTATCTGTTTTAAATGAAGCAACT
Organism: Candidatus Gastranaerophilales bacterium; assembly: GCA_947625495.1. GTDB lineage: Bacteria > Cyanobacteriota > Vampirovibrionia > Gastranaerophilales > Gastranaerophilaceae > Avigastranaerophilus. The sequence continues at coordinate 69,319 of CANQOQ010000005.1, read as the reverse complement.
TTATCTAATTTAAATACTTTTCCTTTATATGTGTACGTATATTCTCCGTTTTCTTCTTTAAAATTAGCAATTCCTCTTTGTTGATACATTGGAATAAAAGTAGGAATTTGAATACCCAATCTTGTAATATTATTTTGAATTTCTACAGGTACAGAGCCTAATCCGCCTTCTTTTACCGGAGCAAACTCTGACGTTACAGACCAAAGCACAGGATTTTCTTTCTCAATTTTAATATCCTTCGGTGATTCAAAGAGATATTTCCTGCCTGCATTTTTTATTTCTGAAATGGCTTGATTATATTTTTGTGTATTTTTATTTAGCGAATCAAAGTTTTTTAAAAGAATTATTCCGTTGTCATTTTCCGTATATTTAGTAGAAAGAGAGTTTCCCGTTTTTGAAATTGCATCATTAGCACTATTAATTGCTTCATAACTTCTTGAGTCTATAGAGTCAATTCTTTGTTTTATTTTTTGTGTAATTTCACCTGTAGATTGACCCATTTTATAACTTGAGCCTAAACCTGCAACAGCTAATAATGCAGACCAGATTTTTGCATTTGCTTTTTTATTTTTAATTGCCGAGGTCTTTAATTGCTCGCTTAATCTTTTTGCGTTTTCATTATTTAAAGCTTCAAGGGAATTTACTTTATTTGATAAATTTGCAATCTCTGATTTAAGATATGCCATATTTTTAGTCGAAAGTTTATATGTTATACCGGCTGTTATCGGAATTGTTACAAGCGGTATTACAATAGGAGCGGCCGTTTTTATTATATTTTTTATTTTTTCTTTTTTATCACTGCTAATTTTTGTATCTGATTCTTTTTTGTTTACAGATACATTTTTATTCTCTTTTGAAACATTTTCCTTATTCGTTGGCAGTATTCCCGAGTGAATATCTGAAAAAACGCCTATTTCCATACACAACCCCAATAATAATAAACACAAATATATAAGAATTATAAATATATATTCGTGCTATATACAAGTAAATTGTTAACAAAAATTTACCATTGGCAAAGCAGAAGCTGTTCATATTACAATATAGGATATCTGTATATGTTAAGAGGTAATCATGAAACTAAAAGATTCACAAGCATTGACTTCATTTAAATATGGCTGGCTGATTTCAAGAATTTTTCCATATATTAAACCTGTTCTGGGAAGAGTTATCCTTGGATTTATAATAGCAATACCTGTCGGACTGCTCGACGGTGTTGTATCCTATGCACTTAAACCTTATATGGATTATGTTGTTGGCAGACAAAATCTTGTTATTTTTGATTATGAAATTTCATATTCCGTTATTGCTTTTTTCATGCCGTTTGCTATTATATTTTTTGCCGCATTCCAAGGTATTCTGAGATATCTTAATTCCTATCTTACTGATTGGACCAGTTTAAAAATTACTAATGCCGTTAAAGTTGATTTATTTAAAAGACTTATATTTATGGATACATCCTTCTATGATGAAAATTCATCAGGACTTATAATAAACAGGTATTTAACTGATCCTGATACGGCTTCGAGAGGAATAGTTGAGCAAATTAAAACAATTATAACAAGTTTTTTTGGAGCGATTTCTTTAATTATTGTTATGCTCTATGCTTCTTGGAAGCTGGCTGTTGTCGGTGTCATTGTTTTGACCGTCGCTTTTTTACCTGTTTTTTTAATCAGAAAAAAAATAAAGTCGGTTTCAAATAAAAATACGGTAATTACCGGCGATATAATGACAACTATTAATGAAACATACTCAGGTAATAAAGTTGTTACGGCATATAATCTGCAAAACAGACAGATTTCAAATTTTATAAAAGACATAGACAAAAGTTTTTCCGTAACAATTTCTCTTACAAAACGTGTGGGCTGGATGTCACCATTGATGTATTTAATCGCTTCTTTCGGAATTGCTTTTGTTCTTTTTTACGGTACTAAACTTATATATTCCGAGCAAATGACTGCAGGTTCTTTTGCGTCTTTTGTTACTTCATTGTTATTATTGTATAAACCTGTTAAAACGCTCGGTAATACTATGTCAGGTATTCAAAATATATTTGTTGCTTTAGGCCGTGTATTTGAGTTATTCGATTATGTTCCATTTATAAAGGACAAGGAATCTACAGTCAAACTTCCCGAATTAAATCAGGGTATTTCATTTGAAAACGTTTCTTTTGAATATGTCAAAGATAAACCGGTTTTAAATGATATTAATTTAACAGTTAAAAAAGGTGAAACTATAGCAATTGTCGGAAATTCAGGAGGCGGAAAATCCACTCTTATTAATCTTTTGCCAAGATTCTATGATGTTAAACAGGGCGCTATTAAATTTGACGGGATTGATATCAGAAATTTTAAACTTTCGGAATTAAGAAGTAAAATATCAATGGTTTTTCAAGATAATTTTCTTTTTTCGGGAACAATAAAAGAAAATATTATGCTTGCTAACCCAAATGCAACAGAGCAGGAATTAAATGAAGTAGTAAACGCCTCTCATTTAAACGAAGTAATACTTTCTCAACCTGACGGAATCAATACTCTATTGGGAGAAAGAGGTCTTACACTCTCTGGCGGCCAAAGACAGAGAGTTGCTATTGCAAGAGCTATGATAAGAAATACCCCTATAATTATACTGGATGAAGCCACTTCTGCTCTTGATAATGAATCAGAAGCAATAGTCCAAAAAGCTCTTGATAATCTTATTAAAAACAAAACTGTTATTGTTATTGCACACAGATTGTCAACAATTAAAAACGCAGACAGAATTGCTGTAATTAATGACGGTAATCTTGTTGAACTCGGTACCCATGAAGAATTGCTTTCAATTAATGGCGGTCATTATAAACATTTATATGATATGCAATTTTCACAAGCAGAAACTACGGTCTGAAATGAAAAGAATTTTGATAACAGGCGGTGCCGGATTTATCGGTTCTCATCTATCCGAAAGACTTCTTAATGAAGGTAATGATATTATTTGCCTTGATAACTTTTATACAGGTTCTAAAGAAAATATCAGGCATTTATTATCTAATGACAGATTTGAATTGGTCAGGCATGATGTAATAAATGAATATACTGCTGAAGTTGATGAAATATACAATTTAGCATGTCCTGCTTCTCCGGTGCATTACCAGCTTAACCCGATAAAAACAATTAAAACATGCGTGATTGGTACAGCAAATATGTTAGAACTTGCAAAAAAATGCAGTGCAGTTATTTTACAAGCAAGTACAAGTGAGGTTTACGGTAATCCCTATACTCATCCTCAAAATGAAGAATATTGGGGTAACGTTAATCCTATCGGCATAAGAAGCTGTTATGATGAAGGTAAACGCTGCAGCGAAACGCTTATGTCTGATTATCACAGACAGTATAATTTAAATATAAGAATTGCAAGAATTTTTAATACTTATGGTCCTAAAATGGCTTTAAATGACGGAAGAGTTGTTTCTAATTTTATTGTTCAAGCTCTTAAAAATGAGCCTTTGACTGTATATGGCGACGGTACTCAAACAAGAGCATTCTGCTTTGTAGATGATATGGTTGATGCTCTTATTAAATTAATGAATAATAAAGATAATTATTCAAAGCCTGTCAATATAGGAAATCCCGTAGAATTTAAAATTATAGATTTCGCCAAATTAATAATTGAATTATCAGATTCTAAATCTGAAATTAGATTTATGCCGCTTCCATCAGATGACCCTTTAAGAAGGGAACCTGATATTTCGCTTGCACGTGAGCTTTTAGATTGGCAGCCTTCCACCTCTTTAGTTGACGGTCTTAAAAAAACAATTAATTACTTTTCGAAAATATTATCAAATCAATAGTGAAAAAGATATTTATTATATTTTTTATATTTTTTTTCTTAAATTCTTCCTCATTTGCAATTGAAGAAGTTGTTCTTGATGTTAAAGAAGATAATAATAATTTTACAGATTATTTATCAGGTGTATATTACGGAAATATTACTGAAAACGTCTCGCCTGTTTTAAAAATATTTTCTCAAAAAGGTCTTACTTTTGAAAAATCCCCCGTAAATTCAATTAAATTGTCATTGTTATATGAAAACAGAATGAATTTTATAAAACAAAGTCATTATAATCCGTCATTTAATTTTGATTTTTCGATTTTAGAACCTGCCATTAATGTTAAATTTAATGAGAATAAGTCTGATGCAATGTTTGACATAAATCTTTTAAGAGAATTACCGGGATATTCGAATGATTTTACTGAAAAAATAAACAGATTTTATGTTGGACACTCAATAAATGAACATCAAAAAATATATTTTGGTCAAGCTTCAAGACTCCCCGTTAGTTATAACGGCGCTTTAACTACTATGCAGCAGGAATTTATTTTGAAATCCCAGCTTGGTAGAACTTTTGGGAATGTTATGTCTATGGGAATAAGAAATCAAGGTACATATAAATATCTTGACTATGATATAGGGTTTTATGACAGCACCAGATATATGAAAGAATTTGGCAAAGGAACTGATTTTTCGGGATATGTTATGTTTAAACCTTTCGAAAATATTAAAGAAAAATATGGAAAATTAAATATCGGCGGCGGGTATAATTTGGGTGAAAATGATTTTAGCTATAGTCAATATTCGCTATTTTCCGGTTATGATTATAAAAATATTCATATAAAGGCTGAATATGCTAATGCTGACGGTTATAATGCCGTAGTTCCGTCAAATAATCATGCTGACGGTTTTTATTCTGCCGTTTCTTATGATGTTCTGCCTAATTTGTCTTTTACGGCAAGATATGATATTTTAAACCCCAATAAATCTTTTTCCCATGATAATATTACGGAGTATACCTTAGGGGCAACTTACAAACCTTATAAAAATATGAAAATTATGATTAACTATATTTTTAAAGATACAGATAATCAAAGAAATTCTAATATGATTTTATTTGCTACAAGATTTTTTATTTAGTATAATAGTCAAGAGTGGAGTTAGTCGTGCAGCAAAATACAAACAAAATTTTTTTAATTGAAAAAATTATTTCTGTACTGTCATATTGTACAATGGGTATAGTCGGTCTTATTTGGTTTATAATCGCTTATATCAAAAATTATAAATTAAAATATTTCCTTTTTTATAACATTGTTCAATCAATGGTAATATCTATTATACTTACGATATGTAAATTATTAACTGATATAATTTTCACAATTTTTGCAAAAATTCCTTTCTTGGACTATTTATCCGCAAAACTATATTATTGTGTTATTTCTTTTAAAATAATCAGAATTTATTCATTAAATATCTCATTTACTATATTTGAACTGCTGTTATTTATGCTTCTTATATACATAATATCCGGTATATTTCTGGGCAGAATTTTTTATATCCCCGTATTAACTGATTTTATGCAAAAAGCAATGAAAAATTATAAATAGTTTATTTTAAATAATATGATATATATGATAAAATATCCTTAATTTCATCAAGATTTTTAGATGATTTAGCATTATAAGTTATTTTAGACATTTCCAATTGTTCTTGTTTCTTTATTTCATTATCGCATTGAAGTTTAATTTTTCTTAGAATATTAAAATCAAGTTCTTTAGGAACTTTGTCTTTAAACCCAAGCTGTTCAATTGTTTCAAAAGCTTGACTCTCCGGCGCATCATCAGGAATTGTTCTTTGAGATAAATATAGCATATATGTATAATCATCAAATGCATCTTTATTTGAGTTATTATAATATTTCATAAAATAGTCTTTAAAAGGTTTATATGCAGCGTTAATGGCATTTTTATTATCTTTAAGTTTATAACATATATCTTCAACTTCTTTTAGCTTTTCGACATCTTCACCTATTATTTGAATTTCGCCTTTATATCCGTTATAAGGACTATTTTCATCACCAAATAAACTGTTTGATAAATCTACATTTATGTGAACAGCCAAATAACCTGATTTTGAATTGTTTTTAATTAACTTAGCACCCGAAGCTTTTGCAAGTGAACGAAGCTGGGCATCTGTTGCATAGATATACTCTGAAATCTGTCTGCCTTTTGGCAGTCTGTCTGGATCAGGTATGTTACTTTCTATGGATAAAATCTTTAATTTTTTATCAGATACAGCTTGTTTTAGGGCATTTATAAGCAGTCCAACCGATTCTTGCCCAGTATTTTTCAGTAATATTCTTGCACCGACTATATCATTTGCATAGTATTTTATACCTTCTACTGAATCAGGTGAATTAAAAGTATTTTCCTCAGCATCATTTTCAAGAAATGATGTTTCTAAAGAATCTGCTATATCTGACATCATCGTCTTTATATATTTTTCTGTTTTGGATGAAAAATCAAAATAATTTTTATTTTTGATTTCATCATATATTTTTAAAAGAAAAAATGCTGAAGATTCATACACGGGAGATTTTTTATTTAATATGTTTTTTTCAATTATTTCTTCAATTTTAGATATAATTACACTTTTATCAACAGAAGGATTAACATTGCAGTATTGAGAAAATTCTTCATAAATTTGCTCTGAAAATTTTTTAACTTCTTCACCATGCAATTTTGAATACTTAGATACAACTTTTTCTCTGATAGATGTCGGACTCTTTATTCTGGTTTGTATTCTCGATACGGGATATTTAGGAGCTTTTTTGTTTCTGGTTTTATTATATTCCAACGGCTTTATATATTTATCAAGTACAATATCCAAATATGCTTTGGCAGGTTGGGCATTATTATTAACTTTTATACATAAAGCACCTGACGGAGCATATTTCATATTCTTTGAAATAAGCTGTGCTCTGCCGCTAAATGTTACTAAATCTCTTTTGTCATAAGCAAAGTTTAAATCTGAATTTTTATTTATACTTTTTTGATTTTTATCTGAAATACCAAAATTTTTATAATTATTATATATAAGATTTTTTGTGTGTGTTGGATTTAAAAATATTTTCATAACATAAATACAAAACACGTAAATTTATTTTTTGCCATTAATTATTTAACAACTTTTGTCAGTCCAAAAGGTTTATCTAAATTCCTATTTAATATTAAAGATGTTCTTAAAGAGAGATTTTGAAGTAAAAACAGCGCCGAGAACATAAAACAAATATCATCCCCGTTTTTTAGTGAAATAATATTTTCGCTCACGTTTGGCAGATTTATGGCAGAAATGATAAATATATCAGAATCATAATTTTTTCTTATTCTATCAGCCACATTTGTTGTAAATTCTATGTTATTATTATTAATTACGGAAATTACTGCACATTTCTTATTTAATATGGCTATATGCCCATGTAAAAATTCTCCCGTAGGATATGCTGTTGTATTTATATATGATGTCTCCTTGATTTTTAATGCACCTTCTTTTGCCAAGGGATAAAACATGCCGGATGCCAGTATCGCTGCATTTTCATATTTTGAAAGCTTATCTGCTATGAGCATAATTTTATCGTTATACCGGCATGAATTTTCAAATGCGGAGGGAATATATTTAAGCGCATTTATTAGTTGATTATGATTAATACCGTTATGCTGCATTAATTTGGCACAGAGTAAAAATAAGACAAAAAGCTGTGCACTCATTGCTTTTGTTGACGCAATCGATTTTTCTTCTCCTGCATAAATTAATAATTTATATTTTGCTTTTTTATATAATGTAGAATTCTTTGTATTTGTTACTGCAAGTGTATTATCGGTTCTCTCTTTAATTTTATCCAGTGATTTAAGTGTATCGGAAGTTTCTCCCGATTGTGAAATGAATATATACAACGTGTCAGGTGTTATTTTTATATTTTCTTCTATTGAAAATTCACTTGCATAGTACGCTTGAGCACTTATATTTACATTATTTCTTATGTAATAAGCTATAATTGCGGCGCAATGATATGAAGAACCGCTTGCTATTAATGCAACGGAAGATATATTTTTAGGAATATCAATATCGTTAATATCATTGTTTTTTATATATTTTTTGATTAATTTCTCTATTATTAAAGGTTGTTCATATATCTCACTTTCCATGTCTGTTTTAGGATTATGAACATTCTTTATTAAATTAATAAGTTTCTTTATAAAAATCATTATTTTCTTTCCCAATAAAATAATTCCACATTTTAAAAATTTTATTCATTAATAAAATCTTCTTTTATATTTATCAAGTACATTTTCAGGACTTATAAGCCCGATTTCAAAAAGCAGACGAGCCTGCGCTTTATTGTATTCTATCATATTTGAAATTAAATTGAGATTCGCCTGAACTTTTAAATTTTGAGAAGCAATAACATCAATAAAAGTAGCTTCACCGGATTTCATATTTGCAAGTGATAAATCTAAACTTATATCAGCAGCATCTGTTTCGCGCCTTGAAGCTTCAATTTTTTTCAAAGCATTTTCACTGTCATAATATGCGTCAATAATATTTTGTTTAACCTGACGTTCTAAATTTATAAGTTCAAGTTTTTTTGCTTTGACAACGGCACTATCAGCTTTAATCTGCGTTATTGTACCCATAAGCAGATTTTTACCGACATGCGCTCTTACATCAAGCGTAATACTGTTATGTGATGAAAGCCCCATCCTTTTAGTTCCGACCAAGCCATTTTGGTATGATAGTGTAATTTCAGGAATTATATCCGTATAGTTCATGCTTCTTTGAGCCTTATATACATTTACTTCAGCCTTTTTTGCTCTTATATCTTCTCTTGATTCAAGAGCCTGTTTATATAATGACTCTATATCATAACTCTTATCTATTAAATTTCTGGAATCCACAACTATTTCAAACGGATAAACGGCATCAAGTACATCGACACCTATTACATTTGCAAGTATTGATTGATTTAACCTTAGTCCGTTTAGCGTTTCGGTATAATCCTGCCGAGCTCCCGCAAGTTCAGCCTCCGCTCTTTTTACATCATATAACGTTCCTATCCCTGCTTGATATCTTGCCTGTGTGTATTTTAACTGCTCAATTCTGTTATATAAATTTAATTTTTGTACTTCTATTTCCATTTTACTTTGGAGCGTATCATAATATGCATTTACGGTGTTTAATATTGTTTCTTCTCTTGTATATTCTAAATTAGCTCTGGCTCTTTTCAAATTATTTCTTGCCATAGCCGTTTGAAAGAAATATCTGCCCTGATTAATTGTCGACCACTCTAATACTACAAGGCTCTGAACGGGAACTTCATGCGTTGTTGTAGCAACTATACCGCCAACTAAATACTCACCTTCCAAATTCTTTATATCATAGTTGTAATAAATATCGGGAAGCAGCTGAAATTGTGCATTTTTATGAAGCCAGTATGCCTCATTCTTATTTTCTCTTTGTATTTTTATATCAAAATTTTCGCCTAAAGCAGTTTTAATACATTCATCTAAATCCGTATATATAAAATTTGAACCGAGTTCTTTTGATATTTCTCTATCTATTATAAATTGTTTATCTATATCGGAAATTGTCGCTCCGCCTTTAATAACCTGTGAATATACTTTATATGAATCACTCTCGCAGCAGCCCGTAAATGCATCTATATAATCAGATACTTCTGCTTCAGCCGGTTTTATAATAATTAATACAATTATAATTACATATATAATTTTCATAAGAAAATTATCAAATAAATTATAAATATTATCTTTTAGTCTTTTGGGTTAGATATCAGAACTATTTATTTTCAAGTTTTTTAGTGCGTATTTGTATATCTTCAATAAGTTTTCTGTTAATAGCAAGTAAATCAGCCAACACTCCAAACAAAACAACTTGAAATCCCGTTATTACAAGCATTGAACAAATAATAAGAGATTGAATATGACCATTTCCTTCATCAAGAAAATATAGGAAAATAAATCTTCCGAGTAATATCATACCAACAAAAAATAACATTGCACCAATAAATGCAAAAAATCTAAATGGTCTATAGATTATAAACATTCTAAGTATTGTAAAAGAATTTCTTATTATGTATTGAAAAATATTTTTAACGAGCCGTGATTTTCTGTAAGTATCATTTACTCTGACAGGAACCGAAAGAATATGAAGCCCTTTGGTTTTAGCTTGAATTACTGTTTCAATTGTATATGTATAATTATCAAAAACATTTATTGCAATAGCAGCCTCTTTTGAGAATGCACGAAATCCGCTCGGTGCATCATCAGTTGCAGTAGAACTTATTAATCTTACTATTTTTGAACCAAGATACTGAAGAAATTTTTTAAACGGTGAAAATGATTTAATGTCTTTAATTGGTCTTGAACCTATAACAATATCAGCTCTTTTTTCGAGTATAGGTCTTATAAGTTTTTCGATATCATCAGCACAATATTGATTATCGGCATCAGTATTAACAATAATATCAGCACCTTCATTTAAAGCCTTTTGAAGTCCGTATAAAAATGTTTTAGCAAGACCTCTGTGGTGGGTAGATGTAACTATATGTTTTACTCCGTATTCCTTTGCAATTTCAACAGTCCTGTCCGTAGAGCAATCATCGGATACCAATACTTCAATCGTATCTATTCCGTCTATATGCTCAGGCAGCTTTGATAAAGTTACACCTAGCGCTACTTCTTCATTATAACAAGGTATTTGAATTATTAATTTCATACAAAAAATACTTATATATGCTAAAATTATTATATTATATAAATTTTTTTTAACAAACATCATGAAAAATAATACTTTTTTTAAATTATTTATAATATTAATATTTGCTTTTTTACTCAGAATATTGTTTTTGGATAAACCTGAAGGCTTATGGAATGATGAATACACCGGCTGGTTTATAGCCTCACAAAAAGATTTAAAATTATTTTTTATCAATATGATGAGGAATTGTCATACTCCATTATATTTTCTTTATTTAAAACTATGGATGTTTTTCTTTTCGGATTCTGATATTTCATTAAGATATTCATCTGTAGTTCCGTCAGCTCTATCGGTAATAATAATGTATTATGCAGGCAGGGAACTAAAAAATGAAAAATTAGGACTTCTTTGTGCATTTACTACAGCCGTCAGTTCTTTTTTAATTTATTTCGGACAAGAAGTAAGGCTTTACAGCTTAATGTTTTTCTTCAGTTCATTACTATTACTTTATACAATTAAAGTTTTAAAATGTCCGAATAAAAATGATTTAATATTAATGTTTATTTCCTCTGCCTTAATCGTTTTTACCCATACTTTAGGTATAATGTACGTATTTTTAATAATAACTTTTACTCTTTATTTCATTCTTAACAATATAGATGAAAAACAGAAAAAATTTATTATTACAAAAATTTTAATGTATTTTCTTATACCTATAACAGCAGTTATAATTATTATTTCACCTTTTTTATATAATATTATTACTTTTGATTCATTATCTCAATTTTGGTCAGGATATAATTTTTCTAAAATTTTGCTTACGTTTACCGACTATTTTTCTCCCGTTCAGTTAAATATAATAAATACTTATGATACTATTTCTTCTTATTTTTTCTCGGGAGGAAAATTTAATTACACATTCATATTATTTGCATTTATTCCTACAATTATTGCTTTTTACGGAATATATACCGCCGTAAAAAACAAAAATAATAAAATTGTTTGTTTATCACTTTCAGCTCTAATATTTTTTATATATTTGAATATAATTTCATATACGGGGAAAATGGTTTTAATAACAAAATATTCTGTTGAAATATATCCGACATTAATACTTCTTATGTGTTTCGGTTTTTATAAAATAGATGACAAAAAACTTTCAAAAACATTAATAATATTATATTTTATACTAAACCTTACTTTTTTATTTACATCAGAGAATTCGGCATTCAGAAAGACAAGACCCGAAGGACACAGAGCTGTTGCCGAGCTTATTAATAATTCAAGGTTAAAAAACGGCGATTACGTTCTTCTTACGTACTATGACAAAGATAAGTTTGACAGGTATTTGAATAAAAACAAAAAGTTGAAATACTATTCAATAAACAAGTTTAATTTTAATTATTTCTTATATAATAATCCTGACTATAGTCAGGTAATTCATAACGGAAAATATATATACAAAGAAAATTTTAAAGAACTTCCAAATAAAAATTTAATGGATTATTCTAAATACACATTTATAGACAATATGAAAAAAGGAGAGAGAATCGGTATTATTTTTCTCAATAATGTATCTTTTATGTCAAATGAGAATATAAAAGAAATACTTTCAGATGAAAAACAATATAAAAAAACTCCGTTTATTTTTCTTGTATTTTCGGTTATAAGAAACAGCATTATGTATTCGTTAAAAGATGATTATAGAATTGACAGTATAACTTATGCGGGAGATTGGACATTAATAGTTTTCAAGAAAAAACATTAATCGGCAAGTTCAAAATCTTTTAATACCGAAGAATAAGAATTAAGATAATTTTGAAGAGCAGGTTCTAAAACAGGGTTTGAATCAATATAATTTTTAACATCATTTCTGGCTAATTCAAGAATATATAAATCTTTTGTCAAATCAGCAAGATGAAGTTCAAGGATTCCGCTTTGTCTTGTTCCTAAAAATTCGCCTGGTCCTCTTAATTCCAAATCTTTTTCGGCAATAACAAACCCGTCATTTGTTTGAACCAAAACATTCAACCTTGTAATAGTATCTTGATTTTTAGAAGAAGAAACAAGCACACAATAAGACTGAACCGAGCTTCTTCCGACTCTGCCTCTTAACTGGTGAAGCTGAGATAGACCGAATCTTTCAGCATTTTCAATAATCATAACAGTAGCATTTTCTACATCTACGCCCACTTCAACAACTGTAGTACATACAAGTATATCGTATTCTTTGTTTTTAAAAGCGCTCATTACAGCATCTTTTTCATCATTTTTCATTTTACCGTGTAAAAGGCCTATTTTTAAATCTGAAAAAACGCCGTTTTGAAGACTTTCAGCTTCTTTAGTTGCAGCTTTAGCAGCAAGTGATTCTGATTCATCAATTAAAGGGAATACAATGTATGCCTGATGTCCTTTTTCTACTTCGCTTCTAATTAAATTATATGCCTGTTTGTGTTGTGAAGATGAAATAAGAGCTGTTTTAACAGGTTTCCTGCCTTTTGGAAGTTCATCTATAATCGTAAGCTCCAAATCTCCGTGAACTGTTAATGCCAGAGTTCTTGGTATAGGTGTAGCAGTCATTGTAAGCATTTGAGGAATATCCGCTTTTGATTTCAGCATATTCCTCTGTTTTACACCAAATCTATGCTGTTCATCTATTACAATTGCGCCGAGTTTTTTAAATTCAATATTATCCTGTATTAAAGAGTGCGTACCGACAGCAATATCAATTTGCCCGTTTCTTAAATCTTTTTCGAGCTTTGTTCTCAGTTTTTTAGAATTAGATGAAGTAAACAAAGCAATATTCAAACCAAACGGCATAAGCCATTTAATAAAATTATTAAAATGCTGCTGCGCAAGAATTTCTGTAGGTGCCATAATAGCTGTTTGAAATCCGTTTTCAATGGCAGCCAAAAGCATAATACACGCAACAACTGTTTTTCCGCTTCCAACATCTCCTTGCAGTAATCTTTGCATAGGTTTATCTGAATTAATATCATTTAATATTTCATTAATTGCACGCTTTTGAGCTGATGTTAACTCAAACGGCAGCGATTTTATAAATTTATTTACAAGTCCGCCTTCTTTTATATTCAGTGAAACTGTTTTATATTCTTTTGCGGTTTTATTTTTTATATATAAAAGTTTTAATTGAAGCAGAAAAAATTCCTCATAAACTAGAGTAAATCTTGCTTTTTCAAGTTCATTTATATCATCAGGGAAATGTATTATTCTTAAAGCATCTCTTCTGTTAATTAAATCTCTCAATTGCATTATTTCTTTTGGCAATAAATTCTCGACAAAGTTTTTATATTCACTCAGAGCATTATATATAGCTTTTCTGAGAAATTTAATATTTAAATTATCCACCAACGGATATACTGGGACTATTCTTCCTAAATTTAAATTATCACTGTCAGTATACGACTCACCTGCAATTTGATATTGAGGTTTATCAATAGTAAGCTGCGAAGAGTAATTATCAAACTTTACAGCACCTGAAACAATAATATTTGCACCTTTCGGAAATTGAGATTTATACCTTTCAAGTGTAAATCTGTTTAATTTTGAATAAAAGAAAACCAAATCAATTGATGATGATTCATCTGTTATTGTTACTTTAAATATTGTAAGATTATTTTTTGTGGTAAAAGTTTTAATTGCAGTAATTTTGCCGTATATAGTAACATTTTGCCCTATTTTTAAGTTTTTTATTAAACATCTTGAAGAATAATCTATATATTTTTTCGGATAATAACTTATTAAGTCAAAAACAGAAAAAATTCCTGCTTTATTAAGTAAATAGCCGAATTTTTGTCCGACGCCTTTTAGATTTGTAATATCAATATTATACAAGTCAAATGAATTATCATTTGAGGTTTTGTTATTATCTTTATTCTTATTTAATTCTGAAGAAATCAGTTTAACAAAATTAGAAACCGTTTTTTTTCTTTGCAGCATATTATCCTGAGAATAATGTTCAAAAGCTTCTATAATAGGAAGCCATCTGGGATTTCTGGAGGATGATTTATAAATAATGCGAATATTTTTAAGCATAAAAGCTGAAAAAGGAACTTCTCTTCCCATAATATCAATATATTTATACTTTTCTTCAACTTGAATTGCTTTTCTTATCTGATTTAAGTCAATATTATTAAAATAGTCAGCACTCATAATATTATTTTATTTTCAATACTTCATAAATATCAATAGGTAAAGATTTGCCTTTGATATCCATATCAGTTAATTTTAAAACATCAACATTATCTTTAACAAGTTCATAAGTATATTGACTGATTAAGAATTTAGTTTTAAGAACTTGATTTAGAGCCTCAATACGATAAGCGAGATTAACATTATCTCCAATAACAGTGTATTCTAAACGTTCTTCGGTACCAATATTTCCTGCAAACACTTCACCTGAATTAATACCAATACCGACATCAATTCCAGGTCTGCCTTCAGATATAAATTTTTCTTTAAGCATTTTAACTTTTTCAAGGATTTCAAAGGCGCATAAAACAGCATTTAAAGCATGATTTTCAGTCTTAACAGGTTCTCCGAATACAGCCAAAGCACCGTCACCAAGATATTTATTTATTATTCCGTGATGTTTTGCAATAACAGGCTCTATTGTGGAAAAATATTCATTTAAAAGATTAGTAACTTCTGAAGGAGAGTTATTTTCGGAAAAATGTGTAAAGTTCCTTATATCAACAAAAAGAACCGTAACATTTGTTCTGATTCCCCCAAGTTTTAATTTGTCAATATTTTGTAATACGGATTTCATAACATCCTTTGAAACGTATTTACCTAATGCGTGTTTTATCATTTCAGCCGTTTTATCCGTGGTAATTAAAGAATATATTTCTTTTAATATGCAGCAGGAAAATATGGTTAATATTGAAGATATCGGTGCTACATATACACCGTTAAAGTATTCATACGTGTAATAAATAAAATAAATTAATGATAATAACGAAGCAAATATCAGGTTTAATTTAAGATTTTTAAATGCGAAAATAACAAATACAGAAAATAAGAATGTAATAAAAAGAGAAAAAATATTCTTTTTTACTTTAACAAAATTATTATCAAGCATATTATCAATCATTGTTGCATGAATATCAATATCGGCTTGTTTTTTTAAAATCGGGGTTTCACTTAGCTGCTCCCAAACATTTCTGTCTGCATTAAGACCTATAATGACAATTTTGTCTTTGAATTCACTTGGATTTATTTTTGGCTGTTTACCATTTCTTAAAGCTTCATAAGATTCCAAAACATCTATAGCCGAATAAGATTTATGGGTATAAAATTCAGAAATAGGCTTATACCATCTATAATAGGAATAGTCAGCATTAATTATATTACCTATATAATCCTTACCTTTTCTTGACATAACAGGTATTTTTAAAGATTTGCAATCATCACTGCTGCATAAGAAATCATCAGTAAGTACAAAGTTTGTAATACCCGTATATAATGAATATGCACTTAAAGCTAATGAGGGATATAAAACATCATTCATTTGAAATACGGGAATGTAATTTCTGACAATTTCATCATTGTCTTCGGGTATCAAAGAAACAGCAAGTCTGTTTGAATTTTCAAGAAATTCTTTCGGCATTTTCATAACTGCCTTATAAGAATTTTGAAGTTTTTTCTTCCTTTTATCAGTAATAATAATATTTGATTTTGAGTTAAAAATATTTATATAGTTATCGGGCAGAATATCGGAAGATAAGTTAGAGGAAACAAGAATATAGCTGTTAATTAAACGTTTATGAAAAAAAATATTTTCATAGAAATAATAGTCAGTTTCTTCATTGTAAGTATCGGTAAAAGAAATAAGATTTTGAAAAACAACGGCAGCCGCTTTTGAGTCATATTCCAAATAATCAAATATATGAGAAAATAAATTTCTTTTCCAAGGCCATTTTATTTTTGAAAGAGATTCATCATCCAAAACAACCAAAACTACATTATCAGATGATTGTACATTAAAAATATTCGTATAAGCTTTAATAAAAAAATCGTTAACTCTGTTATCTAAAAAAGCGGAAGAAAATGCATATACAGATAATGCAATAAAAACAAAAATATATAAAATAATATATTTTGGAGATAAAACTTTTCTCATAAGACTATTTTAATAAATTTAAAACTGTGAATCAAATATGTAAATGAATATGACAATAAGATTTTTTTATAATAAAATAAAAAAGGATTACGGAGAGGGAATATTAAGATGAAAATATCTTTAGAATGGTTAAATGAGTTTGTAGATATAACAGATTTAAGTACTGAAGAAATAGTACATGGGCTAACAATGAGCGGACTTGAGGTTGAAGATACCGAAAAAACAGGTGCAAAATTTACAAATATAATAACTGCACAAATAAAAGCAATAAGACAACATCCAAACGCAGATAAACTACATCTTGTTGATGTAGATCTTGGAGGAACAATAAAAACAGTAGTTTGCGGTGCACAAAATATAAAAGAAGGACAAATTATTCCTTATGCCTCCGTAGGTTCAAAAGTATTATCGAGAAAAACAGCAGAACAATATGAACTCACACCTGCGGTAATAAGAGGTATTGAATCACAAGGTATGCTGTGTTCACAAGATGAACTTGGACTGGAAAATATGCAGGAAGAGGACGGCATATTAATATTAAACAGATTATATAACGATTTAAAACTTGGTGTTGATATTCAAACAATACTAAATATAAAAGAGGATACCATAATAGATGTTGCACCAACTCCAAACAGAGGAGATGAAATGTCAGTTATAGGTGTTGCAAGAGAAATATCAGCTTTATTTAATAAAGAACTTAAACTGACAAAAGTTCAAATTTCAGAACCAAATGCCGATAATAAATTCACGGTTGAAATAAAAGATACTGAAGTATGTAAATATTATGCGGCAGGATTAATAAAAGATGTAGTAATAAAACCATCGCCCGATTGGATGAAACGCAGACTTGAAGTATCCGGAATCAGGTCAATTAATAATGTTGTAGATATAACAAATTATGTTTTACTTGAATACGGACAACCGCTTCATGCTTTTGATATGAATAAACTTAACGGATATATATGTGTAAGACGAGCAAATGAAGGCGAAACAATAACAACGCTTGACGGAATAGAGAGAAAATTAAATAATGATTCTGTTTTATGTGCGACAAAAGAAAAAGGAGTCTGCGTAGCAGGTGTATTTGGTGCTGAAAATTCAGGTATTGATGATAATACAAAAAATATAGTACTTGAATCTGCATATTTTACTCCGCATACAAACAGAAAAAATTCAAGAAGCATAGGATATCATTCGGAAGCATGTGCAAGATTTGAAAGAGGAGTGGATATAGAAGAAACACGCCCTGCACTTTTAAGAGCGATAGAACTTCTTATTAAATATGCTGATGCAAAATTTGAAGGTATTGTTGAAACAGGCAAAAATAAACTTGATGATGTTTCAATTACTTTAAGATTTAATCAGGTAAAAAGACTTTTAGGTACAGATATACCAAATGACAGATGTATAGAAATACTGGAGAAATTAGGATTTAAACCTGAAGGTAAAAATGAATCGGCAGCAAGATTTTTGGTTCCTTCTTTCAGAATCAACGATGTTATGCAAGAAGTTGATTTAATAGAAGAAATAGCCAGAATATACGGTTATGACAAAATTGCGCCCAAGCTGCCTTATAAAACACTTTCACCTGAGATTTCAACAGAAACTAAGTTATTGAAAAAAATAAATAACATCATGCTCGGATTCGGTTTTAATGAAGCCGTTACATCATCTCTAATCGGAGAACCGTTATTAAATCAATACGGATTATCTTATGACAAATCAAAAGCAGTGTTTGTTCAAAATCCGCAGTCAGATGAACATACAATGTTAAGACAAACAACAATAGCTAATCTATTAGATACTGTAAAATCAAATTTTGATAACGGACAGAAAAATATATGGCTATATGAAATAGGTAAAACATATTTTATAAAAGAACCGGCAACACAAAAAGACAGCGGTGTTGAAGAAAATCAGATTTTATCCGGAATACTTACAGGAAATACAAACAATAACTTGTGGAAAAAACATACTAAAATTGATTTCTATACAATAAAAGGTGTTTTAGAAGAAATATTCAAAGAACTAAATATTCAAAACAGAATTAAGCATTCAGCTGCGGACGGATGTGAATATCTGCACCCCGGGAGAAGCGCAAAAGTTACATTACTTTCAAAAAATCCCGAAACAGTAGGTTATTTTGGTGAAATTTATCCATTAATTAAAGATAAAATGAAAATCAATCAGGACATATATGTTTTTGAAATAAATATCGGGAAATTGATAAGTTCGGCAAATACAAATATTTCAAAATATAAGAATATACCGATATTCCCCGAAGTACAAAGAGATATATCATTTGCGATTGAAAAAGAAATAAAAAATGATGAGATAATGCTTACAATAAAGAAAAGTTCAGACAATAAATTATTTAAATCAGCTAATTTATTTGATATATATGAAGGCGAGCACATAAATGAAGGATATAAAAGCCTTGCATACAGAATTACTCTTCAAAATGAAGAAACAACATTAACTGATGAAGTAATAGAAAAAGAGATAACAAACATTAAATCGGGACTAATGAAGAAATTTCCATCAATTAATTTCAGGTAGTCAACAAATAAATATAATATACAAATTATTATATTAATAAAATTGTATCATAACGTAATAATTGAATAAAATTTCTTGAAATACATTTAAGAACCGATATAATAATAATATATTAAAGTATGTACATGTTAAAAATTTAATATAAAACAAATGGGGATAAATTCAAGGAGGAATTTCTAGTGCTTAGAAGCAGAGATATGGGTAGATCCATCGCAGTAAGAAGATGGACAAATACGGCCTTAGAATGCTACAAAAGAGGCTGTGTTTGTGAAGGTTGTTTTTATACGGACTTTTTTAACGGCACATCACAAAAATGCCAGATGAAAGCTTCCGTTTTAGAATTAGTGAGAGTTTTGGGTAAACCGAATGTTGAAATTCAACAGGTTTTGGTAGATTAACTAGGTAAGTATAATTAAAAAGCTCCCAAATATGGGAGCTGTTTTTTTATTATAAAGAAATTATTTAAATAATTTCTTTATAGTCGTCAGTATTATTTAATAAATCATAGTTTATTTCATTTTCATTGTCAGCAATTACAGAAGCAACAACAGCATCACTTGCAACATTAACCGTAGTTCTTAACATATCAACAACTCTGTCAATAGAGAACAGGAATGCAAAGCCGACAACTAATTGTTCAGGAGTTAAACCTAAACCGTTTAATACAAGAGCAATAGTAATTAACCCTGCCCCGGGTATTCCGGCACTCGTAGAAGAAGCTATTATTGCAAGAAGCATAATTTGAATAATCTGTATAGGTTCCAAAGTAATATTATATGCCTGTGTCAGGAATATAACGGCAACAGTCTGAAATAAAGCAGTACCGTCCATATTCAAAGTAGCGCCAAGAGGAAGTACAAAACTGCAAACTTTATGAGAAATACCTCTTTTTTCACAGCATGCAATCGTTAAAGGCAAAGTCGCACTGCTGCTTGCAGTACCGAATGCAACCAATAAAGCTTCTATTATTGCGGTATAAAAAGTACCGACAGGAACTTTACTGAAGAATTTTAATATTAACGGATATACAATAAATAGTTGAATAATAAATCCTACAAAAACAACCGCAAAGAATTTTGATATAGTTGAAAATATAGAAAGTCCAAAAGAAGAAACAGCAACAGCAGTTAAAGAAAAAATACCGGGAGCTGCAAAAATCATAATCCAATCTGTTACTTTCATTGTAGCCGCAAAAACAGATTCAAAGAAAGAAACAATTGGTCTGTTTATTTCACCAACCTTTGATAATGCCAAAGAAAATATCAGCGCAAAAAATATTATAGGAATCATTTCACCTTTAGCAAGGGATTCCAAAGGATTTTGAGGTATCATATTCAAAAATAAATTACCAAGCTGTCCTTTTTGAGAAGCTAACACGGAATTAACCTGTTCTTGAAGAGTATCAGATGCACTAATGTAATTTTGTACACCAAGACCGGGCTTTATGCCTGTAACTAATAATGCACCTATACTAACAGCAACCACGGTTATTATACCGTAATACAATACCATTTTCTTTCCAAACTTACCGATTTGTTTACTGTCACCGATGCTTGAAATACCGACTACAATAGCAGAACAAACCAAAGGAATAACTATCATTTGTATCATTCTGATAAATGCTTGGCCAACTATATTTAAAAATTTCAAAAATTGAAAAAGTCGAATATTAAGCGTAGTATCTAACTGTCCTTGGGTAACTCCGTGTTCAAAAACGAAATTACCGAAAATAATCCCCGCAATAATTGCAAGGAATATATGCCAATTTCTCTTAATCCCAAGACCTATCGCTACAAATAATGTTTGTACGTGTAATTTCATATTAACCTCATAATACTAATTATAATAATGTAATTATTTTACTTTTTTTTCCATTATATTACAAGCATTAAATAATTTGAAAATAATAATTTTATTTTTATAATAAGATAAAAAGATTAAACGGGATATAAGACATGGTTAATTTGGAAGATAAAAAATATCATTTTATAGCAATAGGCGGAGTAGGAATGAGCGGACTTGCCAAGTATATGAAAGAACGTGGAAATTGTGTTTCGGGTTCAGATATACAGGAAAGTAAATATACGCATTTATTGGAATCATTGGGAGTTAAAGTTCACATAGGTCATAATGCCGATTTAATAGAAAAAGATATGATTATTATAGCCAGTTCCGCAATAAAAAATGATAATCCGGAAATAATAAAGGCAAAAGAGCTTAATTTAGATATTTTACACCGCTCAGACATATTAAAATTAATATCAGATGAATTTTCCAATAAAAAAGATTCAACATTTATAGGATTTTCAGGCACACACGGAAAAACAACAACATCCGGTCTATGCTCATATATATTAGAAAAAGCAAATTACAAGCCTTCATTTGTTGTAGGCGGTATAATTCCCGACATTAACACCAATGCAAAATATGATGGCGATAAATATTTTATAGCCGAATTAGATGAGTCTGACGGAACAATACAAAAATATTCTACTGATATCGCCGTTATTAACAACATGGAAGAAGACCATTTAGATCATTATAAAAACGGGTTTAATGATATTGCCGAAACATTTAATATGTATTTATCAAACAAAAAAGACCAAAAAGTTATTATAAATATTGATAATGACGGGAATAAGCGATTTATGTCTTTATATCCCGAATATAATTATATAACTTACGGGCTTGAAAAAGGTGATTATTATGCCCAAAATATAAAATATGACGGATTAACATCAAAATTTAACTTATACAAAAAAGGAGAAGACCTCGGTGAATTTTCTCTGTCTGTTTTAGGCAGACATAATGTATATAATGCAGTTGCAGTAATAAGTGCATTAATTGAAGCAGGTATAGACATAAACGAAATAAGACAGCATATCAAAACTTTCTCCGGAATGGGAAGACGATTTGAAGAAAAAGCAGAATTCTCTTCAATAAAGGTATATGATGACTATGCACATCATCCCAGTGAAATTAAAACAACTTTAAATGGCATAAAAACTGCGGTAAACGGTAAAAAAAGAGTTGTTGCGATATTTCAGCCTCACAGATTTACCCGTCTGAAAAGTCTTTGGAATGAATTTAAATATGCCTTTAGGGATTCTGATTTATTATTAATAACTGATGTTTACCCCGCCGGAGAAGCTCCGATAGAGGGTATAACTTCGGAAAATTTCAGCAAAGAAGTTGAACACGGTAATCATAAATATATAAAAGGCAGTATAGAAGAAGCTGCAAATGAAATATATCCGCTTCTTAAAGAAGGTGATATAGTAATAACTTTGGGGGCAGGAGATATTACAAATATGGGAAAATATTTAGCTCTAAATTCAGAAATTAAGGTGTAATGTGGTTGAGATATTTAATGACTATAATGTAAAAAATCACACAACTTTTAAAATCGGAGGAAATGTAAAAAAAGCCGCATTTCCGTCTTCTGTCAGCGAATTAATAGAGCTTCTGAATCTTGATGAATACGATTTAGTTCTGGGCAATTGCTCAAATGTTCTGTTTTCTTCGGAAAATATAGATAAAAGTATAATTTTTACAGATAAAATTAATGAATATAAAATTGAAAACAACATAGTAAAAGTATGCTGCGGAACAAAAGGACCGATTGTATCAAAAGAATGCAGTAAAAAAGGGCTGTCTGGATTTGAGTTTTTAATAGGATTTCCGGGTTCATTCGGCGGAATGATATGTATGAATGCATCAGCTCATAATCAATTCATTTCTGATTGTTTTATATCAGCAAGGGTTTATGATACAAATAATAAAAAATTATTAATTCTAAATAAAGATGAAATGGAATTCGGTTATAGAAAATCTGTTATAAATGAGAAAAAATATATACTTCTTGAAGCTGAATTTATGTTAAAAGAAGGCGACTGCGAAAAAATTGAAGAAATTATGCAAAGAAATACTGAATTTAGGAAACAAAGACAACCTGCACTCAGTTATCCCAATGCGGGAAGCATATTTAAAAATCCCGAAAATGATTCAGCAGGACGATTATTGGATTTATGCGGATTAAAAGGCAGAATATCAGGAGGCGCCCAAGTATTTGAAAAGCACGCTAATTTTATAATTAACAAAAATAATGCAAATTCTTTTGATGTCATATCATTAATGTATGAAATGTATACAAATGTTAGGGAAAAATACAGAATTGAATTAAAACCCGAAATAAAATATATTGGAAATGAGGGGAGTCGAGAGCAAAAATTATGGAAAATAATGACAGAAAATATTCATTAGATACAAAAATAGCGGTATTATCGGGCGGAATGTCATCAGAGAGAGAAGTTTCACTTCGCTCAGGAAAAAATGTTTATGAGGCTTTAAAAAGACTCGGATATAAAAATGCTGAAATTATAGATGTTGACAAAGATATAGCTGAAAAATTAAAAGAAAAAAATATAAAGGCTGCATATAATGCACTTCACGGTAAATATGGTGAAGACGGATGTATTCAGGGGATACTTGAACTTCTTAAAATTGAATATACAGGCTGCGGTGTCATGTCCAGTGCGCTTACAATGAATAAGGAATATACAAAAAGGATTCTTTCAACAAATAAAGACATAATAATGGCAAAATCCGCATTTATACAAAAAGGCGATGACATTTATGAAAAAACGAAAGATTTAAAATATCCGCTTTTTATAAAGCCTGTTTCAGAAGGTTCAAGCTTTGGAATGACAAAGGTAAATAAACCCGAAGAACTTCAAGAAGCGTATAAAACAGCTTTAAAATATAATGATGATGTATTAGCAGAAGAATTTATCGATGGTTTTTTTGTTACTGTTGGTGTTTTAGAAAAAGACAATAAACCATTTGCCACAGAAATACTTGAGATAAGACCAAAAAACGAATGGTATGATTTTGAAGCCAAATATACAAGTGGAATGTCTGATTTTATTGTACCTGCAAATATAGATAAAGATTTAACCGAGAAAGTAAAAGATATAACGGTAAAAGCATTTAAGACAGCAGGTTGTCACGGAGTATCCAGAATAGACTTTATGATAAAAGATAATATACCGTATCTGCTTGAAATAAATACCAGTCCGGGTATGACTGATATAAGCGATTTGCCGGCACAGGCAAAAGCCATGGGAATTTCTTATGATGAACTTGTACTTATTATATTAAATAATGCGGGATTAAATAAATAATGTCACACGATTATATTGTACAAAGGCGTATAAAACTTCAAAAACTGCAAAGAAAAGCAAGAAGAATTGAAATTGCAGCCGTAAGAACATATAAAATCATAAAACTTATAATAATAATTGCAATATTATATTTTTTATACAGATTTTGTAATTCAACATTTTGGATGCTGCCTTTAGATATATATACAAACAACAATACGGCTTCATTGAAAATAACAGGTAATTCCATAGT
Organism: Candidatus Gastranaerophilales bacterium; assembly: GCA_947625495.1. Taxonomy (GTDB): domain Bacteria; phylum Cyanobacteriota; class Vampirovibrionia; order Gastranaerophilales; family Gastranaerophilaceae; genus Avigastranaerophilus. Next base: position 44,616 of record CANQOQ010000005.1, on the reverse strand, counting down.
TAAAAGCGAACAAATTATTGAAAAAATGAAAAAGGTACCGCTTGAACAAAAACCTATTTTTAGAATAAACCCATATAAGATACAAAAAAGCATTGAGACATTAGAGCCTGTCCGAAATGCTTATATAAGAAGGTATGCAATTCCCGCAAGAATTGTTGTAATGATAGAAGAATATAATCCGGTATTGACGATTGCACATGATGAAAATTCTGCTGAAGTTGCAGCTTATGCACTTTCAGGACAATATATACCTAAGGAATATTTACCTTTAGACTCTAAATTTAACACAACGAAAATACTGGCGGGCAGCAATTACGAGAAATGGGATAAAAACAAAATTGAATTATTATACAGACTTTCAAAAACCGTGCGTGAATATTCAGGCGAAAAAATTATATATATAGATTTAAGACAGCCAAATAACATTTTTATACAGCTTAAAAGCGTTAAAATAAGGCTTGGAGAACTTGATCAGGGTGCATTTGAAAGAATTAAAGCAATATATTATATTCTTCCTAAGTTAAAAACAATGAAAGAAAAAATCAAATATGTAGATTTATCTTGGAGAGACTCAAGATATTTAAAATTGGACAGAGGCGAAAAAGCACCTCAAATATCAACAGAAAAAAAAGAATCGGAACAAAATCCGAATAACAAGCCTCTGACAGCCGAAAAGCAAACCGAGAAACAAAATTTGAATAATACAACAACAGTTGAACAAAAAACTGCACAACAAAATTCAAATAACCAAACGCCATCTGTTGAACAAACGGCTGCAGAGCAAAACAGTAATAATAAAAAAGAACAGCAAATAAATTCTGATAAAGAACAAAAAACTGAAAATACAAAAGAAGAAAAACACTACCTCTTGAATTAATTTTTTTTTGTAATATTATAACTATGTCAGAAAATTAAATCCAACATAAACATGCATATAAAACCGCTTATACTAAGGTAAGCAAAGGTTTTTAACATGTTTTTTATTTTTTTTAGGATAAATAACTTAAAGAAAGGTAATAAAAGTGGAAGAAACAAAAACTAAAACTAAGAAAAGAAAAGTTGAAACTGTTGCAGAACCGCAGCAAACAGAATGGAAAGAACAGGTTATTCAAGTAAGAAGAGTAACAAAAGTTGTAAAAGGCGGAAAAAAATTAAGTTTTAGAGCAATAGTTGTAGTAGGCAATAAAAACGGACAAGTAGGTGTCGGATGTGCAAAAGCATCGGAAGTTATTGTTGCAATTCAAAAAGCGGTAGCAGACGGAAGAAAAAATTTGATAAACGTACCGATATTTAAGACAACAATACCTCATCCGATAACAGGTACTTCAGGCGCAGGCAGCGTAATGCTAAAACCTGCTTCACAAGGTACCGGAGTTATTGCCGGCGGTGCAGTTCGTGCCGTATTAGAACTTGCAGGGATTGAAAACATATTGAGTAAATCATTAGGTTCAAAATCACCTTTAAATGCAGCTAATGCAACATTATGTGCGCTTAAATCACTAAAGAATTTTGATGTTGTAGCAAAAAGACGCGGTTTATCATTAAAAGATATGCTTAACTAAGAGGAATATAGATAATGGCTAAAAATAATAAAATAAAAATAACACTCGTAAAAAGTTTAATAGGTTCAACCGAAAAACAAAGAAGAGTAGCAAAAGCTCTCGGTTTAACAAAAAAAGACCAAACAGTTGAACATGAAAATTCGGCAGTAATTATGGGAATGGTAAACGCAATCCCGCATTTACTAAAAGTAGCTGAATAAAAGGAAGGGTAATAAAATGACAGAAAGAATAAAAATAGAAGACCTTAGACCGGCAGACGGCGCTACGGGAAAAATAAAAAGAGTAGGAAGAGGAAGATCTTCAGGCATGGGAAAAACATCATGCAGAGGTAATAACGGTGAAGGACAAAGATCCGGAAGATCGTCAAAAAGAGGTTTTGAAGGCGGTCAAATGCCCGGATACAGACAAATGCCAAAATTAAAAGGATTTAAAAACTTTAATGCTATTTCTTATGCTTCAATTAATGTTAGCGACTTGGCTAATATTAAAGAAAACGTAATTACATTAGAATTACTTCAAAATGCAGGAAAAGTATCTAAAAAAGCACAAGCATTAAGAGTATTAGGTAATGGCGAAATAACAAAAGCCGTTACAATAAGTGCAAGATACTTTACACAATCAGCAAAAGAAAAAATTGAAAATGCAGGTGGAAAGGCTCAGTTAGTATAATGCAACAATATACGCCAAATCAGCAAAATTTACAGGCTATGCTTGCTAATTTAAATATTGCAGGATTAAAAAATAAAATAATTTTTACACTTGCAATGATATTAATATTCAGATTATGCGCACAATTGCCATTATTTGGTATCGATACGCATAATTTTGCGAATCTGGCAGCAACAAACAACCTAATAGGTTTTCTTGATATGTTTTCAGGCGGTGCTTTAGGAAACGTATCAATAATAGCGCTTGGTATAGGACCATATATTACATCTTCAATTATAATGCAGCTGTTAGCTGTTGTAATTCCTCAATTAGAGCAATTACAAAAAGAAGAAGGTGAAGCAGGCAGAAGAAAAATTTCTCAATATACACGTATATTTACAATAGTCATTGCAGCAATGCAGGCAATAGTATTCGTAATATATTTGTTAAAAACTGCACGCGGCGCAATAATGCCTGATGTAAATATTATATCGTTTGCAATAGGTTCTGTAATAATAATGACAGCAGGTTCTGCTTTCACAATGTGGATGGCGGAATTAATGACGGAAAGAGGAATCGGAAACGGTGCTTCAATGTTAATATTCTGCGGTATAATTTCAAAAATACCGTTTTATGCAGGAAAAACAGCAGAGCTTGTATCAAAAAATTCTTCACTCCAGCCGGGATTGCTCCTGTTATTGCTGATATTTTTTGCAACAATGATTTTTATCGTAATAATGCAGGAAGCTGCAAGGAAAGTCATAATAGTAAATCCCAGAAGACAGGTTGGGAACAAAGTATACGGCGGAACAAATACATTTATTCCGTTTAAACTTAATCCCGGAGGTGTAATGCCGATTATATTTGCCATAGCAATATTGTTATTCCCGACAACCATAATTGATTTAGTCGGAAGAGCTAATGCAGGTTCAATCGGTATAGGGAAATTAATTGTAATAATATCAAATGCACTTCAGCCTTCAGGATTTTTGTATAATGCAATATATTTCTTGTTAATAGTAGCATTAACCTTCTTTTATGCTTCAATAATTCCTAATTTACAGCCAAAAGAAATAGCTACGAATTTAAAGAAATACGGTTCCTCAATTCCGGGAATAAAACCCGGAAAACCTACAGCGGAAGCATTAGATAAAATATTAAGCAAAACAACATTTATTGGTGCTTTCGGACTTGGTATTGTTGCTTTAATTCCTTCAGCAGCTTGTAGTGTTACACATATAACAACGCTTCACGGTATTGGAGCTACATCATTAATAATTATGGTCGGAGTTGCTCTTGATTTTATTAATCAGGTCAGGACAAATCTGCTTCCGAAAAATTATGAAAGCTTCTTAAAACAATAAAAAAGATGAGCCTAAAAAAGGCTCATTTTTTTTGATATGGTATAATTAAAGTTGTTGCCAATAAAACAGGGGATAAAAATGAAAAAAGAATTTATATTTATAGGACCGCCCGGAAGCGGTAAAGGCACACAGACAAAGATGTTATCTGAAGAATATCATCTGCCTCATATTGATACAGGTTCACTTTTACGAGAAGAAATTGCCTCAGGTTCACAAAACGGGAAAATAGCTGACAGCTATATGAGCAAAGGACAACTAGTTCCGATTAATCTTGTGGCTGAAATTATAAAAAGCAGACTGTTAAAAGATGATTGCAAAAACGGATTTATATTAGACGGCTATCCAAGAAGCCTTGAGCAGGCTTATGCTTTAGATGAAATTTTAAAAGAGATAGATAATAATACAAAGGTAAATTTAACTGTATTTTATTTTGAAGTAGATGAAAATAAGCTTATAGAAAGATTGGTCAACAGACGTTCCTGCAGTGTATGCGGCGCTATTTATAATTTAAAGACAATGAAGCTGAAAGATGAAACAAAATGTGAAAAATGCGGCGGAAAACTGATAAGACGTGATGATGATACTGAAGAAGTAGCAAAAAAAAGATTTGCAACATACTTTGAACAAACAGCACCTTTGATTAATCTCTATAAAGAAAGAGGCTGTCTGGTTACAATTGATGCAAGTCTTGATATAAATACAATATATAAAAACCTTACGGGAGCAATAAAAGAAAATGTCCATTCATAGAAAATCCAAATTTGAAGTAAATTTAATGAAACAGGCAGGAAATATAGTAGCTCTTGTCCATTGTGCAATGAAAGATGCGGTTAAAGAGGGGGTTACAACAAAAGAACTCGATGAACTGGCTTATAAAATAATAAAGAATAATAAAGCAGATCCGACATTTTTAGGTTACAACGGATTTCCCGCAACGATATGCACATCGGTTAACGAACAAGTAGTTCACGGGATTCCGTCAAATGATGTTGTGTTAAAAAACGGGGATATAATAAGTATAGATATAGGAGCAACATATAAAGGTTTTGTCGGGGACAGCGCATGGACTTATCCTGTTGGAGAAATATCAGATGAAAAGAAAATGCTTTTAAAAGCTACAGAGGAATCACTTTTTGCAGGTCTTGAATATATGAAAACAAATGAAAGACTTGAAAGTGTTGCCGGGGCGATTGAAGATGTTGCAAAAAAATATAATTTGGGAATTGTAAGACAATATGGCGGACATGGAGTCGGCAGACAAATGCATGAAGATCCGTTCGTATTTAATTACCGAACAAATAATAAATTAATACTTCAACACGGAATGACAATTGCAATAGAACCAATGTTAAATTTAGGATGTGATGATGTAATTGTTCTTGAAGATGAGTGGACAGTTGTAACACAAGATAAAAAGCCATCTGCACATTTTGAACATACTGTACATGTTACTGATGAAGGTGCTGAAATACTTACTAAATTACTATAAAGGATAAATTAATGATTGAAATGAAAGTTATGGGTATAGCAATAGATACGGCAACAGGCTCTCCCATTATAGTTCTAAATGATAAAGAAAACAGAAAAGCCTTACCGATATGGATAGGTTCAGCGGAAGCCAGTGCCATTATAAGGAAAATTGAAAATATCAAAGTTATCAGGCCTATGACTCATGACTTGATTATAGATATAATTGAAAAAACAGGCTACACAATAGACAGAATAGAAATAAACGATGTTGAAAATGACACATATTATTCAACAATATATATAACATCAGAAACGGGAGAAGAAAAAACAATAGATGCCAGACCTTCTGATGCAATAGCAATAGCAATAAGAGTCGAAGCTCCTATATTTGTTTCCGCAAAAGTATTAGCTGACGGTTCTGTTTCTTGTGACAGCGAAAAAGATGAAGCAGAATCCGAAGAATTTAGAAATTTTATCAGAGATATTAAACCATCCGACTTTGAAAAGCTTCTTAAAAATGATAAAGAGTCTGATCAATAGTAAAGCTGTTTTCAAAATTATTTTTAACATAATTGCTTTTAAAAAGCCTGTTATCATAGTTATTTCTAAATAAAATATCAGAGGATTTTGCCTCTATTTGGCATAAACCTATTGCAGTATCTTTACAAAAAACATCAAATAAAAACATAAACATATACACCTTTATTAATCTTGTTGTATAATTTTAATGATAATTATTTAAAAATCAAAGAAAGGTATAAAAATGGGAAAAATTACAAAAGATATGGGATTAATAGAAATAGTACAACAATATCCTGAAACAATAGAAATATTCCAAAAATACGGACTTGGCTGTATAGGCTGTGCTGCAGCAAGATTTGAAAATCTTGAAGCAGGAGCAAAAGTTCACGGTATTGATACCGATAAAATGGTTGAAGACCTTAATGCAGCTATTTCTCATTAGTATTAAATTGCTAAAACATTAACTCGGTATAAATATTTTAATATTACCGTGACAAAAAATTATGTTTTTATTATGATTTAAATACTAATGAAAATACATTTAAGGAGAAACACAATGGAAGTAATTCTAAAAAAAGACGTTCAAAATATAGGAGAAGCAGGTGATATAGTTAATGTAAAAGACGGTTATGCCAGAAATTACCTGTTTCCGCAAAATTATGCAGAAATAGCAACAAAAGGTGCAAAAGAAAACAGAGAAAAGAATTTAGCAAGAATTAAAGCAAAACAAGAAAAATTACACGCAGAAGCTTTAGAAGTTGCAAAAAAGATAGAAGCATTGTCTTTACTTGAATTTTCTGCTAAGGCTGGTGAATCAGGTAAATTATTCGGTGCTATCACAACAAAAAAACTTGCTGAAGAAATTAAGGCTAAAACAGGTGTCGAAGTTGACAGAAAAACTATTTCTCTTGATGCACCTATTAATAAATTAGGTAATTTTACAATGACAATTAAACTAACTTCAAAAGTAAAAGTTTCATTAAATGTAAAAGTATCTGCTTCTGAAGTTCTAAAAGAAGAAATAGAAGAACAAGAAGAAACAACAAAAGAAGAAGAATAAGAAAATATGCTATACAAACAAAATCGACGTTATATATATAAAGGAGGCTTTACGATATAATCGTATCGATTTTGTTAATGCAAAATTTTAAAGCCTTCTGTAATTTTCAGAAGGCTTTTTTAATGCGAAAGGAGAAAAATATGCGACGTATTTTAACAATAAAAAAGGTAAAAAAACCATTTGTAAGATTAATGAATTTAATATGGGGTCTATAAAAATATATGAATATAAATGCAATAACTACAAAAATTGTTTCCACACTGGGAAATAAGGAATCATTAATACCGGTTATGGTAAAAGATGGTGTTGACAGTGCCAGTCTGACTTATAAATCATTTAAAGAAGGCGGAATAATTGAAGGAAAAGACAGAGCCATTGATGAATTTGGAACACAAGCAATTTGGATTGGAGGAATACCGTTTTACAAAAAATTAATAGATTTAACTCTTTATAAATATGCCAAAATTAACCCTGAGGTTGATCCGAGAATTCTTAATAATAAAGAATATGCATCGTGGGCATTAAAAAATGCAAAAGGTATTATGCAAAACGATAAAATACAAAGTGTTCAATCGGCAATAAAAAAATGTATAAAAAATAACGGTTCAACCGCAAAAAAACTCTACGGCGCAAAAGTAATATCCGCAACAGCTTTAACTTTAATTACATATTTTTTAATGACAAAAGCAAAACAAAAAAACACCGAAAATAATATAAGAAAAGAGTTAAATTCAGTTAACAGCCACAATATACCTTCATTTAAAGGAAACGGAAAAAAATTGGCGGAAGCAATCATGTTTAATCCCGTCCATAACATGAAAATAATAGATGCGGGGATAACGTCAGAAAGATTGATGTGTTCAAGGAATAAAACTGAATTTTTTGAACATGCCATAAAAGAAGGCGGTTTTTTGTTTTTTATATACGGGTTTGGGAATTTAATTGAAAAAGGCATTAATAATTTTTCAAACAAGTTCTTTAAAAAACCTATTGATTTAAAAATAGATGTATTAATGGATGATAAACTCAAAGATTCTATTATTAAAGGTTCTTTAAAAGAAGAATGTGCAAAATTAAATTTTGCTGAGTTAACACAAACCAAAAAACTCGATTTTTTAATTAATAATCCTGATAATATTTTGGTTCAAAGTGCCAAAAAAGCAGGTATTATCAAAACAACTAAAGATAAAGCAGGTAAAAGTTTTATTGATACATCAAAATATATTGATTTAAAAAAACTTGAAGAACTAAAATATGATTTACTAAATTTGGACAAAAATTTTAAACTATCAGGAGAAAATGTAAACAGTTATTTGAATAAAGTAAAAGCATTAAAAGTGTTATCAGTCTTAGCGAATATAGGCATTTCTTGTTTATTCCTCGGTTATTTGATACCTAAAAGCATATATAAATACAGAGAATATAAAACCGGAACAAAAAAGTTCCACGTTGAAGAAAATATGAAAAATAACATTAAATGAGATTATTCATTTGTCTCTAATCATGTTAAAATATATGAAAAGAGGGATTAATTTTGCGCTATAAAAGTTGTTATTGGATAGAGTCGGGCATAAATTTTGATATAGATTCATATAAAGTATGTTGTCTATATAGTGCAAAAGGCGGCGGAAATACTATAATCGAGGATAATTATAAAGGTCAAAGTGTTAATTGGGATAAAGTTTTTGCCTTTAAACAGATGATGAAGGATATCCATAAAAAAGGTGAAATATACCCTAAATGTGAAGGCTGTATTTTCCTTGAAGAAAAAGACTGGAATGATGACCATTCCAAAATAAGTATGATTAATCTTGATTATTGGACAAAATGCAACTCAAGGTGTTCATATTGTCATACAATGTTAGATAAAAAGAAATATAACAGTTTTAAAAATTACAATTTTCTGCCGATATTAAAAGACATGATAAAAAGAGATTTACTAAGACCCAATGGACATGTCAGCTTTGGCGGAGGCGAAGTTACTCTTTTAAAAGAATTTGATAAACTGCTCAATATATTTATGGATTTTGGATTTCCGTTAACAAGAATACATTCATCCTGTATTCTATACTCAAAAGCAATAGAAAAAGGTTTAAAAAACGGATGTGTAGATTTAATTGTATCAGTAGATGCCGGTTCTAAATCCTTGCACAGAACGATAAAAGGTGTAGACTCCTATAACAGAGTATGGAATAACTTAAAAAAATATGCACAAAATCAAAAAGATCCTAATGCCGTAAAAGCTAAATATATACTAATTCCGGGAGTTAATGATTCTAAAGAAGAAATAGATTTATGGCTAAAAAATGCAAAGAATAACGGGATAAATTGCGTCTTACATGAAATAGAATCTAAATGGTTTTATGCAAGACGAGAAAATGTTCCTGATGAAATAATTGATTATTTTGACTATGCAAAAGAAAAAGCAATGAGCTTAGGTTTAAGATATGAATTATATGAAAGAGCAGAACACATGATGAGTTTTCGACACAAGAAAGAGGTCGGCTAATGAGTGAATATACCAGCTGTCACTGGATACAACATGGATTAAGCTTTGAAAACGATCATATAGAAATGTGTTGTTTATGCTGTCATAAAGGCGGCGGAAGACTTTATATTAAAGAAAATTACCACGGAAAAGATGTCAATTGGAATGAAATTTTTAAACTTAAACAAAAATTTATTGATGAAAACAAGCAAGGTATTGTAGATAAACGCTGTGATGGCTGCTTTAACTTATATAATAAGAACTGGGATGATAATGAACAATTTATAAATTATATTCATTTTAATCACTGGACAAACTGTAACAGTGATTGTATATATTGTTATACATCTTGGGACAAGAAAAATTATCAAAAGAAACCCCATTATAATGTTATGCCTATAATAAAAGAATTATTTAAAAAGAAACAATTTAGACCGGGCGGCGAAATAACATTTGCGGGAGGAGAGCCTACTATTTTGAAAGAATTTGAAGAACTTGTCAATTTTCTTCTTAAACACGGTGCGGACAGAATTACCGTTCATTCATCGGGAATAAAGTATTCAAAAGCTATAGAGAACGGAATAAGAAGTAAAAAGTTAAGTGTATGCTTATCTGCTGATGCAGGTACAAGAGAAATGTTTAAACGTATTAAGAGAGTTGATAAATTTGATAAATTTTGGGAAAATGCTAAAAAATACGCTAAAGCTCAAACTTACGACTCTATTTATAACGTCGAAACAAAATTTATTTTAATTCCTGAAGTAAATACAACAAAAGACGAAATTGATAAATGGCTGGATTTAAATATTCAATCCGGTATAAAATCTATTGTTGTTGATATTGAAAATGACTTTTGCCGTGATTTGAGAGCAAAAAATCTTCAAAAACCAAAGTATTTAATTGATTTATGTGCTTATATAATACAAAAATCAAAAGAATTAAATCTAAATCTTGTTGACTATAATAATTTCAGATATCTTACAAGTGAATATGAATTAATGTAGAGGGATTTAAAATTGAATCAATTTGAAAGTTGTAATTACATAGAACACGGAATGGTCTTAGACCATTTAAACATAATACGATTTTGTAATAATTTTAATCCCAGATACGGAGGCAGACCCGTTATTTATGAAAATTATCACGGAGAAAAAATTAATTGGAATGAGTTTTTTGAAATAAAACGTAATTTAAGAAATAAATATAGAAATCACACCTGTCCTGATTTATGTAAAGACTGTGTTAATACGGAATTTAAGGAGTGGGATGATGATGATTATATTGATTATTTATTACTTACTCCATGGGTTAAATGTAATTCCAACTGTATATACTGTGATGCACCGAGAGATAAAAACGTATTAAATAACACAAAACCATATAAAGTTTTACCGTTAATAAAAGATATGATAAAAAATAACATATTAAAAAAAGACGGAACAATTGATTTTGCAGGTGGAGAACCTACTATATACCCTGAATTTGAAAGTCTTTTAAATGAATTTATAGTAAATGATTTTACTAAAATTATAATTCACACAAATGCAATAAAAAAAAGCAATGCAATAATAAAAGGGTTAAAAAAGGGAGCTGTTAGAGTTCTGGTATCAATTGATGCGGGAACAAAAGAAATGCATAAAAAAGTAAAACAAGTTGATTCTTATAAAAAAGTATGGAAAAATTTGGAAGAGTATTCTAAAAATCAACCCAAAGATGCCAATTTTGTTAAAGCAAAATATATTATTGTTCCCGGACTAAATGACAGTGAAAAAGAAATCGGAGTATGGCTTCAAAAATGCCGTGATATTAATATTAAAAGTGTTGTGCTTAACCTTGATTTCAGATGGATTATGAATAATGTTAACAGTAACCTGATTCCTATTTATAATTTAATGATATATACACAAAAAAAAGCTTATAATTACGGCATTAATTGTGAATTATACGGACAAATATTTCAAGTAAAATGTGAAGTAGAAAAAAGCAGAGAAAAGAATATAGCAGGATTTTAAAATGAAAATAATTGTATTTGAAAAAAGACAGTATGAAGATAAAGTAATAAATGAATATAAACAAAAAGAAAATATTGAAATTATAACAACTACTGATATATTAGAAAATAAAACACTAAAATTGCTTGAAGGTGCTGACAGCATAACAACACTCGGATATAGTACATTAACACCATATCTATTAGATAATATAAAAGCTGTGGGCGTAAAGCATATTTCAACAAGAACAATAGGTTATAACCATATTGATGTAAAATATGCAAAATCAATTGGGCTAAATGTCAGTAATGTTACTTATGCGCCGAATGGAGTAGCCGATTTTACCGTAATGCTTATGCTTATGGCAATAAGAAACTACAAGCCTGCAATGTGGAGGCAGAATGTAAATGACTATACATTAAACGGACTTATGGGTAAAGAAATGCGGCATCTTACCGTAGGTGTTTTAGGTACCGGCAGAATCGGTTCTACGGTAATCAAAAATCTTTCAGGATTCGGATGTCAAATTCTGGCTTATGATATATATCAAAATGACTCTGTTAAAAATATTGTTACATACACTTCACTTGATAATCTGCTTCAGAATTCCGATATTATTACTATTCATATGCCATATACTGAATCAAATAAATATTTTATAAACAAATCAACCATATCAAAAATGAAGAATGGCGTAATACTTGTTAATACGGCAAGAGCAGACTTAATGAATATATCAGATTTAATAGAAGGAATCGAAACAGAAAAAATAGGTGCACTTGCTCTTGATGTATTTCAAAATGAAGATGAAATATATCACCACGCATTTTCTACGGATATTATAAAAAATAGAGATATGGCATATCTAAGACAATTCCCGAACGTTATTCTGACTCAACACATGGCATTTTTTACCGATTCAGCCGTTAATGAAATGATTTCTAACAGTTTGAATAATCTAATAACATTTTATAATACAGGAAAGTGCAATAATTTGTTATAATTTATATTTTTCAACAAGTTTTGAAGCAACAATTTCCCATACTTTTGAATTCGGATGAATATCTTTTTCAGAGACTTGATATTTTTTATCAAAGAAATTAATACCTGTAAGCTCTTCTGTAGATATAACCGTAAAACCGTCATCTTTTAATCTTGACATATCAAGACCAAAATTATTTTTATCTCCAAACATTAAAATAATGAACTTTATATCCGGAAATTGTTGTTTCAATTGCCTTTGTATTTGTTCAAAATACAAAGTAACATAACGATTATGACGGTCAAACTGTTTTTCCAATATATACTTATATACCAAGTTATTTAAATAATAAAAGCTATAGAATTGCCTGTAACGAGGATAATAAGAAGATTTAATAACAGGCTCGCCAAACTTATTAAATTTATAAATAGGCTGAGCAACATAATCATCGGGACAAGCATTTGTATACAATCTTCTGATTTGATCGCTCATCATAATATATATGGCATACTGCGGATTTTTAATATTTGTGTCATACAATTTATTTTCAACAATAAATAAAGTATTTTGAAGCCCTTTTCCCTTAATTGCATAATTATATACGGGTCTTTCGGAAAGTTTTGAAAGTTTAGCCGAAATGGTATCTTCGTCATCTAAAAATTCGCCATAGGCATAAGAACATCCGAAAATAATTATAGGCTGTTTTTTATAATTCAAACCCGACGTTTTTCTAAAACGCCCCGGAGTTTTTACTAAATTTTCATAAGGTACTTTTTCAATCTTATATTTAAGATCAGGTCTTGTTATCTGATACTGTTTAAATAAAAAGAATTCTGACAGTGAAAACAATAATAATAAAACTAATAAATTTATAAATATAACTTTAAAAATTTTCATATTATCTGTTTCTGTTAATTCTAGCCAGCAATCTTAATATTTCAATATAAAGCCAAACTATAGTAACTAAAAGTCCAAAAGCACCATACCATTCAAAACTTGACGGTAAAGGAGTTTTTACACCTCTATCTATAAAGTCAAAATCAATAATTAAATTTAAAGCAGCAATTACTGCAATTGCAATGTTTATAACTAAAGAAATATTATTTGTATATTCTAATGAAAAATAAGGAATATTAACACCAAAAAAGCTAATTATAAAGGAAACCAAATAAAATAGAAATATAGATAAAGTAGCAACAAAAATAACCGCCCTAAATTTTTCGGTAGCTCTAATAATACCTGCTCTAAAAAGAACAGCCATAACAAGAACAACCATTAGAGTTAAAGAAATTGCCTGAATTACAATGCCGTGAAACTCAGATTCCAAGAAGCATGAAATTCCGGATAATACAGCACCTTGAGAAAAAGCGTATACAGGAGAAAGGTATTTAGTTAAATCCGGTTTAAAAGCAATAACTATTGCACAAATAAAGCCCACAGCAATACTTGCAATCATTATAATATTAACAAAATCATAACGTTGAAGTGTAAATTGATAAAAAACGGCTGCTGCTGAAATAATCATTATTAAAGATAGCAATAAGAGCTTATTCATGGTACCTGTAACAGTCATTGGCATTTCGGTAACAGCATAAGACTGTTCCAAAACTCTGTCATTCAGTATTGGATTTGAACTTTTCATTAAAACCTCCGAATAAATAATATAGCATAAAAATTGTACACTAAGATTATATCATAATTTCAAAAGATATGAGATTTTAAAATAAACATTCGGAGGGTAAAATGAATAATTTAATAAAAGATATAAAATCAAGGCAAATAATAGATTCCAGAGGAATACCGACAATAGAAACAGAAGTGATTTTGACAGACGGAACAATAGGAAGAGCATCAGTACCTTCAGGTGCTTCAAAAGGTATTTATGAGGCAGAAGAATTAAGAGATAATAATAAGAACGAATTTTTCGGAAAAAGTGTCTATAAAGCAATTAATAATATTGAAAAAATAATTAAACCTGCATTAATAGGCGAAAGCCCGTATAATCAAAAAGAACTTGATCTTATAATGATAGAAAAAGACGGGACTGGAAACAAATCAAAACTTGGAGCAAATGCAATATTAAGCGTATCACTGGCAAATGCAAGAGCAGCAGCAAAAAGTTACAGACTGCCGCTTTTTAGATATCTTGGAGGAATTAATTCTACCATAATGCCATTACCAATGATGAATATATTAAATGGCGGAGCTCATGCGAATAATAAGCTGGATTTTCAGGAATTTTTAATTCAACCTTTAAGGGCGTGCAGTATAAATGAAAGTATAAAAATGGGATGTGAGGTTTATTATGAATTAAAAAGAATTTTAAATAATCAGGGATATTCAACCTCAGTAGGAGATGAAGGAGGATTTGCACCTGATATTAGTACAAATAAAGAAGCACTTGATTTAATTGTTGAATCAATAAAAAATGCGGGATATTCAACTGATGATGTGAAAATCTGCCTTGATATCGCTGCATCGGAACTTTATAAAGACGGGAAATATATTTTACTCGGCGAAAATAAAGAATTTTCAGCAAATGAGATGATTAAATATTTGGAAACACTAACACTAGAATATCCGATTCATTCAATAGAAGACGGATTAAGCGAAACAGATTTTGAGGGCTGGAAAATTTTAACAGACAGGCTAGGCAGCAGCTGTCAGCTTATTGGGGATGATTTATTTGTAACGAACTATAATAAACTAAAAAAAGGAATAATAAATAACATAGCAAACGCAGTACTTATAAAACCGAATCAAATAGGAACACTATCCGAGACGCTGGATACAATACTTTTAGCTCAGCAAAATAATTATAAAACAATAATTTCACACCGTTCAGGTGATACGGAAGACACATTTATTTCAGATTTAGCTGTAGCAGTTAATGCGGGGCAAATAAAAACAGGCTCAGTTTCACGCAGCGAGAGAACAGCTAAATATAACAGACTGATAAGAATTGAAGAATATTTGATAAAAAAAGATATTTGAATTAAAATAAAAGGGCCGTGCTCCATGGGGACGTAGCGAATCTCTCGACCCGAACGCCATAAATGCGGGGTGCAGAGCCTACTGTGAGGCAAATATAAATACGGCGGATTGTACATTTATCGATGATAATAAAAAAGAGTATGGCGAAGCCCTCCGAACCGTGTCAGGATGGGAACATAGCAGCACTAAGGGGTAAGCTTCGGGTATATTTTTCTTTATTGGAGGTAAATATATGAAAAACCTTGTTTGTATTTGACGATAGGTAGTGGCACGGCTTTTATCTTCATTTATTATTTCTTGTTTTTTGAGCTTCTTCAAGTTCTGTTTTTACTAACTCTATATTACCTGTAAAATTTGCCTTTTTTAATATCGTTTGTTTTAAATATTTTATGTAATTGATATTACTTTTAAGATATTTATATACTTGAGCAAGAAGATAAGATAAATCCGATTCGTCAGGCATAGCCTGTATTGAATTTTTTAGTATTCTTTCCGCCGCAGAATATTTTTTACTTTGTGTATATAATTTTACCAAAAGTTTTATTGCGGAAATATCCAAAGGATTCGTTTTAATTGTTTTTTCTAAAAAAGAAATTGCACTGTTCTTATCACCCTTTTGCATATATATAGAAGCCAGATTATAATACGCCCAGCTATATTCGGGATTTATTTCCAATACTTGATTATATAATTCTATAGCTTTATCTTTTTCATTCATTACATCATATTCATAAGCCAAATAAAATTTTGCAACTGCATCATTGCCATTTAAATCAAGAGCTTTTGAAAGATATTTAACAGCTTCATCATGTTTTTTTTGTTTTGAGTATATTTCACCCAAATGAAAATATGAATTATAATCATCAGTATCAGTTTGAATAACTTTTAATAATAACTGTTCAGCTTTTTCTAATTGATTGGTTTTAATATAAGTGTAAGCAAGATTAAATAAAATATCGGTATCATCGGGACTTAAAGTCATAGCCTTTTCATAAGCTAAAACAGCTTTATCATTATATTTCAATTTTTCCAATATAATGCCGATGTTATAGTAATTCTTAGGATTATCAGGAAATTTATCTTTTAAAAAAAGAAAGTTTTTTAGCGCCTCTTCATTTTCTCCTATGTCGGAAAGCATAATTGCATACTCTTCAAGAGTTTCATAATCGTTAGGATTTTGCTTTAATTTTTCACGTAAAATTTCAATTTCTTCCATTTTCACCTGCTTCTTTTATAGCACAAGGTAAGTATTTAATAATATCTGAAGCCATAACAGAATATTGAGTCAAATCTTTAGATGCAATTTCGGATGATAGCCCGTGCAAATAAACACCTAAAACAGCAGCATCAAAAGGATTCATTTTTTGAGCGCAAAGCCCTGCAATAATACCTGTTAAAACGTCTCCCGTTCCTGCTTTTGAAAGAGAAGAATTGCCTGTATGATTAACAATCAATTTCTCTCCGTCCGTTATTATCGTTTCATGTCCTTTTAATACGGTTATACAATTATATTTTTGAGAAGCAGCTCTTGCATACTTTTCTCTGTTTGTGAGTATTTCCTCAATATTTACCTCCAATAGTCTTGATAATTCTTTAGGATGAGGAGTTATTATCAAATTATCTAAATTCAAATTAATTTTTGTTTTGGATAATATATTAATCCCGTCAGCATCAATTATTACAACCTGATTTTTATTAATACAGGAAAGTGTATTTTTAAAGAAATCAACAACCGAATCACAAACAGTTAAACCGCAGCCGATAGAAATTACGTCAAAACTTTTAATATTTTCGATTTTATTACTTTCAGCGATTACCCCGTTGACTGATAATAAGGGAGTATAAACTGCTTCAGGCAGCATAGAGGAAACAATAGGAATAATAAAATCAATACATGCAAGATTTAAATATCCGCAGCCTGTCTTTAGTGCAGATGCAGAAGAAAGATAAGCAGCTCCGGTATATAGTTTTGAACCTGCAATATTTAAAACTCTGCCGTATGTAGATTTATTAGAGTCTTGTATGCGCATTGGTAATTTAATATTTAATTCACCCATTTTGTCTTATAGCCTCATATAAAACTATGGCAACGGAATTTGAAAGATTTAAGCTTCTCTGTCCGTCAATCATTGGTATGGTTAGTGCGGTATCTGAATTTTCATTTAATATACTTTCGGGAATCCCTCTGGTTTCAGGACCAAATACAAAAAAATCACCGTTTTTAAATTTAAGATCGGTATATTTCTGCTTAGATTTTGTCGTTAAATAATAAAAGTCAGAATCAGGATATTCATTCTTTAAGTCATTTAAGGAATCATATTTTTTAATATCGACACTATTCCAATAATCCAAACCGGCTCTTTTTAAATATTTATCAGAAAGTGAAAATCCAAGCTTACCAACTAAAAAGAGCTTAGCACCGCTGCAGGCGCATAATCTTGCTATATTCCCCGTATTTTGAGGTATTTCAGGTTCAAATAAAACAATATTATAAAAATTATTTATCTTCATTTAAATATCTTTTACTTTCAAAAATAACGGGAAGTCCTCTTATTATACACATTGCAACAGTAATATAAACAAGTACATCCGCAGTTATAATAAGATACGGTTGAATACTTCTATAAATAACAAATTGAGTAATGTTGACAGGATTATAATACTCTAAATTAGGTATATGAGCGATTATGAGCATTAAGAATACGAGAGTTTTAGCAACACCGTATACGGCTCTTGAAAATCTTGAAGCGGTCAAGAAATGACAAAATTTATTTTTCATCATTGTAGATTCACCAAAAGCAGTATAACCTTGCGATAATGCAATACTTCTAAGTCCGTCAGTAATAATTCCTCTTGCTACAACAACCATAGGAACCCATGCAGCAACATATCCCAACAGAGCAAATGCAATCCAATAGAGGTTTTCTACAACTCTGTCACCTAATATATCAAAAACCGAACCAAATTTAGATTGTTCATTGAACTTTCTTGCAACATAACCGTCTAAACCGTCAAGCACTATAACAAAAAACGTTATGAAAACTGCAGCAATATAAAATCCCGAATGTCCGGTAAAAAGGAATTCTATTGCAATAACAGCAAGTATCATTCTTAGAATTGTCAATAAATTAGCCATATCAAAATCCAATCTTATTTTTTACTTCTAGATAATGCAAAGTTAACGGAATCTAAAGCCTTAACTTTTTCACCGAGCATTATTTTTTCGGCATCTTCAAGAACTTTTACAACGTTAAAACCGTTATGCCCGTCACTTCTGGCTTGTCTTCCCGTTTCGATACAATTAAGAAAATGCTGACACTCAAGTTTTAACGGTTCTATTTCAATATAATCAAGGACCTCGGTTTTAGAAACTTTAGGTGAAGAACTTTCAAAAATTTGAAGTTTATTTTCAGCTAACGTATCATCAAAAACGGCAGTTGCCTTAGTACCTCTTACTAAAAGATTAACTCTTTTTTGCGGATGAATCCAGCTGTCTGAAATATGAGCAATAATATTATCTTCATATTCAATAGTCACATGAGTAATATCCATAATATCATTGTTGTCAGAAGAAGCACCAACAGCACTGATAACTCTTACAGGTTCTTTACCCAAAACATAACTTGTCATGGAAACATCATGCGGAGCCAAATCCCACATTACGCTTCTGTCATTTTTAAAGTGATTTATGTTAAGTCTGTCGCTTTGAACATATCTTATTTGACCTAAAACACCTTCTTTAATAAGCATTTTTAAACGGTTAACAGCCGGATGATACATTAAAAGATGCCCGACCATAAGCACCATATTTTTTTCGGCTGCTAAATCAGCTAAGTCTTTAGCTTCTTTGGATACAGTAGAAATAGGTTTTTCAACATAAACATGTTTTCCCGCTTCAATTGCACTCTTAACTATTTTATAATGAGTATGACTTGGTGTAACTACAGCGACGGCTTCAATTTCAGGATTATTTAATACTTCATTTGAATCTGAAATTATATTCACATCAGGATACTGTTCTTTAAGATTTTTCCTGTTTTCTTCATCTAAATCACAAACTGTATGAAGTGCATTTAAATTATAAAAATTTCTGACAACATTTTTTCCCCATATCCCGCACCCTATTACGGCTATATTATGTGTTCTCATTTTATATACTCCAAATATCCTTTTTTCATGTATAAGTGTACATTTTTATTGTAAAAAATAAGAAAAAAAAGGTCAAATTATTTCACAATTTGGATTCTGTTATCTTTTCGAACATCAAAAGGACCTGAAATATTTTTAATATAATCTATAGTCACTTTATCTTTATCAAAATCATATTTTTGAATTATATCAGAGCCGGTTTTTTTAAGCATATCTAAATTATCACCGCCTCCGACTAAAAATTCATCATATACAGCGGTATAGATTTTATTTTCATCAGGGTGATTAACATCAATATTTCTTTTATTACCTTGTTTATCAGTGTAGATAAGTTCAAGTAAATTACCTTTCGAATCAATTTTATAAGATAGACCTGAAACTTGCATAATTCCCGGTTTTGAATTTTTTGAAGTCAGAGATTTTGCACAAGCTTTAATTGCATCAGTTAAATCTTTTTCATTAAGTTTTAATTTAAATAATTTATTATTAAAAGGGAAAATGCTGGTAATATCACGTTCGGTAACTACTCCATGGTCAACACTGCCTCTAAAATTAGCAGAATTTATAAGAACAACATCCGCCTCAAGATTTTTTCTGATTGCATCAGAAACAAAATCAGCCCAAGGATTTTCTTCTAAAAGATTATTTTTAGGAATCGGGTCGCAATAATTAAGATAACCTATTTCAGGCGTTTTCCCCAGTATTGAATCAAATGTTTTGGTTATTACAAGGTTAGGTGAATACATATTTGTATCAAGAACATTATTTTGGACGTAAATAATTTGACCTTTATCATTAAATTCCAGATTTAAAATACCGAAATGAGTTCCGTCTCTGCCTGCTTGAGTAATGACAACAGGTTCACCTGATGGTGATGTAAAAAGATTTTCACCCGGTGTAACATTTTCAATAAGATCATGAGAATGTCCGCCCAATATAACATCAATACCGTCTACAGATTGAGCAATTTCTTTTTCAAACGCATTACCGCCGTGCGATAACAGAAAAATTTTATTTATACCCTGCTCTTTTAGTTTTTTTACTTCCTCTTTTAATTCCTCAATTGTTTGTTCTTTATTATCAACGGTAATTCCTTCAAGAATAGATTTATCTTTAACTCTGTCATTTAAATCAGTCGGCTGAATACCAATAAGACCGTAAAT
Organism: Candidatus Gastranaerophilales bacterium; assembly: GCA_947625495.1. Lineage (GTDB taxonomy): Bacteria > Cyanobacteriota > Vampirovibrionia > Gastranaerophilales > Gastranaerophilaceae > Avigastranaerophilus. The sequence goes on along the minus strand of CANQOQ010000005.1, from coordinate 24,223 downwards.
ATCGCCATTCTGACCTTTAACGGTAACAGAACGCATTACTTTTTTAGACAATTCAGAATTTGAATCAGGGAAATTTAAGTTCATTCCCAAGATATTAGTAGGCGAATTTTTTAATATATCAGCGCATATTGAAGCGGTAATATCAAATTCATGATTTCCTAATGTTTGAGCATCTATTTGTGCATGGTTTAAAAAACTTGCAGCTGCTATATTTCTTTTATCGTCAGACCCTATAAAAGTATCACCGGATGAAAGCTTTAGAATATCATATCCTTTTTGTTCGGCCATTATCTGCGCATGGTTTGCGGCAGATACAAGTCTTTGCATTTTTGGTATTTGACCGTGTATGTCATTAATATAAAAAACAGATGTTTTTGTTGCTGCAGGTCTGTTTGAAGAAACAATATTCATATTTTGAGGTTGAATATACATTTTTATAATCCGTATAACTTCTCAACTGTTTGAAAATACGAAGTTAATTTTTTTTGCCATATTTTTTAAATTTTGTTACCAAAATGATTAAATGCATTTTTCTCAAAGATTTCACGATTAATTTTAAAAGATTTTTTTCCGTCCTGAACTGATACAACAGGGCTGAAATCCTTATTTTGCACTTTTCCTATTTGAGTAAAGAGGTTTTTATCAAGATTAATATATGTTTCTTCGGGGACTGTGATAACAAGTTCATAGTCCTCAGCACCCCACATAACAAAATTTTTATAATCAATATTGTTAATTTTAGAAAATTCAATTAATTCTGTACTTACAGGAACTTTATTAATATCTATCTCAATTGAATGTTTACTAGCAGCGGAAATTCTGTAAAGTGCATCAATTAATCCGTCTGACGAATCAATCACTGCAATATTACTATCAATGTTTTGAGAAAGTATTTTAGATTCATAGAGTCTCGGTTTAGGATTTAAATGAGAATTTATCAAATAATCGTCAGCCTGCAAGAAATTTTGCAAGGCATAAAGTCCTGCACTGCTGTTTCCATGCTGACCCGTAACTAAAATTACATCGCCCTTTTTTGCATTTTTTCTTGAAGAAATGCAGGGGATATTTTTTTTACCTATTGCACAAACAGAAACAGTTATTTTTTCAGCTCCCGTTATATCTCCTCCGACCACTTTAACACGATATTCAGATACAATATCATTTACTCCTCTATAAAATTCTGAAACAAATTTATTATCCGTATCAGAAGGAAGAGAAAGCGAGATAGTAATATATTCAGGTTCACAAAGAGCAGCAGCCAAATCCGACAAATTAACCGCAACTGATTTTCTTCCGAGCATATACGCAGAAGTTGTATACATTGTAAAATGTATATTTTCTACTAAAGTATCGTGTGTAACAAAAATACCTAAGTCATCTAAAAAAGCACAATCATCACCGATATAAGAATTGTCTGATAATTGATTTGATATAATATCTAAAAATTCAAATTCTTTCATATAATCCTCTGAAATATTTTATATTGTTACATAATAGTTTAATTTACTTTTATTTATTTTGTAAACATGTACAATAAAAAAAGAGGATTTATGATAAGAGCCAAACATTAAAAGTGAGGTCCAGATGATAGAATTTGACTATCGCAATATAAAAGAAGAGATTATAGGCAGTGAAAACGGATTAAATATTGAAGAAGAATTTGATAAATATTCCGAAACAATACACAGAATAATTTCAGACTTAAATTCAAAAAAAGATAAACCCGGTCAATGGCTGCAATGGATGAATTTGGGCTATAACGAAGAAACTATATGGTATGTCAAAGAATATGCGGCTCTTGTTGAAAACAGATTCGATAATATTTTAATACTAGGTATGGGCGGCTCATCCCTCGGCAGCATGGCTGTTTGTGAGGCACTTTTACCTCCGTATTGGAACTTCTTAACAAAAGAACAAAGAAATAATTTCCCTAAAATATTCTTTTTAGATAACATTGACCCCGACCAAATGAATGCTATTCTTAACATTTTGGATTTAAAAAAGACTCTTGTTAATGTAGTTACAAAATCAGGTTCTACGGCAGAAGTAATGGCTCAATTTATGATTTTAAAAGACAGAATGGAACAAGAGCTGGGTGATGATTACAGAAAAAATATAATAGCAACAACAGATAAAAATATAGGAATTTTAAAGCAGCTATCCGATCAGGAAGGTTATAAAACATTTTATATACCTGATGACGTCAGCGGCAGATTCTCGGTATTCTCTGCAGTAGGACTTTTACCGTTTGCCCTTGTGGGAATTAATATAGAAGAAATTACACAAGGCATAAAGGATATGGACCTTGCACTTAAAAATACCGATATCAGGTTTAATATTGCGGCACAAAATGCTCTTATTCATTATTTAATGGATACGAAGAAAGGTAAAAACATATCAGTTATGATGCCATACTCTTACAGATTAAGATATGTAGCAGACTGGTATTGTCAATTGTGGGCTGAATCTTTGGGAAAAGAAAAAGATAAGAACAATAACACGGTAAATACGGGTCAAACGCCTGTTAAAGCATTGGGCGTTACAGACCAGCACTCACAAATTCAGCTATATAATGAAGGCCCGAATGATAAAATTATCAACTTCCTTAGAGTAGGTGAATTTGACACTAATCTTGAAATTCCCAATATATTTGAATATACGGGAATAAGTTATTTAGGCGGTAAAACAATAAACAAATTGTTTAATGCGGAAGCAGATTCCACAATGGCTTCTTTAATTGACTATAAAAGACCGAATGTAACAATAACGGTTCCAAAGCTTACACCATACTATTTAGGCCAGCTTCTTTATATGATAGAAGTTCAAACGGCAATAACCGGGGCTCTCTATAATATCGACGCTTTTGACCAGCCGGGTGTTGAACAATCAAAGAATTATACTTATGCACTTATGGGCAGAGTCGGTTATGAAGACAGTGCTAATGAACTTAAAGCAAAACTTTCCAATCCGATTAAAATATAGACAAAATTATGAATAAAAACAGAAAAAAAATTTTAGGATATGATATTGACTTAATAAGCTTTCAAGGTGCGATAGAATACTTAAAAAGCAGAATAGACAATAAACTTGGAACTCATATAATAACTATTAACCCTGAAATTATTGAACAGGCTGATAAAAATCAAGATTTAAACAAAATAATTAAAGAATCGGAACTTGTTATAGCAGACGGTGTAGGTATTCAAATCGCTTTAAAAATTAACGGTATTAAACAAGATAGAATTCCGGGGGTTGATTTAGCCTTAGAATTAATTAAATTAAGCGAAAAAAACAATTACCCCATTGCACTAATCGGAGCTAAAGAACACGTTATAGTAAAAACGGAACAAAAATTAAAAAACGAATTTCCGAATTTAAATATTGTTTACACACGAAACGGCTATTTTAATAAAGATGAAGAAGATGAAATAATTAACAATTTGTCGCAAAATACGCCGCAAATCGTGTTTGCGGCATTAGGCGCACCCAAACAAGAATTATTTATTAATGAATGCAGAAAAAAGCTTCCAAATAGCACTTTTATAGGAATAGGAGGCAGTTTTGACGTTTGGGCGGGAGAGGTTGAAAGAGCACCCGAACTTTTCAGAAAAACCGGATTTGAATGGTTATACAGAACAATTAAACAACCGCAAAGAATAAAAAGAATTTATAAAACTTTGCCTGTTTTTCTGTTTAAAGTTATAATGGAGTATATTAATAATTGAGATTAGTCAATTAAAAAGGGTAAAAATGCTTAATCAAATATCAGAAACAGAGATTGGGGAATTAAAGCAAGTATCAACAAAAATAAGAAGAGAAATTCTTCTTATGATACATAAAGCAAAATCAGGCCACCCCGGAGGCTCTTTATCCTCTGTTGACATATTAAATGTATTATTTAACAAATGTATGAAAATCTGTCCTGACGGCAAAAATAATCCGCAATATGATTTAAGAGACAGATTTATTCTGTCTAAAGGACATGCTTCAGCAGCATTATATGCAATAATGGCGCACTGCGGATACTTTAAGGAAGAAGAATTAATGACTTTTAGAGCCTTAGGTTCAAGGCTTCAGGGTCATCCGAGCAGTAAAATGCTTGACGGAATTGAAGTATCAACAGGCTCTTTAGGACAGGGACTTTCTATCGGCTGCGGAATGGCTCTTGGGTTAAAGTTAGATAAAATAAATTCAAAAGTATATGTCTATATGGGTGACGGAGAACTTGAAGAAGGCAGTGTCTGGGAAGCTGTTATGAATGCCGCTCACCATAAACTCAACAATCTAATTGCCATTGTTGACAGAAACAGACTTCAAATAGACGGTTCTACAGAAAATATCAAATCTTTAGGTAATATTACAGATAAATTTTCAGCCTTCGGCTGGAATACTACAGAAATTGACGGTCACGATTTTAAGCAAATCTATTCTGCCGTTGAAAATGCAAAAATTTCTGATAAACCTTTTGCTATTATTGCTAATACTATAAAAGGCAAGGGAGTATCCTTTATGGAAAATAATGCAGGCTGGCATGGAAAAGCGCCTAATGAAGAACAGCTTAATGAAGCATTGAAAGAATTAGTTTAAGGATTGTTTATGAATAGAGAATGTAAATCTGTAAGAAGTGTATACGGTCAAACTCTTGTTGAACTGGGCAAGCAGAATAAAAATATAGTAGTATTAGATGCAGATTTATCCTGCTCAACACAAACTCAGCTGTTTGCAAAAGAATTTCCCGAAAGATTTTTTAATACAGGTATTGCTGAACAAGATTTAATGACTACGGCAGCAGGATTAGCCTGTACGGGAAAAATACCATTTGTTTCTACTTTTGCTATGTTTGCCACGGGAAGAGCATGGGAACAAATTAGAAATACCATTTGTTATTCTAATTTAAATGTTAAAATAGCTGCAACTCATGGCGGTATTACAGTTGGTGAGGACGGCGCCAGCCATCAGGCTCTTGAAGATATTGCATTAATGAGAAATATTCCTAATATGACTGTAATAGTTCCTGCTGATGCCCTTCAGACAAAACAGGCCGTCGAATTTGCGGCACAATATAACGGGCCTGTTTATATAAGAATTGCAAGAACAAGTCTGCCTGATATATTTGATGAAAAAGATTATAAATTCTCGCTTAAAGCAAACATTATAAAAAACGGTTGTGATGTTTCTTTAATAACAAACGGTGAAACATTGGTTGAAACGCTTGATTGTGCTAAAATGTTATCTGATATAGGGATAAATGCCGAAGTTATTGACGTACCGGTTGTTAAACCTATTGATAAAGAAACAATCATTGCATCGGCGAAAAAAACAAACAAAGTCATTACAATAGAAAATCATTCGATAATAGGCGGTTTAGGGACTGCCGTTTGTGAAGTTTTAAGTGAAAATTATCCTGTTAAAACCTTAAGAATCGGAATTAACGACGAATTCGGACAAAGCGGTAAAGCTAACGAATTAATGGATTTTTACGGACTTAACGCAAAAAAATTAACACAAAAAATTATGGGATTACTTAAATGATTCAACTTAGAAATGTTTATAAAAAATATAAAGATAATTATGCTCTTCAAAATATAAATCTTGATATAATGTCGAGTGAATTTGTATTTTTAACGGGTTCCTCAGGTGCCGGTAAATCAACATTAATGAAGCTTCTATATAGAGAAGAAGTTCCGACATCAGGTACCGTTATGATTGGAAACATCAATATTTCCAAGCTGCCAAATGACAGAGTTCCTAATATAAGAAGATGTATGGGGATAGTTTTTCAAGACTATAAACTTCTGCAAAACATATCAGTATACGACAATATCGCTTATGTGATAAGGACTCTGGGTATGAGGAACAAGGAAATTCAAGAACGAGTAACCGGAGCATTAAAGATAGTCGGATTATTAAATAAAATGAATGCAAAACCGACCGAGTTATCGGGAGGCGAGCAGCAAAGAGTCAGTATAGCAAGAGCTATTGTCAACGGACCGCCTCTTCTGATTGCTGATGAACCTACGGGTAATCTTGATCCTAAAAATTCACTTGAAATTATGCAGATTCTTGAACAAATTAATGAAAAAGGCATCACTGTTATTGTCTCGACTCACGACAGAGATATCGTTGATTATTTCAGAAAAAGAGTAATCACTATGGAACAGGGACAAATTATCAGAGACGTACAGGCAGGAACTTATGAATAAACGAAAAAAAATTAAAGAAACAGTTAAAAAACATATCCCGCAAAGGCATTTATCTTCAATTCGTATAATGTACAGAATTGCGATGGAAACAATATACGGAATACACAGAACAGGATTAATAAATATCGCTATAATTGCTGCAATTGCGGCTATATTAACAATTTTTGGCGCTTTATTCAGAACAAGTTTTTCTTTAAGTTCATACGTCGATAACCTTGGGAATACCTTTGAAATATCCGTATACCTGAAACAAAATGCAGAACCCGGTTATATTTCACAGCGTATAAAGGAATTTAATCACGTAAAAAAAGTTACCATAAAAACAAAAGAACAGGCTTGGGAAGAAATGAATAATAATATGGATGTATCCGGCATGGAAAATCCGCTTCCTGATACCGTTCATGTTACAGTTGATGATCCTAAAAATATTTTAATTGTTTGTGATAATATCAAAAAGCTGCAAGGCATTGAAAGTATGAATTATGCTCAGGAATTTGCAAAAAAGCTTCAAACTATTACTACTGTTTATAATACCGTTACTATTTTTGTTTTAATTGCAGTAGCTTTGTTAACTATTATAATTATCAACTGTACAATTCAGCTTGTAATTCAATCTAGAAAAGAAGAAATTGAAATTATGAGGTTAATGGGAGTAAGCAACTGGTACATTAAAATTCCATTAATACTTCAAGGTGCAATATACGGATTCATAGGTGCTATTATTTCTTTGATACCGTTAAATACCGTTCAAAATGCACTATTAAAATTAAATGATTTCTTAAATGTACCAAATACAGAATTTGCAATACAGATAGTTGTATTTTGTATATTTGTAATAGCAATATTTTTCAGTGCAAGCGGAAGTCTTTTATCAATAAAAAAACATCTGCAAGTCTAAATAAAACCTATCTTAAAATCTTTAATATAATCCGGAGTATAGTCCTTCCTATTAGGTTTTTCCTGATTTGAAGTTTTAATGGATTCTTGGAAATCAACAATATCAATATCAGCCCTGCTACGTCTTTTTGCACATTTCGCCGCATTCTTGATAATAATACATACCGAACTGTTAGAATAACCATTTAACATATCAGCCAATATATCAAGCTTTTCGGAAGATTCCGCAAGTTTTTTACCTTTTTCTATAGAAGAAAGATGTTTAATAAGAAGTGATTTTATTTTATCTTTTGAAGGTAAATCAACAAAATACATATTTTCAAATCTTCTTTTTACGGCGGGATCAAGAAGATTATATTTATTAGTTGCACCAATAACAATAATGTTTTTATCCTTAGCATTATCAATAGATTGGAGAAGTGTTCCTACTTGCTTTATATCTTCATTTTCAGTTCGTGAAGTTCTGTCAAAACCCAATGTATCAATTTCATCCATAAATAGTAAACAAGGTTTACCTATTTTTTCAGCAGTTTTAAATGCTTCCTGAAATGCGTTATATATGTTTTTTGATGTCATGTTAATATAATGCGAACCTGCATTAGATAAATTAAGCATTAATAAAGGAACATCGGCCTCAAGGGAAAGTGCTTGAATAATATAAGTTTTTCCGCATCCGGGCGGTCCGTATAATAAGAGTCCTTTTGAAACTTCTAATCCATATTCATCATAATCAGACTTTATTGCTTCGGGATTTTTTATATAATTAACAATATCTTCAGATAAATCACGTTTTAAATCATCCATACCAACAACATCTGCAAAACCTCTCGGCGATGACTTTGTTGGTGTATATATTTCTATTAATGATTTCTTTATTCCGTCTGCCTTTTGAGTAATAGAAGCGTCTTTAACTTCTTTTTCATTATCAGATTCGGATTTTTCATTTTTATGGATAGTTGGAGAAATCTGTGTTTCCTGAGTCCAAGCAGATAATGAATCACAAACTTCTTTTTGCCATGAATCATCCGGCTGTCCGGATTTTATATATTCATCCATATAATGCTTGTATTCACGATCCGCATATCTGAAATCATCAAATGTAATAGTAACAAAACCCGCAAGCATTTGTTTTAAATTTAAAAACATATCTAAATAATCATTATATCTTGAAGAATTTTCTTTTGAAGGAGTTTGTGATACCTCTGTTTCAAGTTTATTACAATATGAATTCATTGAGGAAAGAGTATCAGCCCATTTCTTATCGGGATATTCTTTTAATCTCATTTTTAATTCTTTATTCAGATTTTTATCATATCCAAAAGATATTTTATTATTTACATTGACAATTCTCAAAAAATATTCCTCTTAATATTTACATTAAGATAAAATTAAAAAATAATTTTTTTTGCTAAAAAAAGAAGCCATAAGGCTTCTTTTTTATATTTTTAAACTTCAATATATTCTTTTAAACGCTTGCTTCTGTTCGGATGTCTTAATTTTCTTAATGCTTTAGCTTCAATTTGTCTGATACGTTCACGAGTAACACCAAAGAGCTGACCGACTTCTTCAAGTGTTCTCTGTCTTCCGTCATCCATACCGAATCTTAAACGAAGGACATCTCTTTCACGAGGAGATAATCCGCTTAATACTTCAGCTAAATCTTCTCTTAAAAGTTCCTGAGCAACGGTTTTAACCGGAGCATCAGCATCTTTATCTTCAATAAAGTCACCAAGTCTTGAATCTTCTTCTTTACCGATAGGAGTTTCCAGTGATAAAGGTTCTTGAGCAACTTTTATTATTTCTCTTAATTTAGGAACCGAAATATTCATTTCAACTGCAAGTTCTTCTTCCGTAGGTTTACGGGAAAGTTCCTGAGCTAATTTTCTTGTAACTTTTTTAAGTTTATTAATAGTTTCAACCATGTGAACAGGAATTCTGATTGTTCTTGCCTGATCGGCAATAGCTCTTGTTATAGCCTGACGAATCCACCAAGTTGCGTAAGTAGAAAACTTATAACCTCTTTCATGGTCAAATTTTTCGGCAGCTCTAATTAAACCGAGATTACCCTCTTGAATCAAATCTAAAAATAACATACCGCGACCGACATATTTTTTTGCAATTGATACAACAAGTCTTAAATTTGCCTGAACAAGTTTTCTTTTAGCAATGACACCTGCATTACCGCCTTGAATAATCTTTTTTGCAAGGTCAATTTCCTGATCGGCGGTTAATAATTTAATTCTTCCGATTTCTCTTAAATACATTCTGACGGGATCATCAAAAGAAACACCTTTGGTTAAAAGAGCATCAGACAATGAAACTTCATCATCATCGTCGTCTTCTTCAACCATATCCGCAGAAAATAAATCTTCATTTTCCATAGTATCGATAATTTTATTTCTTTCGGAATTCATAATAACATCCATACTGTCACGACTAATTGACTCAGACTCATTCATAAGAATAATCCCTGATGTTTCATTTGTTGTTTCTTCTTCTAAATTATCATCTTCATCTAAAATTCCTACAACAGACAATTCTGAAATTTTCTTTTTACTCATCAATTTATTCTCCGACTTTATGTTTATTTTTTATTTTTTCACGCAACTGCATTTGGTATTGCATTGATTCGATGTCATCATCATTTAATTGTTTATATTTTTCGGCAATTTCATGCCTTTCACAATTAAAATGATATTTTTGAATACTATTGACATTATCTCTTATAGCAGCCTTAAAATCACGTTCCGACAAGTTCTTAAAGCTGTCAGCTATATATATTAAATCCGTTATTATATCCTTTAATTCGTTATCCTCAGCAAATTGTGTATACAGGGCTTGTATTAATTCATCCACATTATTATTTATCCGATATAACAATTTGTCAATTGCTTCTTTGATAATAATTAAATTTTTATTTGTAAATTTAACATTTTTTATAACTTCTTTAAGATAATTTAAGTCAATTTCAGTTACGGAAGTAAAAAACAAGCTTAATAAATTTTTTTGTGCTTTTTCTGAGTTATTTGAAGATTTTGTTACAATTCGCTCAATTGGTTTATTTTCAATTGTTTGAAACATTTTACTTCTGTTAACCTCCCTAATCAAAGCACTTTCATCAATGTTAATTTTATCAGAAACCAGCTTTATATATTCATTTTGAACTATATTATTGGGAATTTCCTCAATTAAAGGCATGATTTTTTTCACCAGTTTTAGCTTATCCGTAGGAGAAAAATCGGGATTATAATCTTTTAAAGCCTGATTTAGCTCAAAATCCAATAAAAGAGGAGCTTTTTTTATGTAATTTTTATACTGTTCAATACCGTATTCACGAATATATTCATCGGGGTCTTTGCTGTCAAAAGGGGCAATTACTCTTATTTCGCATGTATACTTGTCATCGTTTAAAGAAGAATATGTTTGATCAAATATTTTAATATTGCCAAGCCCTCTAAAGGCTTCTTTTATTACATCACTGCTTCTTTGCGTAGCTTTTAATCCTGCAGAATCCGTATCAAAAGCAAGGTATATTTTTCTGTTTCTGGAATACTTTGCAATTAATTTTATATGGTCAACGGTAAGCGCTGTTCCACAAGATGCAACTGCATTTTTCAGTCCTGCCGCCTGAGATGATATTACATCAAAGTATCCTTCCATTATGACTACATAATCATCAGCCATTATTTGCTTTTTTGCCGTATCGATTCCGTATAATATTCTGCTTTTATTGTATAAAACAGTATCCGGTGAATTTAAATATTTTGGATTTTGATTAGCCTCAATTGCTCTTGCACCAAATGCTATAACATTTGAAGATTCATCTCTTATCGGTATCATAATACGGTGTCTGAACCTGTCTATATTTTCTGATTTTTCTGTTTTAACCGTGAGTCCTGCTTTTTCTAATATATCAGGTGTATAATCGGATTTAAAATGAGAAATAAGTTCCGTGTATCCTTTTTTTGAATATCCGAGTTTATATTCATCTATAATTTCTTTTGTTATACCTCTTTTTTCAAGATATTCAAGAGCAGGTTTAGCTTCATCCAATGTCAAAAGATTGTTGTGGTAGTATTTACATGCTTTCTCAAGAATATCTTTAATTTTTCGTTTTTCATCCCCATATTTTTTTGAATCTGCATTATAAGCTGGAAGCTCAATTCCGAATTGCTGAGCCAAATCTTTTATAACCTCATTAAATGACTGGTTATTTATTTTCATCAAAAAACTGATTGCATCACCGCCTTCGCCGCAGCCGAAGCACTTAAATATACCTTTTTGAGGACTTACACAAAAAGATGGAGTTTTTTCATTATGAAAAGGACAACAACCCCAATAATTAGTACCTCGTTTTTTTAGTACAACTCTTGATTGTACAACATCTAATATATCAAGACGGTTTCTTATTTCATCTATTGCTTCCGTATATGTTTTTTTTGTCATTATTTTAATCCGTTCATTCCGGCAAGTTTATATAAAAAATCATCATTATTTTTTTGAACTAACGGGGAAGGCAGGAAATTTTCTTCATACTTGATGAGTACATATCTGTCTGTCATCCCTGACACATAGTCACAAGCCGTCTGCATAATTTCTTCCTTTGAAGAATTTTTATATGTTTTTGAAAGAATCTCACAATAATGTTGAAATAAAAGCCTGATTACATTTTGAGCTTTATCTTCAGCAAGTTTTGCAGGCGAATTGTTATATACGTGTTCAAACATCCATTTTCGAAGATTAATAAATTGTTCAAAACACTCATCTGACATTTCTACCGTATCTTTATCCCAGCTGTTATCAATAATATCAGCAACAATTTTAGTTAATCTTATTCTGTTTGTTGTTGAAAAATAATTAACACTTTCTTTTGGTATATCTTCAGTATTTATAATACCTGCTCGAATTGCATCTTGAATATCATGATTAATATATGCAATCTTATCCGATATTCTGACGACCTGACCTTCTAAAGTAGATGGCATACACTGATATGAATGATTTAAGATTCCATCTATTGTTTCTAAAGTCAAGTTTAAGTTTTCAATAAATTCAACAACTCTGACACTTTGTTCATTGTGTCTGTACCCGTTTGGCATAAGTTCATTAAGAACTCTTTCTCCGCTGTGGCCGAAAGGAGTATGACCTAAATCATGTCCTAAAGCTATTGCCTCTGTTAAATCCTCATTTAATTGCAATGCTCTTGATATGGTTCTTGCAATTTGAGATACCTCCAGAGTATGAGTCATTCTGGTTCTGAAATGATCATCATAAGGAGAGAAGAAAACTTGTGTTTTGTGTTTAAGACGTCTGAATGCTTTTGAATGCAGTATTCTATCTCTGTCTCTTTGAAATTCAGTTCTCAGAGGACATTTATCTTCCTGTCTTTTTCTGCCTCGTGTTTGTGAACTCTTTACCGCTCTTTTTGATAATATATAATTTTCCCGTTCTTCAATTTTCTCTCTTATTGTATTACTTACTATTTCCATCTTTATCCCAATCCAATTATATTTTATATTAAAATATCAGTGTTTACTAATTTATTTATTGATTTCTTTAAATTATTTAATATAATGGTTTTATAAGGCTTGATTAATTGTTTTTTTTCATTTATTATCAAGCTATAATTATTTGAAAGGAAATAGAAATGTCAATAGAATGTGCAATATGCGGTAAAAAACAATTAAAAGCTTCTAAGCTTTCATTCTCTCATAAACACAATGTATACAGACAAAATCCTAATTTACAATCAGTTAAAATTAATGATAACGGTACTATTAAAAGGATTAAAGTATGCACTTCCTGTTTAAGAGCAGGTAAAGTTCAAAGAGCTGTTTAATATAAATTAATTCAGAAAAGAACCCGAAAAGGGTTCTTTTTTTATGCCGCGATGCTTGACGTATTTACAATTTGATTTAATACATACACTACTTCTGCACTTACTTCACCTTTTTTTGCTTTTTGGTCTAAGATTTCTACGGCTCTTGCCGCATTTAAAGGATTTTTATATGCCCTTTCTTCTCTTAGTGCCGAGTATATATCAGCAACAGACAGTATCTTACCTAATACATCGTGGTTGATTTCTGAATTAACATGATGATTCTTTATTAAATTTAATATTCTTAAATCCATTTTTGTTGTAATTAATAGTTCAAACCCCAGTCTGGCATGTAAATTAATTATTTGTTTTTCAGATGAATTTAATTCACAGTCTTTATTTATAATTTCATACGGAATTAGTATCTTACCAAAGTCATGAAAAACACAAGCAATTTCCAGTTGTTTTCTGTCAAAGTATGGCATCTGCATCTTGCTTGCAATTTTAAGAGCCGTTTTGGTAGTGAATTTTAAATGTGTATTTATAATGTCTTTTATATTTTTTGAATATACACTATAATCTAACCCGTTTTTTAAAAGTATTTTTTTTATATTCGGATTATTTTTTATCATATAATCAACTACGGATTGTTTACAAAAATAATTTAATAATTGAAACGGACAAGTAAAAAGATTTGATGATTCCGCTTCATTTAAATTATTATTTGAGTTAATTATTAAACTATTTTCCACCAAAACAAGACCTATGAAAATTCTTATATTTTTATAAAAACACATTTTCAGAAAAAATTGCCTTCTAAAAAACTATTGACAAAATAAAGAAAAATAAAATAATGTTATAAATATATAAAAGTGTGGAATTACAATAAGGTTAATTATATTATTAAGGAGGAAATAAATGTATTCAAAAGAAGAACTGGCAGAACTAATTATAAAAAATCCGGAAGAATTTAACAGTTACAGAAAAACTATTGATGATGAAATTGATTTAACGGAATTAGATTTTTCCAATATTACACTTGAAGAAATTAACTTATCTAATACGGATCTGTCAGGAACTTCATTTACCGATTCACATTTATCAAACTTAAATTTTACCGGAAGTAATTTAAATGCAGCTGATTTTACAAGAGCAAATGTTGTTGAATGTGATTTTTCAGAAAGTATCTTAAATGGTGCAGATTTTAATTATGCAACTGTCAGCTACTGCAATTTTACCGATGCAGATATGGCCGGCTGCATTGTGAAAGAAGCTGAATTGTCAGACTCTGATTTTTCGGCTTGTTTGAATTTATCTGCAACAAGAGCGGATGATACAACCATTTGGCCTGATAATGATTTATTACCTGATGATTTTGATACTAACTATTCTAAAGATAATGATGAAGATGAAGAAGAAACGGTTGAATCTGATTATTAAAAGTTTAAATTATAAAAAAGACCGCTTGATAAAAGCGGTCTTTTTTTTTGTGCCTTTATTACTTATTAGTCGGAATTCTCATTGCATAGAATGAACGAATTACAAATATAACCGCAATAATAAACAATACTATACCTGAAATTGGAGCTATTTGTTTAAATGCAGGTGCAATTGCAATTTCCATTGCAAGCAGTCCGAACAAAGTTGTAAATTTAATAATAGGATTCATAGCAACAGAAGATGTATCTTTAAAGGGATCTCCTACAGTATCGCCGACAACTGTCGCATCATGGAGCGGAGTTCCTTTTTCATTCAAATCAACTTCTACAATCTTTTTTGCATTATCCCAGCATCCGCCTGCATTTGCCATAAATACAGCCTGAAATAAACCGAATATCGCAATACCTATTAAGTAGCTGACGAAAAACGAAACAGGATTTACATTCTCTAACATCGGTGCGGAAAGACATGCAAAAGCAAGAGCAAATGCAAACAACGCTATAAAAATATTAAACATACCTTTCTGCGCATATTCGGTACAAATTTTAACAACTTCTTTTGAATTGTTTACATTAGCTTTTTTATCATCACCTTCACCAAGTTTAATATTTTTAGCTATATATTCAACGGCTCTATAAGCCCCTGTAGTAACAGCCTGCATAGATGCACCCGAGAACCAATATATTACGGCGCCGCCCATTAACAATCCTAATATCGTATAAGGGTTTAAAAGGTTTAATATAGCTTCAGGTTCTATATTTAATGTTTCTTTTATTACAAGTATTAAAGAAAATATCATTGTAGTAGCACCTACAACGGCTGTACCAATAAGAACAGGTTTTGATGTTGCTTTAAATGTGTTTCCTGCGCCGTCATTTTGTTCCAAAAACTTTTTAGCAGTATCAAAATTAGGCTCAAAGCCAAATTCATCTTTTATTTCATTTGCAACATTCGGTATTTCTTCTATTAAAGACAATTCATATACCGATTGAGCATTATCTGTAACGGGACCATAACTGTCAACAGCTATAGTAACTGGTCCCATACCTAAAAATCCAAATGCTACCAAGCCAAATGCAAATACGGATGAATATATCATAATATCAGCAGGTATATATATACTTGCAAAATAAGCCATAGTCATTAAAGCAACAATAACAAGTCCTATCCAGAAGCCTGAGAAATTACCCGATACAATACCTGAAAGTATAGTAAGAGAAGCCCCGCCTTCTTTTGAAGCAGTAACTACTTCTGATGTATGTTTTGCTTTCGGGCTTGTAAATACTTTTGTAAATTCAGGTATTAAAGCGGCACCTAATGTTCCGCAGCTTATTATTATTGAAAGAGTCAGCCATAATTTATTCGGCATATTACCAAGCAAATAACGGCTTACACTAAATGTCATTCCTATTGATAGTATTGAAGTCAGCCAAACAAGATTTGTTAATGGTGCTTCAAAGTCTAATTCTTCTTTATTTGAATATAATATTTTATTTAAGATACCGTTTATACCATACGAAACAACCGATGTAATAATCATCAGATATCTCATTACAAAAATCCAGGTTAAAAGTTGTATTTGATATTCGGGGAAGACACCTAAAAGAATAAAACTTACAAGAGCAACACCTGTTACACCGTATGTTTCAAATCCGTCTGCGGTAGGCCCAATCGAATCACCGGCATTGTCACCTGTACAATCAGCTATAACACCAGGGTTACGAGGATCATCTTCTTTTATACCAAATTGAATTTTCATTAAATCGGAACCGATATCAGCAATTTTTGTAAAAATACCGCCTGCCACACGAAGTGCCGATGCACCTAATGACTCACCTATTGCAAATCCAATAAAGCATGCTCCTGCCAAATGTCCGGGGACAAAAAGCAATATAGCAAGCATTACTATTAATTCAACGCTTACAAGCAGAACTCCTATACTCATGCCTGCCTTTAAAGGAATATTCAAAATATCCAGAGGTTTATTTTTTAATGCCGTAAATGAAGTTCTTGCATTAGCTAAAGTATTCATTCTTATTCCGAACCATGCAACTCCATAAGAGCCTAATATTCCTACTACAGATGCCAAAAGGATTATAAGAACATTTTTTACACTCATTTCTTGTAAAAAGCCAAAATAAAAACCTATACACACGGCAATTAATATTTCTAAAATAATCAAAAACTTTCCTTGCTGAACAAGATAGGTTTTACAAGTTTCAAATATTGTATTTCCTATTTCAACCATACATTTATGAGCTTTAATTCCTTTTATCTGACAATAGGCAATTAATCCCCAAATTATTCCCAAAACAGAAACAACCAAACCTGTTACAAGCAGATTAAAGTTGTCGCCTGATATTTTCGGAACAACCAAATTAGCCTCTCCGGCAAATGAAGGTACTGCCGTTAAAAACAGCATAATTAACACTGCAAAATATTTAACGGAGTTTGTTATCTTACCAAAAAACGGCATTATTTTCTCCTTTTATATAATGTTACAACTCAGTAATTATATAATATTATTTTGTATTTAACCAAGAAATAAATATATTGTAATCTAAGGAAACAGTTTATTATTTTTTACTAAAAAATATTATAGCCGATAGCTTTAAAAAGCGTTTTTTTAACTTCATCCGACCAGTTAATCCCCTCTATTGTCTTACCTTCCATAGCGTTAACGGTTCTGACAATATTCTCTGCGACTTCGGGATTTTCCTTTATAAATTCATCAAGCGGTATAGAACTTCTTTTTTCATTCCAGCTCTTTTTAACAACCAAATAATTTGAATATTCATTCTTACCACCCTTTGATAAAGGTATAATATGCTCTATAGTTCTTGAATTATGTTTTTCAAACAATTCACCCGAATATGAACATCTTTGAAATTTCTTTTTAAATGACTTTTTTGAAGAAAATGATATACAAAATGATGTTGGCAAAATTTTCATAATATACCTCAATAGTTTTAAAATATGAAAAAATTTTTTTTGCCAATACTATATTGATTTTTAATAAATTAGATTTATTTACCGTCGGGTAATAATCTATATCCGCCGCCATATATAGTTTCTATATATTTTTTACCGTTTGAAATCTTATCAAGTTTTGTTCTTATATGTCTCATGTGTACACGAATTGTTTCAACAGCATCGTCAGCCTCATATCCCCATACATCACTTAGTATTTTGGCACTTGAAACCATATTCCCGTAATTTTGCATTAATAAATTTATAATATCAAACTCTATAGGAGTAACTTTAGTACTTCTGCCTTTAATTTCAACAGAATACGTTTCAGGTATTAAAGTTATATCGCCTTGAGTTAATACTTCTTTTAACGCAAAAGTTTTAGGTATGTTATTTGAGCGTTTTAATAATGCTTTTACTCTTACAATCAACTCTTCAACCTCAAACGGTTTAACCAAATAATCGTCTACACCTATATTAAACCCCTGTACTTTATTTTGAAGCATATTAAGTGCAGTAAGCATAATTATCGGAATATCTTTTGTTGTATCGTTTTCTCTAATGCGCTTAGCAACAGTATATCCGTCAACTTCAGGCATCATAACATCCAAAACAATCAAATCAGGCAGCTCTTGTTTTGCAAGTGCAAATCCTTTATTTCCGTCTAATGCTGATATGACTTTAAATCCCGATATTTCAAGATTTATTTTCACCAGCTCGTTTATTGCTTCATCATCATCTATTACAAGTATTTTTGTCATTTACTACCTTCAATATTATTTTTACTCTATCACGAAAAGAATGATTGCTCACTACATTTCTTTTTCCGTTTGTCGTAATTAGCTGCGCTAAATTTAAATTCTTCAAATAAAATCTTATTTTATCCGTTAATTCATAACCTGTTTTATATGTTTCAATTTCACGTCCCGTTTCAAAATTTTCAATAATAACATCATTATATTCCGTAATAAGAAATCCGCCCGATGCCATAATTTCCATACATCTGTAATTTATGGGTTTTTCTTTCTCACTTCTTATATCAACATTTATTTTTGATGAGGAATATATATATGACATCTCCTCTTGATTTTCTACATAACCTCTGTATGATTCTCTATATAAGTCTATATACCTGTCATTTAAATACTTATTTTTATATATATCATCAACGCTTTTATAAAAATCATAAGATCGGCAAAATATATTGATAATTCCAAAATTATATATTAATCTGCTCAATAAAATTTCTCTGTTATTTAAAACAGGATTGCCCGCAAAAGTAATTAAATATTTATATCCTTTAAACTTCCTTTTATAATCATCTGAATTTACTGCAGGTAATAGCCTGTATTTTTTATTTTCATTATCTGAAGAAAAACAATAATGATTCTTTAAAGAACCGTACTCTGAAGGTATATTCTGAAATACTTCCGCATAATGTATAAATATAGTATTTTCATTTTTATAATTGTTTATTAATTCAATTAACTCTTTACTTTGCGTATTATCAGCCCAAAAATAAAAAATAAGATTCGGAGATATTTTTTTCACTTCATCTATATTTAAGTCATATATTTTTTTTTCAATAACAAAATAAGATTCTTCTCTGAATGCCGAAGCATAACCTTTTGATATAAATTTACCCTTATTAGTATCAGGTATAATAATTAAAACTTTTTCCATTTAATTATTGTAGCAATTTATATAAAAATTTTAAAGTATTAATCACAATCTTTACTAATTGGGCGGCCAAAAATAAATCTGCCGAAACCAAAATGCTTTTTTAATGTATTTTTTACACCTGAGGTTATCTCGTTTACATTTTTTGTAATTCCGTAGGTCTCGCAAACTGCCGCATTAATAACCGGAACTGTTGATGTTTCAAGTTGATTAGTTATTTCACCTAAATTAGATGTGATTTCTTCAATATTTTTTATTGAATTACTTACCTCTGAACTTTGCGCCGTATCAGACAAACTTGAGGACATTTCTTTTAAGTTTTTTGTTGTTTTGGCAAGGTTTGTTGTTGCTGTTTTTATGTCTTTTTTGGAATCTTTAATTATTTCATCAACATCAATAAATATTTGGTTTAAACTGTTTACAGCTTTATTTGCACTATCAATTAAACCTGTTGCACCCTGCACAACATGTTCTATATCTTCACCGGTAAATTTATCCTCTAAATATGCACTTAAGTCCTTTGTAATTTCACCTCTTATAACATCTTCATTTTTTAATTTAGTTAAAGAAGGACTATCAGGATAAATAATACTTACATAACCGCCCATATTCTTTTTCTTAATTCTTACAAATATATTATTGGGGAAGTTTATTTTATTTCCTTTTAGTTTTAGTCTTAAGTATGTATTTTGATAATCTTTATCCGGATATATCTTTGTTGTTTTTCCGATTTTAAACCCTTTGTAATAAACGCTCATTTGCTTTTCAAACGGTTCTAAATCATCAAATTTTACTATTACATCCATGTTTGTCATTTTGTTATAAATCAAAAATAACGTTGTAATAAGTATTATTATAAGAATAATTATATAAAGTTTTTTCATACTTTATATATAATCTTATTTTTTAATCGTAACAATTAGATATATGGATAATGTCAGTCTTATATTATGTTCTATAGCCAATTTATTATATTATATTTTGATAAGTTTTATTTTTATTGCTTTAATAACGGCAGATAATCTGTTCTTTTCTTTCAGTTTTGAGATAATGCTGCTTACATGTGCTTTAGCCGTACTTCTTGCAACATGCAAATCATTCGCAATTTCCTTGTTATTTCTGCCTTTTGCCATGTAATTCAATACTTCTATTTCTCTGGGTGTCATATTAATTGCATTTTGATTTAGCAGAATTATCCTTTTATTTTTGAATATAAAAAAATTTTTGAACAATTCTCTTGAAATTTTTATTTCCAAATGATACATTTCGGAAGATTTTCCTTGATTTGATTTATTCAGACTTGCTTTGTCCACAATAGAGAATTTAATATTTTCACGATTAATATTCATAACTACTACGCCTCCCTTTCCGAATAATTATGTGAAAACTAATAACTTAAAATACAAAATTATAATATTATAAAAACCAAAACGGAATATAACATATATTCCTTTTTATATTTTAGATAACTTTAATTTAATAAAAAAGTTAACGATAAAATCAGGCAGAAGAGAAATAATTTGAGTAAAAACAGCAGTTTTGCCTAAATTGTATGAGCATTTAGGATTCTTTGAATTAATTATTTTTATAATTAATTCGGCAACTTCACCTATTTCTTTAGCGGAATTATTGTTTTTAAGCGCATTTTTTTCAAGAAAATTGAACTCTTTTTTGTATTTATTTTTTGCGGCTTCATTTAATAAATCAAATGTTTTTCTGGCGGAATTTACCGATTTATTCCAAATAGGAGTTTTTACAGACTCAGGTTTTACCGAAACAACTTTAATATTATCTTTATTTTCAATTAATAAAGAATTAAACAAAATATCCATTGCTCGTTTTGAAGCGCAATATGGAGCTATAAAAGGGAATATTCCGTATGATGCCATAGAACTTATATTTATAATAAGTCCGTTTTTTAAAAAGGGCATAAATTTTTGCGTAACTTGTAAAGCCCCGAATGTATTCACATCAAACTGTTCTTTTATTTTCTTTATCGGAAGAAATTCAACGGCACCTGCAACTGCTATACCTGCATTATTTATTAACACATCTATTTTATCAGCTTTTTTAATTATAAACCAAAAAGCTTTATCTATACTTGAAGGATTAGTAACATCAATATATACGGCAGTTATATTCGGGTTTAATTTCTCAAGCTCATCTTTATCTATTTTTTTTCTGACACCTGCAAAAACTTTATGTCCTTCTTTGGCGAGTTTAAACGCTGTTTCTCTGCCTATTCCTGATGATGCTCCTGTTATAATTATTGTTTTTGTTTCTTTTTTCATAACAGTTATTAATTAACATAAAATTTTGTTATAATCAAATAATGAACAAAAATATTATTACCGGAAGAAAAGGAGAAGATATAGCTTCTTCTTATTTGGAAGATTTAGGATATAAAATTATAGACAGAAACTGGCATTATTCAAAAAATGCCGAAATTGATATTATTGCGCTTGATAATAATACTCTTGTTTTTATTGAAGTAAAAACAAGAACAAATTTAAACTACGGACATCCCTTTGAATCTGTTTCCAAAATCAAAATACAAAAGATTCAAAAAGCCATTCTGGCATATTTAAGCAATTGTAAAATCAAATATAAATCATACCGTTTTGACGGCATAGCAATAATAGGATTAAACAATCCTAAAATTGAACATCTAAAGAATCTTGGGCAGTATTAATACCAGTCTGAAAGTTTTTCTGAACAAAGGACATTTTCAAGCTGTGGCATTACACTGTTAAGAGTCATTTCAAAGGTTATCGGAGTAACGGAAACTTTATTCCATCTTAGTGCATTAATATCAGAATCATCATTTTCGCACTGTTTAATAAGTTCACCCGCCATCCAGTAATAGACTTTCCCTCTAGGGTCAATTCGTTTATCATATTCATCGGTAAACATTTTACCGCCGAGTCTGGTTATTGCAACACCTGCCAAATCATCGGGCATTAATGCGGGAATATTTACATTTAATATCGTTTTGGGCGGAAATTTATATTCTTTAATTTTATGTAAAAATTTTGCCATAAACATAGCGGCATTTTTAAATAATTCAGGTTCTGACGACATACTTGCAAGTGAAACGGCAATACTCGGATATCCCATCATAGCTCCTTCCATTGCGCAGCTTACAGTTCCGGAGTATAAAATATCAGACCCGAGATTAGGTCCGTGATTTATACCTGATATAATTATATCAGGTTTTTCTTCATCACTTAATATGGCATTTATACCTATTTTAACGCAGTCACCCGGAGTTCCGCTTGTTATCCATATTCGTTTTGCACCGAATTTAGAGTCCAGTTCCTCAACTCTTATCGGAGTATGCAAAGTTAATGAATGACCTGCTGCGCTTCTTTCTCTATCCGGAGTTATTACATATACATCATGTTCTTTACTTAACTCTATAGTTAGAGCTTTCATGCCTTCAGCTGTGACTCCGTCGTCATTTGATAATAATATCTTCATATAAACCCCTTTTTAACTACAATTATTTAATACCCGACAACACTATATTTTTATCAATATTATTTCTTATTTCTACCGTTTTTTCTTCCGTCGGAATTATGAAATTTATTTTTGAATCTTTAACTTTTTTATCGGACTTCATAGTTTCATAAAATTCATCGGGATTAAATTTTTCTTTTGCTGATGAAATAAGTTCGTATGAATCTAAAAGAGATATGGATTTTTTATAAGACTCATCAGATATGGCGTTAATATCTTTTGCAAGCTTTAGAATCATATACATACCTATACTTACTGCCTCTCCGTGAGTATATGTTTTATATTCAGTTAATTTTTCTATAGCATGAGCGTATGTATGCCCGAAATTAAGTATTGCTCTAAGCCCGTTTTCTTTTTCATCATGATTAACTACACTGCTTTTAAGTTCAACACATATTTTTATAAGTTCAGTTAATATCTTATGGTCTTTTTTATAAATATTTTCTCTGTTCTTTGCTAAAAATTCAAAAAGATTATATTCTCTATCTGCCCCGCAGCTTTTTTCAATAAATGCATATTTAATAACTTCGGCAAGACCTGTTTTTAATTGTCTTTCATCCAGAGTATTTATTGTATTGGTGTCAGCGAGTACAAGTTTAGGCTGATAAAACGCACCAATCATATTTTTACCTAAATCATGGTTAACGGCAACTTTTCCGCCGACGGATGAATCGACTTGGGATAAAAGAGTAGTCGGAACCTGAACATAGTCTATTCCTCTTTGATAAATTGAAGCTGCAAAACCTGCCATATCTCCTATTACACCGCCGCCCAAAGCTATAATCGCATCTTTTCTTTCAAGCTTCATCTCCAATGCTTTATCTAATATTTGGTTAAGACAATGCATATTTTTATATATTTCGCCGTCGGGTAAAACTATAAATTGGGTATTATCATTTATAAAATACTCGCCCCAAAGCTCATTTACCACATCATTTGTTACAACCAGAAATCTGTTTGCTTTTGTAAATTTAGTTATATAACCGTATGCACCATTTAACAGTCCTTCTCCGATTAAAATCGGATAAGAAGTTTCTTTTTCAGCAGGAATTTTTACGTCAACTTCAATCATGATTTTTAATCTCTTTTAATATTTCATTAACAATTATATCAGGTGTTTTATTATCCGTAATTATTATATGATGGGCTTTTAGATAAAAATTTTCTCTTTCATCAAGTAATGTAATTATTTTTCCTCTCATTCCTTCAACATTAAGTAAGGGGCGCTCTTTATTATTTTTAACTCTTTCATATAAAGTATCAGGTGAAGCTTTTAAATAAAAAACAACGGAATTTTCCTTTAAAAGTTTTATATTATCAACTGATTTTATAATACCGCCGCCCGTTGATATTAACTGATTATCATTTTTGAGTACATTTTTAAGAATTTCAGATTCGATTTTTCTGAAGTAATTTTCTCCGTTTTTTTCAAAAATCTCATTAATTGTGCGTTTTTCTTTTGAAATAATCAATAAATCAGTATCAACGAAGGCAAACCCTGTGAGTTTCTTTGTTAATATTTGAGCAATTGTGGTTTTCCCTGACCCCATCATTCCGATTAAAGAAATATTCAAATTTACCTCTCTGATATTCTTTTAATGTAGTTATTATAATTAAGCTTCATTTCTTCAATTGAATCATGAGAAAATTTTTCGCACAAATTATCCGCAATAACTATAGCGCTCATTGCTTCAGC
>CANQOQ010000004.1 GCA_947625495.1 Candidatus Gastranaerophilales bacterium | reverse complement strand
CAAGTTTTTGTCTTTCCATTAAGGCTAAAATAGCAGAAGCAACTTCATCATCAGTAACGGTAACTATATCGTCAACATATTCTCTGCACATTTCAAAAGTAATATTCCCGGGGCGTTTAACTGCCGTACCATCCGCAAATGTATGAACTACGGGGAGTTCGAGAATTTTTTTGTTTATATATGATTGATACATACTTCCTGCGCCTTGAGCCTGAACACCGTACACTTTGCAGGAAGGCTTTAATTGTTTAACGGCATAAGCAACGCCCGAAATTAATCCGCCGCCGCCAATGGGAACAATAACGGCTTCTAAATCCGGCATTTGCTCAAGTAATTCAAGTCCGATTGTACCTTGACCGGCTATAACATCTTCATCGTCAAAGGGGTGAATAAATTCACCGTTTGTTTCTTTTTGAAATTCGCATGCCGCATTATAAGCATCGTCATATACTCCGTCAATCAGCTTAATGTCGGCTCCGTATTTCCTTGTTGCTTCAACTTTTGAAATAGGCGCAGTTGCGGGAATGAAAATGGTTGCTTTTATTCCGTTCCTCTGAGCAGCAAGGGCTACACCTTGTGCGTGGTTTCCCGCTGAACATGCTATAATGCCTTTTTCTTTTTGTTCATCGGTCAATTTAGATATTTTATAATATGCGCCTCTAAGCTTAAATGAACCCGTGAGCTGCAGATTCTCGGATTTTAAGTATATTTCATTATTTTCTGATAAAGTTTTTGATAAAATTAAATCGGTTTTTCTTGCAACTTTGCTTAAAACTTTAGCTGCATCATATATTTTTGCTATATTCAACACTTTTTATTCCTTTATTTTCCAAGAAAATTTTACAATAAAAAAGCTGATTTTTAAAATCAGCTTTTAAAATATTTTATTTTTTTCCTGATGTGGAAAGGTTAATAAACGGTATTGAATTGCCAAGCATATATTGAGGCAATTTACCGTCCCATTTTTGAACTGCTTCATATTCAACCAAAGCTTTATTTTGAGTAAGAGCATTTGCCCTGATTGCCATGGATTTAGCTTCCGCCTCCGCAGATATTAATTTTTGCTTTGCTTCTTCCTGAATTTGTACAGTTTTATTTTTTGCTTTTAAAGCCTCTTGTTCTGCTGTAACTTTGCTTTCAATTGCTCTTTCAAATACATCGGAATAATTAATTGCGGTAATTTGAAAATCAGTAACATTTATAAAGTTATCAATTAAGTGATTTTGAAGTTTTGTTAAAATCTCCTTGGTTGCTATTTCTCTGTTAGCAACGAGGTCTTGAGCATTCCATTTACCTATAACATCTTTTATAGTTCCTTCAACTACAGGCATTAATATTTTATCTTCGTAGCTCCAGCCGACTTGTCTGTACATTTTATATGCATTTTCCGGCTGTAAATTGTAGTTAATGACATACGAAATTTTGGCTTGCTGAATATCCTTTGTATAAACGGATGTCGTTATATCTCTTTTTTGAGTTTTAACGTCCATTGATACTATTTTGGATATAAAAGGTGTAACTAAGTGAATTCCTTCAGGGTAGCTTTGCTCAGCTACTACACCAAGTGTTACTTTAACTCCTCTTTCGCCAACCCCTACCATTGCAATCGGATTACAAAATACAATAAATAAAATCAGTAATATTATTATAACTAAAGGAGTTGCTATTTCTTCTTTTTTCATAAAAAAACCTCTCTAATTTAAACCCAATAAAGCTAAAATTATATAAATGACGACTATTAAAAGGATAAATATTCCATATCCCTTAAAAATTTTGTTTCCGTATTTTTTATATAAATTAACTCCCAAAATAACACTTACAAGCGTTATTACAATATTAACCAAGATAAATAAAGAAAATAAAATTAATAAAATTCTAATTACCATATCAAATATTCTATAATTTTTATTTAACTTTGTCTATTATATTTTGTGAGTGGCATATTGAAAAGGTTACAAAACGAGCAAGCGAAGAATGAGACACCGGATTAAAATAAAGCAATTTTTTTTATTGAGGTGTTTTAACTGAAAGAAAAAAGAGAAAATAAATAATGAAGATAAGCCCCATAAACAGCGGTCATATTTTTTATTTAAAGAGAAAAAATTTCAAAAAGTATTCTTTTGGAAACTCTATTCCTGAAGATATTTTTCAAAAACAAGAGAAAAACACATATCAGCTTGAAGAAGAAAGAATAAATAATGTAATTGCTCAAACAAATAAAAAAATATCTGATTTAACTGAACAAGTTAATAATAAAGAAAAACTTTTTAAAGAAGTACAACTAAAATTAAATAATGCGCAGGCAAAATTCGATTTAATATTCGATTTAGAAAAAGACTTACCTGATGATAAAAAATCACAAGAATATTATGATGCCGAAAATGAAGTAGAATCAGCAAAAAAAGACTTGGATTCTGTTTATATTTATCAAGATTTTAAAGTTGTTAGACAATTAAAACGCGAAAAAGAATATCTCGAAAAATTAGAGGAATATTTAAAACAATTGAAGCTGAATTCTAATTTCGCCTTTTTGTATAATCCCGATATTTCAGATAAAGAAAAGTCTGAAATGTTAAATACAAAAGGTATTTGTACTGATTCAGAACTGGCATTAAAACTGGGAGTGGACAAAAGATGTATCAGAATGTGGATTGCTTCAGGCACTTTAAATTCTATAAAAAAGGATAGAACTTATTTTATAGACACCGGATTTAAAAATAATTCTGAATTTTTGAAAATGATAAATGAAAATAAAGATAATTATGCAACATTCATTGATATATGGTCTAAATATAATTATGGTCAAGAAGCATTGATTTCTGAAATAAAAGAGGGAAAATTCAAACTTGTAGGATTGGATGAAGAAAATTTTAAAGATGTAAGTCCGCTTTCTGTATTGATAGATATGAGTGATAAAAAAACACAAGAAACGTTAAAAAATCATAGGAAATTACATCCCGTCCCTTGCCCAATTAAATATGATTGTGTATCTGCCGTTAATCTCCAAAAAATGGGCTTCGGTAAGGTTTCTCAGCTTAGACAAATGGTTCAAGAAGGCATTTTAGAAGGGCATATAGAAAAAGTCAATACAAAATCCGGAAAAAAACTAAAAACAGTTGTTGATATAAGTTCTAACGATACAAAAAATAAATTATTGAAATTAAGAAACAATAATCCGGATGTTATGGAAATAAAATATTTAGCAAAATATCTTGGTATGAAAAACTATAAAATAAAAGAAGCTTTGTTGAATGACGAAATTGAAATAATACCTGAATATATACCGAGTATACAAAAAGAATCAACCAGAGTATTTATTGATTTATCTTTGCCAAAAAATAAAGAATTTGTGGAAAGGTTGATGTTTGAAAATGAAATAGCCAGAGAAATAAAAGAAAAAAAACGACAAGAAAATAAGGCGGAACAAATACAAAGAATGGCAGTATATTCTAAACTGCAATCTTTAAAAATGGAATTGGTATGGATGAATTGCGAGAATACCAAAAATATTGCGGCGCGAATAGCTGAAAATGACGGATATCTGCGGCATTTACTGGATAAAGAAAATAACGGGGAAAAACTAAATCAAAAAGAAGAAACAACTATTATGGCTTATCACAAAAAAGTTTGGGAAATCGCAGGAAAAGACGAGTTTAAAAATGCCATAAAACTTGCACAAGAATATCTTGATTGCTATTCTTACGGCGGTTTGGATGCTGTTGAAGATGAAAAAGCTAAAGAATTAATTAAATCATATTTTGATAATAAAAATGCAGAAAATAAATAAAGAAACATATTCTTATAGTAAAAATATGCATAAATTCTCATTGTTTATCAGAATATTTGTAAATTTTTTGCAACTCAAATTCAACTTCCTCCTTTAAATATTTTTCCTCAACGCCGCTTTAAAGGTACAGAGAGAGGATAAAGACATAAACACCTGCTTCTATTCCGAGCCACAGAAAAATTCTGTAATTTTTTGAATAAATATAATTTGCCTATATATAGGTTCTTTGAGTTTAGTTTATTAGATGAATAAATACATTTCTTAATAAACCATTTACAAAATGGATAATTATGGGTATGATTGGATAAAATTGGATATTTATGGATAAAAAATGGTTAAAGAAGAAAGTATAAAAATCTCAAATCAAATGTTAGCAATAATTTCAGAGCTTGATGAATTTAAAGGTTCATGGAAATTATTAGGGCAATTATCACCTGATAGATTAAAAACTCTAAAAAAAGTCGCAACAATTGAAAGTGTTGGTTCATCAAATCGTATAGAAGGTAATAAACTTAACGATAAACAAGTAGAAGAATTATTGTCAAACATTAAAAAACAATCTTTTTTAACTCGTGATGAACAAGAAGTTGCAGGGTATGCAAAACTAATGGATACGATATTTGATGATTATGAAGTCATACCATTTAGTGAAAATTACATAAAACAACTGCATAAAATTCTTTTACAATATTCTACAAAAGACGAAAGACACAAAGGAAATTATAAAACAATTTCAAATGCAGTTGCAGCATACTCTCAAACAGGCGAGGAACTTGGTATTGTATTCGAAACAGCTACACCGTTTGAGACACCGTTACAAATGGAAGAATTAGTTAATTGGACAAGAAAAAATCTTGATGATAGGTATTTTCATCCATTAATTGTAATTGGATTATTTATAGTTAATTTTCTTGCTATTCACCCTTTTGAGGATGGGAATGGCAGATTATCCCGTGCAATAACTTGTTTATTACTATTAAGAACAGGTTATTTATATATGCAATATAGTTCTTTAGAAGCTGTTATTGAAGATAATAAAGAGGGATATTATAGGGCATTAATACAAACACAAACTACACTGAAAAATGATGTACCGGATTATGAGCCATGGTTAATATTCTTTTTAAAATCGTTACAAAAACAAAAAATCAGACTTGAATATAAACTAAATGAAAAAGGAATAAATGTTGATAACACTGATTTAACCGAATTAGAAATTTTTATTTTAAAATATTTTGAGCAAAATGAAAGAGGAACAAATACAACGCTTCTTAAGTTTACGGCATCCAATCGCAATACTCTAAAGAAAGCCATTGCAAATCTTGTCAATAAAGGTTATTTAATTCAACATTCAAAAGGGCGTGGCACCTGGTATTCATTAGTTAAATGATTGATTATATTTACATTGTTTTATATATTTACATAAATCATCTGATTTTTTGATATTAGAAGATTCTATAAGTTCTAATAATTTTCCTATGGCTATTTTTAATATAGAAATAAAATTATAATAATCTTGAAGTTCTATATTTGCACCTCCAGTATGCACAATTGCAGACCTCTTTCTATACAAATCTTTAACTGTTTTTTCAATTTGTATTCTTTCTTCTAATGTATCAGCACATAAAAATGCACAAGTTTCAGCTAACTGATATGTAATAGAAGGAGAAATAAATCCTTCGCTAAATGTTAACAAACATTCCATTGCCATTGCTAAAAATAAAAAACTTTGTGTTATATCATCATTTCTTAAAGATTTACCAATCCAATTTATTGCCATATTTATCTTTTTTTCAATTTCGCACAAAGTATCAGCTTCTAAATTGTTTATAATTTTTAGGTTATTTAGAAGTATATTTTTGTATTTTACTTTGAATAAATCAGGAGTTACTATATATAGAGGATTTATTATATCATTACAAGAGAAGGTGGACTGTATTAAATCTGGTGTAATTACGAATATTTTTTTATTTGAAAAATCTTTTGTGTAAGATATTTTTGAATTTTTTTTTGATTTAATTGAAATACAATAAAGTAAATAGTTTATCAAAATTTCTAATTTTTCTTGAAATATTTCAACTGCTGTATTGTTATCATAAGCAAGAATATCTTTGTGTATTACATAAAAATAATCTATTAGTCCTCTCGAATTTGGTGATATGAAATCAGAATTGAACTTATACTGAGGATGTTTGTTTAAATATTCTTCGTTTATATATTTATAATTGCATATTATAAAATTCCCAACTTCTATATTATTTATATCCTGTGGAAGTTCAAAGCCGTGCAAAACGGATAATACTTTAAAATGGCTTTCTTTTATATTAGCAAAGAAAGCATAGAAATCTTTTATTTCATTTTCGTTTAAAGTTTTTTTTTGAACATAATGTTCTGAAACAAAACTATGTAACTTATCTAAAAACATTTTTTCATAAATTTTATTAATTGTTTTTTTATCTATTTTTGAATAAATTTGCTTTATTGCTTGTCGATATTGAATTTCTTGTGTTTTATGCACACATAAAATATTCCCATTTATACAAAATTGTACAAGGCAATATTCCTGATTATTTAATTTTTCAACATAATCATTATATTGACTTTTATTAATATATGTAAATGAATCAAATAATTTTTTAAAAATATTAATTATATTATCAACATGTTGCATATAATTATTCTAACAAAAAAATTATTAATTTTTGCAAATATTTTGTATTATTTGCTTGTACTAAAATTCTTTCCCGATAAAATTGTTTTCATTAGATTTTAAAGGAGGAAGAATGGTAGAAGTTAAGAATAAAGAACAGGAAGAAAATTTGTGAGAGGGGAGATACCTTTTATTAGAGGCGGTGAATTGGCTTTTCTATTCTTGTATAGGTGATAATGAATTACAAATGCAAGAATGATTTTATATGACTTGCAAGTGTTCTTGAAGTACGGCGCCCTTGCTAGTGATTCTAATATTATTGATGATGATTTGCAGTTAAACAAAAGCAATGACGATTATTACATATATTTTCGTGTTAATATAGAAATATATGAACAAACTGACTGTGCGTGTTATTCTAAAATGTTTGGTATGTAAGGATAATAAAACTAAAATCAGGAGATGTTTATAAATGAAAAAGATTTTAATTAGTTTAATAATAGTTGGCATGATTAGTACAGGGCTTGCATTTGCAGATATAAAATATTGCGGAATTGGTGTAAGACTTGTCAAAGACCCTTATAATAAAAAAGTTTTTGTATTTAAAATATTTCCTAATTCTATGGCTGCAAAAACTGGTTTACCTGAAGGGGCTGAAATAATTTCTATAAACGAACAAAAAGTAAAGAAATTAAATATAGACCAAGTTGTAAATTTAGTGCGTGGTGAAGAAGGCACAAAGGTTAAACTTCAAATCAAGTATTATAATGAGGAAAGCATTATTGAAATACCAAGAGCCCAATTTACATTTG
This sequence comes from Candidatus Gastranaerophilales bacterium, assembly GCA_947625495.1. Classification (GTDB taxonomy): domain Bacteria; phylum Cyanobacteriota; class Vampirovibrionia; order Gastranaerophilales; family Gastranaerophilaceae; genus Avigastranaerophilus. The sequence continues at coordinate 93,175 of CANQOQ010000004.1, read as the reverse complement.
TAGAGCCGGAGTATGACAGATTTGAGGTTCATTGGCGACAGGTTGCTCCACCAAATGCAAATATTGAGCCAATACCTCAAAATATGATAAATAATATGAGTAAAAAATGGTTTAATGAAACTGTACCCATTATAAATTATTGGATTGCACGTAAAGAAAAATTTAAAAGCGGGTATGACGCTTGCATGACATATCCTGCAAACGAACAAAATGCTTGTTTAATGAATCTTACAAACAGAGAAATAAATAAAACTGCACAAGATAGACAAATTGAGTTGCAGGAAAATATGATAAGGCAGCAAGCAATTCAGAATAATATTAACAATTTTAATCAAATACAGATGAATAATAATTTGCAAAATATAAATAATAACCTAAGAAATATAAACAATAAATTGATGTATTAATAAGATATTAAATATGAAAAAGCTTTTATTCTTCGATATTGATAAAGCTTTAAATTATCCGTAAGAAAGTCTTATACATACAAAATATGCAAAAACACGAAAAGAATTATCCGAAGGCTTTGCATCAAATTTACATCGATTTGAAATTAATAATGAAGGTAAAGAAGTCGGAAGTGCTATGTGTATTGTGTATATTTTAGATAATGGGAATTTTGCTTTAACACAAAAATTTCATTAAGAAACTGATTTTGTTCTTAATAAATATTATGGCGGCTATGATTCAACCGCATTTCAATATTCTTCAAAAGATACTCAAACGCACGTAACAACTATGATATTAAAAAGAATTGAAAATAAAAAGAAATTTAGATTTAAAAATTAGGTGTGATATGAAAATTTTTTATTATTTTGTTTTTAATATTGCCAACATTTGCTGAAGATTGGGCTTTAATACCAAAAACAAATGTCTCTATGATAAAAATAGTATCGAGTATGATAATTTGGGTATTGTCCGACTTGTCACAAAAACTCCTTCGGGTGATAGGTATGAAACAAGACCAAAGATAACAATAAACTGCTATACACAACAATTTAAAATTTTTGAAGCAAATAAAACCGGCTTTAAATCGTGCCGGAATCGATTCATTAAGATTTCATGATTTAAGAACACTTATGCAAGCCTTTTGCTAGCTAATTGTATACCAATGAAGTATGTTCAACACCAACTCGGTCATAGTTCAATCAAGATGACTATGGATTTATACACTCACTTGTTTTCGGAATTTAACGAATAATGCGTTAATTTGCTGGATAATTTTGTGGAAAAGACAGCACTTGTCGATTTTAGAAAGTTTAGTACATAGGTCAATGCATACGTGGAATTACCCGATTAAAACATTGTCATACTCCTATTCGCCTAAATGTTGTTTAATTTCCTCAAAAACCCATGGTATTACCTTATTATCAACTAAAAAACCATCCATATATAAATCATTATTATACTGGTCTTTTACTTTCAATTTAATACCAACAAATTCAGGAATTTCATTTTTTATAAATTCCATACGATAACTAACACTATCAGAAGAATTATTAAGAATAATTATTGCACATTCTGAATTATCCGTTAATTCTTGGGATAAAATTTCATATTCTGCCATATAAGAATCATCAATCATATACTTACCTTTATTTTTATTTACTAAATTAACATATAAGTATAAATTGAATTCATATTTAACTTGGAAAAATTAACAAAAAATTAATGTTTAAAGTCATTAGAAAAATAAAAATAGGCACAAAAAATACTCCAGAGTTGACAAGTTTCAAACATGGTTACTTGAAAATGTTGTATAAGTTGTTCATATAAATATATTTAAGATATGCTTATATTATATAACATACAATTTTAGAATTTAATAGTTACTTACTTGTATTTTCCTCAATTCTGATAAGTATAGGAACAATTAAGAACATAACGAACATACATAAAGTTACTAATAATGCTATCAATGCGGTTGTACGTGCTGTTTCAGATCGGGTTTTATGGTCAATTCTAGCTTTTCTCTGTTCTGCATATCTTATTGTATATTTTTCTAAAATAATATCATCCCATTCATTCCTAAAATTCTTATAATCTTGTTGAACTTGTGTTTCTGTTAACTTATTTTCTTTCTTGACTATTTCGAACATATATGTTTTCACGTCATTGTAATATACAGGTAAATTACTTATGACATCTGCAACATCTCTTTCTTCTACTTTAGTTTCAATGAATTTAACTGTATTATTTACAAATCTATCAGTAGGTTTATTGTCGCCAAATACTTTTATAATATCTTCTTTGTACGTGTTTTTAGTTTGCGTTGTTGTTTGTTGCTGTGTAGGTTCATTTATAGCAAACTTATAATCCATTTTATAACTATCTGCTTTCAATGTGTTGTTTATTACAGAACCTCCAAGATAAATGCCTGTAATTAACAATAAAACTAATACAATAGATACAAACCATTTGCCAAATGAAAAACAGAAATTTAAAAACTTGTTCATTAGAACTCCTTTCTTTATGGATAATCAATATATGGTCTACTTGAAAATGGATGACAATCCCTTACTCTATTGATTGTCATATTTAAGGCCTTAAAAAAAGTATACTTCTTAAATGCTAATATAGCATAATTAGAACAACTTGGGTAATGTAAGCATTTTGGTTTACGTTTTCCCTTAGCTTTTTGATATACTTTTACTAATGTAATAGAAACACTATTCAGAAGGTTCATTTTTCTTATTTTCTTTCTGTAATTCAAGTAATTCCATGTAAGCTTTTCTAATTTCGTATGCTTTGGCTTCCGTTGGAATTGGTATTACAACCATTGTACCAGAACTTGCAATTTTTAAGTTATATGATTGTGTTCCACTACAACCGCAACCACCGTTCTGAACACTCTTATCAATTTCCATAAACGAAATCTTATCAAAAGGAATTATGCCATCACGTTCTTTAAAACCAGTGTTATTTTCATCAGTAACTTTAGATTTATACAAGACTCTTTTATCAGTTAGGGCAATCCAATGGTCTTGTGATACATTAGGGGTAGCACACCCTCCTTTAAAAGTAATGAATGAAAAATAGTACACATTTTCATTACTTAATAATTGGCTTGATATTGACAATGGTAATTCTTCTGATTTAATTCGTTCCATGCAATTCTCCTTTCCTTTTCATCATTATACTACAAACAATCATATATAATCGTCTCTTACAATTCATTTAGTAAAGCCTTATTAAAAAATTTCCGATTACATTTACAGTCCTTATGTTGACAGCGTTTCTTGTTGTATATGTTTAGTTTTTCATCTGTATGCTAATCTTGAAGCTGAAGCTAAAAGGATTCGTCATAGAATTGATAAAATCACTAATGAATATTATGATGATTTAGTTGACACCAAGTTATACAATGAAAAACGTGTTCAATGGAACAACGATTTAGATGGAATCTTAATCAAACTTGAAGCCCTGCACCATGCCGACCAAAAATATTATGAAGAAGGGGTAAGAATTATCGAAATACTGAAAAATGCTTATAGCCTATATAAACAGCAAACCCCTATCGAACAAAGAAAATTATTAAATTACTTACTATCGAACTGTACTCTTGAAAGCAAAAAGGTAAGATATGATTATAACTTATTATTCTCTTATTTCGTTAATTTTGACTCTTGTCATAAAAATACGCCTGGCACTGTCTTGAAATTTCCTTCCTTCGGGCAAGTGCTTAACTTTGCTTCGCTTGTCGTTCAGCTTGCCCTCATTATTCTTGAACTCGCTCACTTCGTTCGGCTCCGTTCTACGGAAATTTCGCTCGAACGAAGAAGGCTTCGCCTTGCGTTCAAATCGCACAAAGTAATAATAGTAAACAAAAAAAATACGCCTGGCGCGATTCGAACGCGCGACCCACTGCTTAGAAGGCAGTTGCTCTATCCAGCTGAGCTACAGACGCTTATGTTTTTATTTAATCACATAAATTTTTATTTTCAAGAAAATTTTTTATTTTAATAATTGTAAAATTTTGATACAAACACGCAATTTTATATTATGAAAAGTTTTTATTTATATAACAGGAGATATGTATATATGGCAATAGGTGCAATTGGCAGTTTAGACTTTAACAAAAATGTTTTTATGACAGGTGCTCCGTCTGGCAGAGTCTCTTTCATGGGTAATGGCGGCTCTGATTATATGCCCCAAAGAAATAATATTAATCCTGCTTCTGTTAACGGGATTTCTCAAGGTCCTTCTTCTGAAAATGTAAAAGGGCTTAAATCACAGTCCAATATGGGGCTTGTTGAAAGACTTGACAGAATGGATGCAGGAGTCCTTAAGCCTAATCATCAGGATGAATTTAGAGCAAATAATCTTGATTTATATGCATAATATTTGATAAAAAAACTAATTTTTTATATAATATCAGTATGAAAAATCTGTATGATATTAATGACTGGACAGATGATTCTTACTTGCGGTTAGGTGAAATTTTACTTGAGGCAGGGAAAATAAATCTGTTTCATTTGTCTATGGTCCTTGATATTCAAAGATTTAAAAAAGTTCCAATGGGCGAAATCCTTATATCCATGAAGGTTATAAATAAAAAAGATTTGGCTCAGGCTTTGTTAGTACAAGAGACTATACAGAAAAGATGCTCTGATGCATAAAAAAATCATACTATTTATATTATTTTTGGTTTTTAGCTGCTGTAATGCTCCTTTTGTTGAAGCTGATGAGATTTCTTTTGCGCAAATAGGTGATGTTAACTATTCATATAATGATTCTTATATGGATAAATATTTATTCTTTTTATCATCGTCAATACGAAAAAAAATGCCGGATTTTGTTGTATTTTTAGGTGATAACGTTCAAAAATCCACGGAAGAAGATGCAATAGGCTTTATGAGAGCTATTCATTCAATTAATGCTCCATATTATATTGTTTTGGGAAATACGGATGCTCACAGATTGAGCGGAATAGAAAAAGAAGTATTTATTGATATAGTTACAACTTTTAACAGAAATCAAAAAGAAAACAGAAATTACTACTATTTTAAACCTAATAGTGATATTGTATGTGCCGTTCTTGATGTTACCTCCGATTTCGCTCCTTCAAAACATGGACAAGTGTCTGATGAGCAGGTTGAATGGCTTGATAATTTACTTAATAAATATCCAAAAAGACTTTTTATAATTTTTCATCATTCACCTCTTATTCCGCCCAGAATAGAATATCAGCTTTCTATGCTAAACACTGAAAAATATGAAAGCATGTTGAAAAAACATTCCAATGTAATATTGATTTCATCAGGGCATTATAGACAAAATGCTATTTATCAGGATGAAAGAGGAATAAGGCATATCTCTGCTCCTGCATTTAAAGATGCACCTCATTCCTATCAAATTATTAATATTATTTATGATATAAAAACTTATAAATCGCCAAAAGACGTTGAAATTACTATTAATAATGTCAAAGTATAATTATTTGTTTTTATATACATAATCTCTTGCACAATTGAACATTGCTTTTGCTAATTCGGAATTGCTGTCCAGATTAAAACCTGAATTTTGAAGAAGCTGCTTTAGTCTCATTTCCCAATGTTCATACATTTCTTCTTTTTTAATGTCCAAAACTTGAGCAATAACACAAACTTCTTCCCAATCTAAAGGAATGGGGCGTGCACCTCTTAATATATCCACTATTTCAAGTCGTTGTTTTCTTGGAAAAGATTTTAAGAATTGTACTGTAGTTAAATTCTTTTCCTTTTGCTTTTCTCTTATAAATTCTGTTGTTTCGTCAATTACTATAGGATCTTGAGGTATCTTATATTCAACAAATTCCTCAGGTGCTATATCCATAACTGTTGCAATTCTTTCTAACGTTGTACTTCTGGTTGAAAACGGAATAGTTTCGTCTATTAAATTATAAACATAAGAAAGTGTTACACCTATCATTTGTGCAAAATCTTTTTTGTGAAGGTTTGTACTTTCTAAAAAGTTATATAGCATTTCACTGCTTTTCATTTTAATTATTGTGTCTTTTTTTGTAGCCATGGTAAATCTCCTGTTTCCTACATAATTAGCCATTTTAAAAATTATTTAACTGGTAACTTGTGTATAACTATGGGATAATTTTAAAAGGAAGAGGCATGCGAAAATGAAACTTTTAATATGCTTGGGAAATCCCGGTGAAAAATATTCTCATACAAGACATAATATGGGGTTTATGTTTGCCGATTTACTTGCTCAAAAACTCGGTTGTGCTTTTTCTGTGGAGGCTAAGTTAAAATCTTCTATTGCAAAAGGTGTTTATAACGGCGAAGCTATTTGGATTGTAAAACCGCAAACATACATGAATTTATCAGGGGAAGCACTTTTAGCTCTGAGAAATTTTTATAAATCCGGCGTTGAAAATTTTATGCTTGTCTATGATGATATATCTTTAGACTTAGGTATAATCAGGTTTAAATCTAAAGGTTCCGCAGGCGGTCATAATGGAGTTAAATCCATTATACAGTATGCTAAAACGGATGTTTTTGACAGAATAAAAATTGGAATTGGGCCTCAGCCGCCTTTTCTAAAATCAGAAGATTTCGTTTTGCAAAATTTTGATAGTTCTTCAGAACAATTATTAAAAGAAACTTTAGATAGAGCAGTTGAAGCATTCTTTTATTACTGTGATAACGATATTTATAAAGTTCAGAATAAATATAATTAGAAAATTATTACCCGCATTATCTATCACAGTACGCTCACATTGTACTCGCATAATCGACTTTCAGCCTACAGAAATTTCGCTGTCTTGAAATTTCTTTTCTGCTCGTACAAATAGTTTGCGATGTTATCACAGTACGCTCACATTGTACTCGCATAATCGGCTTTCAGCCTACAGAAATTTCGCTGTCTTGAAATTTCTTTTCTGCTCGTACAAATAGTTCGCGATGTTATCACAGTACGCTCACATTGTACTCGCATAATCGGCTTTCAGCCTACAGAAATTTCGCTGTCTTGAAATTTCTTTTCTGCTCGTACAAATAGTTCGCGATGTTATCACAGTACGCTCACATTGTACTCGCATAATCGGCTTTCAGCCTACAGAAATTTCGCAAAAAAAGAGGGCGTTTAAGCCCTACTGTCTGGAATTAAGAATAGTTGGAAGTATGAAAAAGATAATTATATATAACAAAATAATTATTTTTTTTACAATTCGACACTTGTCTAAAAAAAATTAACCTCTTGTCTAATTTTATTTCGACTTATTAAGTGCTATTAATACACTTAATGCTGAAACCCTATTAAATACAGCAAAATTCGTTTGAAGTCTTTTTTAAAAATATTAGTATTGACAAAATTATTTTTCTATTACATAATGATATTATAAAATAAAGTGTAGTTAAAACACTTTAACGAAGAGGTAAATATAATGAAAATTAATTCGATAAATAATTCTTTTAATTATAACTTGAATAAGCCAAGTTTTAAACATACTGCGGTTCCTTATCCTGAGTATGAAAATGCTTATAACTCAAATTATAACAATGATGATAATAAAATTTCCATTCTTGTAAAAAAGATTTCGGAACTATTTAACCCACAAGTTTCTAAACAGGCTGATGTTATTAAAAATAACATTGATGAGATTTATGATAATAAATCTCCAAAAGCTCATCTGATTTCTATTTTTGCATAATTATTCATTTATAACCCATTTTTTTCGGGTCTTCCATTGTATAAGAGTTAGGGTTAAAATTAATATAAATAAAACATAAGCTATTGCGGAAGCTTTCCCTATATTAAAAAATTCAAATGCATTTTTATACAGCCAGTATACCAAAACATTTGTGGAATTTTCAGGACCGCCTTGTGTCATAAGATATATCAAATCAAATACCTGAAATGAACTTATTGTTGTTATTAAGAGTACAAATAGTATTGTCGGTGATAAAAGAGGTACGGTTATTTTGAAAAATGTTTGAATCGGGTTTGCACCGTCTATTTCCCCTGCCTCATATATATCTTTGTTTATTGATGATAACCCCGATAACAGTATTATCATGTTATATCCTATTAGTTTCCATACAGATACAAAAATCAATATTCCCATTGCGCTGTGACTGTCATATAACCATTGTGTGTTTGCTTTTAGTATATTGTTGATAAGTCCTATATTCGGGTCAAATATCCACTGCCAAATCATTGCTATTACTATCATTGGCGTTATGAAGGGTATGAAATATGTTGTTTTGAAAAATTCTTTTAAAATTATTTTATTATATATTATACTTGCCAATATCATTGGTAATAATGTCGCAAAAATCGTAACACTTATTGCGTAATATATTGTATTTTTTAAAATAAATAAAAATTCTTCAGAACAAAATAATTCTGTATAGTTTTCCGTACCTATAAATTTAATGCTGCCTATCAAATTCCATTTACAAAAACTAAGTATAAATGAGGCGATTGTAGGTAAAAATATAAAGATTGTACAGCCTATAACTGAAGGAAGTATAAATAACAGCCAAATTTTATTTTTTTTCTGTTTATAATTTGTTATCAATTTTGATTTTACCGTATTTCTTTTTTATAATGAGAGTATATTATTTTTTTTAAATGTATACAAGGATTTAATAAAATGACAAAAACATTGGATTTTAGTGCTTTCGGTAAAAATGATATAAGAGGAATATATGGTCAGGATATTACTGAGGAACTTTTTTATTATGTTGGTAAAGGTTTTATAAGATTCATTCAGGAAAAAACGGGACTTAATACAAAAGATATATGGGTTACCTTGGCAAGAGACACCAGATTACATTCAGAACCGCTTGCAAGAGTTTTAATAAAAGGGATTATTCATACCGGTGCTAATGTTATAAATCTTGATGTTGTTCCAACTCCAGTGGGATATTATTCTGAATTTGCAGCTTATCCTGAAGATATAAGTTCAGATATTAAGATATCTGCTGCATTAATTGTTACGGCGAGTCATAATCCTCCTGAGTATAACGGTTTAAAAATGACTTTCAATAAATTTTCTCTTAATGAACAAGAGATTAAAATTGTTAAGCAATATACTATGGAAGAAATGTCTAATGATATAACTGCGGTAAAGCATGGTGAATCAAGACTTTATAATATTGTTCCTCAATATATTGAAAATATATCTTCTAAATTTACTATGATAGGAGAAGGTATAAAAGTTGTAACAGACAGTGCAAACGGTACTGCAGGTATTGTTGCACCTAAATTATACAGAGAAATCGGAGCGGATGTTATAGAACTTTATTCAGAACCTGACGGCAATTTCCCTAATCATCATCCTAATCCGAGTGATTTAGCCACTCTGGATGATTTAAAGAAAAAAGTTAAATCTGAAAAAGCGGATGTTGGAATTGCTTTTGACGGTGATTCCGACAGACTTGGTATTGTTGATTCGGACGGTAATGCTCTGCCGGGCGATAAATTACTATATATCTATGCTCAGGATATAATTAAAGACTTAACTTTAAGAGGAGAAAAACCTGTTATTGTCTCCGAAGTTAAATGTTCTCAAGTTCTTTTTGATGAAATTAATAAATTAGGCGGCAATGCCGTTATGGCAAAAACAGGACATGGCTATATAAAATCTAAAATGAAGGAAACCAATGCTATATTGGCAGGTGAAATGTCAGGTCACATGTTCTTTAAAGACCGTTACTACGGTTTTGATGATGCTGTTTATGCAGGATGCAGGATTATTGAAATTATTGCTAAAAATAAAAAACTTAATCCTGATTTTAAGCTGGCTGATTTACTAAAACCGTTTGATGCCGTATGTACTTTGCAAGAGGTCAGATATTCCTGTAAAAATGAACTAAAAGCACGGGTGCTTGAAAATATTACAAAAATAATTGAAGAGGATAATTATATTTTTGGTGAAAAAATTAATAATATTGTAAAATTGGATGGGTTGAGAATTATATTTTCTGACGGATTTGCTTTAATCAGACAGAGTAACACGGAACCAGTTTTTACATTAAGATTTGAAGCGAAGACTAAAAAAAGCGCAAATCACTATAAGAATACTATGTTATCTTTACTTGATGAAACAATTAAAAATATAACGGACAGCGAGGAATTATGAAATCAGGACTAATTGCAAAAATTGTTATATTGCTATGTATTATTTCAATAATAATAGGATTTTTTAGCATTGACAAAGAAACACAACATAAAGATATTATTACGAATACTAATAAAATAGCTGTACTGGAACTTGAAGGTCCAATTGCGGCAAGTTATGAGACAGGATTTTTTACAAATGAAGCAGATGCATCTAATTTATTAAAATCACTGAAGAATGTGGCTTTAGATCCTAATATCAGAGGAGTAATTATAAAAATTAATTCTCCGGGCGGTACTGTTGCTATGTCGCAAAATATATATAATCAAATAATAAAATTGAGAAAGACAATGCCTGTTATTGCTGTAATGGATGATGTTGCAGCCAGCGGCGGGTATTATATTGCATCTGCTGCGGACAGAATTATTGCTCAAAACGGTACATTGACGGGAAGTATCGGTGTAATATTCTCTTTTATGGATTATCATAATTTACTTATCGATAAATTAAATATAAATCCTGTTGTTATAAAAAGCGGACAATATAAAGATATCGGTTCGGGGCTTCGCCAAATGTCCGACTCGGAAAAAGCTCTTATGCAAGATATTATTAGCGATTCATACAATCAATTTCTTGAAGCTATAAAAATCGGCAGAGTGGATAGAAAAGACAATTACAAAGTTCAAAAAACCGATTTAAGTTATGATATTTTGAAGCAAAATGCTGACGGACGTGTATTTACGGGCAGGCAAGCTCAAAAATTAGGTTTCGTTGATGTAACGGGTGATATTGATACTGCTTCTAAAATGATTGAAATAATGGCAAGACAAAAATTCTCGAACTCTTTAAAAGTTAAACTCGTTAACTATAATAAGAAAAATAGTTTTTCGGATTATTTTTCAAGTTTTGCCGAATATGAATCAAAAAACAATTCCATTTTGAAAAGTTTACTTCCTTCAAGTATGATTTTAAGTAAGAGGCCTTTGTATCTATGGGAATAACTACTGAACAAATTTTTGAAAATATATACAATGTTATCTTTTCTCCGAAAACTTTTTTTGAGAATGAAGATATATCGGTTTCGGTCAGACTAGCGGCGGGTATTGTTGTTTTTATTGCTATATTTACTACCGTAATGACCGCTGTATTTGACGGTTCAATTTTATCTTTTTCAATTTGGTATAAACTGATTATCTCTGTAGTAACTACATTATTTTTATGGTTTTTTACCGCATTATTTTTTGAATATGCTGCAAAAATATTTTCAAAAAGCGGAAATTTATCTAAAATACTGTTTTATACCGCATTTGCGCCTATTCCTTATATATTTTTCGCACCTTTAAATTTAATTAAAAATTCAGGTGATGCAGGCTATCTTATAGGCTCAATTTCTCAATTTATTCTGTATCTTTGGATAATTGCATTATACATATATTCGATAAAAGCTGTTTATAAAATATCTTATGCACGTTCTTTTATGTTAATTTTTCTGCCGATTATATCTGTATTCTTTTCTATATATTGGTCGGTATGTTTTTTATCAAAGATTGGATATATATTTTCCATATAAAATAAATGAGAGTGGTTATGAAAAAAATAATACTGGTAATCTTTATAATTATAATAATGCCTGTTTTTGTTCAGGCTAAGACTTCTTTGGTTTCAAATATATCAGATATAGAAAATTCTCTTTTCGGTTATGATTACTCCAATGAAACTGACACTGTCAGGGTTGAGAGAATTGAAAAATATTTGTACGGTGCAAAAAAGAACGGTAATATTCCCTCCAGAATAAAAGATATACAAACTGATATAGGTTATACCGCACCTGTAAAAACTCCTGTTTCACAGGTACCTGAGGCTTCCGGCACCGGTTCAAACGCTTTGAATAACTCAAATTTGCCTTCTAATGAAGAATACGGACAAAAGGAAGATTCTTCGGTTGATTACCCTATTGTTGATTCTATGGAGCTTCAAGTATTCAATACCACTTATAAAAATGAAAGTATTTATAAACGTTTAGACAGACTTGAACAGCAAGTATTTAACAGAAAAACAAACGATTCACTAAATGACAGGGTTGACAGATTAAGTATGGCTGTGGGTTCAGGTTCAAAAAAAAGAAATTCTATGAGCTCATATTCTGCTGATGAACTTAATGAGTATTATAATAACAGCGGGCTTGAAGCTGTAAACGACCAGACTATTCCTTTCCAGCTTGCTGTATTGGAGCAGGATTTATTAAAAGGTAATTTTGATAATGATAATATTTCAAACAGATTAAGCAGACTTGAAAATAAAATTTTTAAAAGAACTTTTGTTACAGACAGTGACATAAGCCGTTTACAAAGAATTATGGTGGCTTATGATGCAAAAAAGAACAGTTACAAGTACGAAAACAACAGAAAAATGCAAAATATAGCTACAATGTCGCAGCTGGGAGGTATTTTGCTTATGATTCTTGCTATTCTACTCTAAAGTAATGCTATATCATCAAAGATATTTACATAGCTTTCATTTTCTTTTATGGCTGTATTATTTTCTCTGTATTTATTAACTGCCGTGTCTGCCAATTTACTGCCTAAGGTATATCCTGCAAGAGAAGAACAGACAAATCCCGCACCTTTTAATATATATATACCTGCTTTAAGAAATTTATTATTTCTTGCATTTGGCGAGTTTATAAGTTTTTTTTCTAGCGGATTGATAATCTTTTCATAACATCTTTCAAACGTATACATAAAAGAAATCCCGCCTGCTTGTTCAAATCCGGTTTTTATTTTATCTTCCGATTTTATGGTATTGTATACGCCTGATAGTATTATTAACGGGTATAATATTTTTTTTAGGAAAGCAGTTATTTTACTTAAAATAGGAGCATTAGGAATATTTATTAATCCGGATTTTGCGGCACTGTCAACTGTTCTTACTGTTTGGATACCGCCGATTCCTTCTTTAAATACGTTCTTTTCTTTTTGTCCGTATATTAAATTTTTACCTGCAAAAAATGCACACGATATTCCGTTTGCCATATTTTACCTTTGTTGATTTATACTTACCTATAAATATAAAAACAATTTATCAGTTTAAATTTACCGAAATTATTGATATGTTTACAAATTTAACAAATGGTTACTAAAGATATTCATTTGTGAGAGAATAAAATTTGTAGTTAATCAGGGTGGAGAATGAGTAATGAAAGATAAATCTTTTTTGATGATACCGGGACCTACGCCGGTACCCGAAAGTGTACTTTTAACAATGGCAAAACATCCTATAGGACACAGAAGCAGCGAATTTTCTAAAATTCTTGAATCTGTATATTCTGATTTAAAATATGTTTTTCAAACAAAAAATGATGTAATAGTTTATACGGCGAGCGGAACAGGAGCAATGGATGCCGCTTTATCAAATTTAATAAACCCAGGGGATAAGGTTTTATCATTAGTTATTGGTAATTTTAGCCAAAGACTGGCTAAAATATCAACAGCACTCGGGGCTGATGTGGAAATTATTGAAGTAGAACCTTCTCAAGCCATAAATCCTATGGTATTAAAAGAAAGATTAGATAAAGATATTAATAAAGAAATAAAATTGGTAACGCTTATTCAAAATGAAACCTCAACAGGTGTTACTAATGATGTTAAAACACTTGTATCAATAATAAAAGAACATGGTGCATTATCGGTTGTGGACGGTGTTACAAGTATCGGTGCAATAGATTGTAAAATGGACGAATGGGGTATTGATGTACTTATTTCAGGCTCTCAAAAAGGATTTATGGTGCCTCCGGGATTATCCTTCCTCGCCGCAAGCGAAAAAGCGTGGGAAGTACATAAAGATTGCAAACGTCCTGATTTCTATTTTAATTGGGATACAAACAGAAAATCGGTTCTTGCTAATTCCACGGCATTTACTCCTGCCGTTAACCTTATAGCAGGTTTAAAAACAGGGCTTGAGATGATAAAAGAAGAAGGATTGGAGAATGTTATTGCACGTCATACAAAATTGTCAAAAGGTTTGAGAACTGCATTAAAAGCTCTAAATTTAAAACTTTTTGTTGATGATGATAAGATTGCAAGTACAACAATTACGGCAGTTCTTCCGCCTGAAGGTATTAGTGTGCCGGATATTAGAAAAATCCTTAAAAATGATTATGATATTGAAGTTGCAAACGGTCAAAATGCGCTTAAAGATAAGATATTCAGAATAGGAACTTTAGGTTTTGTATCAGAGCGTGATGTAATTATGGTTGTAGGCGCTTTAGAAGCAACTCTATATAAACTCGGTTATAAATTTGAACTTGGTTCAGGTGTTGCTGCTCTTATTAAATATTTGAATAATAACTAAGGAGAAATAATGAAAGTACTAATTACCGATAAAATAAATGAAGCGGCCGGTAAAATACTTGAAGGAACGGCTCAGGTTGATTTTATTCCGACATTATCGGAAGATGAACTCTGTAAAAAAATTGTTGATTACGATGCTTTAATGATTAGAAGCCAAACAAAAGTTACAAAAAAAATACTTGAAGCCGGAAAGAAGCTTAAAATCGTCGGCAGAGCTGGTGTTGGCGTTGATAATGTTGATATTGAATCTGCAACACAAAACGGGATTATAATAGTAAATTCACCCGACGGAAACACAAATGCTGCAGCAGAACATACAATAGCTATGATGCTTGCTATGTCCAGAAATATACCGATTGCGGCAGCTTCTACTAAAGAAGGTAATTGGGAACGCTCAAAATTTACGGGTGTTGAGGTTTTTGGAAAAACATTAGGGATTATCGGGTTCGGTAAAATAGGTTCTCATGTTGCAAATGTTGCTTTGGCTCTTGGAATGAAAGTTATTGTTTCAGACCCGTATACAACAAAAGAAGCCGTAGAAAAAATCGGTGCAAAATACGCTTCAAGCCTTGATGAATTTTGGGGTCAGTGTGATTACATTACGATTCATACGCCTAAAACTAAAGAAACAACTTATTTAATAAATAAAAATACTCTAAACAGAATGAAAAAAGGCGTAAGAATAATTAATTGCGCAAGAGGCGGTATTATAGATGAAGCGGCACTTAAAGAAGCACTTGAATCAGGTCAGGTTCAATCTGCTGCAATTGATGTATTTGAAACGGAACCTGATATTAAAGCTTCACCTTTGTATGGCTGCACGGGAAACATTGTTATGACCCCGCATTTGGGTGCAAGCACAGCTGAAGCTCAATTTAACGTTGCTATTGACGTAGCTGAACAAATAAGAGATGTATTATCAGGCGGAAGTGCTAAAGCTGCTATTAATATTCCCGCTTTGAAATCTTCCGTTATTGAGCCTGTTAAAGATTATATGCAGCTGGCTCAAAACCTCGGTGAACTTGTTCAGCAAATATCAAAAGGTAATTTAAAAAACATTAATATTACCGTTAACGGAAATTTATCGGAATTAAATGTTGCACCTTTAGAAGTTGCTGTTCAAAAAGGTATATTTTCTTCATTTGTTGAAGGTGTGAATTTCGTTAATGCTCCTTTTATTGCCAAAAATAGAGGTATTAATGTTATAACTTCAAAATCACAAAAAGATTGTACTTTTATTGGTTCAATATCAGTAACATTAACCACTGATACGGATGAAAATACGGTAACAGGTGCTATGATTGCTGAAAATATGCCCAGAATCGTCAGAATAAATGATTATAATATGAGTATTGAAGCAGAAGAGCATATGTTAATTGTTCCTCACGAAAACAAGCCTTCTATGATTGCAAAAGTTGCTGTTGTTATTGGTGAACACAATATAAATATCAACAGAATGCAGGTTGCTCAAAAATCTAACAAAAAGGATAATGTATCAATAATGATTATTAATACAGATAGAGATGTAGATTCTTCTACGATGGAAACAATTAATGAAATTGACGGTATTAAAAATGCTCAATATATAAAACTCAACGCATAAAAAAAGACCTCATCCGAGGTCTTTTTTTATTCATTTATATAAGTAGGTGCTGTTTTTGGACTCTTTCCTTTTATTACATTGTGATAATAAGAATAAGTCATTGGTTCCGTATTATCATTTAGTAAATCACCATCTAATACTTTAGCTAAAAATACAGTGTGGGTTGGAGTTTCCATTTTATCAGTAATTTCGCACAAAAGATAGCCGCAGGCATCTTTTACTATTGGAAGTCCGTCTTTTAATTCATAGGGTATTTTTTCATATTTATTGCAGTCTCTTCCGCTTCTAAAACCAAATGTCCCTATAGATAAAGGATTAGACTCTACGGATAATATAGACACAGAAAATAACTTAGTTTTTTCAATACAATCATGCGTGTAATTTTCATGATTAATACTTAAAGCTATATATGCGGGGGATGATGTTATTTGCATAATACTGTTTGCAGTGCAACCGGTTATTTTTTCTTCTGTCTTGCAAGATACTATGTAAACCCCGTATGACAATTTAGTAAATACTTTATTATTCATAATTTCCTCTTTTTAAATAAAAGGAGAGGAATTAACCTCTCCTTAAATGTTTTGTTTAACCTATTGCAGGAGCATTAAAAGTTCTTGAAGCAAGCTCTTTATCTAACATAAATAAACATTGCTTGTCATCACATATTAAATTCAAAGTTTTAAGAACATCACCGACATTAGATTCCTCTTCAACCTGTTCTTTTAAATACCAGTCTAAGAATGAAACTGCAGCTCTGTCTTTAACTTCTTCTGCTACATCCAATAAAGCATTAATCTTAGAAGTAACCAGTTGTTCATGTTTTAATACATCTTCAAAAACTTCTCTGGGTGAGTTCCAATCAGTTTTTGGCTGTTCAACTTTATTAAGAACAACTTTTCCGCCGCGTTCCTGTAAATATTCAAACAAACCCATAGCATGTGCATGTTCTTCCTGCAATTGAACATGCATCCAGTTTTTGAAGCCTTGCAGGTTCATTCTTTCGAAATATGCATACATTGATAAATAAAAGTATTCTGAATAAAATTCAGCATTTATTTGTTCATTAATTGCATTTTCAAGTCTTTCACTAATCATAATTTATCTCCTTTAACCTATTTTTAATTATATTTTACTACGGAATTAAATAAATACATTAACCATTAATTTATATTATAATAAAATTATCGGAGATTAACTAAATTATGCGCCGTATTACAGTAATATTTATTTTTTTATTAATTGCAATATTTGTATTTACTTTAAATTGCAATAAAAAAGTTAATATTAAAGACAACTCTAAAACAATTACGTTTTGGACTCTTCAGCTTGGGACTTATGATAAATATATTAATAAAATAATATCAGAGTATGAAAAAAATCATCCTGAAATAAAAATAAAATGGATAGATGTTCCTTATGCGGAAGGTGAGAAGAGAACTCTTGCTGCCATATTGTCTGATAATCCGCCTGATTTAGTAAATTTGACACCTGATTTCTCACTTTTATTGGCTCAAAAAAATGCACTGTATTCAATAGATGAAAAAAAACTTGTTCAATTCCTTCCTTCGCTGTTAAATACCCTGAAATATAATGATAAATATTTTGCGGTTCCGTTTTATGCAACATCGGCAGTTACATTATGCAATTTAAAAATTACTGATAAAACTCCAAAAACTTATGATGAATTATTTAATTTAAATGTTCCAAAAAATTCAAACCTTACAATGATAAGTTTTACCGAAAATGATACTCTTTTAAAACTGTTAAATAAATATAATATAAATACCCCTGATGCTATAAATGATGAAAAAAGTGTAAAAATATTTAAAACATTAAAAAAATTGTATGATGAAAATTTATTTCCGAAAGAAAGTGTAACTCAAACACATAGAGACGCACTGGAAAAATATATGTCGGGTAAACTTGCTTTTCTTGTAACGGGGGCAAATTTTTTAAATATGATAAAAGAAAATGCTCCTGATGTTTATAAAAATACAAAAGTGATTCCGCAATTGACAGGAGAAACCGGATTATATGATTATTCTCTTATGAACTTTATAATTCCTTTAAAATCAAAGAACAAGGAAGAAGCTCTTGATTTTGCCCTGTTTTTTACAAATAAACAAAATCAGCTGGAGCTTTCAAAAATAACAACAATCCTGCCGGTGAATAAATATGCGCTTAATGATGACTATTTTATATATTCATCATCCGATATTCAATCCAAAGCAAGAACAATAAGTGCAAAACAGTTATATTCACTTCAGCCTCCCATTCAAAATATAAAAAATAAAAAAGAATTAAATACTCTTTCATCTGACTGTATACAAGAAATATTAATAAATAATATTCCGATACAAAAAGCCTTGGATAAATTTTCACAAGAATGGGAAAAACTCTGATTGGAAAAAGTCCTTTTTTGTTTTAAAATTAAGATATGAAATTTACGATACTGGACAGATATATTCTAAAACAGATATTTGAAGTATTTATTCTGGGGATAGTTGTTTTTACTTCAATAATATTTGCTTCTGATACATTTATATCTTTAATAAAACAGATATCAATGTACGGAATGCCTGTAAAAATTGCATTTATGATAATTTTATTAAATCTGCCGTCCGTAATAGTAATGACAATCCCCATGAGCGTACTTTTTGCAACTGTAATGACAATTAATAAAATGTGCCTTCAATCGGAAATTACTATTCTGAAAGCTTGTTCAGTAAGTATAAGCAGAATAGCAAGACCGGTATTTATGTTTTCAATATTTATGGCACTTATAACTTTTGTAATAAATGAAACTATAGTGCCTATGACACAATCACAATCAAAGACACTGGCTTTATATGCGATAGTCCAAAGAAATATTCCTGAAGGAAAACAAAACTTCTCTATGAAGGAACTTAAAGAAGGAAATTATCTTAAAAGATTATTTTATGTGGAAAAATGTGAAGATAAGCAGTTCTCTAATGTGTCTATTCTCGATTTATCGGATAATGATAAAATACAAATTCTTCAAGCAAAAACAGGTACTTCTGTATTAGAGGGCTGGCAGTTTGATAATGCTTCTGTTTATACTATTTCAAAAGCTGGAAAAACTCTTAATACTTCTTGGCTTGAAAAAACCATTATTGATTTTGGCAGTGATATTCAAAAACAGCTTGATAAAGAAAATAACGGATCAGAATTGAATTTAAAGCAATTATTCCCATATTTATATACGAATAAGGGGCTTTCTGATAAAATACTTGCAAGATACAAGGTTACATTCTGGGAAAAAATAGCACTGCCTATTACAACCGTTGTATTTGTTGTATTGGGAATTCCTCTCGCAATAACCCCGCCTCGTGTAAGGCATAATCGCGGCTTCCTTTTTAGTATTGCAATTATCTTCTGTTATTATATTATTAGAGCTTTTTCTCTTTCACTCGGTTATAATTTGACTATTCCTGCGTTTACTGCTGCTAATTTGCCTAACATTATTCTCGGAATTTTAGGCTATGAGCTGTATAAATATAAATGTGAAAATATATAATTGTAACAAATTGTAAATTAGTAAAAAATTATTTTTATATATGTTGTATATAAAAATTAAATATAGAAAAAATATAATATATTTCAAATATATATTAAAAAAACAGCGTCTAAATGGCTGAAATGCTTATAAATAATAAGATTAAAGGCATTTTGTGTTGTAAATGTGCGCTATTAAAATAGAAAAAGCAATTTGAAAAAACAAAAAGTTTTTATATAAATGTGGGTTAGTTTAAATTAAAAGGTGGGTTAGTTATGGGGTACGCATTATTTGCAAACAGGAAGATTTATTATACAAATCTTATTTATACCTTGCAAACTCAGTTAGACAACATAATGCAGCAGAAGTCAAAATTGATAAATTTTTCTGCTAATATTGCCGACGGAATGGTTACGGTGGATGAGATTGCATCTGATCCTACGAACTATAGAAATTATTCTGAATTTTTACAAGGTGCTGAGGCATATACACAGCTGGCCGATTCTGAAGGTGGTTCTGGAACTACAATTGGAGAAATAGGTTCTATGGCCGCAAGTCAGAATAACAGTGAAGAATATCTGGCTTCAGTTGCGGAGTTATTAAATACTTCAGTAAATCAGGAATATGCAGTTCAATATAATAAGAAATTAGAAGCATTTGAAAATCAGCTTGATATGCAGCAAAAAAGAATTGAAACAAAATTATCAGCAGCCGAAAAACAACTTGAAGCTGTTGAAGAAGCCGAAGGGCAAGCAATAGACAGAGCTACACCAAAATTTAACGGTGTCGGATAAAACTAAAATAGCCTGCTTAAATTTAAACTAAAAATAAAAAACGGTCTTTATTTGACCGTTTTTTATTTATTTTCAGTTAAAAGTTTTGCATTGTAGCCTTTATTTCTCATTCTTGTTAACAGCGCAGCTGCTCTTTGAGAATCGGAAAATGAGCCTATTTGAACTATATAACCGCTGCCTAATGATTTTATAAAAGGAACTATATCTGATTCTTCCGATGCAATTTTGCGTTGAATTCTCATTGCTTCTTCTATTGTAGAATATTTGCCGATATATACCTTGGTTATTTTAGGCGGTAATGGTTTTGGCGGAGTAATTGCTTTTTCTAATTTTATATCTAATTTTTGTTTTTTATAATCTTGGGCAGCTTTACTTGTAGTTTCTTTTTTCTCAGAAGGTTTATCTTTTTTCGGCTTTTTTAATACTTTTTCTTCTTTATTTTTTTCTTTATCTTTATCTTTATCTTTTTGTTTTTTATCGATATCAGACTGTTTTTCTTTAGGTTCTCTTATGGCAACAGTCGGCATTTCATCTTCTGTTTGAATCCATTTTAATCTTTCGTCAATAGTTTTTATTTCAACATCCATATCCTGTTCTGATAAAGTTAATGCTTCATTATTTCCTATTGTTACATCTACGTTAGGAGAATATGATTTAACAATATAAGATAAACCTAATAAAGCAAAAATAAATACTAAAGAAAAAAGGAAAAGATATCCGAACGGGTTCCTTCTTCTTCTTTTTCTTCTTCTGATAGGGGTATTATTATCCTGCATTAAAAGACTCCTCTGACTTTACATGCCGCAAAATTTATATCGTTAATTTCGTTTTTATAGTTTTCAAGAAGCTCATTTGCAAATTTTTTAATATCACAAATTTTTGCATCATGTACTAAGTCAGCAGCCTTGATAGGTGCATCTTGAGCTTCTATATTTAATCCGAAATGAATTAAGCTTGATGTAATTGATTTTGTAGCTATCGAAACCGAAAGTTTTTTATCTCCTATATATAAATCATCACCGCTTCTTTTTATATTAACTGATGGTGAATATTTCTCTATTAACTCCTTGGCTATTGTTGTTAATAATCTTTGTTTATATACTGTTTCAATTAATGTCGAATTAAAATTTTCTTCTATAAAACTAAGCATTTTTTTACTGTATATAGGTTCATTATTAATAACATCTTCTATATCAACCATGTGTTCAAGTTTAACATCACATTCACCGATAAAAGATACAATACAATTTCCTTTGATGTGAAAATTTTTATAAATCCAGTGAGGAGCGAGTTGAATTCCCGTATATTTAATTTCATTTTCTATGAATAGTGTTTCCAATTTTTATCCCCTAAAATAGCTGTGAAATAATATCATCTCTGTTATTTAATTCTAATGCACGTTTAAGTCTGAGGCAAGATTCACATTTTCCGCAATGTTTTTTTTCTTGAGTATTATAGCAGCTGTATATAAGATTAAAAGGAGCTTTTAATTTTAGTCCCAATTTTACAATCTCATTTTTATCATAATTTATTAAAGGTGCTGTAACTTCTATTTCGAAATTTGCTGAATTTTTAAGAGAATTATTAACTGCTTGAATAAACTCAAATGAATTATCTTTGAATGTAGCACCTTCTTCTTTGTTTGCGCCTATTATTATATATTTATACTTATATGATTCGGCATAGCATGCTGCTATATTAATAAAAAGAGCATTTCTATTTGGCACCCATACGGATTCAGCTGATTTTGAAGTTGTAATTTTGCTGTTCAATTCGTTTTTATCTATTAAAGGAACATCTTTTTCGCAATTCAAAGCTGATTTGGATATGTTTTTCAACCAATCTAAGGATATAACTTCGTGTTTTATATTATAATATTTACAAATGTCTGAAGCGGCTTTTAGTTCATTGTTAAATGCTTTTTGACCGTAGTTAAAAGTAAGTGCAAGTTTAATATCAAGTTCATTTTTTAAAGTTGCAAGACTAATAAGAGAATCCAGTCCGCCTGAGAGCAGAATGACAGATTTTTTATTCGTTAGTGTCTTCATCGAAGTCTTCCTCTTTTAAGTCATCTCGCAATTTAACGGCTTCTGTTTTAGCATAATCAGGATATTTTTCATCGTTTATTATTTCTTCTAAGATATCATCACCAATCATATTATAAAGGGCTATAACAGCATTTTGAACAACTTCCTGATTGTTATCATAGAGCATGTTTCTTATAAGTTCCTCTGCTCTTTCATCATTTGAGTTCATTAAAACTTCTATAGCATTTATCCTTACTCTTGGTGATTCATCTCTCAGTGCTTTAACCAGTGCATTATGAACTTTTTCTGTCTTAAAATTAAGTTTATTTAATGCTTCAAGCGCTCTTTCTTTCAAAAAAGTAAATTTATCCAGAAACCCTTTTTTACTTTCTATAATAGAAACGAGAGAATCAACGGCTTTTTCATCACCAATCATGCCCAATGCGGAAACAGCAGATTCTTTAACATATACAGAGGATTCTGTTTCATCTTCTAATATATTCATTAAAGGAAGAACTGCATATTTATCCCCTATTTTCCCTAATGCTTCTGCGCACGATAGTTTAATTTTATAATTTTCATCTTTATTGTTTAAACAATAAAGTAAAGGATAAACAGCCTGCGGATCTTTTGTATTGGCTAATGCTTTTGCGATATTTACTCTTATTCTTGTTAAATTATCACTATCCGGTATTCTTTGCGCCAGTTTGCTTTTCATTAACAGGGAATCTATTAATAATGTTCTTGATGATTTATCTTTATATTTATCAATTTTATTTAATAAAAAAATTAAAATTTCATAGGAATTAGAGACTTCAAAAAAGTAATTATATATCAATATTAAATGTTCGCTCGGAAATTCATTACTAAGCCCTAAAATTTTTTCTATAGAACTTTTAGGGTTTATAGAATCTATAATATTGCATCTTTGAGCCAGATGCTCCAATGGTAAATTGATACTTTCTTCCATATCCTGCATGTATTAGTTAACATGTATAGGATATAAGAAAAACAAAACTATATCAAGTTAAAACGGTAAATTTGCTATATTTAAATTCTTACGGGAATATGTTTAGTTACTAAAGCAGATTTTAATACGGGAACGGGTAAAGTATTATAATGAAAAACAGATGCTGCAAGAGCTGCATCGGCAAGTCCTTCTTGAAAGACTTGAATAAAATGTTTTACATCAGCTCCTGCACCGCCTGAAGCAATTACGGGAATATTAACGTTTTTTGATGCCAGTTTTGTCATTTCAATATCAAAACCGTTTTGGGTCCCGTCAAAATCCATAGATGTTAATAATATTTCGCCTGCACCTCTTTTTTCAACCTCTAAAACCCAATCGATGAGTTTTATTCCGGTATTTTTCTTGCCTGCATTAATATGAACATAAAATTCACCGTTTAATCTTTTTGCATCAATAGCCACAACAACGCATTGAGAGCCGAAATAAGATGAAGATTTATTAATTAATTCGGGATTTAAAACGGCGGCTGAGTTTATTGCAATTTTATCGGCACCTGCCATCAATAAGGTTTTCATATCATCAACAGATTTTATTCCGCCCCCGACGGTAAAGGGAATAAATACTTCTTTTGCAACCTTTTTAACCATTGCTTCTGTTGTTTTTCTTCCTTCATTTGTTGCCGTAATATCAAGGAAAACTAATTCATCAGCACCCTCAGATGAGTATTTTTTTGCAAGCTCGACCGGATCTCCGGCATAGGATAAATTCTCAAAATTTATACCTTTTACCGTCTGTCCGTTTTTTACATCTAAACAAGGTATTATTCTCTTTGTAAGCATGTTTAAAATTGGTTTAAAAATCTTATATCATTGTTGAAGAAAAGTCTTATATCATTGATTGCATATTTTAGCATAGCAAGTCTTTCGACACCCATGCCGAATGCAAATCCTGAATATGTTTCAGTATCTATACCTACATTTCTTAAGACATTCGCATGCACCATGCCTGCTCCCAATACTTCAAGCCAGCCCGTACCGGAGCATGTTCTGCAGCCTTTTCCGGAACACATTATACATTGAACATCAACTTCTGCGCTCGGTTCTGTAAAAGGAAAGTAGCTTGCTCTAAATCTTGTTGGTCTTGCAGAACCAAAATATATTCTTACAAATTCATTTAATATTCCTTTTAAATCTGCAAAAGTTATATCTTTATCAACCATTAGTCCTTCTATCTGGTGGAACAGGTTATTTTTTCTGGCGCTGACTGATTCACATCTGTATACTCTTCCGGGGGAAATAACCCTGATAGGAGGTGTCTGATGAAGCATTTGTCTTATTTGCGCTCCTGAAGTTTGGCTCCTTAAAATTACATTTGGTGCCGTTTTTGTATAAAACGTATCCTGCATATCTCTTGCCGGATGATTTGGCGGAAAATTTAACATATCAAAATTTATATATTCCGTTTCAACTTCAGGACTGTCTTCAGATGGCATTATAGAAAAACCCAGACCTTGGAATATTTCCGTAATTTCATTTATTGTCTGAGTCAGAGGATGTACTTTCCCGTGCGGCCTGTAATCTGACGGCAGGGTTATATCTATTCTTTCCTCTTCTAATTTCCTGTTTAATTCTTTTTTATATAATTGATTATTTTTTATACTTATTAATTCTTCTAACTTATTGGATACACTGTTTGCAAGTGAGCCTACTACTCTTTTTTCTTCGTCTGATAAGTCTTTTAAATTTTTTTTTATGGAATTTAATTCACCTTTTCTGCTTAAATATTTCAATTTAACATCATCAAGTTCCTGAACGGATTGTGAATTGTTAATTTCTTGTGTCGCATTATTTAAAATAAGTTCTAATTTTTCTTTCATAATAAGCCTCATATAGTGTATCTTATTTTTCCGCTCAATAATTTTGCCATAATGAACGTGAGCAAAATTTTCTCGGATAAAATTATTATAATACAAAGAAATATTTATGTTATACTCATTCAAGGGGGCAATTTTAGTGTTAAAAAGATTTTTGTTTTTATTGGTTATAATGAGTATTCTTTTTAAAGCCTCTGCGGATGAAACTGCTATACCTAAAACTGATTTAAGAGATTTATTTCAAAATAATCGTTCCGTAATATATGCATTAAATATAAGAACTTTTAATGCAAATGATAAAAACGGCAACGAAATAATAGATTTTTATGAAGGAGAAACTCCGGGGTCGTTTATTAATGCTATAGATAGGCTGGATGAATTAAAAACTCTGGGGATAAATACAATACATTTACTTCCCATAACACCTGTCGGAAAAATAAAATCACTCGGTACTGCAGGCTCATTATATGCTATGGCTGATTTTGCATCAATAAATCTTCAATTGATTGATACACAAAGTGATTTGTCACCTAAAAATCAGGCTAAAAAATTTATAGATGAGTGCCACAAACGGGATATAAGAGTAATTGTTGATTTGCCGAGCTGCGGAGCATACGATTTATTTATTAACAGACCTGATTTATTTCTTCAAAAAGAAGACGGTTCACCTTATGTACCGTCTGACTGGGCTGATGTAAGACTGTTTAATGTCCCTGATACGTTTGATGAACTTGTAAAATCAGATATTTTTATTCTGCATAAAATATTTGTAAGTTATATGATTAATATAGGGGCTGACGGCATAAGAGCTGATGTTGCAACCATTAAACCTTTTATTTTTTGGAAGGAACTTATAAAATTTGCAAGAAGTAAAAAAGAAGGATTTCTTTTTCTTGCGGAAGCTTCTGAAAACTGGACAAAACCTGCATCTGATAAGGCGTATTTTACCGATTATAAAAAATTATTGGAAGCAGGATTTGACGGTTATTACGGTAATTATTTTGATTTAAAAAACTGGCATAAAATGGAAGACTTAACGCTTGCTGTTGAAAATCAAAAAAAACAATTAAAAAAGTATCCTGAAAAAAAATCTGTTATAGGCAGTTTTGAAACCCATGACGAAATGAGTCCTCTGCTTATCGGCGGAGAAAAATTTTCAAAAATAATTATTTGGCTTAATGCCTTACTTCCCTTAAATCCTTATTACATTGACGGATTTTTGCAAGGTGATGATTATACATATTCTTATGCTTATAAAAAAGCTGATGAAACATATACTGATGATGAATATTATTATGTACATAAAGGACAAATAGATATATTTAATTTTTCAAGAAAACCCGGCAGTGAATCGGATTTATTATTAAATGAACATAAAATTGCCATGACTTTAAGGAATAATTATTTGGATATTGTTACAAAAGGTAAATTTATTCCTCTTTCAACAGATAATGAAAAAGTTTTTGCTTTTCAACGGATATATGCTAAAAAATCAATAGTTACAGTCATAAATAGAAATCTTATTAACTCGGAAACTGTTGAAGTAAAAATAAAAAAAATAAATAAAAAATCAAAAATTAATTTTATTAAACAAATAAAAGAACAAAGCCTTAAAAACGCCTCTCTAACTGCAAAAATGGCTCCTGGAGATATTATTATATTTACTATAGAATAGTAAATTTATATGATTTTTTAAAAATATTTCTTAAAACTATTGCCAAAACTTGAAATATAAGTATAATAAATCTTGTAATACAAGAGGAGGTTCTCATGAACAAAGAAGAATTAGTAAAAGAAGTTGCTAAAAAAGCAAAAGTATCACAAAAAGCTGCAGCAGATGTTTTAAGTGCTACAATTGACACTGTACAAAAAACAGTTGCTAAAGGTAAGAAAGTTACTTTAGTTGGTTTTGGTACTTTTGAAGCTCGTAAAAGAAAAGCAAGAACAGGTCGTAACCCTCAAACTGGTGCTGCAATTAAAATTGCTGCTAAAACAGTTCCTGCTTTCTCTGCTGGTAAAAAATTCAAAGATGCTGTTAAATAAGCATTTCTTTATAAAAAAAGCCGCTTGAGTATTCAAGCGGCTTTTTTTATATTTTTTTTAATTTAATGCTCTGTTACATACAGGGCATGTCGTTGCGGTAACTCTTACTTTTGCATTGCAATATGGGCATACTTTATATACTTCTCCCATCTTTGGCGTATAGTTTTTATCTGTTTCAGTTTTATTATTGGTTATATATTGGTATATCAAATTTAAGTAATATATTACTATACATATTATTGCGATTCCGACAATCAGCCACCATAGTTCTTTTACCAAAAAAATCAGTAATAAGAAAATTACTAAAGCTGTTATACAACCTGAAAATTCTATTCTATACATTATTTTGTTCCTTTGGTTTTGTAATTGATGGCTGCTGTATATATAATGGTTTTACTTTTGCCCAGTGGTAATAATCATCTTTTGAATTTAATAAATTATATGTAATTTCAGATAAATAAAGTCCTATTTTATCTTCAAAATTTTCATATTCTTCTGCTTTTATATTGTTTTCTTTTAAATATTGATTTGTTTGTTTATCAGTAATAATAAATACATCATCATTTATATAGTTTTTTATGTTCTCTTTTTCCGTAAGCATAGGCTTTATTATTTCATTATTGTGATAATCATATAAACCTAAATATACTTTATTTTTTCTGGCATCAAGTAAAATAAGTGAATTTTTAGATGTGGTATTTGATTTTGCTAATATTTGAAGTGAAGATACCCCAATTAGTTCAATATTGGACTGCTGAGCAAGGACTCTTGCTATTGTAATACCTGCTCTTATTCCCGTAAAACTTCCGGGACCTATATTTACTCCTATTGCGTCCAAATCTTTTATAAATATCTTATTATCTCTTAAAATATTCCTTATTTCGGGAATTAAATATGCACTGTGATAATTATGCTCATTACTGTTTATTATTTTACAAGATATGATTTTTTCATTTTCTCTTAAAACAATATGTGATTTATTAAAGCATGTATCAAAAACAAGTAATTTCATTCCTTAAGTCCGTTTATAATTTTTATATTATTTTCGCCCGCAGCGTTAAAAATAAATTCTCTTTTAGAGTCATCTATATAATTAATATTAACATCAATTCTTTCAAAAGGAAGAACATTGAGTGAAAACTCTGCCCATTCGACAAATGTAAGTATTTTGCCTTCAGAATATTCTTCAAGCTCGTTAATTATAGTATTAACACCTTCTTTTTCAAGCCTGTATAAATCAAAATGGTAAACGGGAATATCACCTGATTTATATTCGTTTAAAATGACAAAACTGGGGCTTGTAACTTTTTCTTTTACATTAAGATATTTGCAGACAAGCTTGGTAAAAGCAGTTTTACCCGCTCCTACATCTCCATAAAGCGAAACAAAAGCTCCTATATCTCTAACATTATTTGCAAATTTTTCTGCAAGTTTTTCAGTTTCAGAGAGGTCATTACAAATTATGCTGAAATTCATCAGAATACATCTCCGACACCAAATGAGAAGGCGCCTCGTCTGTTGCCGCTTCCTACATTTGTGAACGGAATACCATAATCTATAGATAAAGGACCGACTCCCGGAATAAATAATTTTATTCCTACACCGCCTGCTATACCGTATTCCGGTCTGTTATATAATTTATTTGTAATTGTCCCGTTAAATAAATGTCCTGCATCTACGAACATATTAAATTTAACGTTATCCAAGAATTGAGCTTTTTCAATTCGGTCAAGGAAGAAAAACGGCGTTGTAAGTTCAGCAGATGCCATCATAAAACCTTCACCCGTACCAATAGTACTCATTCTGTAACCTCTGACCGTATAAGGTCCGCCTAAGCTGAATGCCATAACTTCAGGCATATCGCCGTGAATCTTTCCTCCGCCTCTGGCTAACAGTGAAAATGATGATTTTTTCATTATAGGGAAGTATTTCTTTATTCCTGCCGTTAATGTAGCGTGTGTATAGTCAAAATCAGTTACATTAACATTTTCATTAAATCTTAATGTTGCAAGAATTCCTTTTCTCGGATTTAAAATATTATCTCTTGTATCATAAACAAGGCTTGGCCCAATAGTAAAATATGTACCGCCCTGTAATTGTTTAGAACGTTCAGATATAGGGATATTATGCTGTTTATATAATCCTGCAATTTTGTTAAAATCGCCTTCTTTAACTTTTACATATTCTCCGCCAAATTTAATAGAACCTAAAAGATTTTTATATGTCTTAAACGGTCTTGATAAAACAACTTCACCGCCATATCTTCTTTCAACAGCCAATGGAACCTGATAACTGCCAAAATCACGTCCGAAGGCTTTAACTAATAATGCATTATCAGAGCCTTTCAATCTTGGTTCAAAGAAACTTACTTCTGCCTGCAAATTAGCGTGATCAAGAGTAGAACTGTCTGACATGATAACGCCGGTACCTGCCATAAAATTAATACCGACTCTTTGACCGTTTCCTAAAAAGTTGTTTTCAACAAATCCTGCTTGACCAAATAGACCTGTTGCAGTATCCAGACCGCCCCCTAATGATATTGTACCCGTCCTTTGTTCTTCAAGTACTATAGTTATATCGTATGAATCCTCTTTTTCGGGATTTTTTTCTATTTTTCGGTTAACATCTTTAAATGCTTGTGTTGAAAATAATCTCATTAAATCATCTTTAAGAGTATTTTCATTGTATACGCTTCCCGGTTCTGATAATATATTACGTTCAATAACAAAGTCTTTTGTTTTTGTATTACCTTCAAAAGATATTGAATTAATTGTACCTTCGGATATTTCAATATTAACGCAGCCGTCAGGATCATCTTGTGCGTTAGAAACTCTTGCCAGTACATATCCTTTTGAAGCATACAAATCTTCTATTTTAGCTGCCGCTTCCGATAAAGTTGTCAGATTCTGCGGCTGACCTTCAAGTTCATTTAATATATTTAGAATTTCTCCTGTTGATATTACGGTATTACCTGATACTGCAAATCCTGTTATTGGTATATTTTCTTCAAGATATATTTTTAACGTAAGTGATTCCGGTGAGGTTGGAATCGGTATTGCCTTCATTTTCTCTGAGAAGTATCCTGTTTTATATATTGCTTTTAGGTTTTGCTGTACCATTTCTTTACTGTATACATCACCTATTTGCATATTCATTACTTTTACTATATCTGAGTCATTTATTAAATGATTTCCTTCAAATTCTATCTTTGTAATTTTGGAACTGTCTGAAATATCTTTTAATGTTAAATCTTCTTCAGCTCCAAAACATATCATATTGGAAGATATTAATAAAAAAGAACTCACTGTAATTATAGATAATAACTGTTTATATATACTTCTCATTTCCACTACCAAGATTTATCAGTAAAAATTATAACATACATATAGTGTATAAACAAAAAAAGAGAAAACAATTTTGTTTTCTCTTTTTATTTTATAAAACTAATCCTAGCCAACGCCGTTAAATTTTGGAGTTGCCCTGTCTATAGCTTGACCTTCGGCTTCTTCTACGGCTTCTAATTGTTTTTGCAGAGCCGTGACCTGAGTATCAAGTCTTTTAACTTCCATTTCGATAGCATTTTCTTTAACGGATACCTGATAAATTTGTCTGTTTATATCATCAATTTCTTGTTCAAATTCTTTTTCTTTTTCGTTTATCTGGGCATTAAGAGAATTTCTGGTAGTTTCGCTTGTCGCATCTGCGAGTTTAGCATATAATTTAGCAAGTTCTCCGGATTGAGAAGCGTTCATAGAAGTTAACTGCTGTTGAAGACTTAAGGTTTGAGTAGCTAAAGCGTACTGTTCATTTGACCTTTGAGTCTGTTGCAGTTGAGCATTATTTAATTGTCCGTCTAAAACTATTTTCCTTTGAGCAAATAATGCGTAGCCCATCTCTTTTTCCCTCGATTATTCCTCGTATATACATGAAAACTTTTTATTTTCATTTCATGCCTTTTTTGATGAATTTTGTTAACAATTGTTTACAATCTATAATGAAAGCGAAAATAAATAGTTGTTATGCTTGATACATTGTGAACAGAATGATGTTTCCAAATAACTTTTAGTCGAAAAATCATTGAAATCCGAACCGCATTTGCCTCTGTTATCGGTTGATAACAAGGGGCATGTAAATATGCCGTTAATAGTCAGTGTTCTGCTGTTTGCACATTCAACATTAAGTTTATCATAATTAATATTATCAGGAATTTCCCAATTTTCTTCTTTTTTTAACAAAGGTACTATTTTAAAATTTATATCACCTGTTTCAAAACTAATAGAGTCGCATAATTCTTTAAATTTTGATTTCAGTTCTTTTTCATCAATATTTTTATGATTTACTATTGCCAAAATTGGGTTAAATTCATATTTACTTAAACTTTGAATAGCGTGTATTGCTTTTCTGAAAGAACCTCTGCCTCTTAATAAATCATTTTCCTTTTCTATGTAGTGATCAATACTTATCATAAAAATAATTTCATTTCCGAGAGAGTTTTCTTCTTCTACTTTTCTTAAAAATCTTGCTTTCTTATCATTAATATTAAGAGCATTAGTATGTATTACAACTGATGAATATTTAAGACAAAGTCTGAGAATATGATTAAAATCAGGATGAAGCATAGGCTCAGCTCCTGTTAAATGGATATATTGTATATCTTCTTTTTTTAATAAAGATAAATTTTGTTTTACTTTATCAATGGGAATAAAGTCCTTAACTTTTTTATCCGTAAAATTGATATAGCAGTGAGGGCATTTTAAGTTGCAATTTTGGGCTGTCATTTCTATAAAAACCGATTCTATTTTAGAAAGATTTACGCATGGTGCTTTAATTATTGTATTATTCATTTTATTTCCTCTTCTTTGCAATTATGAATATTTTTTAGCACCTATGTTATTTTGGGTGAATTAGACAGTTGTTTATAATATGAATTTTTAAAAATAGACTGACAGGACTATATTATTAAAGTTTTAATTTAGTTTTCCGACCAATTGCTTAGGAGGTAATTATGGCAAAAATTATAGAAAATAATAAAGGGAGAAGATGTATTAGATTAAATACGGATGATATTATAAATATAGTCAGGGAATACCAAAATATTATATCCGGTGCTTATTCATATAGTATTATCAGAGGGAAACTTGATAAGGTTGAACTTTATCTCCCTGAAGATTTATTTTAAAATATACCTAAATAGATAATTTAGTTTATACTTAAATGGTGTAATGTTTTTCTGAAAGGAGAACACACCAATGAAAAATTTTCTTATTATATCGGCAATTTTAATAATTCCCGCACTTGTTTATATTCTTATGAACAAAGATTCAAATGATTTTAGCGCAATGGCTGATGAAAACGGGAAACCGTCTTTAATGACATTTACTTCCACTATGTGTATGGATTGCCAGAAAATGAAAGCAGTAATAAAAGAAGTTGAGCCTTCATATTCTGATAAAATGAATTTTATATCAGTTAATGCTACTGATAATAACAGAAAAGTAAAAGAACTTGTTAAAAGATATAATGTAGTTCTTGTTCCCACTCTTATATATCTTAAAGATAACAAGGAAGTAAAAAGGGTTGAGGGTGCAATTTCCAAAGAAGAATTAATTTCTGATATTGAGGAAGTTATAAATGGATAATATTCTCCAAACACTTTCCGTTTATTCGCAAACAAACGGATTTTTTTTCCCGTTAATGCTCATTGCTTCATTTATTGCAGGGGTAATAGCTTCATTATCTCCTTGCAGTTTGGGAATATTACCCTTAATAATCGGGTATGTGGGCGGATATTCTAAAGAAGGAAATAAAAAATTATTTGTACAAATGATATCATTTTCTATAGGTCTGTCTTTTGTTCTCAGTATTATAGGGGTTTTATGTGCGTTAACGGGCAGGGCTTTTACTTCCGTTGCATCTCCTGTTGTAATGATAGTCTTTGCTTCCGTATTAATAATCTTGGGACTAAATTTAATCGGATTATTGGATATACATTTTCCTGCTGTAATAAAGCAAATGCCGCAAAATAGAACAGGCGGACTTTTTGTTTTTCCGTTTATTGTCGGCGTATTTTTTGCACTTGCAGCCAGCCCTTGTTCTTCCCCTTTATTAGCAAGTATTATGGCTGTTTCAACAGTTTCCAAAAATATTCTTTTTTCTGTTGCTCTTTTCTTTTCTTTTGCTTTGGGGCAGTGCGTAATAATAATTGCAGCTGCTTTATTTACTTCAACACTTAAGCACTTAAGTTCATTTGCTAAATATTCTTCCGTATTAATGAAATTAAGCGGTATTATATTAATACTTGCCGGAATCTTTATAGATTATTTAATTTTTAAACATTAATATAAAGATTGTGAGCTAACAGATTTTTTGTGCTTTTTTTACCTTTAACTGCAAAATGGTTTTTACCGAATTCATCTCTGGTTCTTACGGCAAATAATTTATCGGAAAATAGTGAATGAATTTCGGTTTCTTTAATACCGTCTTTTATGGTAGCGCCTTTAAACTTTGATGTGGTCTCTTTTGAATCTATTTTTAATAAGGATGCAAGAATGTCAGCTTTTGCGGTTTGAGGTGAAACAATATCTTGTTTTTCTGTTTTTACAATGGGAGAACTTATTAAGTTACGGTTATAATTCCCGTCAATATTTACTTTGTGAATGGTGCAGGTATAATTTTTACCTCGAATCGGTCTTTTGCCTTTTATTTTATCCTGAAATAAAAAGCCCACAGCAGAAACCTTCATAACACCTCACTTTCCATATTTTTTATTTTACATCATTTTTATGCTTTTGTCTACAAAAAAATTGAAAAAATTAAAAAAATGATTGTAAATTTTTCAAAAATTAAAAATTTTAATCGTTATTTTTTAAAAAATGAATAAAAAATTTGCAATTTTGTTAAAAACATGGTCATTTTTTTAAATTTCTTTGATTTTTTATCAAAATTTACTCCAAAAAATTAAAATATGCATATTTTTTTTATACAATTTTATTTTCAGGTTATAATAAATTCGGTTTGGAGCATTAATTTGAAAAAGATTTTATTATTATTAACTATATTGGCTGTATTTGTACCTTATTCTCAAGCAGCAGAGAATGCAGAAAAGGTTTCAATGTCAGAAGCTGTTAAAATAGCAGAAGAAAACAATCTTGATATAAAATCCTCCCGTTTAGGTTCTGATATTGAGTTAAATAAAATAAAGACGGCAAACAGATTACAAAATCCTTCTTTTGGAACTTTTTATAACATAGGAAATGCGGGAAAAGGGAATCCTCAGCAGCTTGGTATTTCTCAAACCGTAGAAATTGCAAAAAGAGGGCTGAGAAAAAATCTTCAGGAAGCCAATTATGAATTAATGAACAGAAATATTGAATATTTAGAAGCCGATTTAAAAATGGATGTCAGGGAGGCTTATACAAATTTACTGGCTACAAAGTCTATTTTAACTACTATGCAAAAACAAGAAGAGCTTCTTAAAAATATGCTAGAAACTGCAAAATCTAAATATAAAACAAAAGAGGTTTCCGAGATTGATGTACTTCAGGCACAACTTTTATTAAATCAGATTATAACAGAAGTTACATCCGCAAAATATAATGTAAAAACGTCATTGTATCAATTTAATAAAGTAATAAATTCACCTGAAGGATTTTATGATACAAAAGAGGACAGTTTTACAAAAGATTATAATCCTTTGTTTATACCGAATCCTGATGCGAAAATGCCCGATTTTGAAAAAATATCAAAACAGGCAATGAATAACAGAACCGATATAAAAATTGCGCTTCAAGGTATTGAGGTTGCTAAAAAAAATCTTTCATACGTATTAAGGCAGAAAGTACCTGATTTGGAAATCACCGGAGGCTACAGTTATCAGAATCCCGGTCAGTCGGGTGACGGCGAGTTTAAAAACGGTGCATTTGTTGCCGCTAATATTGTAAATATTCCGATTCTCTATAATTATTCACCTGAAATAGAAAATGCAAAATTAGAGTTTGAGCAGGCGCAATTAAACTTCAAATCTACTGAAAATAAAGCTTTAAATGACGTCAAAAAAGCTTATGAAAAATTTTTAACGGCGCAACTAAATTTAAAAAGCTATAATGAACAGCTTCTTTCAAGCTCAGAAGAATTAATAAAAGCTTCAAGAAAAAGCTACAAAGAAGGTAAAATTGACCTTACTACATTAATAACGATGGAAGAATCTTATCGTATGATTTCCGTTGCATACACTTATGCACTGGCTGACTATTATAATGCTTGGAACTCTTTTATTAGAGAAGTTAATGATGATGACTTCAGAATAGAT
This sequence comes from Candidatus Gastranaerophilales bacterium, assembly GCA_947625495.1. GTDB lineage: Bacteria > Cyanobacteriota > Vampirovibrionia > Gastranaerophilales > Gastranaerophilaceae > Avigastranaerophilus. The sequence continues at coordinate 57,631 of CANQOQ010000004.1, read as the reverse complement.
GAAGATGTTTAGCGGGTATATACTCTTGATAATCTTACCTTTAGACGGCAGATAAGTTCATAATTTATCGTTCCCAATATATCAGCCCATTCATTGATTGATATGTTTTCGTTACCGTCTGAACCGATAAGGGTAATAATATCGCCTTCTTTGGCTTCTATGCCCGTTATATCAAACATCATTTGATCCATTGTGATATTGCCGATTTGTTTTATTTTCTTCCCGTTTAAAATACCGTAGATTTTGTTGGAAAGTCTTCTGTCGACTCCGTCTGCGTATCCTATGGGAATTGTTGCAATGGTTGTATTTTTATTTGTTATATATGTGTGAGAGTAACTTACTCCGGAATTTTCAGGCGCTTTATGTATATTTATGATTCTGCCTTTTAAACTCATTGCGGGCGTAAGAACGGGAACTTTATGGCAAAATTCGGGCAAATCGGGAATTAATCCGTATATACTGAGTCCCAGTCTTACCATATTGTATTTATCTTCTTTATATCCTGATATAGTAGCTGCCGTATTAAAACAGTGAAGTATTAAACCTTTTGTATCTACTTGCGAGAGAACATTGTCCCATATCTTTAATTGTTCTTTTGTCTTTTCTTCGGATTCAGCGCAGGCAAAATGTGTAAATATACCTTGCAGTTCAATTTCAGGAGTATTCTGTACTTTTTTTATAAATTCAACGGCATTTTCCTGTCTTACTCCGATTCTGTTCATGCCTGTATCAAGTTTAATATGAGCCTTTGTTTTAAGTCCTGTTTTTTGATAAGTTAATTTAGCCGCATCAATATGGTTATCAAGAAACATTGAAATTGATATGTTATTTTGAGCCGCATAATCAAATGCCCAAACGGGAGAAGCGCCCAAAACCAATATAGGACAAGTAAATTTATTATTTCTTAATTCTGTTCCTTCATCTATTGAAGCTACACCGAGATAATCAACTCCCGAAGCCAAAAGTGTAGGTGTTATCATTGAACTTCCGTGTCCGTATGCGTCCGCTTTAACAACTGCAAGTATTTTAGAACCATTTTTTACAAGCGTTTTTAATTCTAAAATATTTTTCTCGATTGCATCAAGATTTATTTCTACCCATGCATCTCGTTTTGTATTTATATTTGATAATCTTTGAAATTTCATAATTATATATTAGCTCAAAATTTCATATTTGTTATAATCTTTATATGAAAATAAATAAATATTTTTTGTTTTTTATATCATTTATATTTTTGATTGTGATTTTTGCGGTTTTTTATGGCAGACTGTCAATGTTTTTTGTTGACACTTCAAGAGAAGTATACATTCCGATGGCAATGAATAAAGGAGCTTTATTATATAAAGATATTTTTAATGTTTATGCACCTTTGGGATATCAAATTAATGCTCTTTTAACAAAAATTTTTGGTGAAAACCTCAATGTGTATTATTGGATAGGGTTTATAAATTCTTTAATCATTTTAACTGCACTGTATTATATAATGAATTTGTTTATTAAAAAGCAATATTACATTTATTCGGCGCTGTTTATTATAATAACCTCCTGTATATTTGCGGTTTCTTTGGATAATTATATATTCCCTTATTCATATTCAATGGTATATGCTTTAAATGCCTTTTTATGGTCATTATATTTTCTGCTTCTATATCATAAAAAAGATAAAGATAAGTATATTATATTATCCTGCTTTTTTATCGGACTAAGTTTAGCTTTTAAGTACGAATTTATAATGTTTTTACTTGTTGTAATTTGTGAGATGAGAATAAAAAAATGTTCTCTAAAATGTATATTATATTCAATTTTAGCGTTTATATCGGTTGGTATCATTTCGTTAAGCACTCTTCTTTTTCAGGGAGTGTCATTTAATGATTTATATCAGGCATTTATATATATGATAAAACTTTCAAAATCTCAAAGTGTACATTATCTGTACAGCTATTTAGGATTCATACCTGATATTTCATCAATAAAAATGCTTTCAAAAAATTTATCCTGTTTTTGTTTATTTACCATAATTTTGTTTTACCTGATTAAATATTCTCTGAAAAAACTTATACTGCTTTGTTCATTTGTATTTATTATTCTCTCTTATACTTATATATACCCTTGTATGGTAGAAAGTAATGCTTATATATTTAATTCAATAGGGATATTCACTGTTATTTTACTAATTGCATATATAATATTTTTAAGAAAGAAACAAAATAAAACGTCAAAAGACAAATTAATGCTGCTGTTATTCATTTGTGCAATTTTAGCAAGTTTTAAATGTATTTTTTCCATAAGCTTTAATTCATACGGTACATATTATTTCCCGATTCTTTTTTCAACGTTGTTTATATTTTTCATTAATTATTTCCCGAGATTTATTAAACAAATTAATAAAAAAGAATTAAAACTATACAGAAATCTGCTTTCGTTATTTGTTACGATTGCAGCACTCCTTTATTGCCTATCAAATATAACAAGAGCAGGTATATCCCACCCTTATTTACTTCAAACAAACAAGGGAACAATATATACGGAAAAAGTATTTGAAAAATCAATAACTGAAACGCTAAATTATATAAATGAAAATACAAGTAAAAATGATACAATTCTTGTTCTGCCCGAAGGTGCCATGATAAACTTTTTGACGGACAGAAAATCAAATAACAAATATTATTATTTGATACCTCCTAATATAGAAATTTTCACGGAAGAAAAAATATACAATGATTTAAAAAATAATCTGCCTGATTATATTATTCTTCAACCAATGTCATATAATAATTTCGGACAAACATATTTTTGCGAAAGTTTTGGGATGAAAATATGTTCTCTGTTAGGAGAATACTATAATATACCTAAAGTTTTCGGAAATGATTTTTGGCTCGCCGTTTACAAAAAGAAAGATTAAATATGGAAAAAAAAGATTTTATATTTTTATCGATATTATTTATCCTTTTTCTTTTAATGTATTGTTTTTCTCAAGGCAGTACATACGGTATAAATTCCGATATCGGGCGTGAATTATATATACCGTGGCAGATGAATCAGGGTGAGATATTATATAAAGATATTTTTAATGTCTATCCGCCTTTAGGGTATATTGTTAATGCTTTTTTTCTTAAGTTATTTAATAATTTAAATATTATTGGATTTATTGCTTCATACATTATTCTTATTGCAGTTTATGTAATTACAAAAATATATACGGAGAGAATTTGCGCCCTTTTATTATGTACACTTATAATATTCGGTTGTATATTTTATCCAGGTATATCTAATTATATAACGCCTTATTCATATTCTCTTTTATATGCAATGAGTGCATTTTTATGGGCATTTCTTATGCTGGTTTTATATTTAAAAAATGAAAAAATCAGATATTATTTTTTATCCTGTTTCTTATTTTCACTGAGTATTTCTTTTAAATACGAATATATTCTATTTCTGTTTGTACTTATTTTTATTGCCCTGTATAAAAAAATAGGAATTAAAAATTTTGTATATTCAATAATATCAATAATTTCAATGCCGTTATTATCATTATTTATATTATTAATTCAGGGTTTAGGCTTAAATGATTTAAATCAATCTGTAAAATATATATTAAATCTTTCGCATAGTGAAAGTGTAAAATATTTTTATACATACACGGGATTTATTCCTTCCGTTGGTTCAGTTAAGAACTCTTTATTGAGTATTATAAATATATTTAACTCACCTTCTTCAATAAAATTTCTGTTTACGGGATATTTATCCGTTATATTACTTTTTATAATAAGAAAAAGAGAAATTGCCGTTATTATTTTAAGCATTACAACCGTATTATGTTCATTAAAATGTATAGGGGCAATATCTCTTGAATTGTACGGAACATTCTTTCTTCCGCTTATTTTAATAAATATATGCGCTCTAGTTTATCCGTTTAAAAAATTGTATATCATATTATTATGTTTTCTTTGTATTTTTACGGGTTTTTATTTTAATAATGATATAAATAAAATTAAATCAATCAGGCAAAATGTAATAAATACACATTCAAAAGAAAAAATATATACGGATAATGAGTATTTTGCAAAAAGATATAATTATTTAATTGACTATATAATAAATAATACGGATAAGAATGATACTGTTTTGGTTCTTCCTGAAGGAGTAATGCTGAATTACCTGACTAAAAGGAAATCGGATAATATGCTTTACTACTTAATTCCTCCCAATACCGAAATATTCGGAAATGAAAAAATAATAAACAGAATAAAAAACAATGCACCCGAAATAATTATAATATTTAATAATAAATACCCATGGTATAATACAACATCATTTTCAAACGGCTGGGGAAGTGAAATATTTAATTTTATAAATAAATATTATAAAATTGAAGAAGAAGTATCATCGGATTATGATAGGGTATATAGAAAAAACGGGAATATATGAATAAAGAGGAACAATTAAAAATAATAGAAGAAATGCAGCAGGTAGTTGAGCAAATGAGGCTGGATGATATAGAAGAGGATGCTTCATTAGCGGATGAAACCTTTGAATGCTCTTGCTGCGGAAAAACGAAACCTCTTGCAGGTTCTATTCAATACGGCAAATATAGACTTTGTAATGATTGTGTATTACTTGCTGAAACTGGTTTTGCAATAGGAAAATTTAAAAACGCAGATGAACTTATCAAGGCAATGGAAGACACAAGACTTGAAGAAATGTGTGAATTTATTAAACAGGAAGAAAAAAGAGTAAACAACTAAATGCACAGATTAACATATTTACAGCAGCATTTAAAAAACGGGCGATTAATAAGATGGCCCGAACAGTTTATACCGATTAATGTATATATAGCTCCTTGCAGTTTCTATTCAATGAATGATACTGATAAATACTATTATGCCCGTATGGTAATGGATGCATTAAATGAATGGGAAAAGGCGGGAGGCGGTAAATTCTCATTTAATATTACAAATAATCTTTATGACTCAAATATGAATGTTGAGTGGAGAAGAGTAGATCGTAAATCATTAGGGAATTGTTCTTTTAACTATGATGAACAGTCAAGATTATATTCCGCCGAAGTGTCAATAGGAATATCTGATGGGATTATTCACAGAAAATATATGGATGAAAATGAAGTATATCATACAATACTGCATGAAATCGGGCATGCTTTGGGATTAGGGCATTCTACAAATACAAATGATATTATGTATACTCCTCACCAATACGGACAGGTAAAATTATCCGACCGAGATAAAATGTCCGTGGAATGGTTATATTCACTGCCGTACGGCACATCGGTAAACAGCTTAAATGAGTTATATTCACTGAATTTGAATAATATTGATGATATTATAATGGAAATAGTAACAGGAAGAACAGAGTCGCAGTTCGAAAGAACGCTTAAACAAATAAAACGTCCGAAGCGTAATTTAGAAGAGGAACAAGCAAAATTAGCGGAAATTAAAAAGTTTCAGATGTCAATTCAAAATATAAAACTTCCGAAAGAAATAACTGATAAATTTAAAGAAATGTAATTTTATGTAATAATAAAAAAGAGAGCAGACGAACAATCGCGTTTAAGAAAACTTAAATGAGGAAAGTCCGGACACCCAAGGGCAGAACGACGGATAACATCCGCCGAAGGCGACTTTAGGACCAGTGCCACAGAAAAGTAAACAACCTTATAATATAAGGTTCAGGTGCAACGGTAGTGTAAAAGACTACAGGGGGTATTGAGAAATATCCGCCGGGTAAACTCCGTTCGGGTGCAAGATAAAAAAGGTTAAGGTGACCCGCCGTCTTTTGAAAATCGCTGGAGGTGCAGGGTAACCTGCATCCAAGACAGATGATTGTTTAGAAACAGAATCCGGCTTATGACCTGCTCTCTTTTATTTAATTATTAATCCGTGATATTCCATATATTTATGAAGTTTTTCGTTTACTTCTTTGTTTTGCTGATAATCAGGATACATTTTCATTGCAAGCTCACATATATCAATATTGTCAACAGAAGGTTGACTTTGAGGCTGTTTTGCCGTGCTTGTAGTTAAGTCCAGAGTTCTTTTCGCATCAAGTCTTGTTTGTACTTTAGGATAATTAGAAGCATAAATTTGGCTGGCAGTAGCCGGATCAGAGAGAGCAACATAGGCTGATTCCAGCAGATATCTTTTTACGGCTTCTTCAACATCGGCTATAGCTTTGTGTGCTTTTTCGGTTAATGTTTCTTCACCTAGGTCAACATCATCGCCACGACCTATAACACCCATAATTTGATTTTTCTTTTCTATAAGTTTTTTATGGAGTTCATAACCTGCTTTTACCGTATATGCCAATGAAGGATTCAAACTTCTGTATGATGTCATACCTATCATACGGTTAAGTGTGGATTCTCCGTATAATAATAGCGGTACACAAGGATAGTCTTTATCTTTTGGATTAACATCAATATTATATTGTCCGAACACATTGGCTTGAAAGTTTTGGACAACCGGCGGTCTCTCTCTATATTCAAGTCTTGGCATACCACCGTAGCCTCTTCTTATAAAACAATCCTGATTCGGATAATATTGTGCTATTTCATTTAATAACAGAGCGTCTTTTTTTAAAAATTTTGCAGGAGAACAATGTTCTGCAACATCGCCTAAATCTACTATATCTTCAACATATATTCCTTTAAAAGAAGGCAAAGATTGTTTTTTTATATTTCGGGAAAGATTATTCACTACATTTGAGACAGAAGAAATTTTCATATTTACTCCTTTAGATATTATCTTCAAAAAAGAACATTTTAAAATTTGCTTTTAAGTTGTAAAGATGTAAAAAAAAATTAACAATTTATAATAATTTGTCAATAAAATTTATGTATGACTTTTATAAACCTGTAAAATAAGGCTGCAACAATACAATGAAAATAAGTTCATCTTTCATAAATAAGGACGGACAATCAAAGTCAAGTCCGACATTTAAAGGTGTTCCTGCAAATCCCAAATATATACCTGAAATATTCGGCAAAATTGGAAAAGTGGCAGGAGAATATATTAATACGCCGGAGCAAAAATTGTTTCTGGCTGTTTCTGCATTGATGTTTCAGCCGTTAATAGATTTAAAGTATGCAAAAGAGGATAAAAAAGTAGATTCAGCCATAAAATCGGCATCGAAAGCGATGGCTGGCGGAATTACAGGTGTAACCATAAGAGCTTTCTTTTTAAAATTGACTAATCATTATATTGGTTTAGAAAAACATAATTTATTAAACAGATTATTTAAACCTGATGATATCGTTAATATTAAATTATACGATCCTGATATGGCGCAATTGAGAATAAAACAATACAGTCAAACTTTAGGTACGTTATTTGCAGTCTTATTTATGATTTTATTTTCTAATTCAAAAGTTGATGTTCCGCTGACAAGTGATTTTCAGGACTTAATTTCAGGTGTTGTTAAAGAAAATAAATCTTGGATAATATCTTTATCCGATGTTGTAATGGCAAGAAAAAATAAAATCTCAGACTGGATAAATCGAAAATCAAAAATTGTTAAACATATTGGCGGCAAACTGAAAAATATAATTAATATAATTATAGAGAACTCGGATAAAACAGAGAATAAGGAGTCTAAACAATGAAGACTCCTAAAAGTATACTTCAAGATAAATTATTAATACCTCTTTATAATTTCCAGAATAAGTATTTAAGCCGTTCAGCCTTATTTAAAACATGTAATAAAGTTGCAAACCTTATTTTCAAAAAAAGCGATGATATGCCTTTTATTTTATTGCTTTTTAATTCCGTATCAATAATTTCCAGCCATTTATCGCAAATAAGAGGACTGAAAAAAAGTAACAGAGAAAATAAAGATTATTTAATAACCCAAGAATATAAAGAATTTGGCTTGGATTTATTATTTACGGTTGTTCCTCCGTTTTTGCTTAAAAATTTTCTTGAGAAGAAATTCTACTCTGGTCAATGGACAACAAAGTCTGCAAGAGAACATCTTCTTTATACAATAACTCCTACTGTTGGTGCAGCCAAAGAAGAATTATATAACACAAGTCACATTAAGCCATTAAAACAAACAATAGGTACTTGGACGGCGCAATTGACAAATCGTTTGAAAAAGATTCAGGATTTGCCGATGTCTGTTAAAAAGTTGATTAACTTTGTCGAAAAAAATCCGAACGTCAGACTTCCCGATAAAAATCAGGCAATTCCGATGGCTACAATGAAACAAATTGCAGTTGATTTTGATAATATAAGACAGAATAAATTTAAAGGTTTTTATAACGGAAGTGCTTATGATGAAATTATAGGACAGCTTGAGGGTATGACAATTATTGCTACTCTCGCTTATACTATTCTTGCAAGCTCTGTTATTACTCCTATGCTTAAAAATAAACTGGCAAACAAAACTTATGATAAACAAATTAAAAAAAATAAAAAGCCAAGATTAAATGTATTAAATAAAATTCTCTCGTTAAAAGATAAAGAGACGAAATCTGATAAAAATACTATTGATTTGTATTCGCTTGTCAATAGTCCTGTATTCTCGGATATGAATAATATATTAAGTTCTGCTAATAATACGGATTACGGAAAAATAAATAATATAAATCCAAAATACGGAACATCTGCGCTTAAAATATAATAAGACTTTATAGTATAATAAGAAAAAGTGTCCGTAGCTTAACAGGATAGAGCAAAGATCTCCGAAGTCTTTAGATGTGGGTTCAACTCCCATCGGGCACATTTTAATACTGGTAATAATTAAAAATTTATACTATAATCAAACTATATGTTGAGCTTTAAAAAAGGTGGAAAATGGCAAAAGAAATAGATACAGTTCCTATAGAGGTTATTATATTAACGGCAGACCATGAAATAAAAGGCACGGTACATGTTTCTAAGTATACAAAAACAAACAGAGAACTAACTGACCTTTTAAATGATAAAGAAAAACGATTTCTTGCCGTTACTAATGCGGAAATTACCGCAAGAAATTCCAATCAGCCGCCAAGAAGATACAATTTCCTTGAAATTCATATAGACTGCATTATGATGGTTCATCCTTCAAGTCAGGTTGTATTTAGAGAAACAAGTAAAGCTCAGGAAGATATTGCACGCTTTAGAGAATTAAGAAATAAATTAAATCAGACAAAGCCGTTTTAATTATGAATTCTTTTAAAAATATTCTTCTTATAAATTTTGGCGGTATAGGTGATGAAATCCTTTTTATGCCTGTTATTCAATGTTTAAAAAAAACATACCCCGAAAGTAAAATAACTCTGTGTTTAGAGGGCAGAAGCAAGAGTTTTGTTTCTTTGACAACTTTAATCGATAACTTTTTTTGTATTGACATTAAAACAAAAAATAAATATCTTGAAATGCTGAAATTATATTTTAAGGCACTATCAGGCGGTTATGATTTGGTTATATCATCGGGGGCTAATCCTTTAATATCCGTTTTACTTTTTTTTACGGGGATTAGAACAAGAATCGGTTATAAAACATCAAATTTAAGTAAAATATTGCTAACTAATGCAGTTAATTTAAATAAAAATCAGTATGCGGCAAATATGTATTTTGATTTGGTTTTACCTGTTGTTAACTGTGTGTTTGAACTTCCTCAAATAAATGTCGAAGAAAATAAAAGAGAGCAAAATACCGTTATAGTTCACCCGGGAGTTAGCAGGATAAGTGTTCAAAAAAATATTATTAAAATATTTCCGGCTGAAGTTTGGGCTGATTTAATAAAAAAACTTTTGGAAAAGAACAAAAAGGTTATATTGGCAGGCGGGCCTGATGATGAAGAATGTATTTTAAAAATAAGAGAAGAATTAAAAAATTCCGATTTAACAAATTTTGTTGATATGTACGGGAAAACAAAAAATATTTACGACTTGGCAAAACTGATAAAAAAATCCGAAGTCCTTATATGTTCTGATTCTGCTCCGATGCACATAGGTGTTGCAACTGATACAAAAACAATTGCAATCTTTGGACCCACGGATGAAAATAAACTACTGCCCGAATCCGAAAAATTTATTGCAATAACAAATAATTCCGATTGCCGCCCATGTTTATGGGAAAAACGCCGGACTACCTGCTCAAATCTTAAATGTTTAAACATTGATTTAAATAAGATTCTTGAGAATATTTAATTACATTTTTCTCTTTTTTATGTTTAGATTATAATTTTTAACGTAGGTATTAGGAGAAAAACGGTGATTAAAGACAGATATTTTCCGCAGGAAATTGAGAAAAAATGGCAGAGCCGCTGGGATGAAACAAAGATAAATAAAGTATATAATGACAAAAGCAAAGAAAAATATTATGTTCTTTCTATGCTTCCATACCCGTCAGGCAAACTTCACATGGGACACGTCAGAAATTACACCATATCAGATGTAATAGCACGTTATAAGAGAATGAATGGGTATAATGTACTTCATCCGATGGGCTGGGACAGTTTTGGTCTGCCTGCAGAAAATGCTGCCATTCAACATGGCGCAAATCCTAAAAAATGGACTCTTGAAAATATTGCTTATATGAAAAAGCAATTAAAAGAACTGGGGCTGATGATAGACTGGGACAGAGAAGTTACCACCTGCCTTCCCGAATACTACAAATGGACTCAATATTTCTTTATTCAAATGTTTAAAAAAGGCTTAGCTTATAAAAAAGAGGCTGCCGTTAACTGGTGCAAAAACTGCGCTACCGTTCTTGCTAACGAGCAGGTAATAGACGGAAAATGCTGGAGATGTGACGGGGAAGTAGAAAAGAAATATCTTTCTCAATGGTTTTTAAAAATTACCGACTACGCTCAAGAGCTTTTAGACGATATAGAAAAATTAAAAGGCTGGCCTGACAGCGTAAAAACAATGCAGAAAAACTGGATTGACCGCTCAACCGGTGCTATTTTAAGATTTAAGGTAAAAGAAATCGAAGGGCTTGAAGTTCCCGTTTACACTACAAGACCCGATACGGCTTACGGTATTACATATTTGGTTGTTGCACCTGAATACAAAGATATTGAAAAATTAACGACCCCCGAAAATAAAGAAGCGGTTGAAGCATACAGACAAAATGCAAGAAGAATGTCTGAGATAGAAAGACTTTCAACCGAAAGAATTAAAACCGGAGTTCCTTTGGGTACTCACTTAATAAACCCTCTAAACGGTGAAGAATTCCCGATTTGGACAGCTGATTATGCACTTGCCGAATACGGAACAGGCGCTGTTATGGCAGTACCTGCACACGATGAGCGTGACTTCGATTTTGCTAAAAAATATAATCTACCGATTAAAATCGTTATTCAAAATCCTGAAAATCCTACTGCTGAATTAAAAGAAGCATATACCGATAAAGGTGTACTTATTAATTCATCGGATTGCAACGGACTTGAAAATGAAAAAGCAAAACAGGTTATAATAGATAAAGCCGTAAAAGGCGGATTCGGAGAAGCCAAAGTTCAATTCAGACTTCGTGACTGGTTGATTTCAAGACAAAGATACTGGGGAACGCCTATTCCTATTGTATATTGTCCAAAATGCGGAACCGTTCCCGTTGATGAAAAAGACCTTCCCGTACTTCTCCCGGAAGACGTCGATTTTAGCGTAAAAGGTATGTCTCCCGTTAAAACATCAGAATCATTTAAGTATACAACTTGTCCTATATGCGGCGGCAAAGCTGAAAGAGAAACAGATACAATGGATACGTTTATGTGTTCTAACTGGTATTTTTACAGATACATAGATGCAAGAAACAACGATGCTCCGTTTGATAAAGACCTCTTACACTACTGGGCGCCTATTGACCAGTATGTTGGCGGTATAGAACACGCTATTTTACACCTTCTCTATTCAAGGTTCTTTACCAAAGCACTTAGAGATTTAGGTATTATAAATATAGATGAACCGTTTAAAAACCTTTTAACACAAGGTATGGTTTTAAAAGACGGTTCAAAAATGTCAAAATCAAAAGGTAATACCGTAGACCCTGATGAAATATTCGCTAACTATGGGGCTGATACAGCAAGATTGTTTATACTCTCGGATTCACCTCCAAACAGAGATTTTGACTGGTCAGATGCCGGTGTTGAAGGCTGTTATAAGTTCTTAAACAGACTCTGGAAAATATACAGCGAATACCAAAAAGATATTATTCTTGACTATAAACTCGGTGATGTAAATTCACTTACAAGAGAAAATAATGACCTTGTAAGAGAAGTTCATATGACAATTAAGAAGATATCACAAGATATCGCTAACGAATTCCAGTTTAATACCGTAATATCAAAGTACCGTGAATTTACAAATGTTATTTATGACTATCTGAACAGCAAAAAAGAGTTTACGGCTGAGGATAAAAACGTATTCAGCTATGCAGTAATAACTTTCTTGAAGTTATTGGCGCCCGTACTTCCTCATATGACGGAAGAAATCTATGAAGGTCTTGGCGGAACAGGTTCCGTTCATAAACTTGAATGGCCTAAATATGATGAAGCTTTGGCAAAAACAAGTAAAATAACTCTTGTTGCACAGATAAACGGAAAAGTTAAAGACAGAATAGAAGTTGATGCGGAATCTACAAAAGAAGAACTTGAAAAGACTGCCCTTAACAGTGAAAAGATAAAAGAACTTACAAAAGGCAAAGATATAGTAAAAGTGATTGTAGTCCCCGGAAAACTGGTTAATATAGTAGTTAAATAAACAAAAAGACCGCTTAACTAAGCGGTCTTTTTATATTAGGAACTAATTATTCATTAGGTTCCGTATAAGTCATTTTAAATGCAATAGCTGCACAAATACCGGCAACAAGGTTAGCTAAAATAGTAAATAATATTAAAGCCCAAGGTGCAAGCTTTAACATGCCGGCAGCAACAGCGACTGCAGGGTTAAAAGCACCAGCACAAAGTGTTCCGCCTACAGAGAAAGCACCTACAAGAACTATAAAGCCGATAGCTAAACCATAGTATGAATTACCTGCTGTATTTTTTGTTGTTGCAGTTTGCAGAACTGTATAACAAAGTGCAAAAGTAAACAAAAATTCCGCTATTAACATACCTTTTAATCCGAAGTTAGCAGGTTCAATAACAATAATAGTACCTTTTGCCATAATACCGAATATTATAACAGCAAGAACAGCACCGATTATTTGTACTAAAGCATAAGGAATAAACTGTTTAAAGCTTAAAGCACCTCTGATGCAGGCAGCTAAAGAAACAGCAGGGTTATAATGTCCGCCTGATATGTGGCCTCCCGCATATACCATTACCATTAAAGCAGCGCCTATCGCAAGCGGTGCAATAACTCCGTTTGCTCCCAACAAACCGGTACAAGCTATTGTTAATACAAGGAAAAATGTTCCTATCATTTCTGTTAAATACTTTTTCAGGTTTTCTTTCATAAAATCTCCTTTACAATTTGAACACCGTGTTAAGTTTAACATTTTTTGTTAAAATTGTAAATTTACGGTTATTTTTTTACTGATAATTTATTTATTAACGGAGTTAAGACAGAAAGCAGTAATGACCCTAAAAGCGCACTCCAAAATCCTTCAACTTCAAAGCCGGGAGCAAGTTTACCTGCAAGCATAAATAACAGGGCATTAATTACTAATCCAAACAGCCCTAATGTTAAAAAATTTATCGGCAGCGAGATAAATTCGACCAGCGGCTTAATAAATGTATTAATCAATGCTATTATTACAACAACTAACATTGCCGTTAAAAAGTTTGTTACCGTAATTCCGGGTACTATCCAAGCAATTAGTATAACAAGCAGTGCCGATAATATCCATCTTACTAATGTATTTATCATATATACATCCTTTCTTTATTTTTAATATGATTTATTTTAAAAAAGAATGTTATATATAGATATTTATAAATTAAGGCTATTATAAACAATGAAAGAATATAATTATTTAATCATTTTTGCTATGATAGAGCCCCTGTCAATGAGTTCTAAACCTAAATTTTTTTCTTTGATTTTATCTAAAGTATATTTAACTGTTTCAAAAAGACTGTTGGGCAGATTATCTTTATTTTCACTATACCACATCATTTCAATATCAAACGCAAGATGTTTAACACCCGCTTCAACAGATTTTTCAATCCAGGCATTTATTTCTTCTTTAGAGTCATTTATATTTGGAATAAGTATGAATTTAGTTTTTACACTGTCTGTTCTTTTTTGTACTGCGGCATATTTTTTTATGTTATCCCATACTTTATCATAAAAATCATATCTCTTAACTTTTATAAATGTATCTTTAGTTCCCGAGTCAACGGAAACGACAATATTAACTCTTTCTTCTTCAATTCCTTTTTGAATAATACTGCTGAATTTAGTCGCATTTGTAAGAACACGGATATTGTTCATTTTATAATCAAGAAAAAGTTTAATTAAATCATCAAATTCGGGAGCAACGCAAGGTTCACCGCCTGCTATTGTAATATGTCCTCCACTCTTTAAATATCCTTTTTCTGCCATATCTTTTATAGCCGGATAAACATTGTATTGTTTTATTTTTGGTAAATTTTCATCGTTTAAATGGCAATATATACAATGCTCATTACAGGTTGTCCAATTGTTAAAGTTGATAAATGAAATGTAATTATCTTTGTCCCATTCCTTTTCCTGAAGATAAATACAACCCTTGCATTCAGGAACGATATTGCCTTTTTTCATTTCATTTCTGTATTTATTTTTTATTTTAAAAAATTCTTTCCAGTTGATTATTTCACCGTTATAGTTATCAATTAATTTTTTATAACCTTTATCGGTAGGCGGAATCCTGCAGCAAAAATTGATACTGTTAGAAAAAAAATCCAGTCCGTGTTCAATTAAATCGCAGCTTATATATTTTTTTTTGTTTTTGAAAAACAGCATAAATTCCTCTTATAAGTATTGTTTGATTTCATCAGGTGTAGCATTTAAATAAAATTGTCTGAAATCATTTATTTCATTAATATTTTCATTAAGTTCATTATATAAATCAGATTGTTTTATTTTTGATAGTTCAACAGGATTAAGAGTTTTAATATTATATTCCGTTTCTGAAATTTGTTCATAATTAATCATTTTTGTATCAGAAAGTAAATCAAGTGCGCAATCGAGAGTTTTTTCATTAACCGTAAGCGCATTTGCAAGTTTTTTTATTTCAATATTTCCATTGAGGTTTGCCAGTGCATATTTTAGCATTCCAGACAATGTTGAAATAAAGTTGTCGGTTATAATCTTTTGTATATTAAAATTCATAAGATGTACTATTTTTGCATTTGAATTTTTTATAATTGAAAAGAAATCATCTTTATCTGCAGGACATTCAAAAAACATTAACTGTTCGGTTTGAGATTGGATATTTTCAGTATTTATTATTAAATTTAGAGCTTTTGAATTTTCAATTTGTTTTAATAATTTAGGTGTGGAAAGGAAAATGCCCGTTTGTTTTTTTGTTGAATTAATAAAATCAAGCACTTGAAGCAGAATATCTTTTTTATTTCTGTGATCGAGTATTTTTACATCAGTTATTTCAGGTTCATTTTCTTGATTTTCGTATTGTAAATCTTCTAAAATATACTGAACGGAGGTATTCCCGTTAAAAGAGTTTATTCTGGGAGAAAATAATATATTAAACTTTGAGTTTTCGGATAAATTAATATTTGAAGAGTTCCATTTAATACATTCTAAATTTTGTCCTGATTCATCAGAGGCAAAGATTTTTAAATGATTTTCATTTTGTCCCATCAGTTTTGAGGTTTTAAAAATTAAATCATTCATAATAAATAAGGGAGAAGGATTACCGCTGCCAAAAGGCTCAAGCTTATTAATATTCTCAACAGTATTAATTGTTAAATCGTTTGGAACTACAATCATATCGGCTTCTACAACGGTTTTTGAAAAATCAACGCCTATAGATGCTTCTTCAATGGTATTATTAATTAATTTTTTAAGAGATTCAAGAGAAATTTTTTTCTCATTAAAAGAAAAACCCGCTGCCATTTTGTGGCCGCCAAAACCCTCAAAATATTCTTTATGTTCCGACAATACTTCAAACAGATTTATATCTTTTATACTTCTTGATGAACATCTTATTATTTCAGGGGAATTTGTATCTCTTGTCATTAGTAATACAGGTTTATTGTACTCTTCGACAAGTCTTGAAGATACAATTCCTATTATACCGATATGCCAATTTTCATTAAATAAAATAATGCTTTTTTTATTGGAAAGTTTATTATTTTCATACATTTGTTTTGCTTGAAAAAAGGTTTCATCGCATAAATTTTGCCTTAAAATATTTAAGTCATTAAGCAGTTTGATATTAGTTTCAATATTTTCATCATAAACCGAGATAAGAATTTTAAGTGCGGTAAGCGGAGATTCCAATCTTCCTGCGGCATTTAGTCTCGGAACTATTGAAAAGGCAATGGTCTCTGCTGATATTTTTGTGATATCCGAAATACCTGCGGAGGAAATAAGTTTTTGAATACCGTTATGTCTTCCGTGTTTAATAAGTTCAAGTCCCATTGCAACAATACTTCTGTTCTCTCCCGTGAGATTTACGACATCACCAATCGTTCCTATAGCGCAAAGAGGTAATATTTCATTAACAAAATCTTCTTTTTTATATTCTTCAAGCAATTTACAAGCAAGTTTAAAAGCGACTCCGGCACCTGCTAAATTGTTTAAACTTTGAAGCTCTTCAACGGATAAATCGGAATTAACGGATTCAGATGCTTTCGGATTAATAATTGCAAATGCTTCAGGAAGTATATCGGGTGCTTCGTGGTGATCGGTAATTATTATATCGGTTTTAAAACTTTTGGCAAAATTTATTTCATTGATATTAGAAATACCGCAGTCAACCGTTATAATGAGTTTAGACTTACTTTTTGATATAATTTTTACAAGTGCTTTTGAGTTTAAACCGTGACTTTCACTGCTTCTATCGGGGATATAATAATCAACATCAGCGCCTATTTCTTTTAAAGTTAAAAACAGTAGTGCCGTTGAAGTAATTCCGTCCGCATCAAAGTCACCGTATATTGTAATATGTTCATTAGCTGATATTGCAGATTTTATTCTTGTTAAAACCTTTTGCATATCGTCAAATACATCGGGACTTAATAATCCTGATTTTAACGGATTTAAAAATCTTTTTATTTCTACAGGTGTCTTTATACCTCTGTTATTAAGTAAAACAGCAATCAGCCTGTTATTTCCGCAGGCTTGTATTTGTTCTTGAGTAATATCATTTGATTCTTTTGTTTTCCATATTTTTCGGATAGACATTATTAATTCCGGACTTTATTCTTTATTGTTGTAAAAATCATCGGAAGAATCATCAAATAAATTTTCCTGTTCCAATTCCTTTTTCAATTCTTCAATGTCTTTATCTTCTTTAATTTTATCAATAACTATTTTAGCCATTTCTTTTGCAATAATTTTTTGTGTTTCGGCAGGTGAATTTTGAAGCATATTAATAGCAGCTCTGACGGTTCTGTCTATGTCATACCATCTGGAATTAGCTCTTGTATCCATGCCTTCTTCAACGGCTTCTATTATTTCATTAACATCAGTATATTCGCTGAAAGCAAGATTGTGTTCAACAATAATTTTTATAAGATTAAGAGCAACTTTAATCTGTGTTTCATCATCAGAGGCTTCCAATGTTTTCATTGAACGTGATAATATAGGATCTTTATCATACCATCTTCTGTTTTGATTGCTGTATTCTTCTTTCATAGGATACCTCACTTTACTAACCGTTTTTATATTTTACACCATATCCGCCGTTTGGGTAACGCCAAGTTATATTATTTTTTTCGCAAGCTATTTTACAAGCTCCGCATTCCAGACAATTTTCGTATCTTATAGTCATTATACACTTTTCTTCATTCCATTCATATACATTAGCGGGGCAAATAAAAGTGCATGGTTTTTCTTTACATCTGATACATACATCTTCATCAACGGATAAATGACTTTCATTATCCTTATTATATTTTAATGTTGCTAATTTTTCATCAAGATTCATTTTTTGAAACATTTCTCCATTGCTAAAAATACAAAAGGAATAGAAGCTGTTATTCCTCGCGATTTAATAAATTTAGAGAGGAATTTTCTATATTTAGCTCTTTTGGGTATTTCATCCGCAGAGGTCAGCAAATCAAAGAAATCACAAGCCAGTTCGGGATACAATGAAGTCAGAGTATGTATATTTTTTCTTATGACGTCAATTGTATTTCTGTGAGTTCTTAAATCCTTTATAAGGATACTATTTTCAAGTTTTTTGTAGTATCTGCATAAGACGGAAGCGGAACAATCGCTCAAATTAAGTGCTTCTATTGCTGTTTCTGCTGCAAGCTTACCGCTTAGCATGGCAAGATTTGTTCCTTCAAAATGTATATTATTTACAAACATTGCCGCATCACCTGCAACCAATACTCTGTTATCATAGACCTTTGGTATACAATTATATCCGCCTTCCGGAATTAAATGAGAAGAATATTCTATTGTTTTTCCGCCCTTAATGTAACTTGCAATGGTCGGATGTTCTTTTAATTCTTCCAATAATTCATAAGGTTTAATGTTGTGTTTTTTTAATTCGTCAATACTGACAGAATACCCGAGGGCTATTGAATTTTTATTGGTGCACATAAAGCCCAGAGCCATAATATCTTTTAACGGGCCGCCTAAAATCTTACACGCACATCCGTCTTCATCATCAATATTAAAACGATCCTGCAAATTTTCTTTTGGTATTTCTATAACTTCTTTAACACTTAAAGAAACGTCTTTATCTTTAATTTCATTTCTTAACCCGATTTGTTTAGCTAAAAGCGAATTAACACCGTCTGCAATAATTACTATATCGGAATAAAATTTTTCAAATTCTGTTTGAACCCCGACAACTTTTCCGTTTTCAATTAAAAGTTCTTTAACGAGAGTTTTAGGTGCAAAATAAGCACCTTCTTTTTGAGCTTGTTCAACACACCATCTGTCCCAATTTGAACGTTTAACGGTAAAAGCTTTATATGAAGCTTTAGAAGCATATTTATAGCCGAACTGTACTGAATCACAATCGGTCAGCATAAAAATCTTTTGTTCGGTTACAGCTCTTTCAACCGGTGCTGTTTCCCAAAAATTAGGGTATATTTCCGCTGTTTGTTTAGCATATATTGTTCCGCCGAATACATTCTTATCTCCTGCATTATCGGCTCTATCCGCCAGCAAAACTTTTTTCCCCGCCCTTGCCAGTGTAATTGCCGCACTTGCTCCTGCGGGTCCTGCCCCTACAATAATTACTTCTACTTTATTGTTTTCCATTTTTCATATTTTTTCATTTACAAATTTTATTTTAGTTCATTATACTATTTTTTACATCATCGTAGCAAGGTTGTTTATATTAATATTTTATTGATTATTAGTTTAATATATTCTATATTTAATAGTATGAATAGGTTATTAGTTTTAATTTTAAGTTTATTATTTATTTTTCAACAATCAGCAAACGCATTGGACATAGTGTATCCGAGTTCAAAAATATCAAATACAAGTGCTTCTTCTTCTTATGTATTTGGCAGTGTAAAGTCTGGAGCTGCTTTATATATTAATAAAGAACCCGTTAAAATTTGGAATGATAATTTTTTTGTTCATGTTATTCCTTTAAAAAAAAATGAAAATAAAATTGTTATTGAAGAAATATCTAAAAGCGGAAAAAAGCATGTTGAAAATTATAAAATAAATTATTTAATATCAAAGACGAATTCTCATTTACCTGCTTTTATTCCCAATGAAAACGGAAGATTATTATATGCAAAGACAGTAAAAGATTATGCCGTAATCAGAAAAAGAGCAACAACCGCTTCAACAAGAATTGCAGAGCTTCCTAAAGGAGTTGTTTTATACCTATCAGGAAGGCAAGGCGATTTTTATAAAATTGATAAAAACAGCGGAAATGATTTTTGGATACATAAATCTAATTTGTCTAAACCTATTATTGTCGAAAAAAAACAACTTGCTAAAATCGGCAAAATAAAAAAAGACAGTGATGAATTATACAATTATATAAGGATTCAAACTACATATCCCGTTCCTTTTATCTTGAGTCAATATGAAGACAAATTAAAGCTTGTAATGTATTCTACGGAAGGAAAAAATAATAATTTTGAATATGATATTAACATTAAAAAACCTGTATTAGGTTATGATGCTTCATATATAGACGGAGATTTAGTTCTTAAAATAGCAAAAACTCCCGAAATTAAAAAAAATAAATCCCCCTTATATGGTGTAAGAATTTACATTGATGCAGGTCATGGCGGGCATGATAAAGGTGCTGTCGGACCTACAAGGGTTGGTGAAAAAGAAATTAATTTAGCTATAGCTAAAAACCTTATTAATTTGCTTAGAGAATCGGGAGCTATTGTTTCTTATACAAGATATCATGACCATTTTTTAGGTTTGTATGAAAGAGTTGATAAGGCTAAGGCAAATAATGCATTTATATCGGTAAGTATTCATAACAATTCACTTCCTCAGGGGGCTAATCCATATATTACTCACGGAACCGAAGTTTATTATTATAATAATAACGCATTAAAACTTGCTTCAATTATTAAAAATAATTTATCAAAAGATTTGAATCTGAAAGATAACGGCATACATAAATCAAGTCTGGTATTGACCCGAGCTTCAAATCCCATCTCTGTTTTAATAGAAGCTGCATATATGATAAATCCCGATGAATATATATTAATGCAGACAAAGGAATTTCAACAAAAAACCGCCGAGTCTATAAAGAAAAGTCTTGAAGAATTTATATTATCTTTGAATAAAAAAAATTATGATATAATAACACAATAAATCTATATGGAGAATTTTATGGTTGGCAGTGAAGAAAAAATTAAGTCGGAATATATAAATAACGTTTTAAAACAAATAGAAGAAAAAAACTCAAATGAAATAGAATTTATACAGGCAGTAAAAGAAGTTTTAATGTCGCTTGAACCGGTAATTATAAAAAATGAAAAAAAATATAAAGAAGCAGCTCTGTTAGAAAGACTGATTGAACCTGAAAGAATTATATCCTTTAGAGTTCCATGGGTTGATGATAAAGGACAGGTTAGAGTAAACAGAGGATATAGAGTTCAATTTAATGCTTCAATCGGGCCATATAAAGGCGGGCTTAGATTTCATCCGACTGTAAATCAAAGTATAATGAAATTTTTGGCATTTGAACAAATATTTAAAAATGCACTTACAACCCGTCCTATAGGCGGAGGCAAGGGCGGAAGCGACTTTGACCCGAAGGGTAAATCCGATATGGAAATTATGCGGTTTTGCCAAAGTTTTATGACTGAACTTCAAAAATATATAGGTCAGGACGTTGATATTCCTGCGGGTGATATAGGTGTAGGTGCAAGAGAAATCGGGTTCTTATTCGGACAGTTCAGAAAAATCAGAAATGCTTATGAAGCAGGTGTATTAACCGGTAAGGGGCTTGAGTATGGCGGTTCTCTTGTGAGAAAAGAAGCTACGGGTTATGGTCTATTGTATTTTATGAGAGAAATGCTTAATGCTAATAATATTTCTCTTGACGGAAAAACAGTTATAATTTCAGGCAGCGGAAATGTTGCTATTTACGCTTGTGAGAAGGCTCAAAAACTCGGAGCAAATGTTGTTGCCATGAGTGATTCAAACGGCTCTATATATGATAAAAACGGTATAAATATTGATGTTATTAAAGATATAAAAGAAGTTAAAAGAGGAAGAATTAAGGATTATTTAAATTATATACCCGATGCTCAATACAACGAGAATAATTCTGATATCCCTTCTGTTTATAAAATTAAGGCAGATATAGTTCTGCCTTGTGCAACTCAAAATGACATAAACTTAAAAACAGCCGAACTCTTGGTTGAAAACGGAATTATAGCCGTTGGTGAAGGTGCTAATATGCCTTGTACAAATGAAGCTGTTGAGTATTTCCTAAAAAATAACGTCCTTCTCGCTCCGGGAAAGGCTGCTAATGCAGGCGGTGTTGCTACATCTGCTCTTGAAATGAGCCAAAATTCAATGCGTGAATACTGGTCTTTTGAGGATGTTGATAAAAAACTTGAAAATATTATGATTAGCATTTTCAAGCAATGTAAAAATGCTGATGAAGAATATAATTTGGGTACAAATTATGTGGCAGGTGCCAATATTGCTGCATTTGAAAAAGTATCAGAGGCAATGATTGCTCAAGGTATTATTTAATTTAGATTATTCATCTATTTCATCTTCAATTTCTTCAATATATTGAGCAACTTTGTTGAATTCATCGTCATTTTCTATTACTTCAAAAGAAAATTCTTCGCCGTCTTTCTTTAATCGCATTACAAGAATCTCACCGTCTTCTTTATTTCTTTCATCAACAGGAAGAAGAAGCGCATATTCTATGTCATCAACACTAACAATATCTAATAATTCAAAAGAAATTTTGTTTCCTTCTTCATCAAATGTTTCAATAATTTGTTCATTTGTATCAGCCATTTTTTTCTCACTTTCTGTCTAAATACTGTTGTAAAATTATACAGGCACTTTTTAAGTCAACAAGCTGTTTGTTTTTAGTGTATTTTCTTCCTGTTTGATTAAGTATATATTCGGCTTGTCTGCTGGTAAGTCTTTCATCTTCAAATATTATTTCATATTCTGATTTGAAATTATTTGCAAATTCAATACAATCTTTAGCTTGTTCCCCTATAGTATTATTCATATTTTTAGGAAGACCTGCTACTATTATTTTTACACCGTTATTTTTACAAATTGTTTTAATTTTTTCAATTGCATTACTTTCGGGCTCTCTGGGTATAGTTTCAACTGGCTGAGCTATAATACCCGTTGCATCGCTCATTGCTATCCCTATTCTTTTTGTTCCTATATCTAATCCTATTATTCTATTCATCATTCAGCCAATTCTTTGTTAATGTTTCTATAATTGTTTCTACTTTTTTTACGTTTATTTTATCTGATTCTTTTTGTTTTTTTCTAAAAATATTTGCGGTAAAAAATGTGTCCTTTGAGGCTTCTTTTAATGCTGCAAAATGATTAAATATACTCCTTTGAATTATTATAATTTTAAATAAATCAAAATATTCCTCATTATTTAATATGGCAAGAAAAACTTGTGCATCTTGTTTTTTGTAATTAGTATAAAGTAAATAAATGCAATTAAGAATTTTATCCTTCCATATTTTATTTATTTCTTCGGAAAAAATTATGTTTTTATTTTCTTTTATAAGTTTATTGATTTCTTTAATATCAATATTATCGTTACTGTATATTTTATCTGTTATTTCTTTTAAAGTATTGTTTTCATTAGGTTTAATATACCATCTGAAAGAATAATCTTTTGTAAGCGTGTCGATAATTGTATTTTTATCAATGTCAGCTAATGGTAATTGTGTTTTAACGATTTCTTCAAGCGAATTATTTAATGGTTCAATATCTTTAGTAAGAACATTCCAGCAAATAAACTCATAAGGAAACGGGTGTTTATTTTTTATAGTAATATCAACGGCGTGATTTATTCTTGTTTTTACATAAGATGACGGAACTTTATATTTGCCTTCGGTTTTATAAAATTTAGCTAAAATTTTAACCATTTCAGCTTGAGAAATATTATAAAATCCGAAACAATCTGTTATTCCGTTTATATCGTTAATTACAACAGCCGAAAGTAAATATTTTTTTTCTTTAGTAATTCTTGAAATTAAAAGAGCCTGATTAGCTCCGCCATCAGGAATGGTTGTAAAGAAATCAGCAGGTGATGAATTTTTTATTATATTTTTAAAATATATATCTGCTTTTTCTTCAGATGCACCTGATAATTTTAATTTTTTCAATCCGGTGTTGCAAATTTTAACAAGATTACTGTTATCTGAAGTTTTAATTATGTATTGAAGAGGTTCTATGGCAAGAGATGATTTAGAATCTCCCAGTATCTCAGCTGTTTTTATCTTGATATTATCATCAAAATCAGAGAGCAAAACAGGATAAATTATATTTGCCAGTATGTCACCTGAATAATCAGATTTTAAAGAATCCAAAAGCAGATTTTTATCTTTATCATTAACTGCGGAAACAAAGTCAAGAAAATCTAACATTGACTCAGGATTATAAGCTGCTGTTTCAAGCAATTTTTTTGTCTCAGAATCAAGAATTTCAGACGGTTTCTCAAAATACTGCGGCAGTGTATTAAAATCATATTGAATTCCCGCTGTTTTTAAAAGTTCAATCAGCTTATATTTTGTTTCATCAGAATAATTAGCAGATTCAAGTAACTTAAATACTTGCTGTTCAATATAATCAGGATTAATCAGTTTCTTAATGATAAAAGATATAAAAATACCTTCATTTTCGTTTGTTTTTATATATTCTTTTATTAGAATATCAAATACGGTATTTTTGTCATCTATGGATATTAATTCGGAACAAAACTTATTCAAAAGAGTTTCGCTAAATTCGTTAACCAATTTTATTTCAGAAATAACAGACAAAACTTTTGCTCTGATTTGTAGTTTTGTTAGGTCATGCATTATTTAATTTTACTCCAGAAAATATCAAGGATTTTTTGAGCTTCACTTGAAGGAAGTTTATCTTCAAGAATCAGATATTGAACGGCGATCATAGTACATTCGGAGCAAATATTAACCCCGGGGCCCTGAACCATTTTAACAACCTGAGTATTTGGTCTTCCGCAAAAACTGCAATAAACAGGTTCAGCCGGAGTCGTTGTTTCCTTTTTTGTCTCTTTTGTTTTTTGACGTGCATTTTTTAACGAAACTATTTTTTTTGAATCACTCATTTATTTATCTCTTTTATTATCTACTCCAAATATTGTATACTATTTTAAAAATATTGCAAAATTTTGAATTTATGTATATAGTATTAAAAATGAGGTGAGGAAGCAGCCTGATGTTGGCTATAAGAGTCAAAAAACAGTAAACGCTGGCTCTGAATTTAAGCGGGGATTACTTAATGAAAAAAATTATACTATTATTTACAATACTGTCGGTATCTGTTTTAACAACAGCTTGTATAAATAATTTTGCAATTCAAGAGCTTAATAACAAGGCTGTTCAATATATGGACAACGGTGACAGTGAAACTGCAATTTGCCGTTTGAAATCAAGTCTTGATTTAGATGATGAAATGTATCAAACTCATTATAATCTTGCGATTGCATATAATAATACCGGTAATTATGAAGAAGCTGTTAAAGAATTAAAAAAAGTTCTTGAGTTAAAACCTGATTTTCATGATGCCGTTTATACAATGGCTGTTGCTAAAGAGGCTATTGCTGCTCAAATAATTGATAAAACCGATTCTCAAGGTGATAAAATTCTGCAGCCGACTTCAGCTGAAATGCAAGAATATAATAATAAAATTTCTGAAGTCATTGATTTATATAATCAGTATCTTGTTAAAAAAGTTAATGCCGATGAAGAAAAACAAATCAATGAAAAAATTAAAGAGTTAAATATGCAGATGAAAGAATTTTCTCTTAAACTTGAGCAGGCAGAACAAAAGAAAGATACAGTTGAATAATGTATGTTTAAATCTCCCGGTGATATAGCATTTAGTATATTTTCAACAGATATACATTTTTACGGTATAATTATGGCTTTATCAATTTTGGCAGGGCTTATTGCTGTTTTGTTTATTAATAAGAAATATTTTAAAGATATTCCTCAAGATTCTGTTTTAGACAGTTCACTTGTTATAATAATTTCAGGTATTATTTTTGCAAGATTATATTATGTATTGCTTGATTTTAACTATTTTATAAAACATCCTTCGGAAATAATTTGTATCTGGAATGGCGGAATATCAATTCAAGGTGCAATTATAGGTGCAATAATAGGTTTTTTATTTTATGCGAAAAAAAATCATCTGGATTTTTTGAGATATGCTGATTTGTTTTCGTTTGGAGGTATAATAGGTCAAGTTATAGGCAGATGGGGTAATTTCTTTAATTCGGAAGCTTTCGGACTTCCTACGGATTTGCCGTGGAAATTATATATTCCTTATTCTATGCGTCCTTTAGAGTATAAAACTTTTGAATATTTTCATCCTGCATTCTTATATGAATCAATTTTGAATTTTATTATTTTTTGTATTTTATTTTATATTTTAGTAAAAATTAAGCCGAAGAAATCGGGTATTATTTTTATTTCTTATTTAATTTTATATTCAATAGCAAGATTAATTGTTGAAACTATAAGGCTTGACAGTGTTTTAAATGTTTCAAAACTTCATGCCGCTCATATTGCTTCTTTTGTATTTATATTATTTGCTGTTTTGTTATTGGTTATTATTTTAAAAAGAAAAGATTTTGATAAAAATTCTGATTGATTTATAATAATGTAATGAAAAAAAAATATATATGGCTGTTTGAAATATTATTTTGGCTGATAGTTTTATCAGGGTGTTTTTATTTTTTCATTTTTAATACAACATATAAAGAGAATGCAGGAAATACGTATTATCTGTTCTTTGATGATGCAAAAGGACTGGTAAAAGGTTCTCCAGTCAGATTAATGGGAATTAATATAGGTTACGTTAGAAAAGTTAAAATATTTGATAATAAAGTATTTATATCATTTTTAGTGACAAAAGACGGCGTAAAAATTCCCTCGAGCGCAACTGCCACAATAGAATTTTACGGACTCGGAGGTTCGACTTCTCTTGAATTAAA
The DNA here is from genome assembly GCA_947625495.1 of Candidatus Gastranaerophilales bacterium. Lineage (GTDB taxonomy): Bacteria > Cyanobacteriota > Vampirovibrionia > Gastranaerophilales > Gastranaerophilaceae > Avigastranaerophilus. The sequence goes on along the minus strand of CANQOQ010000004.1, from coordinate 30,884 downwards.
TCCTAAAACTTCTGATAACTCATTGGATACTGAAGAAATTATTCCGTCTAAATCATATAGAGTACAGGATTTTTGGGATGGGCAGGAAGAGGTTGCTAATGTTATGATTGATATATATGGCGGTATAGGAAGAACCATTAAAGCTGCTGATTTAATTAATCATAAAAATTGGTTTAAGCAAAGCGCTCTTGTTGAACAGTTATCAGAAAAGGCAGGTCTTGTTAATTCCGCACAGTCTGTTGTTATTTATAAATTAACCGAATCTACACTGGATTATATTGATAAAAAAAATCCGCCGGCTGATATTAATGAAGAGGAAAAAATAAATGAGTGAATATAAAAATGTTTTTGTTATAAATCATCCTTTATGCTCTCATAATTTAAGAATTATCAGAGATAAAAATACGAATGCAGAAGTATTCAGAAGCGCAATTAAGAGAATAACATATTTGCTTTTTTACAAAGCAACGGAGGATTTAGAACTGGAAACGGTTAATATAGAAACTCCGCTTGAAAAATGTGAAGTGAAACAATTGAAAAATGATAAAGAAATTATAATAGCACCGATTCTAAGAGCAGGTTTAATATTTTCCGATATAGCAAATGAAATTATGCCTTTTGCAACAGTAAGGCATATCGGTATGTATAGAGATGAAGAAACACTTACTCCGATTTGGTATTATAATAAAATCCCCGTTGAATTTGATAATCCTGAAAATAAGATTGTACTTATACTTGACCCGATGCTTGCAACAGGTAATTCTGCAATTGATGCAATAAAATTGTTTGCATCAAAGAATGTAGCACAAAAAAATATTAAATTTGTAAGTTTGATATCGGCTCCCGAAGGATTAAAAAAGGTTCAAGCACTATATCCTGATGTTAAAATAATAACTGCAAGCATAGACAATTGTCTGAATGAATATGGCTATATCCGCCCCGGACTCGGTGATGCGGGTGACAGGATTTTTAATACGGTTGAAAAATAATGTTCTACTTTGATAATTTCTACGGTAAAAAAATATTAAAATCGTCTTTACTTGATGATTGCTTTTTTACGACAAGAGAATTTGTTTTAACGCCTGCAGACAGAGTTGATTTAACAAAAGAAGCGGAAGAAAACCGTAAACTTCTCAAAGAAAAAACTGAATGCATTGATATATATACAGCTAAACAGATTCACAGCGCAAATATTCAGGTTATATCCAAAGACAAAACATTTTATGATAATACGGATGCTTTAATATCAGATATTGAAGGTTCTCTTATTATTTTAAATTATGCTGATTGTACACCGATTATTTTGTACAGCAAAAAAAATAATATAGGAGCAGTTATACATGCCGGCTGGAGGGGAACGGAGGCTGAAATTACTACGAAAACAGCAATGAAAATGATTAAAGAATTTAACATAAATCCTTGTGATATTACGGCATTAATAGGTCCTTGTATAGGAAAATGCTGCTTTGAAACCGATGAAGATGTTTTTCTTAAATTGGTTAAAGATGTAAAAAACACTGAATTATATGACTATAAAAATAATAAATATTATATTGATTTAAAATTATTAAATAAAAATCAATTGTTAGAAACAGGTATAATAAATATTGATATATCAAGCTATTGCACATGCTGTATGTCTGATATATTTTTTTCATATAGAAAAGAAAAAGGAAAAACAGCAAGGCATTCTGCCGTTGTAAAAATAAAAAGGGGATAAATATGTCTGTAATTGAAAAATTGTCTGCAATATCTGAAACAATAACAAAGTTAATGAATTTTGTTTTGAACGATGACTTTGTAAAACCTGATTTTAATGAATATTTAACTGCAATTTCCGCTAAAAATGAGAACAGAACAAATATTCAGGCCGTAATTATTCCTTATATTTTTGAAAGAAGACTGGGAAATGACAGAAAATCAATTATAGAATTATATAAAGAATCTAAAACTGAAATATCTGATGTTGAGATTGAAATATTGGAAGCTTTAAGTAAATCTTTTTCTTCTGTATTTGAAGTCGGCAGGGTGTTCAGTAACGGCTTTGAGCTTTATAATCTTGTTAATGAAAAGAATTACAGAGTTTTATCCCTTGTAAAAATGAATAATTTTAGAGGAATTACTCCGGGACAATTTGCTCTTTGCCGTATTTTCCCTTTGAAAGAGGAGTATTATCTTCTTGAAGTATCAAATGTGCTTTCAAGTATAAATAAAGATGAAGTATATAAATATACTGTTGCTAAAATCATTGAAAAACCTGAGGATGCATACTTTGAAAATCCTAAGAAACTAAAACAGATTGAAGAACTCGTAAAAGATTTCGGTAAAAAATTTATTGAATGTTTCAATACCGATGAAGTCATTACAACAAACACTTATGCCGATAATTTAATCAATATGTTTAATACATATTGTGATGAGGGCGTTTTGCCAAAAAAAGAAGAACTGGATGATAATATTAAACAGGTTGAAAATAACAGATATTTTACAGTTTCTGATTTTAAAAATTCGTATTCGGATTTTATGGAAAAATCATTGGAAGGATTTTCTTCTCACTCCTCAACTTATGATATAGGTATAATTTATGATGAACAACTCGGTTTATTTGTACTCCCGTTTTATCAAACCTTCTGCAAAATATATGAGGTTGAAGACTATAAAACGATTCAAGGGTATAAAGATTGCATTAAAAGTTTTCTTGAAAATGATAAAGTGCCTGCTAATATTATTAAGAAAATGGCAAAAAAATATTCTAATTTTATTGAAAGAACAAATGAAATTCTCGGAACCTCTTATACCATTAATAAATTATTAAAATACTATAAAGCAGATTCCGTTGAAAAGAAAATATTTTCATCCGCAAGTGTATTGTATGCATCAAAAATATTTGAGCAGATGATGAATATGGTTTCTGAAAAAGAGAATAAAAAAGAAAAAAGTAATATAGATTATTCACATGTGGGAAGAAACGATAAATGTCCCTGCGGAAGCGGAAAAAAATATAAAAACTGCTGTATGCCCAAACAGTTATAATATGATATAATCCTTTTATGATAACTTTTTTGATTGGGATATTTATATTAGCTGTCGGATATATTTTTTATTCAAGATATACACAAAAGCAGTTCGGAATTACGGATGAACCTACACCTGCAGAGTACTGTGCTGACGGAGTTGATTTCGTTCCTTTAAGTTTGAAAAAAAATATGTTAATTCATTTATTGAATATAGCGGGATTAGGGCCTATTTTGGGTGCGATACAAGGAATATTGTTCGGGCCTGCCGCATTTATTATGATTCCTTTAGGATGTATTCTTATGGGCGGGGTTCATGATTATTTCAGCGGAATGTTATCGGTTAAAAATAACGGAGCTCAAATAACAGAGCTTATAAAAAAGTATCTGGATAAATCTTCTTACGGATTTTTTATTATTGTAGTATCTGTAATGCTGTTATTATTGGCATCTGTTTTTGTTTATACGGCAGGTGATTTAATGGCGGAGAGATTTTTTAATCAATCTGATTTTTCTCTCAAAAATCCCGTTATAATAACTATTTATGCTGTAATAGCAGCGTATTATATATTGGCAACACTATTTCCCATAGATAAAATAATAGGAAGATTTTATCCCATATTGGGACTTTTATTGTTATTTGGAACGGGACTTGTAGTTGTCGGATTTTTTATTCACGGTATTAATCTGGAAAACATAAATTTTTCAAATTTAAACACACATCCTGAAAAATTACATGTTCTGCCAATGTTTTTCATGACGGTAAGCTGCGGTTTGTTATCGGGTTTCCATTCTACACAGGCAACAATAATTTCAAGAACATTGAAATGCCAAAAAGACGGCAGACAGGTATTTTACGGAATGATGTGCGTAGAATCATTAATAGCAATGGTATGGGCAGCAGCTGCCATGCATGTTTATTCTCTTCATTTGGTAAAAGATAACTTAATCGGTTCTGTTAATGTTATAAATACAATTGCAGATGTTTTTGTTGTCCCTGTTCTGGCTTTTGTTGTAACAATTGCAGTTGTGGTTCTCCCGATTACATCTGGTGATACGGCATTAAGAGGACTCAGAATGATTTTAGGTGAAGCTCTGCATCTCAATCAAACCAAAATCAAAAACAGATTAATTATTATTATTCCCATTGCTTTTATAATAATTTCCGTTATACTTTGGGCTAAATCGGATTCGGGCAGTTTTACACGTATTTGGAGATATTTTAATTTCGTTAATCAACTTATTGCGATTCCTACATTTATTTATGCTACGGTTTATTTATTTCAAAATAAACGTAATTATTTTATAACATTAATCCCCGGATTATTTTATATATTTATTACCGTTTTCTTTATCTTAAATTCTAAAATAGGATTTAATCTTGATTATTCAATATCAAAAATAAGTGCAATAGTAGTAATGATTATAAGCCTGTTTGTAATTTATAAAAAATATCTTAAAAAATAATTTATTTGTAATTATCAATATAATATTTACAAAATTTATGCAGATTGCAAAGACTGCAATCAGGTTTTGTCGGTTTACAGATGTTTTGCCCGAGCGTAACAAATAGTGTATTAATTTCGCTCCAGCAAGATTTTGGCAAATTATTTTTTAGAGCAAACTCTGTTTCTTCAGGTTCTTTAGTAGATACGAGTCCCAATCTGTTAGATATACGGTGTACGTGTACGTCAACACAAATACTGTCAAGTCCGTATCCTTTGGATTGTACTAAATTAGCAGTTTTTCTTCCGACTCCTTTAAATTTTATCAATTCATCAATCTCTTTAGGAACAATACTTCTATGGTTGTAATATAATTCGTAAGCAATATCAAGAATTTGTTTTGCTTTATTTTTATAAAATCCGACAGGATATATTGCTTTTTCTAAATCTTCCAATTTAACTTTAATAAAATCCTCGGGAGTTCTGCCAAGCTTTAGCATTCTCATTGTTGCAGGGTAGGTAGTTTTATCATTTGTTCTTAAAGATAAAATACAAGCTATAAGAACTATAAAAGGATCATGAATATCTTCCATAAATTTAACAAATTCCGTTTGATTAAGATTCAAGTCCTTGATGTTCTTTATAATGTTTTTAAAATTTTTTATCATAGCGATTTAATTATATCATAGTAAAAGAGGGAGTATACAATTTTCGTTTACGGTATCTTTGTTTAACTTTAAGAATTATATCGGGAGTTGTACTTATATTATCAGGTGTGTTATTAATTGTTATAAAGAATAAAAAATAACTGTTTTTGTTATATTATACATTAGGAAGTTGAATGAGGAATAAATTATGTTTGAAAAATATTATTCGCAAAGGATAAAAAATACACCGTCATCATTTATAAGAGAGATATTAAAAGTAACACAAAATCCTGAAATTATATCATTTGCAGGCGGACTTCCAAACCCGATTTCTTTTCCTCAGGAAGAATTAAAAATATCAATGAACAGAATAGCCGATAAATTCGGGGCTAAAATATATCAATATTCTACAACGGCAGGGCTAGACAGTTTAAGGCAATATATCGTTGACAGATATAAAAAAATATGGAATATGAATATAACAATCGAAAATGTAATAATAACAACAGGCTCACAGCAAGCTTTAGATTTAATTGGAAAAGTATTTATTAATGAAGGTGATAATGTAATGGTAGAAAAACCTTCATATTTAGGATTATTACAGTCTTTTTGCATGTACAGAGCAAATTTTGTTACAACAAAGCTTACTGATGACGGGCTTGATATTGAGGATTTAAAAAATACCTTGAAACAATATAAGCCTAAAGCTGCATATTTAATACCTAATTTTCAAAACCCTACGGGCTTGACTTATACTAAGGAGAACAGAGAAAAGGTTTTTGAAGCAATAAAAGATGAAGATATGATTCTTGTACAGGATGATCCTTATGGCGAGTTGAGATTTGAAGAAGGGGAAAGAATACCTTATATAGGTTTGAATAAAAGTGAGAAAAATATATATTTGGGGTCGTTTTCTAAAATTGTAACTCCCGGCATGAGATTAGGTTATATTATTGCAAATAAAGAAATAATAAAAATGATAGAAACCGCAAAACAAGCTTCAGATCTTCACTCTAATATTTTCGGGCAGTATCTGATTTCTGATTATTTATATAATAATGACCTTGATAAGCACATAGAAAAAATTAAAAAGTTATATAAATCTCAGGCAAATGCAATGGTTTGTGCTATGGAAGAATATTTTCCAAAATCCGTTAAATTTACTCGTCCTAAAGGCGGTATGTTTACATGGGTTACACTTGAAGAAGGAACAGATGTTCTAAAACTGTTTGATAAAGCAATAGCTAAAAAGGTAGCATTTGTACCGGGACATCCTTTTTATGTAAATCCTGCAAATGTAAATACATTGAGATTAAATTATACAAATGCCGATGAAAACACCATAAAAGAAGGTATTAAACGATTAGCTCAGGCTCTGGGAGAATAAATGATTAAAAACAGGGGTAGAAATAATTCAGTTAATATCGATAAAAATATAAACGTAACGGTTAAAATTTATGGTGATAATAATACTGTTCGTGTTTTAGGCGTACAAAGATTGAAAAAATCCCCCCCCCGCACACATATAGAAGGGTTTTTTAGCAGACTGTTTGACAAAAATAAAATTTCAATAAAAATCAGAGGTAACAATAATTCTTTATTTATTGATACATTCAAATTATATAAAAATTTAATAGTTGATATAGGCGGATTAGCAAAAGTTGAAAATACAAACGTAACAATCGGCAAAAATATGGAATGTTCCGAAATGACTATTTATGCATATCAAAGCAATTCTGAAATAAAAATCGGAAATGATTGTTTAATATCAGCTGGAGTGAAATTAAGAAGCGGCGAATTACCTCATAAAATATTTGATAATAATACAAATGCCAGTTTTGATAATTCCTCGGGAATAAATATAGGCAATCATGTATGGATAGGTGAAAATGTATATATTATGAAGCGTGCTTATATTTCTGATAACTCTGTTGTGGGTGCAGCTTCTGTTGTTACCAAAAGTTTTGATGAAAAAAATGTTCTTATAGCAGGCAACCCTGCTAAAATTTGCAAAAGAAATATCAATTGGAGTTCAAATTAAAAAAAATTAATAATTATCTTAAATGATATTTTAGTTATAAAATTAAATACAGGAGAGATAATTATTCATGAAAGACTTGATAATAAAAATAACAGGTACATCAGGGCAGGGAATAATAAGTTCAGGCGATATATTATGCTATGCTACAGCCAGAAAAGGTTATTATGTAACTACATATAGGGCATTCCCGTCAGAAATAAGAGGTGACGGTAAGTGCTATTATACTCTTAGAATAAGCGAACATCAGGCATTGACAGCAACGGGGAATACTGATATTCTTGTTTGTCTTGATGAAGATACCATTTATGAAGAAATCGGCAAAATTAATAAAGGCGGAATATTAATATATGACAGCGATATGGTTTCAGAACTAAAAGAAACCAGAAATGATATTGTTGCTTATCCCGTTCCTTTGAAAACAATAGCAAAAAATGTGGCAACGGAGCGCTCAAGAAATATGTCCGCACTCGGTGTTGTTGTAGAAATATTAAAAAATCTTCATCTAGAAGAACAAATTTTAAAAGACATTGAATTAAGATATAAATTAAAGACACAAGAAGTAATAGATTCAAATAAAAATGCACTCAATGCGGGTATAAAATATGCTCAAAATGAGATGATAAGAAAAGATGATTACGATAAAGTAAATATAAAGTCGACGGGTGCAAAACTTATAATGTCAGGGAATGAAGCAATAGGTCTTGCTGCAATAGCAGCGGGCTGCCGATTCTTTTCGGGCTATCCGATTACTCCCGCAACTGAAATTATGGAATGGCTTGCAAAAGAACTTCCTAAATTCGGCGGAAAAATGCTTCAATGTGAAGATGAAATTGCGGCAATAAATTATGCACTCGGAGCGTCATACGGCGGAGTTAAGTCTATGACTGCAACATCCGGCCCGGGGTTTTCTTTAATGCAGGAAGCAATAGGGCTTGCTTCAATGGCTGAAATACCTGTAGTAATAGCTGATGTTCAAAGGTGCGGACCTTCAACTGGAGTTCCAACAAAGACAGAGCAAAGCGACCTTTTTGCGGCGATGTACGGTACTCATGGCGATTGCCCCAAAATTGTACTTGCACCTATGAATGTTTCTGATTGCTTTTATCAGACTATTAACGCATTTAATTTTGCCGAACAATATCAGGTTCCGGTTATAATTTTATCTGATGCTTCACTCGGACCAAGACGTGAATGCGTTGATATGATTGATTTTGATAATTTAAAAATAGTAAACAGATTAAAACCGAATTTAAAAGAAGGGGATATATATAACAGGTACGAGGATACCGAAACCGGTATATCACCTATTACTTCTCCCGGTGATATGTATGGTGAGCATGTAGTTACGGGACTGGAACATACTGAAGAAAATGCTCCGACTCCGGCTCCCGATGTTCATAAAAAAATGACTGAAAAACGTTTTAAAAAACTTGAAACAGCGGCAGGTCAATTTTCTAAAGCTAAAACCTATGGTGATGAAAATGCCTCAATTGGTATAATAAGCTGGGGCTCAACTTCAGGAGCAGTTTTTGAAGCTATTGATACTGCTAAAGAAAACGGTATAAGCGTTCAGGCTCTTTATCCCAGAACTCTTTATCCTCTTCCTACGGATTGGATTAAGAATTTTGTCAGAAATAAAGAAGTTATTATTGTAATTGAAGCTAATTATAATGCGCAATTCAAATCAACAATCGTTGAGAGATGTACACATATTAACCGAGGTACGGAAGTATTAGAGTTCTTAAAATATGACGGTACTCCTTTTACTCCCGAAGAAATATATGAAGAAATTCAAAAAGTATACAATGTACAACAATCAAAAAATGAAGTTATAACTAATAAACATACTCATTTTTAAAGGAAAAAATAATGAAACAAATGCAGGAAAATGATTATAAAGGAAGAGTAAAACCGTCGTGGTGTCCCGGGTGCGGAAATCATGCCGTAATTATGGCATTAAGAAAGGCAATGACATCGCTTAATTATCAAACACATGAAACGGCAATAGTTTCAGGTATAGGATGTTCCAGCCGTTTCCCGTTTTTTATGGCAACGTATGGTTTTCATTCAATCCACGGACGTGCGCTCCCTGTTGCCATAGGATTAAAGCAAGCTAGACCTGATATTAATGTTATTGCACTTGGTGGTGACGGCGACGGATTAAGTATCGGAGGTAATCATTTTATTCATGCCGGAAGAAAAAATCCTAATATAACATATATTATGCTTGATAATGAAATATATGCACTTACAAAAGGTCAGTGTTCTCCGACTTCAAGAATTGGTACAATAACAAAATGCAACCCGTATGCCTGGACGGCCGACAGATTAAATCCTGTATTAATGGCACTATCTTTTAATGCATCTTATGTCGCAAGAGGTTATTCAGGCGACGTAAAACAGCTTGAACAGCTTATTAAAGGCGGACTTGAACATAAAGGTTTCGCTTTTATCCATATAATTTCACCTTGTGTTCAATACAATAAAGTTTCTTCTTTTGAAAAAATAAAAGAAATAGTAAGAAATCTTCCCGACGGACACGATGTCCAAGACAGAGTTAACGCTATGAAATATGCATTTTCTTCTGACGGAGTTTATACGGGAGTTTTTTATAAGGTTCAAAGACCTGCTTATGAACAAAGATATGAAGATGTAATTTCCAAGGCAAAAGAAATCGCAGGTAATAATATAACAATTAAAGATGTAATTAAACAATTTCAATAGGTGTTAATATGAATAAAATTAAACGAATTTCAATAACATTATTAGCTTTAATAGGTATCGCACTTTCGATTGAGCTGTGTATAGTTTATTATAATGCTAATTTTAATCCGCAGGCAGCGCCGAGTATTTGTGCAATAAGTGAAACCATGAACTGTGACAGTGTCGCAAAAACCGCATATTCTCAATTCTTTGGTGTACCTTTGGCACTGTGGGGGCTATGTTTTTATTTATTTGTATTGTTCCTTAATTTTGTTGATAAACTTCAAAATATAAAATTTCTTGGATTTCTAAAAGTCTTTAAAAATCAGACTTCATATATATTCTGTTTATCTTTGTTCTCATTTATAATTTCAATGATATTAGCTGCTATTTCAGTTATAAAGATAAATTCAATATGTATATTCTGTTTTATGACGTATTTTATAGATTTAGTAATAGCTCTGGTCGCTAAAAATTGGGGAAATGGTGTATTTTTTGAATTAAAAAATTCTGTTGTTGATTTTATTGAAGCAATAAAGGTCAGACGCTATGCATTTTGGTTTGTATTGTTGCTTTTGCTTGCAGCCTCCATATTAACATATACTTCCGTTTCTTATGTTCTTATGCCTCAAGTAGCTAAGAAAATGCAAATTATAAACTCTTTTAAAGAGTTTAATAATCAGGTATATAAAAATGAAATAGGCGACAGAAACGCTCCTGTTGTTATCAAAGAATATATGGACTTTAATTGTCAGGCATGTTTTATGGCTAATTTATATTTGCACAGATTGGTTTCCGAAATGGAGAATGTAAAGGTTGTACAGTTGAATGTTCCGTTTGAAAAATCTTGTCATCCGTCACTACCGGGAGAAGGTCATAAAAATTCCTGCTTAAAATCAAAATATGCTTATGCTGCACTCAAACAAAACAAATATTGGGAAATGGCAATAATTCTGTTTGAAGATGATACAAACTCTGAACAGGATATAATTGATAAAGCCAGACTTGCCGATTTTGATATTAAAAAATTAACTTCGGATGCAAGAGGCGATGAAGTAAAAAAAGAAATTGAAGAAATTGTACAAAAAGCTGATTCTGACGGTGTTGAAGGTACTCCTACATTTTTCGTGGGGATGAAAAAAATACTCGGTATTGGTTCTTATTTTGAATTTAGAAATATAATACAATCTCAAGGCGGAAAGTTAAAAAAAGAATATGAATAAAGTTCTTTTACATGCCTGCTGTGCGGTTTGCAGTGCGTATCCCATAGAAAAACTGCGAGAAATGGGGTATGAGCCTGTTTTATATTTTTTTAATCCTAATATATTTCCGCCCGATGAATTTGACAGAAGATTAAATGAACTTATAAAATATGCAAAAAAGAAACAGGTTGAACTAATTGTAGAGAAACAAGATGCAGCTGATTGGTATAATGCAGTAGCAGGACTCGAGAATGAACCAGAGGGAGGGAAAAGATGTTTAAGATGTTTTGAGTACAGACTTTTATATACGGTATTAAAAGCATTTAAACTTGAGTTTAAGTATTTTACAACAACACTTACCGTAAGCCCGCATAAAAACTCAAAAGCTATTTTTGAAATAGCAAAAGAACTTGCTAAAAAATATGAACTTACATTTCTTGATATTGATTTTAAAAAGCAGGACGGATTTTTAAAAACCATGAAAATAGCAAAAGAAGAAAATTTTTACCGCCAAAACTATTGCGGCTGTGAATTTAGCATGTTTGATTAACTAATTTCCTTTCATTGCAAATATTATAGATTTTTTTCTATCTGCCTGAATCATTTTTGCGCATATTAAATCTACTTTATTACGAATTTCTTCTTTTGAAATTTCTTTATTAAAAAAATGTTGATATAATTCATAAAAAATCATATCAAAATTATATTGGCGACCTTGCAGTTTTAGTTTTTTGACACCGATATTTACGAGCTTTTCAACTTGCTCATCGGTCATATAAACACTTTTATAATCTATATCTAAACGTAGCGGACAGTACTTATCTATATCTTCAGATAAATTTGACATTTTTTCTATTTCATATCCCAATTTTTCCTTTTCAGTTGGATTAAATTTGAGATAATTAACTTCATTTACGACAATATAATGTAATTTGTGATATTGGCAGTTATATCTGCAATATTGATTAATCAAAACTTCGACTCTTGAAATATCAGAGATTATTTTATCAAGCCTGTCGATATTTTCTATTGTATATTCAGGTCGTAAAACAACAATTTCATATTTATCAAGCATTTCATTATAGAATCTTGTTTCATCAAAATTTTTATCATCAATTTGTTTACAAATGGGATTTATTACGCTGCAATGCATTTTAGCTTCAGGATATCTTGACTTAATATGATTATAGAGTGCATCTGATGCAACAATAAAATGAGCATCATTTTTATATGCTATATCTAACAGATTATTTGATGTTTCATCATTTAATTTTTCTTCAATTTTATTTATATTTGTAAATGTAAAAGTCGGAATAAGATTTTGTGATTTTAGACATTTTAAATAATAATCAATTTGACTTAAGCTGGTAATTTTTAACCAGCTTTCTCTACCGCCTTGCCAAGCACAGTCAATACAACCATATACATATTTAATTGGATTTATTTCATCTTTCAGTAATTCTTTTAAAACTGGGATGAATATATCATTACAGTATAAAAATGGCATAAAATATTCAACATTGTCATATTTTACATACTTTTTCATTACTTCACTCCAAATACATATTAGCATAAAATTGCTATATTTAACATGAAACTATTCCGATAAGTTTTTCCTTTTGTATTCTTGAAAGCTGTTTTATTCTGTATTCTTCTTTTTGAGCTTCCCGTTTTGAACCAAATTCTTTGGAATATACCAGTTTTAAAGGCTTATTTGCTTTTGTGTATTTTGCGCCTTTACCTTCAAGATGTTGTTTATATCGTTTTTCAACGTTATCGGTATACCCGCAGTATAGAGTATTATTTACGGTTAGGATGATATAAACAAAATATTTTTTATCAGTTTTTTTCATTTAATAAAATCTCATCTAAGATTGAAATTATATTGTTATAATTTAATTCTGTAACCAAACGGTGTCTGTATTCCGCTCCGCCTCTTATGTTTTTAATGTAGCAGGGATAAAATTTGCGGAAGAATTTAATTCCCGTTTCTTCGCCCCTGAAAGCTATTTCAGAATCAAGATGTTTTTTCAGCATAGATATTTTTTCAGGTAAGTCAGGTTCCTTAAGAAGTTTTCCTGTATTTATATATTCTTCAATTCTGTATATTAAAGATAAATCACCCATAGAAGCTCTTCCAACGGCAATACCGTCGGCGCCCGATATTTCAATACACTTCATAGCACTTTTAGGACTGTCTATATCACCGTTGGCAAAATAAGGTATATCAATTTCACCTTTTAGGTTAGATAATTCTTTCCAGTCAGCGCTTCCCGAATACATTTGTGAACGGGTTCTTGCATGAACGGTAACAGCGCTTGCCCCTGCACTTTGCATTATTTGGGCAAATTCTATAAAGTTTTTTGTATCTAATCCCCAGCCAAGCCTAAATTTACAAGTTACAGGTATATTAACAGTTTCTTTAACCGCAATGACAATATCTTTTGCAAGTTCGGGATTTTTCATTAAAGCACATCCGTCATTGCCCTTTACTATTTTATTAATGGGGCATCCCATATTTATATCAATAATATCAGCTTTTTTTTCAAGAATTTTAGCGGATTTAGCCATTAACTCGGGTTTATGTCCCTCTATTTGAAAGCTTACGGGACTTTCTTTATTGTCAGAAAATGAAATGTTTGTATCCTGTTTCTGGACTAATGCTTCAGAGCTAATCATTTCCGTTGTTAATAAACAGGTTTTAGAATATTCTCTTAAAAGTTTTCTCATTACATAATCGGTAATACCTGCTAACGGCGACAAAGAAACTTTGCTGTTAACAGAAAAGTTCCCGATTTTAATTTCGCAGATTTCTTGTTTTGTAGACATTATTTTAACTCATTAACTCTTTGTTTCGCATATTCTAAGTATTCACTGTCTTCTGAATTTAATTCAATAAATTTGTTGTAGTTTTCTTTAGCGGAATTAAAGTCACTGACGGAATCATAGTCAACGGCAAGCGAATAATATGCTATAACCATTTCAGGCGCATATTTTAGTGTTAATTTATAATCTGAAATTGCTTTTTTATAATTGTTTAAAGCATCATAGCATAAAGCTCTGTAATAATATGCCGTTGCATTCTTGTTATTTGCGGTAATTACTTGGGATAAAAGAGTTATAGCTTCATTGTATTTTTTGTTGTCATATAATTCAACAGCGTTATTAAGTTGTTCTTCCGTATTTTTTTCATTTATATAGTTTAAAATTTCTTTAGCTTGTTTATTGTTAGGATTTTTATTAAGAGCTTGTTCTATATAAGGTTTAGCACTAACAGTATCATTAAGGTTAATGTATAAAGAAGCTATATAGTAAGGAATATCAGGATTTTGAGGAGAGAGATTTAAAGCTTTTTTATAGAAGTTAATAGCTTCATTGTAGTTTTCAAGAGCCTGATAAGCGGCGGCAATACCCAGCAATGAATCAGCCGTAGGCGGATTTATAAGCTTATATTGTTCAATAGCCTGATTGTAATTTCCGCTTTCAAAAGCATTAGAGGCTGCTGAATATCTGTTTGATGAATATTCATTGGATATTAAATTATATTGTTCAATAACCTGTTTATTTTCAGGTGCAATGTTTTTAGCTTTTGATATAATTTGGAAAGCCTGTTCATAATTTTTCTTTTGTCTGTAGGCTTGTGAAAGGTTAATATAAGCATCAATTTTATTTTTATTCAATTTAATTGTTTCAAGATAGTAAACAATAGCGTCATCAATTTTATTAGCCTTATGGAGTTCATAAGCGAATTCATAATATGAATCTGCATTCATAGGGCTGTTTTGTACATTTTTATATAAGAAATCAAGGACTTGTTCCGTCGGCATTGTATTTTTTAAGAGTTCAAAAAGTTGTGCTTTAATCTGCGCATTTTGAGGGTCTAAATTAAGCGCAGTTTTATATAGTCCTATTGCTTCATCGTTTCTGTTTAATTTTTGCAGGCATTCTGCTTTAAAAGTTAGTACTTTTGAATTATAAGGTTGAACTTTAAGTATTGAATCATAAGTGTTTATAGCCTGATCAAATTTGTTTTGTTCCTGATATAAAGTTCCTATATTGATTTTAGTATTCAGATTGGAAGGGTTAAGTGCTTCAGCTTTTTGATATTGAGAAAGGGCTTCAACATATCTTTTTTCTTTTTGGAAAACGACTCCCAGATTTGCGTGAGCTTCAGCATCATTTGGAAATTCATCAACTTTTTTCTGCCAGATTCTTTCTAATGAATTTAATATATCTTCTCTTTCGGATGATGTTTTTAAGGCATAATCATATTCTTTGAGAGAGGAGTCAAAATCGTTCATTTGTTCATAAGTTCTGGCAAGTTTTAAGTGAGTATCGGTGCTGTCAGGATTAACGGCAAGCGATTTTTTATAAAATATTAAAGCTTTTTCGGGACGGTTAAAAATTTTATAAATATCACCCAGTGCCGAATTAGCGGTAAAAGAATATTTTGGAGTTGAATTAATTTGATGATAGTCATAAGCAGCGGCTGCAAATTCACCTTTTATTCTCTCATTTTTAGCACTGTTATCTCTGTCATCAGCACTGATAGGTTTATTTTGTATTCCTTCCAGTGCTTTTAAATTTTTTTCCATACCGAGTATTGTTTGAGCGGAAGCAAAACTAGAGTTATTATCGGGAAAATATTTTAAGAAAAATAATGCCGATTTTAAATCTGAAATGGCGTTTTCCGTTGATTTTGCGGTATTGTTATAGTAGGCTGCTCTCATACTGTAGGAATTTGATAAACCTATTAATGATGAAGTATCATTGGGATTTGTTCTTATTGCTTTTTTAAACTCACTTATAGCGCTTGAATATTGTGAATTTTGAAGGAATTTATTTCCCATCAGATAATTCGGGTTTTCTTTATAGTTATCATCATATACAGTTTCAGCATAGAGGGTATTTTTACAAAGTAAAATACATAATATTATTAACAATATTTTTTTCATTCCGAATTATCTCCTTGTTTAAATTTTATTTTATATCAATAATAAGAATATTCATATAGTAAAATTTTCTATTAATGGAGTTAAATAATGAAATTATTATTTAAATTATTTCTGGTGTTATTGCTGGTATACAGCGGATTAAATGTAAATGCGTCGCAAGAATATCTTTTAAGAGGTGATTTTAAGGATGCTTATATAAATTTTAATCAGGCGCTTGAAAAGGACAAAACAGCATTAAATTATTTAAATATGTGCAGAATTACTTTTGCTTTGAATGACAGTAAGACGGCAAAATATTATTGCAACAGAGCTATAGATACTCTAAATAAAGAAAAAAATCATGATAAAGAGTTAGAGTCTGATATACTTAGTATGCTTGGAGATATTTATTCAAATGTTTACCATAATACCGATATAACATTTGATTATTATAATCAGGCAAAAGAGAAAAAGGAAAGCAATCCCGAAACAGACAGGTATGAACTTGCTAAATTATATTTAAATATGGGCAATTCCTATAGAGGAATGGGGGAATATTATTTAGCCAAAGAATTTTTGGATAAATCAATAAATATAGTTAACGAAAAAGACTTGCCAAAATATAGAGTAATATCTTCAATGGCATATAATTATTTCGGTTTAATGGAAAAAGATAATAAAAATTATGAAAAAGCCGGAGAATATTTTGAAACAGCATTAAAAGAGCTTGATAAAGCTCTTGTTTACAAAAATTCACTTCTGGCAGGAAATATAAGTGAAAATTTAGGCGATTATTATGAAAACTATGCAGCTCATAAAAATAAAAGTAAGGCACAAGAGTATTATAATCAGGCGAAATTATATTATGATTCACCGATAAAATTGAATGAAAATAATCAAGTTTATCAAAATATTTTAAAATTAAATGAAGCTGAAACAAAGAAAGAAGTTAAGCGTCTTAT
Source organism: Candidatus Gastranaerophilales bacterium (assembly GCA_947625495.1). Taxonomy (GTDB): domain Bacteria; phylum Cyanobacteriota; class Vampirovibrionia; order Gastranaerophilales; family Gastranaerophilaceae; genus Avigastranaerophilus. The sequence goes on along the minus strand of CANQOQ010000004.1, from coordinate 13,936 downwards.
AAAAGAGTATCCTTATGATATATCAATATTAACGGCTGTAATATATTATAATTTAATGGAGGGTGATGAGAAAGAAGCACAGAACAATATAGATAAATTAATAAATACATACGGGAAAAGTGCTTATGCGTATTTATATACATCAATTGCTTATGCTATGTCATATTATTCCTTTGATATTGAAAAGAAAGAACTTGCATATTTGCAAAGAAGTAATGATTATTTAAAAATTTATCTGAAAAAATCAGGAAATAATCCTGAAAAATATTACTTTTCAGGCTTGGTAAATTTTTATTTGGGTAAGTTATGGAATGCTCAAAGGTATTTTAATACATACATGGAAAAAACTCCTTATTCTGATACAATCTGTACAAATATAGCTAAGATGTATATGAATTTGTATGATACTATGGAGAGTTATAAAAATGCTTTAAAGTATTATGAATTATCACTAAAAAAAGGCAATAAGAACCTGGAAGATATTTATAACTTATGGACAATATATAATAAACTTGACTATAGAGAAAAAGCCTGTGATTTAAGTAAAAAATATAATATATCGTCTTATATCACTGATGAATCAGAAGAAACAGACAGTGAAGATAACATTAATATTAAAAATTAAAAATAAAATATCTTCATGTTATAATCCTTAATAATGATTTTTAGGCAATAGGAGAAAGAGATGAAAGTTGACGTTTCGAGTGTAGATACAAAAAAACTCGATGAAATTATTCAAAGTTATGGCGGTGAAAAGTCATATTTAATCGCAATGCTTCAAAAAGTACAGGAAATATATAAATATCTGCCTGAAGAAGCAATGACATATATAGGTTCAAAGGTAGAAGGATTGTCGCCTGCAACTGTTTTCGGTGTTGCGACATTTTATGCACAGTTTTCTTTAGAACCGAAAGGTAAATATGAAATAAAGGTATGTGACGGAACGGCATGCCACGTTAGAGGTTCAATGCCTGTTTTAGAAGCGGTAAAAAAGAAAATTGACCTTAAAAACGGGAAAATGACAACCGAAAACGGAATGTTTTCGTTGGAAACCGTAAGCTGCTTAGGAGCTTGTTCTTTAGCTCCCGCAATGGTAATAAACGGGAAAATATACCCGAAAATGACACCTGATGCGGTAGAAATTGTTATAGACACAATATTGAAAGAGAACGTGTAATATGGAAAAAGTAAAATTAACGATTGATATAAAACAAGAGCAGCAAAAAGCTCAGGAAATGATAAAAAAACAGGGAAGAAGAATTTTAGTATGTGCTTCAACGGGGTGTCTTGCTAACGGAGCATTGGATTTAATAGCAGAATTTAAAAGACTCGGCGCAGATGCTGATGTTTTAACAAATGATGTTAAAATGAGCGTTATCCCTACAGGCTGTATAGGATTTTGCGAACAGGGATGTTTAGTTGTAGTTCCCGATAGAAAACTGACTTACGTTCACGTAAAAAAAGAAGATGTTTCTGAAATTTATGAATCACTAAAAAATGACACGGTTGTTGAAAGATTATTATATGTTGATCCTGCTTTAAACAAAAAAATCGTAAACAACGAAGAGATGAATTTCTATGCTAAACAGACAAGAACTGCAATGAAAAATTGCGGTATCATAAACCCAGAAAGCATAGATGAAGCGATAGCGGCAGGTGCATACAGCGCATTATCAAAAGTTCTTGAGATTAATGACCAAGAGTATGTAATAAAAGAAATAGAAGATTCGGGACTTAGAGGCAGAGGCGGCGGCGGTTTTGCCACAGGAAAGAAATGGAGAAGCGTATATAAACACCAAGGCGGAAAATCATACGTAATATGTAACGGTGATGAGGGTGACCCCGGTGCTTTTATGGACAGAAGCGTTATGGAAGATGACCCGAATAAACTGTTAGAAGGTATGGCAATAGCTGCATTTGCAGTTGGCGCCGATGAAGGTTATATCTATGTAAGAGCAGAATATCCCTTGGCTGTTAAACGTTTAAAAATGGCAATAAAAGCAGCTGAAGAAAGAAATCTTTTAGGCTCAAATATAATGGGAAGTAACTTTAGCTTCCATATACATATTAAAGAAGGAGCAGGCGCATTTGTTTGCGGTGAGTCCTCTGCACTAATAGCTTCAATTGAAGGCGAAAGAGGAATGCCCAGACCCAAGAACATTCACATGGCTGAATGCGGTCTATTTAAACGCCCGACACTGTTAAACAACGTAGAAACATTTGCAAATGTTCCGTTAATTATATTAAACGGTGCAAAATGGTTTGCTTCTATGGGTACCGAGACCTCAAAGGGTACAAAAACATTTGCCCTGACAGGTGAAGTAAATAACACGGGATTAATTGAAGTTCCGATGAATACAACTTTAAGACAAATTGTATTTGACTTGGGCGGCGGAATCAGAAACGGCAAGAAGTTTAAAGCCGTTCAAATAGGAGGACCCTCCGGCGGATGTTTGACCGAACAGCATTTAGATATGCCTATGGATTATGACCAATTAACAAAAGTAGGTGCAATGGTCGGTTCAGGCGGTCTTGTTGTAATGAATGAAGATACCTGCATAGTTGAAGTTGCAAGATTCTTTATGAACTTTACACAGCATGAAAGCTGCGGTAAATGTACACCTTGCCGTGAAGGTACAAAACAAATGCTTGCCATTTTGGAAAGAATTGTTAAAGGTCAGGGAAAAATGGAAGACCTTGATATGCTTGAAGAATTAGGGCAGGTAATTAAAGCAGGTTCATTATGCGGACTCGGTAAATCGGCGCCTAATCCTGTTTTATCAACATTAAAATATTTTAGAGATGAATATATTGCTCATATAAAAGACAAAAAATGTCCTGCAGGTGTTTGCACGGCTCTTAAACGTTATGAAATAGAAGCTGATAAGTGTAAAGGCTGTACAAAATGTGCAAGAAATTGTCCTGTTGGTGCTATAGAAGGCACAATTAAAGAACCGCATAAAATTAATCAGGATAAATGTATTAAATGCGGAGCTTGCAAGGAAAATTGTCCGTTTAAAGCAATAGTGACAAAATAGGTGAGGTTAAAATGAGCGATAAGAAAACATTATTTATAAACAACGTTGAAGTTGAATATACAGATGAAAAGACGGTATTGGAAGTAATAAGAAATAACGGATTTGATGTTCCGACATTCTGCCACCGCCCCGATTTAACTCAATTCGGTGCTTGCAGAATGTGTATAATCGAGCAGGACGGCAAATATATACAAGCATCCTGCACAATGCCACCGAGAGAAGGAATCAGAATCGAAACAAATTCCGAAAAAGTACGTAAAATAAGAAAAACAATACTTGAATTACTGCTTGCAAACCACAAAAGAGAATGCTTAACCTGCAATAAATCAGGAAACTGCGAACTTCAAAAATATGCGGCAGAATACGGTATAGACGAAATAAGATTCCCGAAATTGGAAGAAAAAGACTATCTTCCCGTTGATACAATGAATCCTTCATTGGTTCGTGACCCTTCAAAATGTATACTTTGCGGAGCTTGTGTAAGAGCTTGCAGTGAGTTTCAGGGCCACAGCGTTTTAGGATTTGTAAATAGAGGCTCTAATACAAGAGTTGAACCTATGAACGGAAGATGTTTATCACAAGTTGACTGTGTATTCTGCGGTCAGTGTCAGGCTGTATGCCCGACGGGTGCTATTTCAATAAAATCTGATATAGATAGAGTCTGGGAAAAGATTAATGATAAAACCAAAAAAGTTGTTGTTCAGGTAGCTCCTTCCGTAAGGGTTGCATTAGGTGAAGAATTTAATCTTGAATCAGGTGAAAATACTATAGGCAGAATATATGCAGCATTAAGAAGACTCGGTTTTGACCTTATATTTGATACAAACTTCTCGGCTGATTTAACCATAACGGAAGAAGCAAACGAGTTTGCCGAAAGATTAACAAAAGGCGGAGTTCTTCCGATGTTTACATCGTGCTGTCCTGCTTGGGTAAGATATATGGAAACACAGCATCCCGATTTATTAAAGCATTTATCAAGCTGTAAATCGCCTCAAGGTATGCTTTCACCCGTTGTAAAAGAGTTTGTACCCAAATACTATGAAGGCTACACTAAAGAAAATATAACCGTAGTATCTGTTATGCCCTGCACTGCTAAAAAATATGAAGCAATAAGAGAACAACTGTACGGCGAAACGGATATTGTACTTACGACCCAAGAACTTGCAAAAATGATTAAATCAGCAGGTATAGACTTTAAGAAATTAAAAGAAGAAAAAGCAGATTCTCCATTCGGTCAGTATTCAGGTGCAGGTACAATCTTCGGTGCATCAGGCGGTGTAGCTGAAGCTGCCGTAAGAACAGCATACTACTATGTAACGGGTGAAGAACTTTCTAATATTGATATAACCCCTTTAAGAGGTGTTGATGCTTCTTCAAGAACAAAAGATACAATTATTGATATTAAAGGCAAACAGGTTAAAGTAAGAGTTGTTTCCACTTTAAAAGAAGCTGAAAAGTCAATAAAAGAACTTAAAGAAGGAAAAGCTGATTTTCACATAATGGAAGTAATGGCATGCCCGGGCGGCTGCGTAAATGGCGGAGGCCAGCCGACAAGCTGTCTTGATTCAACAATTAAAGAAAAGAGAGCGCAAGGATTGTACTCCGAAGATAAGAATCTTGAATACAGAAAATCACATACAAACCCCGATATTAAAAAGTTGTATGCAGAGTGCTTAGGCGGAAAACCGGGAAGCGAAATCGCACACCACTTATTACATACAACATATATGGACAGATTCTCAGGGTCATATAAAGATATTAAATAAACAAAAAAGGAGAGTTTTTAACTCTCCTTTTTACTTGCAAATTTTTTTTACGGGTTTAAAATATAATTATACTCTAAAGCGGTATCGTCTAGGGGTCAGGATAGCAGATTCTCATTCTGTTGACACGGGTTCAAATCCCGTTACCGCCGATTCTATTTCCCTATTAGCTATTATATTAAAAAGTACTGTTTTAAATTTAATAACAATCAGGCATGCCAATTTCTGTATAAAAATATTTTTATTAATAATTTTAGTTAAAATAAAAACTAAAATTTTAATTTTAGATATATAAAAACCGCTCAAATAAAGTATTCAAAGCTCATTTGACATTCGGGGGGGGGTGTTATATTATTAAAATGAATTGAAAAGGAGTAGTTATGCAAGCAGAACAAAGAAAGACAATAAATGACTTAAAGCCTGATGATATTGTGAAGGTTTGTCCATATCTTCAAATGGCTTGTTGCTTCCAGTTGGATGGGCTGCACAGTTGCTGTTTAGGAACTGTAATGGCACCTGTATTGGTTACGGCAGAAGAAATCAGAAACAAAGTTGTTACTTATGATTTAATTGTAGAAAGAAGAAAGCAGCTTTTTGCAGCTATAAATGATTTGGCAGACGGCCCTACGGGTAATTGCAAAAATTGTATATGGTTAAAAGAAGTTCCTTATAAGGATGTAAATTTTGAATATATGGGCGGACAAGTTCTCGGTGCTTCTTTCAATATTCAACATTACACATCTTGTAATGAAAAATGTACATACTGCTGTTATGCTCAAGAAGGGAATCTCATACCTCCTCAATATGATATTTTGGAAGTTTTTGAGCTCTTTAGAGAAAGAGGCAAGTTAAGAGGCGGTAACTTCGTTGATTTTTCAGGCGGTGAACCTGCTTTATTAAAAGATTTTGAAAAAATCCTGACATACCTTACCGATAATAATTTCGGACAAATAGGTGTTTATACTAACGGTACTGTTTTCAGCCAAAAGTTTTATGATTTATTAAAAGAAAATAAAGTTTATTTAATGACCTCAATAGATACAGGTTTATGCAGTACATATAAAAAGGTAAGAGGTATAAATGCACTTCCCGTAGTTTTAAATAACCTGATAAAATACCGTAATTCCGGTACAAAGAATCTGTGGTTAAAATACGTTGTAACCGATGATAACAGAACAGATGATGATATGTGGGCGTTTATAATGACAATGCTTGCTCTTAGACCTAATATAGTCAAATTCTGTCCTCAATTCCCCTATGGAGATAAAGAAATTCCCGAAGAGTCCATTGACTTTATTGCAAAATTGGTACACAACTTGATTAAATATACAGGTAAAATGCCAAGAGATTATACTTTGGAATTTGGTGATCCTAAATTTGTAAGATATCGTGAAAGTTTAGCAACAAAATTAAATGAACTTAATGCAAAGGATCCTATTGATGATTCAACAGTATTGGATTCTTGGAGAGAACCTTGTGAACAACATGTAGAATCGGTTACACCTCCTGAACCTACACTATATCCTATTAAACCGCCTACTTTTTTACAGAAGATTTTTTCAATAAGAAATGAATATAATCGTAAAGTAGTAAGAATCCTCGGTTTTAAAATTAAATTTAAACGTAAATAAAGATAATTAAGTTCGATAATTTAATCTGGTTTCGCACTCGTACACCGCCTTCTTGTCGGTGTACGAGTTTTTATTTTCTTAGTTGTGCCGGCATTAAACACTATTTCAGCCGAAACCTCATTCTGTTCTGTCTTCCTCACTATGTTACGGTGCTTCACTTTGTAACACCACTTCGCAGCTTATCGTAAAATTTTGTTCGGACATAAATTAATAAAAACCAAAATCCAGTAATTGTCTATATTACAGACTTACTTGACATTCGGGGGGGGGTGATAACATTTTTTTATGCAAGATGAAGGAGATATTATGCAATTAGAAAAAGCCAGAACTATAGATGATTTAAAGCCGAATGATATGGTAAAAGTATGTCAACATATACAAATCGGATGTTGCTTTCAATTAGACGGATTACACAGTTGTTGTTTAGGTACATTTTTCCCTCCTGCATTAGTCACCGCAGAAGAAATCAAAAATAAAGTTGTTACTTATGATTTAATTGTTGAAAGGAGAAAACAGCTTTTTGCAGCTATAAATGATTTGGCAGATGGCCCTACGGGTAATTGCAAAAATTGTATATGGTTAAAAGAAGTTCCTTATAAGGATGTAAATTTTGAATATATGGGCGGTCAAGGTCTTGGTGCTTCTTTCAACATTCAACATTATACAGCCTGCAATCAAAGGTGTACGTTTTGTTATTATGCAAAAGAGGGAAACCTTGTTCCTCCGCAATACGACATTTTGGATATTTTTGAACTTTTTAGAGAAAAAGGCAAGTTAAGAGGCGGTAATTGGGTGGATTTTTCAGGCGGTGAGCCTACAACACTAAAAGATTTTGACAAAATAATTTCATATCTTATTGATAATAATTTTGGTCTTATAGTTGTTTATTCAAATGCAACTATATTTAGTCAGAAAATTTATGATTTACTTAAAGAAAATAAAATTTGTATGGTTACTTCTATTGATTCGGGTATATGTTCCACATACAAAAAAGTAAGAGGAACTGATACTATGCCAAATGTATTTACAAACTTAATTAAATACGCTAATTCGGGTACAAAAAATTTGGTTCTGAAATATGTTGTTACTGATGACAACAGAACAGATGATGATATGTGGGCGTTTATTATGGCTATGCTTGCAATAAAACCCGGTATGGTAAAATTTTGTCCTGATTTCCCTTATGGCGATAGAGAAATACCTGAAGAAACAATTGATTTTATTGCAAAATTATGGCATAACCTCGAAAAATATACCGGTAGTCAAAAAATTAAAGATTATACAGTTGATTATGGCGACCCTAAATTTGTTAAATACCGTGAATCATTGGCATTAAAATTAAATGAGCTTAATGTAAAAGATCCTATTGATGATTCAACAATATTGGATTCTTGGAGAGAACCTTGTGAACAACATGTTGAATCGGTTACACCTCCTGAACCAACACTATATCCTATTAAACCGCCTACTTTTTTACAGAAGATTTTTTCAATAAGAAATGAATATAATCGTAAAGTAGTAAGAATCCTCGGTTTTAAAATTAAATTTAAACGTAAATAAATTTTCTAAATATATATTTATATTGACAAAATAATAGTTTTTGTATAAGAATATTAGAAGGTAATTATGAATATAAACGCACAAATTATGATGATGAATATGATGATGCAAATGCAGGGCTCAGATTCCGGCAGTCATTATTTTGTGCGAATGTGATACTCGTTTAAAAATAATTTAAAGGCTGCCTAAATGGCAGCCTTTTTTAGTGTGTATTTTTAATTCGAGGTATAAAATGATTAAATTAGATGAACGAAATATTAATAATAATTACAAAAAAAGCTTTAAAGGTAATGGTATTGCATTAACTGGAGCATTAACAAAGGCTGCTGATTTATTTATTAAATCACAGGAGAATTTATCTTCAACACGATTTATACAAGATACCGCAACAAATTGGATGCCAAAGGCTGTATTTGCAAGAAGTAAAGCTGATTTTGCAGAAATGAGCTTTTTGGAATTTATAGAATCCGGTATTTTTTATTTTGCATCACCCATACTCGGGGAAAAACTTTTCCGGAATAAAATATTTAATAAATTTCAACCGGAAATTTTAAGAGCAAAAATTAACGAACAAATACCGAAAACTGTTGAAAATATAACAAATAATCCTGTTTTAAATGATGAAATTAAGAAAAGAGCCATATCAACAAAAGCGGGGATTGTGCTTGCGTGCTTAGCTATTCCTGTTGCCGAATATACGCTTAGCTTTGCAAAAAATCTTTTCACTCTAAAAGCTTTTAAAAAAAGTAATTTTAATAACATTGCGAATTTAGATAAAACACATAATGAAAAAGAAGATAAATTGCAGCAGGAAAGGGTTGAGAAACATTCAAAACAACAGCTGAAAAAAGCTGCACTGCTTTCTTTAACGGGAGTTGCCTTAGGGTCTTTGCTTGCCTTGTTCGGTCATAAATCAGATAAACTTCAAAATATTTCAAAAGCTATACTTAACCCCGGTAAAGCATTAGCAGGCGGTTTAACAAAGGCAGGATTAAAATCCGATAAAATTAAAAATACACTCTCAAAATTCAGTCTTGATTTCGCAAACAGTAACGGAAAACTGGCATTAAGCAAAGGACAGTTGGCTTTAACCGCAATTGCAGGATTATTCGGATATTCAAAAGCCGCACAAGACCGAGGAAAACTTGACGTTGCTGAAGTCTGGACAAGAGTTCCTCTTGTTGTTTTTTATACAATTTTTGGAAGCGAATTATTTGAAAAAGGATTTACCAAGATTCTTGAAAAGAAAAACGCATTCCCTGATTTATTAAAGAAAACGGCAGACGGCAAATTTACAACACCTTCAAGGTCACAGCTCGGAGAAATTGCTCAAAAAATTGCAAAAGAAAGAAATACTCTGCCTGCAAAAGAACTTTCAAGATTAACTAAAGAAAAAGCATTTATTTCACTTGTTCCTTATGCATTCAGTTTAATCTTTATGGGCTTTACTCTGTCCGCCATAACAAGACTTTGGACTCAATACAGATATAATCATCAATTAAAAGACAAAACACTCAATACAGACTCGGATTCTGTCAGTTTTAAACAAGAACTGCCTGAAATATATAAAGAGTTTGAGAATTTAGTATAAATTGATTATTTCTTGAATTGCATCATTAGCAAGATTATAAATTTCATCAAGCTGTGATTTTTCAAAAGGAGCGCCTTCTGCTGTTGTTTGAAACTCAATAATTTTGCCGGATTTAGTCATAACTATATTTGAGTCAACCTGAGCGTGAGAGTCCTCTTGATAATCTAAATCAAGTTTAATTTCGCTGTCTATAATACCGACAGACACTGCTGCAATAGGTTCAATAATCGGGTTTTCAGCAAGTATCCCCTGCTCTATAAGTTTATTAAAAGCAATACTCATTGCAATGAAACCGCCACAGATTGAAGCACACCTTGTGCCGCCGTCAGCCTGTATAACATCAGCGTCTATTGTAACTGTTCTGTCACCGAGTTTAACTAAATCGACGCAAGAACGAAGGCTCCTTCCAATCAATCTTTGAATCTCCTGAGTTCTGCCGGAAATTTTTGTTCTTTCTCTCTGACATCTTGTGTGTGTAGAAGCAGGCAAAAGAGAATACTCTGCAGTCACCCAGCCCCTTTCATCATCCTTTTCCATCCATCTGGGTTTTCCTTCTTCAACTGAAGCGGTTACTATAACTTTTGTATCTCCAAACTCAATTAAAACAGAGCCTAAAGCATGGTTTGTATAATTTTTATTTATTTTTATTACTCTCAGTTCATTATTTTTTCTGTTATTTAGTCTATCGGTCATAATTATATCCTCTTATATAAAGTTTACCATGCAAAAACAAATACCGATATAATTATCGGTATTTGTATAAAAGTTTAACAGTCTGGGTTATATTATAACATCAAATGTTTTAATTTCATTTCCAAAATTTGTTCTGCCGCAATTTGGTATATCATTAAGCTGAACACCGGACTTTATGATTTCTTTTATTACTTCTTTAGCAGATTCATCTTTATTACTTTTTGGTTTTAAATTTTGTAAATAGGTATTTTTTTTAGAGTTACGTGTTACAAAAAATTTTTTACAACCATCCAGAAAATAAGATTCTGTAGTTTTAAAACTAAAATTATTTCTATTTTTTACATCAATTCTTTGAGTAACTATAGAATCAGAAAAACCTGATCTAAAAACATTATGAGTAAACAAAACAGATTTTGGAGCTTTAGGTAATGAATCAATAGCATTTAAAACATCGTCCTGATTCTGATATTGAATTTTTAGATGCTCTTCTCCTGGTTTTGCTTTAAGCTTTTCTCTTGCAACTTTTTCATACGGAGCACTTAGTTCACTGGAACAGATTTTGATTGAATTAATTTTTGCCATAATTAAACCTCCATTACCTTACGTTCAATTCTAATATCACGACATAAAATTTTTTGTTATTTATCATAGAAATTTTTACAATTATATACGATATTACTATCTTAAATATATCATTTGTGTTAAATTAGTCTTATCATATTTTGAGGGTGTATAAATTATGCAGGAAAAATTTTATCTGACAACGGCAATAGATTATGTTAACGGTGCGCCTCATATCGGTCACGCTTACGAAAAAATATTATCTGATGTTATTATAAGACATAAAAGACAGCTTATAGACAATGCTTTTATGCTTACAGGTACGGATGAACACGGAATAAAAATTCAAAAAACCGCACAATCAAGAGGTATTACCCCAAAAGAATTATGTGATGAAAATTTTTCTATGTTCGAAAATGCTTGGAAAGAACTTGAAATAAGTTACGATAAAATAATAAGAACAACTGATGAACAGCATAAAAAGGTAGTTAAGCAGATATTTAAAAAACTTCTTGAAAACGGGGATATTTATAAACATACATATACAGGGCTTTATTGTTCCGGGTGTGAATCTTTCTTAAATCCGAAAGATTTGACTGAAGATGGTTTATGTCCTGACCACATGAAAAAACCTGAAGAAATAACAGAAGAAAACTACTTTTTTAAATTAACAAAATATAAAGATAAAATAGCTGATTATATTAAAGCTCACCCTGATTTTATTTTACCTTCAATGCGAGTTAATGAATTGTTAAACCAGCTTGAAAACATAGAAGATATATCTGTTTCAAGAACAAAAGAGTCTGTACAATGGGGAATAGGTGTAGAAGGAGATGATACTCAAACAATTTATGTGTGGATTGATGCTCTTTCAAATTATATAACTGCAATCGGATACGATATAGAAAATCCTTCGGAACAGTTTAAAAAGTTATGGCCGGCGGATGTCCACGTTATAGGTAAAGATATTATTAAGTTCCACTCTATATATTGGATTGCAATATTAATGTCATTAGGACTTCCCTTGCCCAAAACAATTTTTGCTCACGGCTGGATAACAATTGACCAGTCTAAAATGAGTAAATCAATCGGTAATGTTATTGCTCCAAAAGATGTAATTGAAGCATTTCATTTGGAAAAACCCGATGCTTTCAGATATTATATGGCGTCGGCTGCACCCTTGGGTCGTGACGGCAACTACTCCGATGAAGATTTTAAAGAAAAAGTTAACGCTGATTTAGCTAATAATATCGGTAATCTTTTAAACAGAACCTTGAATATGCTTGTTAAATACTTTGACGGAGAACTAAAAGAAGAATTTATAACCGATAAGAATTCTAAAATTGCCATTCAGGCGGAAAATACAAAAAATCAAATCATTGAAGCATTCAATAACTATGAATTGGCGGAAGCGGCTAATATGCTTGTGGTATTCTCTGACAGCGTTAATAAATATGTAACTGAAACAGCTCCTTGGACATTGGCAAAAGAAGAAAAAATGACGGAATGCGGAAAAGTCCTTTATACCGTTCTTGAAGCTATGAGACATATAGCAATTATGCTTTATCCTTATTGCCCGAATATAAGTGAAGACATATTAAAACAGTTAAACGAAAAAATTGATTTTAAATATGAAAACCTGTACTGGGGCGGATTAAAAGCGGGTAAAATTACCGATAAGGATAAAATTAAACCAGTATTTTTAAGATTAGATTCTGAATTTGCCAAAGACAAAAAAAAGGATAATTAGATTGTTATTTGATGAAATAAAACAATTTTATAATCCCGTAAAAACAATGTATGAAAAGGCATTGAAGGTATTTGATGTAGACTCTTTAAAAAATTCGGTTAAAGAGAATGAAGCAAAACTTCAGCAAAGTGAAGTTTGGTCAAACCCTGAAATTTCATCAAAAATAGCTCAGGAAGTTAAAGAAGATAAAGACAATATAGAAAAAATTTCAAATTGGACTAATCTTATAAGTGATATTGAGACGCTTTTTGAACTTTATGAAGAAACAAAAGAAGATTCCGTATTGGTTGAGGTTGAAAAGACCATAAGAAAGCTTAAATCAGAACTTGAAATATGGGAAATCGAATCAACTTTAAGCGGTGAATATGATAAATCAGACGCTATTATAACGGTAAATGCAGGAGCCGGCGGAACTGATGCTCAAGATTGGGCACAGATGCTTTTAAGAATGTATATGAGGTGGGCGGAGTCAAAGCATTGGAAAGTCGATTTAATAGAACACTCTGACGGTGAAGAAGCTGGAATTAAATCAGCGACCATAAAAGTATCGGGTAAGTACGCATACGGGCTTGCCAAAGCGGAAAAAGGCGTTCATAGGTTAGTAAGAATTTCTCCATTTAATGCAAACGGGAAAAGGCAGACAAGCTTTGCAAGCTTAGAAGTCAGCCCTGTTATTGAAGATTTTAGTAAAAAAATTGAAATACCGCCTGAAGATATTGTTGTTGATACTATGCGCTCAGGCGGTGCAGGCGGTCAAAATGTTAATAAAGTTGAAACAGCAGTAAGAATTTTACATAAACCTACTGGTATTGTTGTAAGATGCCAGCAGCAGCGCTCTCAACTTCAAAACAAAGAAACCGCAATGCAGATTCTTGCATCTAAGCTTTTAGAAATTAAACAAGCCGAACACGAAGAAAAACTGCTAAAATTAAAAGGTCAAAATGTTGATATTAATTTTGGCTCTCAAATTCGTTCTTATGTCTTTCATCCTTATAAAATGGTAAAAGATCATAGAACGAATTATGAAGTCGGAAATGTAGATTCTGTTATGGACGGGAATATTGACGGGTTTATTGAAGCTTTTTTGAAACTTGATATGAAAATAGAATAACAATTGATTCTATGTTTTTGTTAAAATCAAGATGTATATACACTTAAGAGAGGTAAAGCATGGAACATTTTTACGAATTGGTGCAAAACCATAATATTGCTATTTCAGCGTCCATCTTGATTCTGGCTTATATATTTATAGCACTTGAAAAAATACCAAAAGTTACTATTGCGCTTTTAGGTGCGGCAGTAGTCGTATTTTCAGGTCTTGTAAGTCAGGATAAGGTTCTTGAAGATGG